>PMSN01000001.1 GCA_003167555.1 Spartobacteria bacterium
CACTTAGTTTGTGAATTCGCGATGCCTAACCAAGCGATGGAGCGAACGACTGGCAGCTTTGGTTCCTCACCATTCATGAAATTCCACCCTCAACCCGCAGCCACGCGCTTTCCCGCCAGCCGTCGCTCATCTTATTCTCGTTAGGCCTATGAAGTCGCTCGATATACTTGCATTTGCCGCGAGCGCGCTGCTTCTCGGATTCACGTCTTGCGACAAGCGCCCGGCTGCGAAATTTCAGCCGGGCGATAGAGTCAGGGTGAAAGCGACACAGGCTGAAGGCAAGGTGTGCCTCAGGACGAGATTTTTCCACGAGGATCTTTACTTCCTCACACTTCCCGAGAGTTATTACGTCTTCCATACCATTGGTAAGCGGCAGGAGTGGGCGCGGTTGCGCGCTCTTACCGAGGCGCAATTAGGGTTCCCCCTTCCCGAATATCGGCCAAGACCATGGCACGAGGAAGGACCGTTTTATGAGTTAGATCTCGAGCTTTCGCGCTAAAGGCCTAACCAATCGCTGCAGCGAACCGCTGGCCGCTCCGATGCCTCGCATTACATTATGAAAACACATCCATTGCAATCCACGCTCGCTTCCGCCAGCGGTCGCTGAGCTCCGTCTCGTTAGGCCCATGTCGCGTCACCTCGTCATAGCACTGTTTCTGGCAAGCGTTGCGACCGCACAACAGCCGCAGCTGACGATCGCACCGCACCAGCCGAGTGCAGGCACTGGGTTCGTCGGCGTGGCTGTTTGGCCAAAGCCAGACTTTCGCATCGTCGCTGGCGTACTTCCGAACAGTCCTGCGGCACGAGCCGGAATTCTCGCAGGCGACTATATCTTAGCCATCGATCAGCACTCGACGTCAGAAATGTCGTACGAGGTTTTCTCGGGCTACGCTTGGGCGCCGGCTGGCACTCCCGTCGAACTCACCTTGAAGCGGGCGCAGACGGGCGCGACGGAAACAGTACACTTGGAGCGCGCCGACCCAGCCAGCCTCAACCCGAAATACAACGATTGGTCTGCATACCTTCCAGCACTTACTCACGAGTGAAAAGGCCTAACCCCTATGTAGGGAGTCAAGCGTGGATGCGGGTGTGGGTTGGTTTTTAGTTCATTGGTTTGGGTTGTCGTTCGTGGGTTATTGGTATTTTCGGAGCGCTTTTTCTTCCTTTAGCTCGTTGGGATTGTGTTCCAGCGGCTCTTACTCCTATCCGTCCCGCAGGCGCGGGACCATTTGATCAATGCGATCGGTGGAAGAGGAACGTGGGTGCGGCCCAATCTAAAGCGTCGAACTAGCAGGGTAGCCGATCAGGTTAGGCAACGGGCGCGCGCCACGTTCCAAAGTGTGATTTATTTACTTGGGTGTTTTGTGTGGTGGTTGGTTCCTTTCTGTTCCCCTCGAATTCATTTGTTAAATGCTCAGACCTAGTTGCTCTGGCTTAAGCTGTCCGGTCCTGATCCGCCACAGATCGACGGCGAGCTGTCTGGCTACGGCCACGATCGCTTTCTTGCGCGCGGCGCCCGTAGCGAGAGCTCCCTTGGCTAAGACCTGACGCCACTTCACCACAGGTCGGTAATCGGGCTGGAAACGAACCAGTCGCCAGGCCAGTTCCACTAGGGCCGCTCTCAGTCTTGGGTTGCCGTGCTTGGTTACGCAAGTTTGGAGCCGAGTCTTGCCGCTGCTGTACTCGCCCGAGCATAAACCGGTGTAGCTGCCCACCTGACGACGGTTGCGAAACCGGCTCCAATTGCCCACTTCCCGGTCGATCACCACACTGGTCATCATCCCAAGTCCGCGCGGTTGCCCTGGAGCGGCGGCTGCCTGGAATTGGACCGTGAGTGCGCGGATCTTCTCCTCGAGGGCCAGCAGGATCGGCTAAGAGTTTCTAAGCAACTGCTTCATCCACTCGGGCACGCAGAGCGCGGCAAAGGCGCGCCGCTTCCACCAGCGCTGGATCGGCTCGATCCCGTGGTTCACCAGCAGACTGCGCCCCTGCGCTTCGAGTTGCTTGCGCGCTTTGACCAGCTGCTCGCGCTGCCGATGGATCGCGCGCAGTTGTTCTTCCTCCTCGCTCGGCACCCGCACCAAAGCCAGCGCCCCCCGGTTGCCTTCCACAAACCGATCCAACCTCAAACAGAGCGCCTTGGCATCGAGCCCATCGGTCTTCACCCTCCTATTGCGCTCATCCAGCTTCTGCGGACAGACCACGTGACACTCGATCCCGAGCGCCGCCAGCTGCCTTTGCAGTCCAAACCCAAACCCGCACGCCTCGTAGACCGCGTGAATCTCTGCGCCGCTCTTCTGCTTCAACTTGGCCGCCCAGCACAGAAACGCTTCCTTCTTGAATCTCTGCGCCGGCTTCGGATTGCTCCCTCCCTCTTGGCAAACCACCACGTAAAACTCCTGGTGCACATCGATTCCGAGCTTGATCACCGTCTTGCTCGGATTAAACTCCGAGCGGGTTCCCTCGTGTGAGGGCCACTCTACCTTAATGGTATTATTCTCATATTGCCGGGTGTAGGTCCCAGACCCGCACCCGGCAACTCCCTCATGTCATCTAGGTGTTCGTCCACGCTATGAGTAATGATCAGGTCACAGTCATCCTCAAGCGCTTCGAAGCGCCTGATGAAGTTCGCGTGCTGCAAAAGGGGCGCTTCGAGCTGGTGCGCATCGGGGGAATGACTATTGGACGCGCCACCTACGAGCCGGGATGGAAGTGGAGCGAACACGTCGGACCGAGCGTGGGTGCCACGCGCTGCCAGGTGGAGCATGTCGGTCTTGTCTTGTCGGGCAGAGCGACGGCCGCGTTCGACGATGGCACAGTATTCGAGTTGCGAGCAGGCGAGCTGTTTTACATTCCGCCGATACCACATGACAGTTGGGTTGTCGGCGCGCAGCCATACGTCTCCCTCCACTTTCTTGGAGCCGACCACTATGCCACGCCAAACACCTGACCAGACGGCGCAGCTCTTATGTCTGAGTGTTGTCTTTTCTCGCGCCTCCCGCCTGCTGGCCTTATGAAGACGATTTCGGTTAAGGTAAGACCCAACGCGCGGGTAAGCGCTCTTGAACAAGTCGACCGTGGCCCTTGGCTCGCAAGAGTGAAATCGCCTCCCGTCGATGGGAGGGCTAATAAAGAATTGGTGACGCTGATTGCCCGGCATTTCGGATGTCCGAAGTCGGCCGTAATAATCAAAAGCGGTGTCTCCGGACGTGTAAAGCTGGTAAACATCGAATGGTGATGAAGATGAGTCTTGGATTCGTTAGGTTGTCTGCGGCGCTGGTGGCATTGTCTTTGCCATTCCCTGCAAGTGGCGAAGAAGTCGCGGCGGTCCCAGGCCTGGCACATACACAGCTTTTCGCGATAGGGGGTATCGGGGAGGCGGGATCGATGTCGGACGGGGAGCGCGATCTGCGGACGGTCCTCGATCAACCAAATGCCGCCGCGGTTTTGCGCGAGATCCTGTCCCGCGCGACGCCGGTTGGACAACTCTACGCGCTTCTCGGTTTGCGCCTGCGAGATCGTGCCGCCTACGAGCAAGTTTTGCCAGCGCTACGGAAGCGGTCCGATATGATTTCCACCGCGCGCGGCTGCATCCTGACGAAGGAGGAGATGGCGAACATCATTCGTGAGATCGAGCACGGGGATTATGATGCGGCCATTGCCCATCCACCTTGGTAATGGCGCCGATTCGATTTGTGCCGATCGGGCAAGGCGGCCGACCGGCTGAAGAGGTGAGCCCGCTGCCGGACGTAGCGAAGGATGTGTGCGCGGCGACAGCGCGCCTCTACCAAACGAGCGGTTTCCGGCCACCTTGGATTGGCTACCTGGTCTTATCGGATCAGTTGCTGGTGGGCACGTGTGCGTTCAGCGCGCCGCCTCAAGGAGGAAGAGTCGAGATCGCCTATTTCACGTTCCCGGGATTCGAGGGACAAGGTGTTGCCGCCAGTATGGCTCGGGAGTTGATTCGGATCGCGCGGGCGGCCGATCCTGGAATCGAACTCATCGCGCAGACGTTGACGGTGGAGAATGCGTCAAATTCCATCCTGCGGAAACTGGGATTCCAATTGGCCGGCACGGTGGACCACGAGGAAGAAGGCCGCGTGTGGGAATGGCGTTTGCCGGCGCAGAGCTGGTAGCCATTGGTTCGAATTGCGACTTGCTTCCCCTTGGAGCAATCTCCTGCTTCGTTTGTGAAAATGAAGACGTGCGTGGTCTTAAATCCCAAAGCGGGTTCGGTGCAGGACGTCGATGCGCTGGTCGCGCGCCTTCGCCGTATTCCCAAGACTGAAGTGTGTATCACCTCGAAGCGCGGTTCAGCGGTCAGTTTGACGCGCACTGCGCTCCGGAAAGGTTGCAAACTGATCGTGGCCGCGGGAGGAGACGGAACTCTGAACGAGATCGTCAATGCGCTTGGCGAAAAGAACTCCGGCGTGCGGGTGGGACTGATTCCGCTCGGCACCGGCAACGATTTCGCGCGCACGCTCGGTTTGCCCACGGAGGTCGAGGCGGCGATCGATCTGCTCCGCGCCGGGAAGACGCGAATGATCGATCTGGTCCGCGTGACCAGCGATCGGGTTCGATATTTCGCGAACGTCTCGGCCGGCGGGTTCAGCGGGCTGGTGGATGAGAAGTTGACGCCGAAGATGAAGAGGACCTGGGGACCGCTCGCCTATTTGCGCGGTGCGACGGCTGCGCTTCCGGAATTGCGCGCCTACCGCACCACGTTGTCGCTGGATAACAAAGAATCGCTGAAACTCAGTTTATACAATGTGGTGATCGCAAACGGGCGCTACGTCGCCGGCGGCCGGCTGATCGCTCCCGAAGCTTCCGTCGACGACGGGTTACTCGATATCGTTCTCATCCAGGAACGCTCGGCGCCGGAGCTGGCGCTTCTCGCCGCGCAGGTCGCATTGGGAAAACATCTCTCGAGCGATGCGATCGTTTTTCGGCGTGCGGCAAAGGTTACGGTCAACTCACGACCAGGAATGCGTTTCAATGTGGACGGCGAACTCGTCGGGAAAGGGCCGGCCGTATTTGAAGTGTTGCCCAGTGCGCTCCAATTTGTAGTCGCCGCAAAATGAAGAAGAAAATCCTTGATTCGAATCAGCTCGCTCTGCTCGCAGAATCATCGCGGCAGCGAGGAGAGAGGCTTGTCCTCACGAATGGCTGCTTCGACTTACTGCATCTCGGACACGTTCGCTACCTGGAAGCAGCGCGGTCGCTCGGCGATGCCCTGGTCGTGGCGATCAACGGCGATGAGTCGGTGCGCGCGCTCAAAGGGCCCGGCCGGCCGCTCAACCGTGAGCACGATCGCGCCGCGGTCGTCGCGGCGCTCGAATGCGTGGACCATGTCGTTATCTTTCCCGAGGTTCGTGTGGCGCGGCTGCTGGAACGAGTGCGACCGGCGATCTACGTCAAAGGTGGTGATTACACCGCCGATACGCTGGACCCGGAAGAGCGCGCGGCCTTGGAGAAAATTGGCGCGGAGATTCGCATTCTACCTTTTGCGCCGGGGCATTCAACGTCGGCCTTGATCGAGAGAATGAAAAAGCTTTCGTCTCCATGAGTCGTCTCGCGCTGGGGATTCTGGGATCGGGCAAGGGAAGTAATTGCCGCGCGATCCTCGAACAAATCCGCGCCGGCAAACTCGCCGCCGACGCGCGCCTGATTATCTCTGATGTTTTCGCTGCGGGCATTCTGGATATCGCGCGCGAGTTCGGCGTGCCGAATGTTTATCTTCCGCCGGGAAGATTCCGCACACGACTCGAGCCGCAGGTCGAAATGGAATTAGTGCGAATGCTTCAGGGCGCGGGAGTCGAGCTGGTGGTGCTCGCCGGTTTCATGCGAGTCCTGAAAGAGCAAATCCTCGCAGCGTTCCCACGCCGGATCATTAACCTTCATCCATCGCTGCTGCCGAAATTTCCGGGCATGGAAGCATGGGCCCAGGCTCTGGCGGCGGGGGAAAAAGTAACAGGCTGCACGGTCCATTACGTAGATGCGGGAATCGACAGCGGCGAGATAATCGCGCAGCGGGAGGTGCCGATCGCGCCCGGTGACACGCCGGAAATCTTACATGCGCGAATTCAAATCGCGGAGCGCGAACTTTATCCAGAAGTGATCGGAAGATTTTGCGGCGGCTAGAAATTCCGCGATCAGAGGCGCTCCGCCTTTTGATCCCGGCCGAGCAGCGCCTGCATCGCTTGATCGGGCCGCTTGCCTTCATAAAGGACCGAATAAATCTGATCGATGATTGGCGTCTCGATGTTGAATTTCCGGGCGCATTCCCGGGCGCTTTTCGCGGTGGGAATCCCCTCGGCCACCATATGGGTGCCCGCAACGATTTGGTCCAGGGTCTTGCCGCGCCCGAGCTGTTCGCCCACCCGGCGATTTCGGCTGTGCTGGCTAAAGCACGTGGCAATCAAATCTCCCGCGCCGCTCAGACCGTAAAAGGTCCTCGGATTCCCACCCATCGCTGTTCCTAGCCGCAGAAGTTCCGCCAGCGAACGCGTGACCAACGCGGCCTTCGAATTATCGCCAAGTCCAAAGCCGTCGCTCGCTCCCGCCGCAATCGCGAACACATTCTTGAGCGCGCCGCCGAGCTCGATGCCAATAGTCTCATCGCTCGAGTAAATGCGAAACCGTTCGCTTCCCAGATGCCGCTGAAGTTCTTCTGCGCATTCATGAACGCGGCAGCCGAGAACGGTGGCGGTGGGAAGATCCCGTGCAACTTCCACCGCCAAATTTGGCCCCGAAAGAACAGCGATCGTGTTCTGTGGAAAAACCTGTTCGAGAATTTCGCTCATCCGCATCCCGCTGCCGTGTTCGATTCCCTTTGTGCAACTCAGAAGAACGGCTTCGCGGTTGGAAAGTAACGCCCGCAGCCGATTAGCGACCGGTCGCAACGCGATCGAAGGCGTCACGAAGACAATCAAATCGGCGCCGGCGCAGTCCGCGAGATCGCTCGTCACGTGGATCGACTCCGACAACTTTACGTCCGGAAGATAATCGGCGTTTTCGCGGGCGATCCGGATCCTTTCCGTCCGCTCCGGGTTATGCCCCCAGAGCGTGATGGCGTCTCCCCGTTTCGACCATAGAGCCGCGAGCGCTGTGCCCCACCCTCCGGCCCCGATAATTGCCGTTTCTCGAATTTTCACTTCCGGGTGAAACGTTGTTCCGTTCCCTTAAGAAGACGAGAAAAATTCGAACGGTGCCTCCACAGGACAAGGATGAGCATGACGCTGGAAAAATAGAGGAGCCCTGTGCCTTGGATTATTTTCCAGCGCATCAGCACTGCGATCGTGATCGGCAGCGATGACGCCGCGACAATCGATGCCACCGACACATAGCGCGTTATTTCAAATACGATGACCCAAATGGTGAAGATCGTGATCGCAGCGATCGGCATCAAACCAAAAACCGCACCCACGGAAGTTGCAACTCCCTTCCCGCCTTTGAATCGAAGCCAGACAGGAAACGTGTGTCCGATGATGCACGTAACGGCCGCGAGGATGGCGAAGTATTCGACGTAAGGCCGTGCCGAGATGACTTGCTCGGCTATGAGGGACGAGAGACGCACTGCCGCGAATCCCTTGAATGCGTCAGCCAGGAAGACAGCATAGCCCCATTTTTTTCCCAGCACCCGAAGAACATTCGTCGCTCCAATGTTGCCACTGCCCGCAGCACGAATATCGGTGCCCGAGATCCGGCCCGCAAAGTATCCGAACGGCAAAGAACCGCAGAGATATCCAAGTAGAGCAATGCCGAGCACGAGGAACCAAAGAATCATCGAACTTGTGGAGGGAGATTAGCTTGGAGCCATCTCGCGACATATATCTAATCTATTCTTTTCAAGCCATATGGATAAAATAGATATATCGGCCGGCGTCACCCCTCTGAGTTGTTCTGCATGGCCAATCGATGTCGGGCGCGCCGCGGCCAGCTTTTGGCGACTCTCTCGCCGAAGTCCTGCGATTCTCTCATAATCGATGTCACTTGGGATCGGTTTCGCGCGCGTCCGAATTAGCTTTTGGTTCTGGCCAGCCTGGCGCTGGACGTAGCCTTCGTATTTCAAATCGATCTCAACCAGGTCCCAGATTTCATGCGGGCTCAGCCGTTGAATTTCAGCCGGCAGTGATTTCACTTTGAAGTCCGTCATTTTTAGCAGGGCACTCACCGGTTTGCCTTGAATCTTCAGTTCGTAAACAGATTTTCGCAGTTCGCCTAGCTGCGCCATTTTCGCACCAAAAACTTCGCGGCGCATGGCGTCGACCAACCCGACCGCGAATCCTTTATCTGTGAGGCGCTGGTCGGCGTTATCTTGCCGCAAGGACAATCGGTGTTCGGCGCGACTCGTGAACATTCTGTAAGGTTCATCAGTTCCGATGCTCGTTAGGTCATCAATCAAAACCCCGATATACGCTTCGTGGCGCGCGAGAATGAGTGGCGCGCGCTGCCGGACTTTGAGGGCCGCGTTCGCTCCGGCGATGAGTCCCTGTGCTGCCGCTTCCTCATAACCGGAAGTTCCATTAACTTGTCCCGCGAAATAGAGGCCGTCGACAAGCTTGGTCTCGAGGGTCGGGCGCAGCTGGGTAGGTGGGAAGTAATCATATTCCACGGCGTAACCCGGCCGCATCAGTTCGGCATGCTCAAGCCCTGGGACGGAACGGATGAAGTCCACCTGGACATCGTAGGGCAGGCTCGTTGAAAGGCCGTTCACATAGAATTCGTCGGTGTGCCTCCCTTCTGGCTCAAGGAAGATTTGATGGGATTCCCGCTCAGCGAATTTAACGATCTTGTCTTCGATGGAAGGGCAATATCTCGGACCGGTTCCCTCAATTTTCCCGTTGTAAAGTGGAGACCGATACAGGTTCCTACGAATGATGTCGTGTGTACGAGCGGTCGTGTGCGTTATCCAGCAAGGCACTTGTTCCACATGGAATGGATCACGGTTGAGAGTGAATATTTCGCCCAGCGCCGCCGCTTTTGGCGGCAAGAAACTGAATCGTGGCAGAGGTTCATCGCCCCGCTGCATCTCACATTTTGTAAAATCAATCGAGCGGCCGGCGATCCGACAGGGGGTTCCCGTCTTAAAGCGACCCGCTTCAAATCCAAGCTGGCAAATCGAGTCGCTCAATCCCGAGCTTGTATCCGCCATTCGCCCGCCAGGGCGCGAGGTCTCGCCCACGTGGAGAAGTCCTCGCAGGAACGTTCCGGAGGTGAGAATGACTGCCTTTCCGTAGACCGCCATACCAAGGTCCGTTTCGACACCGGTAACATTCCCTTTTCCATCGACGATGATCCTCGAAACGTTCGCCTGTTTGATGTCCAAGCCGGCCGTGCTTTCCAAGACCGCTTTCATGCGAAACTGGTAGGCTTTCTTGTCGCACTGAACGCGGGGGGCTTGGACACTCGGGCCCTTACTGCGATTTAACATGCGAAATTGGATTCCGGTTGCATCGGCATTGACTCCCATAGCCCCGCCCAGCGCGTCGATCTCTCTAACAATTTGACCTTTTGCTGAACCCCCGATTGCTGGGTTACAAGACATTTGCGCAACCGTATCGAGATTTTGGGTTAGTAAGAGTGTGGGACAGCCAAGACGGGCCGAAGCTAAGGCGGCTTCCACTCCTGCATGGCCGCTTCCCACCACGATCACCTCATATTCTTTGGGCAACGCGTACATGTTCCACGTGGAATCAACCAAGAATCCCCTGCCGGGGCATGGGCAGCAAGGTCGCCAAGGTGACTTCTTTTTTCGTTCCTGACAATGTCCAACTTATGATGTTCATGCGCGGAGAAAACTCCGCCAGTACCTGCCGGCACGCCCCACATGGCATGATCGGCTCTTCGGAATCGGATACGATTGTGATGGTTTGAAAGTCTTTCTCTCCCTCCTGTAGCGCACTACCCACGCAGACGCGCTCCGCGCACATAGTTAACCCGAAGGAGACATTCTCCACATTACAACCTGCAAACACCCGGCCGGAGACGGAAAGCAAGGCTGCCCCCACCAAAAATCTTGAGTAGGGAGCATACGCTCGAATTCGCGCTAGGGTAGCAATCTCTCGAAGATGTTCTTCCATAAATATCTAAACCATAGAATCTTGAGAAATTGAAATTGTTGGATCCGCCTTTTTAACCCGATCCACGGCAGCATCTCTCTCTGCCTGTTGTAGTAAACGGAGTGCTATTTGGCCCAACAACGCTAAAACAAGAGCGGCACTGGCAAATCCCCCCAGCCAAATAAAATACTCGACGGCGCGTGGATGCGTCCGGCCGCGAGCCAGATTCAAGCCCAACTGGCCTAGCGTTCCGAGATATGAGTAAAGGAACAGCCCTGGCGCTTGTCCTATCGCGACCCAAAGCATGCAGACACGAAAACGAATTCGGGTCAGCCCATACAGATAATTCAACAAGCTTGTAGGGAAGAGTGGATGTAATTGACTGAGAAGAATTATTTTCCATCCTTCTCTGTCGACGGCCGGTTCCAGCGCGTTGAGCGTGCGGTTACGAAGCAGTTTTCGTTTCAACCATTCCCGGCCAATCCATCGGCTGATAAAAAAAGAAATCGCAGCGCCGCCAACGTTTCCAAGAAGCGCGATCAAAAAACCCCACCACAGGCCGAAGAAAAACCCGGCACCGATGCTCAGAACTCCGCCAGGCAGGAGCAGTACGTTGCAACAAGCATAAAGAAGGGGATAACAGACCGCGCTCCAAACACCCCAATGCATGACGTGCTGCTGAATCGTCGCTAAAAGATCGGCAACGGGAAACTTTCGCGAAAGGAAAAAAAGGGCGATCGCAAAGATAAGGAGACCGCTGAGTTGGACGATGATTGCGCGGCGAATCTTGACCATCGCCAGACACTCACCGCTTCAAAGGCCCCGCGCAAATTCTCCAAGCTCCACCGTTGTTTCGTATTGCAGAAAGCGGGCGTCATCAATCCGGCCTTCACGAGGGCCTGCGCGCCGTTGAAATACTTTTCCAGCGCGAGCGTTCTTCGGCGGATCCAGTTCGCAGATGATCACATGTTTTCCCTGAGCGATTCGCTCGAGGAAACTTTCCTTGGCCAATGACCCGTGGCGCGGCCGCGGCCGTAAACGGCTCCGGAACAACGCGGATGGTCAATCCTTGCTCAACACTGGCCGCAGCTCCGCGATCGCCGCCGCGATCGCCGCGACGTGCATTGGGTTCGTTCCACAGCACCCGCCAATTAATCGGGCTCCTTCCGCCACTAACTCGCGCGCTGATCGCGCGAAATAATCCGGAGCCGTGTCATAAATAAAACGGCCCTCGTAATATTTTGGCTGGCCTGCATTCGGATAGACGGAAAAAAGGTCCTTCGCTGGAAGCCGCTCCAAAAGTTGTACCATTCCGTGGGGACCGTTCATGCAGTTCACCCCCACGATTTTTGCTCCCAGTTCGTATAGCTTTTCGAATGCGTCGGCCAGGAGCATTCCCGACGAAATCCGCCCATCCGGCGCGCAGGCGAATGAGCAAATCGCCAGAGCTGCGCCGCTCTTATTGGCCGCGCGCCATGCAATCTCCATTTCTGTGAAGTCCGTGAACGTCTCGAAGAAAATCAGATCGACGCCGCCATCCAGAAGAGTGCTGATCTGCTCGTGAAAAACTTCCGTGCGATCGATCCCGCGCGCCGCAGCTTCTTCCCCGTCGATGCCTAACGGACCAACGCTTCCCGCCACATAAACATCTTTGCCCCGCGCCACTTTGGCTGCGATTTGCGCGGCAGCGCGATTTATTTCCGCGCTGCGGTTTTCGAATCCGAATCGTTCCAGGCGCACCGCATTCCCGCCGAATGTATTCGTCTTGATGATCCGCGCGCCGGCCGCGATGTATTGCTGATGGATCGCCTCGATCCGATCCGGCTCGCTCACGCACAACTCTTCGAAACACTGCTCGATTGGAATTCCAGCCTCGAGCAGCAGCGTCCCGATCGCTCCGTCGCCGCAGAGGACACGCGTTTGCAGTTCGTCGAGCAAATCCATTCGAGATGCGATTACTGTCGCCGCGCGCCGGGGTCAAACCGCGCCGGCCTGTTCGGGTAAATTACTGCGGGCAGATTGCAAACACCCGCGCGGGAAATCCCGAGCCGTCTTTCGGTTTCGGAAAACTCACAATAACGAGAGCACCTGTCTCCGGCACCTGATCCAGGTTCGCGAGAAGCTCGATCTGATAATGATTCGTGCTCAGGATGTATGTTTCGAGCGAAGCGTCGTCCTTCGAAGCGGCAACACCCGGATCGGTATCGGTCGTTTCATGGCCCGACGCGGTGATCTTGCGATCTTCATAAAGATATTTGAGCGCGGGTAGCGTCCATCCAGGATAATGGGCCACACCAGACGAATCCTTGTTGTCCATGGCGGCGCCGTCCGGCCACCGTTTCGACCAATCGGTTCTCATGGCCACGAATGCTCCGACGGGAATCGGACCGTGATCCACCTCCCATTTTTTCACACGTTCCAAACTTAGCGTGTAATCCGAATTCTTCGCGGACTCGGCATGAACGTCGATCACCACCAATGGCAATATCATTTCCTGCAACGGAATCTGATCGACCGTGCGCAACCCACGGATGAAATGAGCTGGCGGATCGACATGCGTTCCCCATTGGCCAACGTGTGTGAATGTCTCAGCAAAAAATCCCTCTCCCTTCGTTCCAACTCCTTTGTCGTACCAGTATATCTTCTCGCGCTTTTCATCCGCAAACCCGTGCCAGTGAGGAATGCCGGGAGAAAAAGTGTGTGTTAAATCGACAAATTTCTTCCGTCCGAGAATCTTCTGAATTTCCAAAAGTGTCGGCTCTCCGCCAGCCAGCGAGGCTTTTATGGCCCACAAACCCGTTAACACCGCGACCGCGATTTTTGCGATCCTCATATATGGTTTTGTTAAACGATCGCTCAACAAGAAGCCAACATGTTCGAATAAGGTCCAATAGCTTTCGTCTCGTTCATCGCGAAGTAATTTGTCGGACGCGGCGACGAATGTTATCAACAGGAACTTGCGGCGGCTCTACGCGAGGCAAAAGCAGGAATCCAATCGGTTTGTTCGCGACGATATGATGATGAAGAAGGCGGTGTTTCAAAACTAGTTCTTCTTAAAGATGTTAAAAACTTTACCCGCGCATCCACCAGCCATGTCGCCCAAGACCGCTTTCCCGCTCGAGACGCTCCCGGCGACAAAGACTTTTCAGACCAAGCCATCCGCGGTGAGAAACACGGACGGAGACACCACTCCCGATAGCTTGTTCGAGCATTTCGCATGGCTTTACATCTTCTGCCGAGAGAAACTTTTTCGCGACGATACCGGACGCATGATCCGCGCCCTTTGGCCGGCGGGGGAACCGACAGCAGGCGAAAAGATAATCGAGTTGGGATGCGGCCCGGGATTTTATTCCTGCGGCCTGGCAGAACGTTTTCCAAAAACTTCGGTGGTGGGTGTGGATCGTTCGCCACGCCAGATCAATCGAGCCCGCGAAAAGGTGATGGCCTTACGCCTCAAAAATTGCCGTTTTGAAAGCGACAACGTCCTCGATCTGTCGTACGCCAGCAGCAATTTCGATGTCTTGATCGCGTCCCGTCTCTTCACAGTATTGCCCGATCGCCGCCGCGCCGTCGCGGAAATGCATCGTGTTCTTCGTTCAGGTGGACGCTGTTTCATCGCGGAGCCGCGTTACGCGTTTTGGGCATCGATTCCACTCTATGCAATGTGGTTGCTGGCCGGAATTACGCATTTTAGGAACGGCTACCGTGAGCCGAGTAAGGCCCGAGTTTTGTCTTCGAGCGAAATGTACCGGCTCTTTGCCACGCAACCATGGCGAAACGTAAAAGTGTGGCGGGACGGACGTTATCAGTACGCCCTGTGTGAAAAAAGTTGACGCGCTCTGCGTTCAAACGCAGACAGCACGCCTGCATGAAGGTTGTTCATCGCACCCTCGATCCGGGGGATCCATCTCACGTGTTCAAAAGAGTATGCGCACTCGCCGTGATGACGAAAGCACCCAGGCCTGGGATGGTGAAGACGCGTCTTACTCCTCCGCTCACGCCGGAGGAAGCCGCCGCGCTCAACATTTGTTTTTTGCGGGACACGACAACGGCCATCGCGGAAGCCGCGTCGAACGACTTGGCCCGCGGAATTGCGGTTTACACTCCGGTCGGAGCCGAGGACGCTTACGCCGAAATCTTGCCCGAAGAATTCGAGCTCGTGCCGCAACGTGGAGAGGGCTTCGGCGAACGGCTGGCCTTCGCGACCGAAGATCTTTTGTCGCTTGGTTTTGAATCCGCCTGCTTGATCGATTCGGATAGTCCGACCGTGCCGCAACAATCTTTTGCCGACGCGGCCCGGATTTTGTCACAGCCAGGCGACTCGGTCGTGCTCGGGCCATCCGACGACGGCGGATATTATTTGATCGGCCTGAAACAATTGCATTGCTCCCTTTTCGAAGAGATCGATTGGAGCACCGAGCGCGTTTTGGATCAAACGATCGACCACGCGCGCCAGCTCGGAGTGAAAGTCCATCTCTTGCCGGCGTGGTACGACGTGGATGACCGAGCGACGCTGCGCCGGCTCTGTCAGGAATTCTTCGCTCCGAATGGCGGCAGGGCACGCGGTTATCCCGCGCCGGCGACGCGGAGTTTTCTCGATGATCTTTTGAAACGCGAAGGCCGCAATCGCATTTGGCCTAACGAGTCGCAGCCATGAGTGCGCATCGAAAGCGCGCTCTCGTGACCGGCGGGGCGGGCCTGATCGGTTCGCACGTCGCGGATTTATTGCAGCGCGAAGGCTGGACGGTCCGCATTCTCGACAATCTCGAGCCGCAAACCCACCGCAAAGGCAAACCTGCCTGGATCTCGAGCGACGCCGAATTCATCGAGGGCGATTTGCGGGATCGCGCGACCATGACCTCAGTGCTTCAGGACATAGACGTCGTTTTTCACCAGGCAGCGTACGGCGGCTACATGCCGGAGATCGCGAAATACGTCGAGGTCAACAGCTTTGGCACTGCACAGATGTTGGAGATCATTCGCGAACAAAAATTACCGGTGAAAAAATTCATCGTCGCCTCTTCACAGGCGGTTTACAGCGAAGGCGCGGCGACGTGTCCCAAGCACGGACTGGTTTTTCCAGATGTCCGGCAAATCGAACAACTTCAGGCGGGCGATTGGTCCGTGCATTGTCCCGTCTGCGGCGCCATCACGAAAAGCACGCCGACGCCGGAACGCGCGCCGGTCGGCGGAGAAACTGTTTACGGCCTAACGAAAGTCGATCAGGAAAAACTGGTGCTGCTTTGGGGCAAGCAAATTGGAATACCGGCCGTCGCGTTGCGTTACTCGTGCACTTACGGGCCGCGCCAATCGATCTTCAATCCTTACACCGGCGTGATCGCGATCTTCTGCACGCGCCTGTTGAACAATCTTCCGCCGGTGCTTTACGAAGATGGCGAGCAGACCCGCGATTTTTCGTTTGTCGAGGATATCGCGCGGGCCAATCTTCTCGCGGCCGAAAGCGACAAACTGGATGGCCTCCCCGTTAATGTCGGGAGCGGCCGCGGTGTCAGCATCCGTGAAGTCGCCGAACAAATTTCCGACGCGCTCGGCATTCGCATTGCGCCCGAGGCCAAAGGAGAATTTCGTCCCGGCGAAATGCGCCATCTCACCAGCGGCATCGATCGCATCCGCGCGGCCGGTTACGAACCAGAGATGGATTTGGCCACGGGCATCGGCCGTTATCTCGATTGGATCCGGCAGCAGGCCGACGTGCGCGATTATTTCAGTGAGGCCGCGAATATTCTTCGCAGCAAAGGAATCGTTCATCGCGTAAAAGTCGGGGATGACCGCCGCGGTTAGCATCCCCGATTTTGACTCGCCGATCGTCGAGCACGCCCGCAAAGATTTCCCACTCCTCGACGCGGAGATGAGCGTGGCCGCGGCGCTCGAACGCATCCGCAAGGAAGGCGTGGGCGAACGCGTCATTTATTTCTTCGCGACGGATAAGGAGAAGCGCTTGGTCGGTGTCCTGCCGACACGGCGGTTGCTGACCGCGCCGCTCGAGACGCGACTCGAGGAAATCATGGTGCGCCGCGTCGTGGCGATTCCGGCCAGCGCCACCGTGCTGGAGGCATGCGAATTTTTTGTGCTCTACAAATTCTTCGCATTTCCTGTCATGGATCGCGCCCGGCGGGTGGTCGGCGTGGTGGATGTGAGCCTGTTTGCGGAAGAGATTCTCGAAGCCGGAGATCGTGAAGAAAAACGGCCGGTGGTCGCCAATCTTGGGGATGACGTCTTCGAGGCGCTCGGTTTCCGGCTCGCCCAGATTCGCGGCGCGTCGCCGTGGCGCGTTTTTCGTTATCGTTTTCCGTGGTTGCTCGCGACCGTCGCTGCGGGGACCGCTTGCGCCGTGCTCGCGGGCGCCTTCGAAGCGACGCTCGCCGGCAGCCTCGTCGTTGCTTTTTTTCTCACGATGGTGCTGGGCCTGAACGAAAGCGTCAGCATGCAATCGATGACGCTGACCATCCAGGCCTTGCGCGTGAACACGCTGACGCGCCGCTGGTTCCTCGAAAATTTGCGCAGGGAAATGGTAACCTCGCTCCTACTCGGCATGGCGTGTGGTCTTCTCGTCAGCGCGATCGTCTGGATCTGGCGCCGCGATGCCAACGGCGCGATGGTCGTGGGCGTCAGCATCGCCGTCTCGCTCGTGACCGCGTGTCTGTTCGGCTTCAGCGTGCCGTCGCTCCTGCACTGGCTGAAACTTGATCCGAAGATCGCGGCTGGCCCGGTGACGCTGGCGGTGACGGATTTCTTCGCGCTCGCATTTTATTTCTCGCTCGCCTGGGTAGTGCTCGGATGAATGCGAGAACGCCGCGCGGAATTTCCGTGATCATTCCGGCGTTGAACGAAGAAGAGCCGATCGGCGCTGTCGTCCGGGGATGCCTAACGAGTGGTTTGCCGGATGAAGTGATTGTGGTCGACAACGGCAGCACCGACCGCACCGCGGAGCGCGCGCGGGACGCCGGCGCGCGCGTGGTTGCGGCGCCGACGCCTGGTTACGGCCGCGCCTGTGCCGCGGGCATTCGCGCACTCTTACCCCAAACGACGATTGCAGTTTTTCTCGATGGCGATGGCAGCGATTGCCCGGAGCAGATGGAGCAACTCGTCGCGCCCATCGAGGAAGGAAAGCAAGATTTTGTCATCGGCTCGCGCACGCGCGGGAAGCGCGAACCGGGCAGCATGAATTTCCAGCAGGTTCTTGCCGGCCGGATCGCGGGCGTCCTTCTCCGGCTGCTTTATGGCGTGAAATATTCCGACATGTGTCCATTCCGCGCGATCCGGCGCGACGCGCTCGACCAACTTGGGATGAAGGAAGAAACCTACGGCTGGAATCTCGAGATGCAGATGCGCGCGGCGCGGGCGGGTCTGCGGATTTTGGAAATGCCGGTGAACCATCGTTGCCGGACCGGGGGCGAATCAAAAGTATCGGGTACACTCCGTGGGACATTCGTGGCCGGCATCCGGATTATCGCGACGCTGGTCCGAGTCGCGGCCGAGCGCCGGCGTCCATAGAATTGTATTCCGTGCGGCATCGGACCTTGTAATCTCGGCAACATGAGCCGAGGTCGAGCTATCGGCGCAGGATTTCTCTCCGGCGCAATCGCGGGTCTGGTCATGACCGTGGTGATGCTTTTGCTCGCCTGGCTTTTTGGCGTGGCCACGCCGCTTGCGATTTTCGGCGATCGACTTTCTGTTTTTATTCCAGCGGACGCATTCCTTTCGCTCATGGGCCGCGTCGGCGGTTACAACCACATGAAGCAACTCGGAGTCGGCTCCGTGATTTTGGGGCAAATTCTGGTGGGCGCGTTGGGCGGGATCGTCTACGGCCTCATCGCGCGACGCCGGCGCCACGTCGGATTTATTTTCAGCGGCGTAATTTTCATCCTGCTCCCGCTTGCCGCGGTGGCGATCTTTCTCTGGCCGGTGCTTGGGACGCACTATTTCGGGTTGCCAATCGGACGCGCTACGGTCGTCACGCTTCTTGGCCTAACGACAGCATTTGTTTTCTTCGAACGCAGTCTCGTCCTCGGTTTTCGATTTCTCACGCGGCCGACGATGCGGATAAACGAGCAGGAGTTCAGTCCGCCCATGGGTCGGCGCGCGCTTCTTTTCGGCGGGTTGGGAATCTTGTTCGCCGGTGGAGGCGGCGCAGGAATTCTCCGGGCGCTCTACCGCCTCGCCACCTTCAGTTACGACGGCCTGCAATACAAAGGCAGAATCGTTCAAGGCATCACGCCTAACGACCAGTTCTATTGCGTCACGAAGAACGTGGTCGATCCGCGCGTGGACGCGTCGCTCTGGCGGCTCGAGGTGAGCGGCCTGGTCAAGACGCGCCAGACGTATCACCTCGACCGGCTGAAATCGTTGCCCGCGATCACGCAGGAGACAACGCTGATGTGCATCAGCAACGGGCTCGACGCCGGATTGATGAGCAACGCTCTCTGGAAAGGCGTGCCGATGGGAATGCTCCTTAACGCCGCGACTCCGCTTCCCGGCGCGGCGAAGGTGCGGCTTCACGGCGTCGATAATTACACCGACACCTTTCCGCTCGAGAAGGCGATGGATCCGACGACGCTGGTGGTTTACGAAATGAATGGAGAACCGTTGGCGCATCGGCACGGATTTCCGGCCCGGGTGATCGTGCCCGGTTACTTCGGCGAGAAGCATGTGAAATGGATTACGCGCATCGAAGTGGCAGACGCGGATGCAAAAGGCTTTTACGAAACACAGGGATGGGGCCCGGACTTCATCGTCCCGACGCGCTCGCGTTTCGACCAGCCGGATCACGAGTCGACTTTCCAGCTCGAGCTCGCGAGCAAAGGAATCCTGGTGAGCGGCGTTGCGTTTGGTGGCGATCGCGGGATCACGCGCGTCGAAGTGAGCTTCGACGACGGCGCGAGCTGGGAGGAAGCGAAGCTCGATTATCCCGGCACGAAATTGACCTGGGCGCTCTGGAGTTACAACTGGAGGCCGGAAGGCGCCGACGATTACACGCTCGTCGTGCGTGCGACCGACGGCGAAGGCGAAGTGCAGGAATGGGACGAAGAGCGTCCCTTCAAATCAGGCACGACGGGCTTTCACAAGATCACCGTGCACGTGGCCTAACGGAGCGATTATTTTTGGCA
The DNA here is from genome assembly GCA_003167555.1 of Spartobacteria bacterium. GTDB lineage: Bacteria > Verrucomicrobiota > Verrucomicrobiia > Chthoniobacterales > UBA10450 > AV80. The sequence continues at coordinate 19,190 of PMSN01000001.1, forward strand.
CCGCGCGCACCATGCGGTGGTTCGGCCGCCAATTATTTCTTTGCGTAACGGCGAGCCGTGTCGCGGACAGATGCCAGCGCGTTTCCACTTTTGGTGGATCAGCCAATTACGCGGCGGATCGTCGAAGTTCGGGCTGATGATGCGGAGTGATTCGCGGGCTACGAAGCGGGTTTCGCGAAACAAGCCAGCGCGCTGCGCCGAAAATAACCGGCCCGCTGGAATCGATGGCGCAATCTTCGCGCGCCAAAGAATTTCATCCGCCATCCAGTTGCCGATTCCAGAAAAGCCGGCTTGGAGCAGGACAACCGCTTTGATCGGCGCGCGCGCATGCCGATCCAGAAACGAGTCCAGAAACTTACGGTCGAATTGTTCCGATCCGATCTCGGGCCCGCCCGTTCGCCACCAGGCTGGTTCGGTTTTCCCATGATGAAATCGGACGCGGCCAAAGAGGCGCGCGTCGCTGAAGACTAGAGCCCGACGCGCTTGTTGCAGAACGACGTGATCGTGTTTCTCGGCCCGGAATCCCGCGGCCTCGGTGCGCATCCTCCCGCTCATACCGAGATGAATGCCGATCCAATTACCGCCGGAAAACTCGAGGAACATCTGTTTGCCGCGCGCGTGCGAACGCAGGAAGCGCTGTCCGGTTAGTCGCCGCGCCATCACGCGCGGATCGCTCCCGCGAAAAATCCGCTTCCGCACATGGAGTTGTACCGCGACGATTTGTTTTCCCAGGCCGCAGTCCCATTGTCTGCGAAAAAATTCGACCTCGGCCAATTCCGGCATCGCGCAAATTACCGCACGCGAGCACGGACTGGAAGTCTGTGTTCCGTTTGCGCGGTGTGCTACGTTTGCTCATGGAGAAAGTGATCATTGTCGGCAGCGGTTGCGCAGGATTGACCGCCGCGATTTACGCCGCGCGCGCGAACCTGAGCCCACTTGTCCTTGAGGGACGCCAACCGGGCGGGCAACTCTCGACCACCACGATGGTGGAAAACTTCCCCGGCTTTCCCAACGGCATCGATGGTCCGCAGCTCATCATCGACATGCACGCGCAGGCGGAAAAATTCGGCTCGCGCTTTTCCTATTCGGAGGTGACCGACTACGAGCCGCTCGACGGCCACGTCCGAATTAAGGCCGACGACAAATGGCTCGAGACGCAGGCGCTCATCGTGGCGAGTGGCGCCTCCGCGCGCTGGCTTGGCCTCGAGAACGAAGAGAAACTCGTCGGCCATGGATTGACGTCGTGCGCGACTTGCGACGGCGCTTTCTATCGGAACGTGCCCGTCTGTGTGATCGGCGGCGGCGATTCCGCCGCGGAAGAGGCGCTCTTCCTGACCCGGTTCGCGTCGAAGGTTTATCTCATTCACCGGCGCGACAAACTGCGCGCTTCGAAGATCATGGCGGACCGCGTCCTCGCGTGCGAGAAAATCGAGCCGATTTGGAATACGGTCGTGACGCGATACGTGGAGGATGAAAAAGGCGAGATGAGCGCGGTGATATTGCGCAACGTCACGACGCATGAGGAACGCGAGCTTTTCGTCGCCTGCGTTTTCGTTGCGATCGGCCACGATCCGAACACGAAAGCGTTTCAGGGAAAACTCGAGACCGATCCTGATGGATATCTCCTTGTGCGGCATCTGGCCGAAAGCAGGCATCCCGGCGTTTTCATCGCGGGCGATGTGGCCGACCGTGTTTACAAGCAGGCGGTCACCGCCGCCGGGTCCGGTTGCGCCGCGGCGATGGAAGCGGAGCGGTATTTGAGCGCGCTGGAGAAGTAGGAAATTCGTTGAAGGTCTGCGACCTCACTCAATTTTATTCGCCGCTGAGCGGCGGAGTGAAGCGGTACGTTCACGAAAAGATCAACTACATCCAGACGGCGGCGCCGCGGGACGAACACATCCTGATTATTCCGGGCGCGAAGACGGAGGTCGCGGCGGGTGAGCGTTCGCGGACTTACTCGATCCGTTCTCCGCTGATCTCGCGCGCGTCGCGCTATCGCGTGCTCTTGAATCTTCAGACGGTGGGCGAAATCCTGGAGCGCGAGCGCCCGGATATCATCGAATCGAGCGATCCGTATCAAGTGGGATGGAAAGCGATTTCATCGAGCCGAGCCTTACGAATTCCGGTGGTGGCGTTTTATCATTCGCACTTTCCCGAGGCGTATTTGCGCGGCGCGGAAAAGCTCCTCGGGAAGCGCGGCGGCAACATTATCATGATGGCGTCGGAGAAATATGTGCGCCGGCTTTACAATCAATTCGAGGCGACGCTCGTACCGTCGGCGCCGTTGGCCGGCGTGCTGGAAGAGTGGGGCGTGCGCAATGTGCGGCAGCTTGGTCTCGGCGTGAACACGGAAAGCTTCCAGCCAAATCCGGACGATGCGGCCGCGACGCGCAGATCGCTCGGAATCGCGCCGGGGCGAAAGTTGCTGCTCTACATTGGGCGCCTGGCCCGGGAGAAGAACACGGCGACGCTCTTCAAAGCGTTCGAGCTTCTCGCGCTGCGGCAACCCGAGCGGTTCCAGTTACTCGTCATCGGCGATGGACCACAAGGCGAGCAGTTGCGCCGGCTGCAAACGCAAGCGGGGAGCGTGACGTGGATTCAGTACTGCACTGATTCGCTGGAGCTCGCCCGTTTCTACCGCGCCGCGGACATGTTCGTGCATCCGGGCACGCAGGAAACTTTCGGGCTTGTCGCGCTGGAGAGTCAGGCCTGTGGCACACCGGTCGTCGGGATTCGCGGATCGAACCTGGATCGAATTATTTTTCACGAACAGGAATCGTGGGCGGCGGAGAACACGCCGCCGGCGTTGGCGGCGGCGATCGAAGAATTTAGCGGCAAGAATCTGAAGGCACTGGGCGCGGCCGCAGCGAGTGTGGCCGCCGAGCGCCATGCCTGGCCGCGGGTCTTCGAGAGACTCTTTTGCATTTACCGCGAGGTCTGCGCAAACTACACACAACATTGAACCGATGAAGGACGAAAAGTCATTTGCCATTCGGAGTTATCGCGGCGCGGATCGCGCGGCGGTGCGGCGTTTGTGCTGCCAGACCGGGTTTCTCGGCGAACCGATCGATCCGGTTTACCAGGACCACGAGTTGTTCGCGGATTTCCTCACCACTTATTACACCGACAAAGAACCGGAATCCTCCTTCGTGCTCGAGGTGGACGGCGAGATCCGCGGTTACCTGCTCGGCTCGCGCAAGCCGCTCCGGAATCAGTTTTATTCCTTCCGCCAGAATATCTGGCTCTTCCTGCGCACACTTCTACGTTACCATCGCTACAACGAACGCTCCCGCCGGTTCATTCGCTGGATGATCAGTCACGGTTGGCGCGAAGTGCCCGCCGCGCCGAGCCGAACGCCGCATTTCCACATCAACCTTCTGCCGGAAGCGCGCAAAGTCTCCACGACGCGCGCGTTGATGAGCGCGTATCTGAGTTATCTCTACCGGTGCGGCGAGAAACGTGTCTACGGCCAGATCGTCACCTTCGAAAGCCGGCGCGGCGAAAAGATGTTCGAGCGTTACGGTTTCCGCGTCATGAACCGGGCCGAGATCACGAAATACAAGGCGTTCTATCCGGAATCGGTTTATCTCAGCACGGTGATCAAGAACTTGGAAACCGCGGAGCCGCTCACGGTGTCACCGCGCACGCGTCCTTAGCGGTTGCTTGTGGCGGACACATCACTGCGCTACAATGGGCGCGTTATTGCCGGCATAGCTCAGTTGGTAGAGCAGCTGATTTGTAATCAGCAGGTCGTCGGTTCGAATCCGTCTGCCGGCTCGCTCTCTTCATCCAACTAAGGCGGTCACTTACTCTCTAACCGTGCGAGTCAAGCCTGGAGCGTCGCGATATCTAATCGACCTTGGCGTTTACCTGGGGGCAGCGCTCACCTGCTGCGCTTTGACCTCCTGGTTTCTCGCCTTGTGGCGGGCGGACCTGCGAATTCCTTTTGCCTACGGCGGCGTGGGAGACGAGCTCACGGTTGCGATGGGCGCGAAATGGCTGATCGAGTGCCCCTGGATTTTTTCCAATCCACATCTAGGCATGCCCTTCGGATCGGTCAATTTCAATTATCCTCAGCCCGATGTGTTCCATTACCTCACATTCAAACTTTTGGGATTAACCACGACCAACTTTGGGTGGGTGATGAACTGGTTTTACCTGCTTACCTTTCCGGCAACATGCCTCTGCACCTTGTATGTCCTTCGGCAGATGGCCATCGGATGTCCAGCCGCGTTGCTCGGGAGCTTGCTCTACACTTTCTTGCCCTACCATTTTATGCGCGGAGAAGCGCACTTGTTTCTGGGAGCTTATTACCTGGTTCCATTCGCCGCGCTGCTCATGTTCCGAGTCGCCTCCGAGAGTCCGCCTTTGCTCAAACAAGGAGCGGGAAAGTGGCCACGCCTGGGCTGGCGGGATCCTGGCTTCATCGGCGCGGCGGCAATCTGCGTGATCGCGGGTTCATCAGGGGTCTATTACGCATTCTTCGCGAGTTTCCTCATAATGGTAACAGGCTTGGCCGCAACCGCCGCGCAACGCCGTATCGTGCCGCTTCTTAGCGCCCTCCTTTTGGCTGGCCTGATAGGCTTAGTCGTCGTCCTCTGCCTTTTGCCGCATCTGCTTCTCGGCCAACACAACATTTCGACCCGCGCCTCCGGCGACGCGGAAACATACGCACTGAAAGTGACTCAACTCCTGCTGCCCGTTTCCGGCCACCGCCTGCCCGCACTGGCCGCGCTGAAGAATAACTACTATCACGCGGCACCCCTGGTGAACGAGAATGATGCCGCTACCTTGGGATTGGTCGGCTCCATCGGCTTTCTCCTGCTCCTTTGCTGGGGCGCATTCCGGTTGATGGGAGCGAATGCCAAGTGGCTCGACCGTGACGATCAACGGATTCTTAGCGTGGCGGCCCTCTTGACGCTTGCCGCCACCTTGCTGGCCACAATAGGCGGGCTGGGATCGCTCTTTGCGGTTCTGATCTCGCCGCAGATCCGTTCTTATAATAGAATCTCTGTTTTCATCGCATTCTTCTGCCTGCTGGCCGTAGTGCTCGCCCTTGATCGCGGCGTGGGAGCGCGCGTGAGAAGCCGGGCGTCCAAGCTTATCTATTGTTCCGGCGTGGCGTTGCTCGGACTGATCGGCCTTTACGATCAAACCACGCCAATCTACATCCCTAATTACCGCTCGAACGCCCAGGCCTTTAGGTCGGACGCCCGCTTTGTGAGATCGATAGAGAAAAAGGTCCCGTCTGGCGCCATGATTTTTCAATTACCTTATCTGACATATCCGGAAGCATCTCGTTACGACCTGGTGCGCGGCTACCTCCACAGCAAAACGCTCCGATGGAGTTATGGAGCCATGATGAATGAAAGGAGCGACCTGTGGGTTCGGAGCACTCAGGAACAACCCCCGTCGGAGATGGTGCGGAGGCTGGCTGGAGCGGGCTTTTCGGGGATCTACCTGGATAGGAAGTTACTTGCGGAGAATGGCCCGGCCATGGAGGCAGAGCTGAGCAGGATTCTGGGCGAGCAACCTCTCATCTCCCAGGAGTCGCAACTTTCGTTCTTTAGCTTGGAGTCTTACAGGGCGACACTTGCGGCCAAGCAGTAGAACGTTTCGAGACCGAGCTGATGAACCGAGTCAATTCCCATCTGGACTCACTGGAGAATCACAGCGTCTTCATTCTCCGCGAGGCCAACCACGCCTTCAAGAATCTGGCCATGCCGTGGTCGATGGGGAAGGATTCCAACGTGCTCCTGTGGCTGGCGCTCAAAGCTTTCTTCGGGAAGATCCCATTCCCGCTTTTGCATATCGACACCACCTACGAGTTCCCGGAAATGCTGGAGTTCCGTGATTGGGCGACCCGGCATTACGGCATCACGTTGATCGTGAAAGTAAACACCGAGGCGCGGGAGCGCGGGATCGGTTATGAGACCCACGATCCGGTGACAGTGACACACGAACTTAAGACCGTGGCCTTAAAGCAAGCGATTGTCGAATATGGCTGGGACGCGCTCATCACAGGAATACGCCGGGACGAAGATCCTACTCGGGCGAAGGAGCGTTACTTTTCCCCCCGAAATAGCGAGTCGGAATGGAACTACAAAGATCAGCCGCCGCAATTCTGGGGGCAATTTGTAACCGGCCACACTCCGGGCGAACACATGCGCGTCCAGCCATTGCTGGATTGGACGGAAGTCGATATCTGGCGCTACATTCAGCGCGAGAAAATTCCGATCTCCAAGCTTTACTTTGCGCGCGGCGGGAAGCGCTTCCGTTCGTTAGGCTGCCATCCTATTACGCATCCTATCGCAAGCAACGCGGCCACGATCGAAGCTATCATCGCCGAGCTCGAGAGCACTCGCACAAGCGAGCGCGCCGGCCGCGCTCAGGATCATCATGAGCCGCACGCGATGCAGAAGTTGCGAGCCCGCGGATTTCTCTAAGCCGCCGAATCGATGACGCCCGAACCATCTCGGCTGAAAATCGTTTTTGTCGGCCACGTCGATCATGGCAAGTCCACGCTGATCGGGCGCATTCTCGCAGAGACTAATGCTCTGGCGGAGGGCAAGATTGAAAGCATCCGCCAGAGCTGCGCGGCGCAGGGGCAACCTTTCGAGTACGCGTTCCTTCTGGATGCGCTTTCGGAAGAGCAAGAGCAAAACATTACTATCGACACGACGCAGATTCAGTTCGCCAGCGCGCTCCGAGGTTACGTTATCATCGATGCACCGGGTCATCTGGAATTCTTGAAGAACATGATCACCGGCGCGGCGAGCGCGGACGCTGCCATCATGGTAATCGCGGCGGACGAAGGAGTGCGCGAGCAAAGCCGGCGGCACGGGCAGTTATTGAGTCTGCTTGGTATTCCGCAAGTTATCGTGGCCGTGAACAAGATGGACTTAGTGCGTTATTCCGAAGAGCGGTTCCGTGAAATCGAAAGGGAGTATGCGGCCTTTCTGCGAAGCCTTGGACTAACGGCCCGTTCCTTTCTGCCGGTCTCGGCGAGTACCGGGGAGAACGTAACCAGCGGTGGTAGCAGCGCGATGCCTTGGTTCAAAGGGACCAATCTGCTCGCCGCGCTGGACGAGTTCGATGCAGCAATATCCGCGGCCGAGCTGCCCTTGCGCTTTCCTATCCAGGATGTGTATCGCGTGGAGAATCGCCGCATCTTCGCGGGCCGCGTCGAATCAGGGACGCTAAGAGTTGGCGATCGCCTGGTCTTTTCGCCTCATAACAAGACAGCGCAAGTGGCGACGATCGAGCGCTGGGCGGCACCGACGGCGGAGTCCGCGACCGCGGGCGAATCGATCGGCATTACGCTCAGCGACCATATCTTTGTTGAGCGTGGCCATGTCGCTTCCCACGAAGTCGACACACCGATCGAATCGAACCGCATGCGGGCGAAGATTTTTTGGATCGGCCGGGAGCCGCTGCGAATCGGCTCGCGCTACCGGCTGAAGCTCGTCACCCAGGATGTCGAATGCCAGGTCGCGGCTCTCGGGCCGGTGCTCGATGCGGCGACACTCGGTTCATCCGCCGTCGAGCATTCCGAGCTGCGGATCAACGAAGTAGCGGAAGTAACTCTGCAAACGCGGGCGCCGCTCGTCTTCGACAACTACGATCGCATTCCAGTGCTGGGCCGGTTTGTCCTGGCTGAAGAAGGGAACCTGGTGGGTGGCGGCATTGTTTCCGGCGCGGTTTACACAAGCCGCAAAGAGATCAAGAGCGAAAATATTTTCTGGAGCGAAAGCGAGATTACGGCGCAACGACGGGCCGCTCGCAACGAGCATCGTGGCGCGGTCGTCTGGCTCACGGGACTCTCCGGCGCCGGCAAGTCGACCATCGCGCGGGCGCTCGAGAAGGAGCTTTTCCGGCGTTCGATGCACACCTACGTGCTCGACGGGGATAATTTGCGCCACGGGCTAAACTCAAATCTCGGGTTTACTCCGGAAGATCGCGCGGAAAACATCCGGCGCGTCAGCGAAGTGGCGAAGCTGATGGCCGATGCGGGCGCGGTGGTGATCACGTCCTTCATTTCGCCTTATCGAATCGATCGCACCCGTGCACGCGCGGTTGTTTTGCAAGCCGGCGCGGAGTTTGTGGAGATCTTTGTCGATGCTCCGCTAGCTACCTGCGAAGAGCGCGACCCGAAAGGTCTCTACCAAAAGGCGCGCGCGGGCGAGCTAAAAGGGTTCACGGGCATCGATGCACCTTATGAGGCGCCGGAAGATCCGGAGATCGTCGTGCACACGCACAAGCAGACTCCCGGGGAATCGGTGGCGTGGATTCTGGACGGGCTTCTTCCGCGCCTGCGCTTGAAGGGATCTTGCGCAGGACGGCTACCTACGAAGAAGCAATAGGACTGCGACCCAGCGCCCACCTTGCGATAACGAAGGTGGCTCCGGTAAGCAGGACTAAGGCACAAACAATGCCGCCCATGCTTTCGACCGGGTTTCTTGCCAGAATAAGAGCGATCCAATAGAAGACGAAAAGAATGTAGTTCGCGCATGCTACAGCACGGAGAAGTCTGGAGTTACTGGCGAGAATGACAAGGACCGCGAGAAGGTGCAGGCCGAGCGGGACAAAGCAAGGGTAATGGTGAAGGAGATGCGGTGCCATCATCACGGCGAATTGGAGCAGGAACGTTAGAATGACGGCGCAAGCAAAGTGCCGGATGAATAACCATCTGCCTGGGTCTGCGACTTTCGTGGCGCGCCGACGGAGGAGTATCCAAGCCAGAGGAATCAACAGTAGCCCCAACGAAGGCACAAGGAAGAAAAACTGATACGCGCGGACGCTTTCAAATCCGAGGGAAGGATCTTTGAACGGAGCGAGCGCCATCCGCGCGATGGAAAGATCGAATCCCGCCAGCGTCTTCAAAGCGACCAGCTTCGCCTGGAGCCAGGTGGAGAGTGGCATATTCCCATACATTTGGATGGCTGACTGCAACACGCCGCGTGGCGCTTTCTCGGAGAAACCGAAATCAGCCGTCAGCAGAAATCGGGGAAGTGGATTGATTGTGGGCGCTACAGTTTTCGACCAAACGAGCCACGGAATGGCGACGACAGCCGACACCGACCCGGAAAGGGCGGCGTGGAACCAGTGCGCGCGAAAACCTTTAGAGAGAGCTACAAGATAGATAGCCAGAACAGCTATCGCCGCGGAACCGTGCGACATCACAGCGAGGCCGGCGGCAATACCGGAAACTACGATGGGGAAGTAGGTGGGACGATCTTCCTTCTCGGGTAACCCAAGGTAAACGTATTGAATGAGGCAAAAGGTGGCCGCCAGAAGCTTGGGCCAGACATAAACGGTATTGAAGAAGATGAAGGGGTGGCCGCCAGGAGAAGAAGCGCGACCACGCATTCTCTTTGCCCGAAGCGCAACCGGCGAAGGACAATCCAGACAGGCAGGACCCATGAGTTCTGGATCCCCAAGCTGCGAATGCCACAGAGCCGAATAGCTTCGAAAATGAGAGCCATGGCAGCGGTTCGTTGAGGCGATAGTAGGGAGTGCCTACGCCAACCGCGATATCCTTCAGGTTCGAAAAAGCGACCAGGCGAACGGGTGTGTGCAGGAGGGCGGGAGGAACCGTGACCACCGCGCTTTGCCATTGCTCATGGGCCGCGCCGGCATTGATCCAGATACGGCTCTTATCGATCTGTGATTCCAAGTAGATGCCGGCATAGACGGAGTTGGGAAAGCCGATCACAGGAACGAAAAGAGCCTCTTTTTCGAGCAGGAATGGCAGACTTTCCAATCGCCCAGGGGCGAGGCCGGTCGCGACGGAATAGTTGTTCCAGAGCCGGAGATCTGGGGAGCGGGCAATGGAGCGGGGCAAGTCGCGGGTCCTGCTTTGCCAAAACCGAAGAAGTTTGCATCGGGCACCCATTGCTCAGAAGACAAGGCCAGCTGGTAAACCGGCCGGTCGATCAGGGCCGGGAGCAGAGCGAGCGCGCAAAGGCCCAGCGCAACGAAAGTGAGACGCCTCTTATGAGGCACGTGAAGGTGCAGCCGGCTTCGCGTGGTAAGCCACTAGATCGGCAAAAGCGCGCACCGGAAGTCCAGCCTGACGCGCGAATTCACACACGCTGTAATGCTCGCTAAAACAATTGGCTGAGCCAGCTTGGTTTTGAGCGATTGAATCTTCCTGCCAGACGCAGTTGTCTTCGATGAATTTCTTCGAAGCGAAGTCCGCTTCGTGTTTCGCGCCATTCCGGTAGAGGTCGGCGTTGACCAGATAGCAACTGCCGACGGAGTCGAGATCATACACGGGACCAGGCTGATCGAAGTATGGCTGGGTAAAACGCGCCCAGCGGCCGTTCTCGACAAAACCAGCCACGTCATAGAAACGCCCGGGGCCGAAGCCATACTTATTCGATAACGGCTCACTTATCGCGCCCTTCATAAGGACCAGGGGAGCGGCAATGCCTCCTTCCGCGCGGCTGATTAACTCATCGATCAGGTGAGCGCGATACTGGACGATATCTGCGTCCACCCAAAAGACCCAGCGCTCATCCTTCAAGTGCCGATCGATCATGGCCTGACGAATCGCGGCCATCGCCTGCTGGCGCGCCGGATGCGGAACACCTCGCGGCGGCGACACGCCGTTTTCGTCGAGGACCACACGAGAGCTTTGCATCCCATGAATAGCCTTTTGCGCTATTGCTTCCGCTTGCTGAAGCACTTCTTTGTCGAGCTTGGGATTAGCTGGTATCAGGACAAGGACGGAAGCCGCCCGGCTCGCCGGCCAGTAGTCCAATCTCAAGATGGAAGACGGCTTGGAAGGCGCGCTACCGGTGACAAGCCGTTCCGCTCCCAGCTCCGCTGCGGTCATGGGCATACCATCGAGGAAGCGGCGCAAAGCGAGGATGACTGCATCGACTGCTTCTTGCCGCATGCAGGCAATATCGCCACGCAAACACGTATTCCGGTTATCCTTCCCAAAGCGATGATAACAACCCAAACAAGGTAAGGTTCGGTCGCTAAAGAAAGCCACTCTCTCCAAATTCCAGAGGGAGCGGGATGAAGAAGTAGCTCCAAACCAAACGAAGGTCTTTTTATCGAGCAGCTGGCCGAGTTCGGCAATCCAATTGTCGCACGACACCACAAGATCGGAGTCGGCCACCGCCTGAAGTATCTCCAACCCCGAGGATCTGCCGGAGCACGTCGTGCTTATCCGGCGAAAATAAGGCAGCTTCTCCACCTCGAACCAGCCGAGGTCAGTGAGAAGGTTCACGTCCCAATCACTCCCAGAAAGAAATTCTTCAAGGGCCGCAAAGCTGGCCACCGCGGGCTGGCGTCCTTCAAAGAGAGGTTCCTGCCGCGGCACAACAAGCAAGGCTTGGCCCTGCGCCGCCGAAGCATCCCTTGCCGCGGGCAAAAGCAAGGAGCGCAAGTGTTCCCGTGTTCCTTCCAGATCCGGAGTGCAGCCGAGCCGGGCGGCCACGGCCGTTACGCGAGGTTGCTCTGAGGAATGATCTTCTTCCACCTGGTAAGAGCGCAGATAGTCACCTTCCCGGAGCGTTTGCCATGAGGGGATGATACGAATGCGGGGATGTTGGAAAAGCGGGGCTAGCTGCTGGTGGATGCCGGCGAGGTCAAGGATGGCGCCCGGATGTTCGGAAAGGAGGCGGAGAATCGCGGGAAGACTGGCGCACTGCAGCTGCCGATCTAGACTAAGAAAGCGGACGGCAAGGCGGTTAGGAATCTGCCGTGTTTGCAAATAATGCTCCCAACGCTGGAAGAACCGGGCGCGGTTACGGTTCAGCACGCTTTCCATCGCGTATTGGGGGAAGAGTCTGGAGCTCGAACCGCGTTCGTGTTCGTAAGGAAGATCAAGCAAGGCGAGCCGCAGGCCTAACTGGCGGTAGCGAAGACAAAGATCCGCGTCTTCAAAGTAGAAGTAATCAAATGCCTCCGAGAAAAGGCCATAGCGCCGCGCCAAGTCCGATCTGACCGCTAGGGCAGACCCATCCACGAAATCAAAGTCTTGTGTGCCAGGGACAATCGGGACGCCGCAAGCGTCGTTCCGCAAGCGCGAAGCTGTCGCAGCGAGGCCAACGATCGCGGCCTCAGATCCGCGAAAGAGCTCGACTAATTGCCGCAGCCAGGTCGGCTCCGCGAGCCGGACATCGCTATTGATCATGAGAAAAATGTCTGACTCGCTCTGGGCGAAGACAGCATTATGTCCTTCACCGAAACCGATATTGAAGCCGTTCTCGATGAAATGAACCGAGCGGCCGCCATCGGGCAGCGATTCGGCAACTATTCTGAGAATATCGGCTTTAAGCCCCGTGGTTGGCTGATAGTTAAAAGCCAGGTAGAGATCGATCGCAGTCCCGTCTCTCGGGCCCAGTGCTGCAATCTGCGGGAGCAGTGTTCGCAGAAACGATGGAATGATATCCTCGCGATGATAAAACAAGACCGAGACGGCGAGCCTGAGAGCCGAGGGAAGCGGCTCCAACTGGATTGGTTTCTGGATGGGCGGTTCCGGGAAAGAAGCCGAGGGGGCCAGTTCGTACGGTTGAAGGCCCGGATTCCCCAACGCCAGGGCAGTAGCGTTCAGCCACGCATACCCAAAACGCTCATCGGGCTCGAGGTGGCAGCCTTCCGCCCATTCGTTCCAGGCATTGATGAATAGGATCCGATCGTTTGGATCGGGCCTTTTTCGCACAAGGTCCGCGGCCGCCGAAATCCACTCGAAGTAAGCTTCGGGACATGAATTAACCCAAATGGATGAGTCGCCAGCGCGTCGCGCGGTGTTATCCCACGAAGGCATTACCCCGGCATAAACGGTAAGCTTGGGTAGGATTTGACCAAGCTCCTCCACGAACTTGCGCCGTATTTCCGTATAGTCATAGACGTAGCCCCGGAATTCTGGATTTGTCCCTTTTATCAAAGGAGTGACGGGAGTCGCATGGCAATGGGGAGGGAATTGCACCATCGCATCAAAGCCGTAGGTGACCGGCTCTACCTCGGTGAAACTTCTTACCATCACCAGATGCAGTTCACCATGGCCGCGCTTGCGGAAGTAGTCGCGCCAACGTTCGGCGGTAGCTGCGGCATCGGGCAAAAGGGAGGGCCGGTAAACCAGGAGCATAGGTTTGTCGGAGACGCGGATGTAATTCTTATTCAACAAAACAGGCTCGATATTTTGGATAAAGGCCAGGTCGTCCTCGGGCGAATGCTGCTGCGAGATGAGAACGTCTTCATCCTTTCCATCCCACCGCCGAGTCCAGTTCTCGTTTGCCCAGCAGATACAAAATGGAAAGTCAGGCTGCCCCGTTTCAGTCAGACGCTTCAAAGGCAGATCCAGCAGCACCTTGCCCGCAAACCAATAGTAGTAGAAGCAAAAGCCATGGATGCCATGGCTCTGGGCTAGCTCCGCCTGTCTTATGAGAACATCAGTTTCTTCCAGGTCGTAGTAGCCTAACGCAGATGGGACATGGGGTTGGTAATGGCCTTCGAAGTTAGCACTCCCGCGGCGCACGTTATTCCATTCCGTAAATCCTTTCCCCCACCAGGCGTCGTTCTCAGGGCTGCGGTGAAACTGTGGCAAGTAAAAGGCGATGGCATAGACCTCGCTGGCGATGGGGCGGGTGGGGATGTTCGGCTCCCGCGATATCTCGAACGCGGGTCGGTAAACGTCGAACGAACTTTCGTCCGTGCGCGGGACACGTCCCTCCGCGCGTCCATACAAGACAAAATGAGTCAGCGGCTCCAGACCCTTCTCTGCTACATCCGGATAGGCCTTGACGTAGTAGTCTGGATCGAAGGCATGGCAAGGTTTACACCGACGCCGCCAGCCCACTGTGAGGTAGTGAGCAAACAAGTCTACGCCAGGCAGAGATTCACCGCAATTATTCGCATAATAATTTGGATCAAACAAAGGCTGGGGTGAAAGATGGGCCTTCGCTCCCTCCGTCAAGTAATGGAGGAGTGGATTTCGACGCGCGGTTTCCCGATTTGTAAGCTGCTCAAGATACCATTTCGAATTGAAAAGAGGATGCGGTTCCCGGCCTTCGCGCGCCCCAACATCGATATAGTGCCGCAAGGGATCGGCGGCCGCTTCCGGGACGGCGCCATTCTGCTCCGCATACCATGCCCCGTCGAAAAGCGGGTGCGGACTACAACCATGCCGGCAGCCCCACTTCCGATAATGTTCCAATGGATTTAATCCGGCGATCTCCGGATTTTGCGCGAGGTACCAAGCGGATTTGAAAAGAGGGTGGGGATCGCGCCCCTCTTGTGCTCCGTGCGCGAGGTAATGCTCCAACGGATTAATACCCGCGGCCGCCACATCGGGATTCTCGGCGAGATACCAATTCGTGCAAAAAAGCGGGCTGGGATCGCGCCCCTCGCGGGCCCCGAAATCCCAATAATGCGTGAGCGGGTTCAATTCCGCCGCCGCTACATCAGGATTTCTCTCGAGATACCAGCGGGTATCGAAAACTGGATTGGGATCGTGTCCTTCCCGTGCGCCGAACTTTAGATAGTAACTAAAGGGATCGAGCTCCGAAGCGGCGACGGCGGGATTCTGACCGAGATACCAGGCCGTATCGAAGAGAGCCGAAGCGGGGGAAATCGGCGAAAGATTATTCGGAGTTCGACGCGCCCAGAGGATAAGGCTCCAAATGGGGGATTTTAGCCGGAGCAAGTTGGAGACCTTGATTGCTTCCAACAGCTCTCGCGTCTGGCGGCGCAACTGAAACAAACGCTGGATTTCCGCGATGGCTTCTTCCGGCGCGGTGGCTGGCGAAGAAAGCGTGTGGCATATCTCCCGCAAGCCTGCCTTCAGCTCGTTCGCTATCGCTCTGCGCTCCGACGCGCTCTGAGGAACACCGAGGTGCGCTAGACGGAGAAGACCGAAAGTCTTTGCCAATTTCCACCAGAAAGAAGGATCGTGAATTCGTCGGATATCCTGCAAAATCAGATCAACAATCGCCGGGACTGCGGGATCGCCACTTTTTAGAACCTGGCCAGCAGCCGTCATTTGCTCGGAAATATTCCCCAGTCGTCTTTCCAGGCGCGTCTTGTACTTGGCCAATCCCGCACTGTTTGCCTTCCGAATCTCCAAGACTCCGGCTAACCGGTCCGCTTCATTCCGGCTGCGCTCGAGCGCGGCTCGGGTTTTGGCTAACTCTTCCTCGACACTCCGAGTTACCGCCGACCCCGCCGAGAGTCGATCTGACCCGTCGCGGGTTTGCTCGGCCACCTGCGTGACATCTCTAGGAAGCCGCCCCTGACGGTCCATCTCAGTCTCGTTCGCCCTGACATCAGGGATCGCATTGCCATTTTCCTCGGCCATCTCCGGGCCCCGCATTGCCGCACCCGGGGAGATCGCATATCTCTCGGCGATTGCATTCTGTTCCCGGGCAAACGCCATGGCTTCGCGCTTGGTCGCGAAATAGCGACGCTTCCATTTGCCGCAGATTTTGGCGCGGACCAGGAATTTGTATTTCGAATGCGCGTAGGGTTTGACGCGGAAGGGGGGAATTTGCATAGCACTTCTATAGCTACATCGTAGCTATTAGCAACCCACAATTTTGCGACGGTTGGGCGGGCGAAATACGGCTGTCGCTGTTAGGGAGGAGACCCCAAATTGCGCTGGGCCTGTCAAACGACAATTATTCTTGCGCTCGGGCGAGCGGCTCCATCGACAGTGTCAAACCAGCAGCATTTTTCCTGAACGAATGTTACTTGCAGACGATACGTTCCACCAGCGGGAGGCGCCTCCACGATGGCGAGAACGGCTTGCCTCTCTCCGGGAGATAAGGGGAAAGGCAAATTCGTCCGCTGCCCTTCGAAGATATTGCAGCGAGTTCCTTCAAGGCCCGCCCAATGATAGGATATGTTAACTGGATAGGGAGGCATGCTCGAAATCAGCTCGGTGGACTCATTGGCAACGGTGACAGGCAGATTGAATGTGGTGCCGGCGCTGACTCGCTCCGGCCACTGAGCCACTGAAAGCATGATCTGCGCATGTGACCCCGGCGGTAGCTCGGGCTGGGTCAAGAGCCTCTTCGCGCGCTCCAGATCGAGAGGCGACTGGGAGGCCAGGGCATAAACATCAGGAGCCTTGATGAATTCGCTGACGCTACACTGGCGCAGCAGATTTTCGCCGGGCGCCTGCGCATCGCCCGTCCACACTTTTACGTGGCGGAACGATCGGGCGAGAGCGCGTCGGAGCAGGGCAGGCGATTGCTCATTAATATGCATCAGGAGCTCGTATCGCGACCGCGGTTCGGCCGGCATATAACCGCCCAATTTCGCTGCGGCTGCCCGTAGCCGCGGATAATGATTCCTGTAATACCAGAGGTTCGGGAACGTGTGGATCACAAAGATGCCGTCGCAATCGAGATGCTGCGCTACTGCCTCCACCAGCCTTGCCGCTTCCTCTTCGCTTAGATGTTCGATTAGATCACCCGCGATCGCGAGCTTGAATTTGTCCGGGAACTTAATCTTCGTGGCATCTCCGCAGATTAATTTCACACGATTTTTCAGGGCATCGCTGTGATCGCGAAAACAATTTTTGGCCAGTTCGATGGACGCGCTGGAATAATCCACCGCAGTGACGTTCCAGCCGCCGAGGGCCAGTTGATAGGTTATCTCGCCCTGGCCGCAACCCAGGTCGATCGCAGCACCTTTCTTTTCCGCAAGCTGTGACAACGCCAGAAGTGAAAGTACCCTGACGTTGCCGACTCGTTTGGCTCTGGATTTTCGAAACCATTCGTATCCGGCGGAATTGTGTAGCTCATAATGGGAGTCGTACAAGTCGATGATTTCGGTACTGGCACTGGCGCCAGCTGAAGACGCCGCGCCCATTGCTTCGAGATAGCGATCTGAAACCTTGATGAGAAGTTCGCCAGCATACCCGGGAATGGTCACAGCGTAGCTGATCGCTTCTTTGAATTTCAGCAGGAAATCGTTCGCATCCAGAAAATTGGATTGCGTCCAGAAATAGCCATCAAGCAGAACCCAGCGCCCTTGAGAGACAGCGCGTCTCAGGTCGTGAAAAGTCCCATATCCATCCTGTTGACCATCGACGTGGATAAGGTCGTAAATGCCGTTTGGAAACCGCTTCATCTCTTGACTGTCAGCGACGAGGTACTCCGCCTGGAAACTCGCCGTGATTTGGCGGGCCCAATCGAGCGCGCCGACTTCTCCGCCGAAACTATCGGAATCCAAATCGATGCCTAAGAGCGTGGCGGACGGGCTGGCCTCCAGAAATGTCCGAGCGGAATAGCCGTAGCGCACCCCGATCTCGAGAATTGTCTTTGGCTGAAGCACCTTCGCTATTGCGAATTTGAGACGATAATAGGGGAGCCATTCCTCAAATAGCGACCGAAGAGGGTCTTCGGGGCTGGCGAATGTCCGAAAGTCAAACGAGGACTCCGAAGCTTCCTTCAGGATACTATCAATCACCAGCCATTCTCGCTCGCGACGGTTTGATCTCAAGCCGCGACCGCAAACAACAATCGACGGTCAGAGACCGCCGCTACAGAAAGAAAGAAACCGCGGGGAAGCTTGCGCTTCGCCGCGGTCTCACTCGGAAAAATTCCCTTTAGGGGGAACATTCCTTTTTCTGACTACACCACCATCGCGGTGGACGGGTCGCTCCAGTCGCTGGGACCGTAGGAACCGACTGCGTTGACCTCCACGTTGTAGACCTGACCAGGGTCAGGCTTTCAAACGAGTTACGGCCACCGGTCGTCTGTGCGGTCTGCACAAACGTCGTGGGCGCGGAAGCCAGCGCCAGGCGCCAGTTGTACGACGCCGCTCCGTAGATCGGCACCATCGAGGCATCCAGCTGACCGGATTTAACCGCGAGCCTGAGTATTGGCGCGTCCGGCCCAGAGCGGTGGTCATTGCGGCCAGGGTCGGTCCTTGATCAAGTGTAAGCGTCGATTCTCAAGTGTGAGGGCCCTGTAGCGGCGGGTCTATAACCGCCGACCTCTGGCAGTATTCGGCCTTGAAATTCGCCGTGATTTGGCGGGCCCAATCGAGCGCGCGCCGACTTCTCCACCAAAACTATCGGAATCCAAATCGATGTCTAAAAGCGTGGCGGACGGACTGGCCTCCAGAAATGTCCGAGCGGAATAACCAAACCGCACCCCGATTTCCAGGTTCGACTTCGGCTGCAAAACTTTCGCGATACAAAATTTCAGTCGGTAATACGGAACCCACTCTTCGAATAGCCCTGACAAAAGGTCCGCTGGGTTTGCGAACTTCCGAAAATCAAACGAGGTCTCGGAAAGATGGGTAAGAATCGCGTCGATCATGCTCTGTTTGTCGGCCAGCGAGCGGAATTGCCCGCGTAGCTCTTGAACAATAGGAATAATCGAGCTTCGCGACTAATGGAAATTTGCCCGCCGGGGAAATTCGTCGAAATCGGTCCTATGGCAGCCGACCGAGATGCTCCTTCGCGTCGCGGCGCGACAAGGCCTCCATGTCGGCGTCGACCATGATCTGAACCAGTTCGGGGAAGAGCACTTTTGGCTCCCAAGCGAGGACGCGCTTCGCCTTCTCCGGATTCCCGATGAGCAGATCCACTTCCGCCGGCCGCTCATAGCGCACGCCATGCTTCACATATTCCTTCCAATCGAGATCGACCCGCCCAAAGGCCAGGTCAAGAAACTCACGGATCGTGTGGGTCTCGTTCGTGGCCATGACAAAATCATCGCCTTCATCCTGTTGAAGAATTCGCCACATCCCTTCGACATATTCCGGCGCATAACCCCAATCACGCCGCGCTTCGAGGTTGCCTAGAAAAAGCTCCTTTTGCAGGCCGTGTTTAATCGCCGCCACGGCCCGCGTGATCTTGCGCGTGACGAACGTTTCGCCGCGCCGCGGGCTTTCGTGATTGAACAAGATGCCATTGCTCGCGCAAAGGCCATAGCTTTCGCGGTAATTCACCGTGGCCCAGTAAGCAAAAACTTTTGCGACACCGTACGGGCTGCGGGGCCAGAACGGAGTGACCTCGGTCTGCGGGACCTCCTGCACCTTGCCAAACATTTCACTGCTCGAAGCCTGATAAAACTTGGAACGGATTCCAGCTTCGCGAATCGCTTCGAGGATGCGAATAGTGCCGAGGCCCGTCACATCCGCGGTGTACTCGGGAATATCAAAACTGACGCGGACGTGGCTTTGCGCGCCGAGATGGTAAATCTCGTCCAGTTTTAACTCGTAGAGTAATTTCACGAGATTCACCGAATCGCTCAGATCGCCATAATGAAGAAACATTCGGACGCCGTTAATGTGGGGTCGGCGTAAAGGTGATCAATTCGCGCCGTGTTGAAGGTGCTAGCGCGCCGGATTATCCCATGGACCTCGTAACCCTTTTCGAGCAGTAAATCAGCGAGGTAACTTCCATCCTGTCCCGTTATTCCGGTGATAAGCGCCCTCTTCATTCGCGGGTTTGCGTTTAGCCCAGTCTCGGCCAGTCGGCAACTATTTAACACCGGTTCGTATTGCCGCACTTGACCGGGCAACCAATTGTTGGTGAGACCGTAGGGCTCCGACGTACTAACGCATGGGCCGCATCTGGATGAAGTTCGTAAAAATGGGGCAACGCCGGATTTCTGCTGCGGTCGTAAGCAAACCCCTCGAAGTCTGGAGATTTCTGCGCTGTCACCCTATTTGACTTTTGACCTTCCATGTTGTCAGGATTGTCTGATGCATCCAACTGGCATCTTCAACCGAACATCGGTATTTACGACGCCATGGTTTGAGTTGGTCGGCAAGAGTGTCGGTGATGAATCGCTCCCACATTACTCAATCAGCACGCGCGACTACGTGTCGGTTCTGGCGATGACCCCAAAGAATGCCTTTATCCTGGTGCGGCAATTTCGCCCGGCAGTGGAAATGATTACGCTGGAGCTCCCGAGTGGCCATGTAGATGAAGGCGAAACTCCTGAAGCAGCTGCACGGAAAGAGCTGCGCGAAGAAACGGGTTTTGTGGCTGACAGAGTTATTCATTTGGGGACTTTGTCACCGGACACTGGTAGATTGAGCAACCACTTGTGGTGTTTCTATGCGCCAGGAGCTATTCGCGAGGAACACAGCACATTTGAGCCAGAGCGAGGGATTGAGCCGGTAGTTTACAAAAGAGATTTGCGTGGTCTGATCTTGGACGAACCGGCATTTTCAAGCGCATTAAATCGCGCGACGATCCTGATGGCTGTGGTTAAAGGATACGTTGAATTATGACCGAAGCATCTAACGGCAACTATGATATTTGCGTGATAGGAGGCGCAGGCCATGTGGGCGCTCCCCTATCGATCGTGCTGGCTTCCAAAGGCTTTCGGACGCTCATTTATGACGTCAATCCAAAGGCGTTGGAACTAATCAAGACCGGGCGCCTGCCGTTTATCGAGGACGGCGGCGAAGAAATGCTACAGGAGGTGCTGCTCACGGGGCGGCTCGGTTTCACTTCCGACCCGAGCCGGCTTCAGAATGTGCCGAACCTGATTCTCACCATTGGCACACCGATCGATGAGTTTCATAATCCGGTACGAAATGTCGTAACTGACTGCGTGCACCAGGTGTCCCCTTACTTGAAAGCTACTCGCCTGATTATTCTCCGCTCGACTGTCTCGCCCGGCACAACTGAGAAACTAGACCGCTTTTTGAAACAAAGTGGGAAAGATATTGGTGTGGCTTTTTGTCCAGAGCGCGTCGTGCAAGGCAAGGCGATAAAGGAAATCCAGACAATGGCGCAAATTGTCAGCGGCACGTCTCGGGAGGCTGAAGAACGGGCAGCCGAACTCTTTGGCAAAATTGCATCGAAGGTTGTGCGGATGAAGCCGATGGAGGCGGAGTTTGCGAAGCTGATCTGTAACACTTATCGGTACATCCAGTTCGCAGCGACAAACCAGTTTTACATGATGGTCGAGAGCGCTGGGTGCGATTACGGCGGAGTAGTCAAAGGAATGAAGGAGGAATACCCACGGATGCGTGATTTTCCTGGCGCTGGGTTCGCGGCCGGGCCATGCCTGCACAAAGACACGCTGCAATTGGCGGCATTCGCGAATAGCCAGTTTGAGTTAGGCCACGCCGCGATTCATATAAACGAAGGGTTGCCCGCCTTTCTCGTCTCGCGGTTGCAGCACGAATATCCATTGGATCGGATGCGGGTGGGACTGCTGGGCATGGCTTTCAAAGCTGAAAGCGACGACATTCGATCTTCGTTAAGCTACAAACTCAAAAAGCTTTTCCAGCACGCCGCGCACGATGTTCTATGCACCGACCCCTATGTCCAAACCGACGGAAGCCTGCGGCCGCTCGAAGAAGTTCTCGCACGCAGCGACCTTCTGGTAATTGCCACGCCGCATCGGCTCTACTCCACGCTCAAGACGGACAAGCCGATGATCGATATCTGGAATTTGCGAGATTAAGAAGCGCGAAAGTTTTCCACCCCGTGTCCGCTCCGCTCAACATCGGCATCATCGGACTTGGCTTTGGAAGTCAGGTTCACGTCCCCGCTATCCGGCAAGATCCGCGGGGTCGGGTCGCTGCCATTGCTGGACGCAGTATGGAAAAGGCGGCGTGCGTTGCGCACGAGTTGTCGATCGAGAGTTCGCATGGGGAGTGGCGGTCGATCGTGGATGATCGAAACATCGACGCCGTGATGATCGCAGTTCCTCCATCTGAGCAACCAGCGATTGCGAAAGCGGCTTTGGAAACCGGCAAGCATGTCTTTTGCGAGAAGCCGCTCGCGCCAAGCGGAAGTGAAGCGGCGCGTTTGCTCGAGGCGGCGATAGCGAAACATGTCGTCCATGCGATCGATTTCATTTTTCCCGAATTGCCACTGTGGATCAGGGCGCGTGAGTTGATTCGCGGAAACAAACTCGGCGAGATCCGGCATGCCGTACTGGACTGGCGCGTGGAAACGCATGCTTCGAAAACGAAAGCGCGGTCGTGGAAAAACGATTTGAGCCAAGGGGGTGGAGTGTTGAACAACTTCGTCTCCCATGTGGTTCACAACATCGAATGGCTCTTCGGAAAAACTGGGGTCGTCAGCGCCGCAGTGCGTGGCCCGCGAAATGGTGCGGAAACCTGCGTTCAAGCAACGTTGGATATGGAGGCCGGATTCCCGGTCTTTCTTTCGGTAGGTTCGGACGCATTTCTTGGGCATGGCCATCGTTGGACGGTTTACGGCGAGAAAGGGACGCTCGTTCTTGAAAACCGCACTGCTGATTATGCGTCTGGATTTGAGTTGTCGGTCGGAACCCGAGCCACGAGTTCCCTCCGAGTCATCGAGCGCGACGAACCGCAACCGGGAGTGGACGGACGCGTGGCTCCAGTCGCCCGTCTGGCTTCGCGTTTTCTCGATTCAATTCTAAATGGGGTGGCGATGAGTCCGAATTTCGCCGACGGCTTGCGCGTCCAGTTGATTCTGGATGAAATGCGGGCGTCGAGCCAAGTCGGGCAACCCGGCAAAAAAGGCTCCGCCCCGCCCAATTGAAACTCGACGTCGTCATTCCCGTTTACAACGAAGGGCCGAACATCCGCTCGGTGCTGGAGTCTTTCCGGCGTGAACTTCGTATTCCGTACCGTGTGTTGATCTGCTATGACTTCGACGGGGACAGTACGCTGGAAACCCTGGCATCGTTTTCGCGCGAAGAGTATCATTTCGAGTTCGTCAAAAATAGGGGACGTGGCGTGCTGGAGGCGATTCGTGCCGGTCTTGGGCAGACTACTGCGCCATTCGTGCTTACCTTCCCGGCCGACGACGATTATAATGCTCCGAGAATCAATGCGATGATGGAGAAAGCCGCTGCCGGATGCGATATCGTGTGCGCGAGCCGTCTGATGCGCGGCGGCTGCATGGTTGGCTGTTCCTGGGTGAAGGCGGCGCTCGTGCGGACAGCGGCATTTTTACTTTACCACATTGGACGTCTGCCAACGCATGATCCCACCAACGGTCTGCGCCTTTTTTCCCGCAGGGTTATCGAGCAGCTACCCAGTGAATCGCAAGTCGGATGGGCATTTAGTTTGGAATGGCTAGTAAAGTGTCACCGGCTCGGCTGGCCGATCGCGGAATTGCCGGCAGAATGGCATGAGCGAAAGACAGGCACGAGTCGCTTCCGAATCTTGGGGTGGCTACCCCAATACTTGGAATGGTTCTTCTATGGTTTCGCCACGACGTGGCTGCGCCGGTCGCCCGAGACTGTCTTGTTGCGAAACGTATCGGAGAATTTTGAAACTAACGTATGAGCGATAGGTTCTACCTTGTTACTGGCGCCACCGGCTTCATTGGCAGCGCACTGGTGCGGGCATTGTTGGCCAATGGCAACCACGTCCGCGCGCTGGACGATGAATCCCGCGGATCACGCGCCCGGCTCCAGGACGTCGAATCGGAGATCGATTGGATGCCAGGGGACGTACGCGATATAACGCAGGTGGAACATGCGGTGCGAGGTATGGACGCTGTCTGCCATCTCGCAGCGGTGAATGGAACCGAATTTTTTTACAGCCGTCCAGAGCTGGTGCTGGAAGTGGCAGTGAAGGGCATGGTGAACGTTCTGGAAGCGTGCATCAAGCATGGCGTGGGGGAACTTTTTGTCGCTTCGAGTTCAGAGGTTTACCAGACTCCGCCGGAAGTTCCTACTGATGAAACTGTACCTTTGTCGATCCCGGATCCGCTCAACCCCCGCTATTCCTATGGAGGCGGGAAAATTATCAGCGAATTGCTCACGCTAAATTACGGCCGCAACAAATTGCAGCGGGCGGTGATTTTTCGCCCGCACAACGTTTACGGCCCCGATATGGGATGGGAGCATGTGATTCCGCAATTCGCCGTGCGAATGGATGAACTGTGCAAGGATACTCAGGGGCCAGTCGTTTTCCCGATCCAAGGCACCGGCGCAGAAACCCGGTCTTTTGTTTTCATTGATGACATGATTGCCGGACTCCTGAAGGTAATCGAAAAAGGCGAACACATGAGCATTTATCATGTCGGAACAGATGATGAGACGAGCATTAGAGAGCTAGCCGAGCAGACTGCGAGTTTCTTCGGTAGAGAAATTCGAATCGCTCCTGGCGCCTTGCAGCCGGGAGGTACGCTCCGCCGGTGTCCGAACATTAGAAAACTTCGCCAACTAGGTTATGAGCCTGTTGTATCTCTAAAACAAGGCCTGGCCGCGACGATTCCCTGGTATATACAGAACCGAAACAAACAACCATCCCATAATCCATGAACGCAGAGAAAAAACTAGCCGCCGGCAGTGGCGGTAGCCTTGTCGTAGACCGCTGCCAGGTTTGCGCTTCTTCCAATTTACAGTCCGTCTTGTTTCTCGGCTATCTGCCGCCAGTAAATACGATGCCGCTCATCGGAACTCCGCTGGCCGAACAACCGGCTTATCCGGCAGAGTTATTGTACTGCAAAGATTGCACCCTTGCTCAACTGGGTTTGATTGTAGATCCGGCAATTCTTTTCCCGCCGACCTATCCCTACACGAGCGGCACCACCAAAATCTTGCGAGATAACTTCGCGGAGCTTTCCCGTGAGGTGGAATCGCTCTACCCGCTGAAGGCAGGCCAGCTGATCATCGATATAGGCGCTAACGACGGCACGCTCTTAAGCAACTTTCAAAAAAACGATGTGCGCGTATTCGGCATCGAGCCGACGAACGCCGCGAAACTCGCAATAGAACGAGGTATTCCCTCGATGATTTCCTTTTTCAACAAAGACACCGCGAAGAAAGCCGTGGCCGAGCAGGGCCCGGCTCAAATCATCACGGCCACCAACGTCTTCGCGCATATCGAGAATATCCACGACATTGTGGAAGGGGTGTTGGCGATGCTGGATGAGGACGGCATCTTCATCAGCGAATCACATTACTTTCTCTCCCTGCTGGAAACGCTTCAGTACGATACAATTTATCACGAGCATCTGCGTTATTACTCATTGACCAGTCTCAAGCACTTGCTGGAAATGCACGGTCTGGAGGTGATCCACGCCAAACGGATCCCGACACACGGGGGCTCGATCAGGGTCTACGCGACGCGAAAAGGCCGCCATTCAGTTCATCAGAACGTAAGCCAGCTATTGGATGAGGAAAAACGGAAAATTACCGCCGATGCCTTCAGGCAGTTCAAATACGCCGTCGTGCAATCCAAGCTCGATCTGCTTGCCCTTCTCAAAGATATTAAAGCCAGTGGCGGCCGAATACATGGCGTAGGCGCGCCATCGCGAGCAACCACACTGATTAACTACGTGGGGCTGGATGATGGGATCCTGGATTGTGTTCTTGAAATCAAAGGCTCTTATAAGATCGACAAATACATCCCGGGCACGGTCATTCCGGTCTTGGAGGAATCACGGCTGTTTTCAGACCAGCCGGAATACGCGCTCCTGCTATCATGGCACATTGCGGACGAGCTAATTCCGAAACTTACGGCACGAGGATTTAAAGGCCGTTATATTATTCCGTTGCCCTCGCCGCGAGTGCAGTAGCAATGGTGTGCGAGGCGCAGAAAATCAACGGTTCTCGAATCTCAGACCAACGCATCCAACCTCGGACGAAATAACCTTGGTGATAAGGCGCTGGCGTTAATGCGCCATTTGCGGCTTATCAAAGGTCACGCCGGGCCGTTGGAGAACAGAACTTCACGCGGATGTCGACGCATCGAAGTTAACCTTCTCTTCGACGATGTAGTGCGGCCTGGCTTTTACCTCGTCAAAGATCGCACCGATATATTCACCAATCATTCCGAGGAAAATCAGCTGCACGCCGCCGAACCCCGAGATCAGAATCGCAAGAGTCGTCCAACCCGAAGGCAAATTACCTCGGTAAAAATACATAAATGCGCTGTAAATGGCGACAAGCAGTCCGCCGAGCGCGAAACTCAATCCAACCACAATGGCGGCTTGAAGCGGCTTCTTACTAAAAGAGACGACACCAGTGATGCCGAAACGAAGAAGTCGTCCCAAAGAGTATTTGGTGCGTCCGCCTCCCCGATCCTGCGCTTCGAATGGAATTCCAACGCGTTTGAAGCCCACCCAGCTCATCAATCCGCGCAGAAACTGATTACGTTCGCGAATCTCCGTCTGAAAAATGCGGGCAACCCGCGCTGAAATCAGGCGAAAATCAGCGGCACTTTCGTCGATCGGGATGTGGGAAAGCCAGTTGATGATTCCGTAGAAAAGCTGGGAACTCTTCCGTCTGAAAAAGCTGCTTCGCGGAGCCGGCTTTCGAATGGTGTAGATGATATCGAAACCTTTTTCGAATTCTGCCAACATTTTCGGGATCAAGGATGGCGGGTGCTGAAGATCGCTGTCGAGCATCACTACGGCGTCGCCGTGCGCGTGATCGATGCCAGCAAGGAGCGACATTTGGTGACCGAAGCGGGCGGAAAGGGCTATGATCTTCACCCTGCGGTCTTTCTCTGCGATCTCGCGCAGAATACTCAGCGAACGGTCCGGGCAAGAATCGACCACATAGATAACTTCGGATTCGTATTGTGCAGCTAACCGATCAAGCACTTCAATCAAACTTTGGTGAAACTCGAAGATGACCGCCTGCTCGTTGAAAACAGGTGAGATAACGCTGAGCTTTTTCATCCGATGATTTTTCGAATAGTATCTCTTAGTTGTGTGTAAGGGAAAGCGCCAATCAAGCGGTGCAGTTCCTGGTTGCTTCCATAATGAACCGGGATATCGACATGCTTAAAGCGGGAACGGTCGGCCCGCACCTCGATCGGCATGGCAGCGTTATCAATCAAGAGGTCAACGAGAGTCTTGATTGGCGTAGCTATCCCCGTACAAATATTAAAGAGCTTCCCAAACGCGCCCTCATTCTGAATGAGCATCCAGTAAAGCGTGACGACATCTTCGATATCAATGAAGTCCCGCGACGTCTCGAGGTTTCCAACGTTTATCACGGGCGGCCTTGCGCCGTTTCTGATCGCGGTGACCTGGCGCGCGAAAGATGTCAAAGCGAGATGTTCGGGCATTCCCGAACCGATAATATTGAACGGACGGACGACAATAACCGGTCGTCCCTCGTCCTTAGCTGCCGTCAAGGCGATGAGAGTCTGGGCGAGCTTGCTTATCCCATACAGGTTGTACGGATGGCATGGCGTTTCTTCTGTAATGGGCAGGTCCTGGGCAGAGATTGAACCATATTCCGCCGCGGTGCCTACGACGAGTAGGGGACGATCCTCCATCTTCGCTTCGCGGGTAGCCTGAAGCAATGCTCCGAAGTAGAGCACGTTAACTCCAAAGTAATCGCCTAATGATTCGCCGGAAGCTACTCCCGCCAAATGGAAAATGTAGTCGGGTCTAACTTGTCGTAGAATATCAGCGAGAAAGTTATCGTCTTTCGTTTGATCGTACCGGACCGAAACGGGAAATACTTCGACGGATTGCGACTGCAAGTAACGAGTGAGATGCCTTCCGGAGAAGCCGCCCGCCCCGGTGATGAGTGCTTTCTTACGTTTCACCGCTGCGGCAGAAACTCGGCCTTGCGGGTTTCAAAGATGTTGTTTGCCGTTTCGTAGTCATCAAGGCGGCCGATGTCGAGCCAGTAGCACGGTTCTTCGTAACAGTGGACGGCAAGGCCCTCGCTACGAAGCTTCATCATGAGATCGGGAATGTCCTGGTACTCGCCAGGGGTCAAAAACGGGCGAACCGCATTAATATTCAAGACATTCACTCCCATGCTCACGTTCAAGTGATAGACGGGCTTTTCGAGATAGCGCACCAGTTGGCCGTTGGCCGCTTCGACCACACCGAAATCCACGTTCACATCCCGTTTGTAGGTGCCGATAGTCGCAGCGGCGCCGACACTTTTGTGGAAGTCAAACATCCGTTTGTAGTCAAGCGTCGTCAGTAGGTCGCCATTCATTACCAGGACATCTTCATCGAGTCGATCCAGGCTTAGTCCCACGGGCCCAGCCGTGCCGAGTGGAT
This sequence comes from Spartobacteria bacterium, assembly GCA_003167555.1. GTDB lineage: Bacteria > Verrucomicrobiota > Verrucomicrobiia > Chthoniobacterales > UBA10450 > AV80. The sequence continues at coordinate 47,112 of PMSN01000001.1, forward strand.
GTTCTTCAAATGAATAATCAATTTGTAGCCCCAAGCGCGCGCCGTCTCGAAAGAATGCCTGAAACATTTGACCCATGTACCCAACCGCAAGAATAACGCGATCTACTCCTGCATTTTTTAACTGCCGAAGCACGACCTCGAGGATCGGCATATCGCCGACAGGCATTAACGGTTTCGGAATGACGGTCGTGTATGGCCTTAGTCTGGTTCCTTTGCCACCGGCCAGGATTATTGCCTGCATAGCTTCAGACAGAATATACGCCGATCTTGAAAAAGGATGGATGGTGCCGGATAAAATCGACGGTTTCCGCAAGGCCCTGCGATAGCTTATATTCCGGTTGCCATCCGAGGAGATCCCGAGCTTGAGAGGAATCGGCTATGAGTTGAAACACTTCGCTCTTTGCAGGTCTTTCCCGTTGATCATCATGCAGAATCTTCTTATCAACCCCGAGAATCTGTAAAATACGTGCCGCCAGATCAGCGATGCTGATTCCTTTACCCGTGCCCAGATTCAGCACTCTGCCGTCAATGCCCTCGGTTGCACCCATTAAGATCAAGCCGCGGACTGTATCCTTCACGAAATTCAAGTCACGCACAGGAGTTAGAGCTCCCAAGCGGATCTCTTGTGACGGGCCCAGAGCCTGACTGATGATTGTGGGGACGACAGCCCTTGCGGACTGTCTGGGACCGTAGGTATTAAATGGCCTCGCCGTGACGATCGGCGTGCCGAAAGCACGGTAAAAACTGTCTGCGATCATATCCGCGCCGATCTTGCTGGCAGAGTACGGCGATTGTGGCTGGAGGGGATGAGCTTCATTTATCGGCGTATAGACGGCTGTTCCGTAAACCTCCGAAGTGGAAGTATGGATGACACGGCGGATGCCGTGATCCCGCGCGGCTTCGAGCACATTGGTCGTTCCTTCTATGTTGGTCCGAACGTAACTCTGTGGCGCAAGATACGAATAAGGAATGCCAATGAGTGCGCCGAGGTGGAACACCACGTCCTTTCCTTTCACATTGCGAGAAACAAAATACGAATCTTCCAGCGCTCCGGCCACGACCCGGACTTGCGATTTTTTGTCCTGGGTCAGAAACTCGAGGTTTCCCCAATCACTCCGGGATGTATATCGGATCATTGCCGTTACATCGCACCCCAAATCGAGCAAAGCTTCGGTGAGATGACTTCCAATGAAGCCGCCGGCACCAGTGACGAAAACTTTTTTTCCGGACCAGTTGGTCGTCATAGCGCAAATTGATACAATGAATTTGGCTCTATTCCCATATAAAAATCCGTCACCAGGTAAATTGAGCTAAACCTTTTCCGCCACGACGAGCATTATGTCGTAGGTATTCAAGCTGACGAAGGAGTTTTCGGGTATGCACCTGTGGAAAAACTCGTGAACCGCCCCGCGCGGTTTGTTCAACAGGAAAAGTGAGTAGTAGATCTGTCGAAGGCTCCGCGCCGTTGACGGGTATTTTACCTGCAAGACCTCCAAGCCGTATTTCTTCAACAAAGCGGAAATCGTTGCTTTCGAAAAATAATGCAGATGCGAAGGCGGATGAATCATTCGCCACCGGCGTTTTTGCAATCTCGGCAGCAGGCCCGAGATGTCACCGGTGGTGATATAAACCCTCCCTCCTTTCTCTAACACCTGAGCGATTTTTTGAATGTAGAGGTGGGGATTATTCAAATGTTCGATTACATCCCACATAAATACATGAGAGCACGGTGCGGGGTCCGGCGCTTCCAGGAAATCAAGGCACCTCACGTCCAATGAAAGTTGTCGAATGGCGTAATTACAGGCCTCGGGCACCACATCGAATCCAACATAACTTAGAAATGGAAATTTCCGCAAAAGCACCTCCCCAAAGAAGCCGTAGGCACAACCTATCTCTAACGCCCGCTGCCCGGCTCGAAACGCCGTAAAGGAGGAGAGATAGTCCAACCTGCGACGGAAATTGTGCTGCTGGACGGATTTATCGCGGGCGTAGTCGACATATTCCTCGCCTTTGAAATAGTTTTCCTGGTACACCTTCCTGAGCAACTGCTTGTCAACCTGCATGTTGGCGGCGACATGTCCGCAGGTGCGGCATTCTTTCAGCGTAGCATCATAGATCAAACGGAAATCACTCGCTCCGCAAACTACACAAGGTGAGACGATTTCCATTACATCAAAGTCTCGCAAATGTGGTCCAACTTCAAGGGCATTGCAGACTGCTCAACGGTATCATGCGTCTGGTGGCCTTTTGGGATAACGCTTCCCCGACGAGCGAGAAGCCCGATTTTGAACTGCGCCTTATGATGCAGTCTTTGTCGGCGCATTGGCGACGTTTCGCGGTGTTCGACGAATAAACAATGCGAGTGCGCACAATACGAGACCGAGAATCCCTGCCACGAGAAGGATGGGACTGAATGCAAGGAGCGATCGGACCGCTGATCCGACAGGCCCAACTTCGCGCGGAAGCAGAAACGAATCGGCCCCGAGCCTTTCGAGAACTTCTGCGCGCCGAAGTCGGTTAAGATCGTTCGTGATCAATTCGAGTGAATGTGAGCCGTTACGGTCTGGTCCGGGGCGAAGGCTGAAGCCCTGACGCAACGCCAAGAGTCTAGCCCAGACCCCCGGCCAGCTGCGCGTTTGGCAAATGACCAGGTAGCGATGGCCGGCTTGCGGATCGGCTAGCTGGGCCGTTTTCAACGCTACCCAGCTAAAGGGCTCATCTAAGGGTTGCTTGGTTTCACCATCAATGACTGGAACAGGCTCTCGAATACTCGGCGCCAAAGCCGCTCGCAACGCTCCCGTCCGCAGTATACGAGACATAACATCCGCCCCTTGATAAGAACCGGTCTGGTCTGCGCTTAGCTTTCGAAATGCATCAACGTCATCGGTTCGCACAAAAGATCGGAGATTGGCTTCTTGAACGGCAAAGACGGCGGACCGTTGCGGGATCAAGAGGGTCCAGGCCTCCGTTGTGCGTCGGGTTAGCCCGACAAGAAAAGTAAGAAGTACGCCTGCAAGAAGAAGCTGAGACGATACCGTAACCGCCTTGCCCACCCCAAAGAGTCTTGGCAGGATCGCTAATCCGGTGATTACGAAGGGGCCAAATAAGACGAGGAGTTCGTGATAGCGGTGCGGAATTCCCCCATGGCCTCTCCCATAGGCGAGCGCAAAGATCTGACCAAGGAGCCAAAGCAGAATTCCCAGGATCGCAAAATCGCCGTTCTTCCATCGCGTCGGGCGGCGCGAGATAAGGGCCGCGGTACCGAGCAGTGCGATTATGATGATTGTCGGAATGCTAAAGAACTTTTGTGTGAACGGGAAAGCCAGACTTTCGAGAATAAGACTGCAGAATTCCCAAACGCTTGTTGCCGCCAGCTGATTGCCTGGAACCCGCGGCGTGGCTGCAAACAATCCGGCCGCGAGCGCCAACCAGGTTATGATGGCGAGGACATGTGTTTTGAAATCTCTTCTTAGTTGAAGCCAGCGCACAAATGTTATTCCGGCGCAAATTGCAGGGGTAATCACCCCGCCGGCCATGCCCAGGAAAGAAGCGACAGCCGCAGCCAGCCCGAAAAACCATCTAACGGAAAAAGGTGAACTTTCCGAGACCGCGACAATCGCGAAAAGGGAGCCAAAGATTAAAAAATACCAGCACGCGCTAATTCCCCAAAGGGTGTTTTGAAACCCGAGTGGACTGCAAAATATCGCCAACAGAAGTATTGGTAAGAGCCAACGCTCAAGTCCTCTGGCAAGGCGGAAAAGCTGGGAGATTAAGATGGTTCCGAAAAATGCGAAGAGGCCGACGTTCATCACCGCTTGCGCAAGGCAATCCCAGAAACCTCCGTCAAGAGTCACCAAGGCGAGTTGGGTCAAGCGTGAGAGTACAAGCCGATGTTCGTTTTCGGCCGTGAAAAGATGGGCGAGTGTTAGTTTCCGTTCGAGAAACGGCTGAATGATTGTCGTTCCCTCAAAACCCCATTGATCCCAGTAGGGATGTGCAAAGCCTGCCAACGCCACAAGGTGCAAGCGGACGGCAAAGATTAGGGCAAAACAGCCAGCGCACACCGAAAAGGGCAGACGAAGGTGATTGTTCGACATCTTATTTTTCACGCCTGAGGATTGGAAGGACACGGATGGACCGGGCGCCCTTGTCTCCCTAAGCGAGATCGGCAAAATTTCACGTCTTGAATGCGGTAGGACTGTCTGCTAGTTGGCCGTCGAATTGCGCTCCAAGCACGCTGGCCTGAGAATAGCGAATGCAGGATTTTGGCACCAGTTCGACCGGGATCATGCTTGCTACTTCTGGCGCGTTTCCCCATTGATAGGGATTTACATTGTGAGACCAAAACAATTATTGATTGACGGGAGCGGCTTTGTTGGGCTCTTCATCATACCATTGGAAATTTTGCAGCTGAAATGCTAGCTGGCGAGGATCCGTGGGAACTTCGAGCAGGGGGCCGCCGTAGTCGAAAGAAATGTCCGCGCTGGTGTGTGCGGCCAAGACAAAGCGATCATGATAAACCACCGGCTCCTGAGAGACCTGCAATTGCTGGCGCTGTCCGTCGCGCTGAATGGATAGTGGATAAGGCGTGGCTCCGTAGACAAAGACTTGTCCGGAAACATCAATCACCTTTGCCGCATCCGAGTCATTGCTAAAACGAATGATACCCGTTTTGCTACACCAGCGCCAAGAGTTCTCTTTTGATGTCTCCAAGGTGGAAAAACCCCCGCGCCATTCAATTTTGGTGGACGTTGGCAATCCTGCAGTCTGTCGTTCCCTTTCCCACTCGCCCGGAGAAAGAGTGGTTTCCAAATTCTTGCGGAAAGGACGGAGATCGAAGAAAACCCATCGGAAACCGGACTCGAATTTTGTGCCGGCGCCGAGCTTTTTCGAAAGCTCCTCTTCTAGCTTTCCATCCGAAAACCCATTGCGATCAAGTAGAATTCCCTCGAAGCCCACAAAGACGATCCTTTTAAGAAATTGATCCACGGGCAGTTGTGCCGTCGATCTAGCCCAATTATCGTGACGTCCCATGATGTTGCCCCAAGTCCAGCGTAAGGCCTTGGAATGAAGATAGGCTTTGGCGTTGTCATAAGACACCATCTTGTTCGGGGCCACATCCAGGGGGAAGTTCGTGTGAGGCAACTGAAAAATCATGGCACCTGAAGGGAACTTCGTTTCCAACTGTCTGATGTAATCCCTGTCTTTTTGAAACTGAACCTGCGCAGCTTCGTGACCGGTTAGTATATCGAGCGGGACCTGATCGAACATCCCAAGGCAAACAATCCCGCCCAATATCATAAAGCGTGGGACATGGGCTACGGTCCGAAGAAAGCGGTCCGATGCGACTCCAAGCGCTGCAAATGAAAACAGACTGATAAATGGACTAATCCGATTATAACCGCGAATCTCATGGCTTACGAAGACGCTAAACAAACTTCCAAAACCTCCTTCTGTGGCAACCACGATGACCCCTATCGCCATGCCGGCGAGCACGCGAACGGTCCGATGACAAAGAAGTGTTCCCGGGGCGGGCGCTATGGCGGCCCAAAGCAGAAGCAGGAATCCCAGGGAACCAATTGTCCCGAGCGTCGCCGTGAACGACTCATTTCTGTCAAACGGGAATCCGGCGGCGAGGATTTTGTCGCGGATACTACGCATGAAGCGCAGCGGATGGGTCGAGATAGGAGTAAGCATCTGACGAATCCGCAGAGCGTATTCATCCGCTTGCGCTGGAACCTTCGATTGTGCCTCCAGGTTAGGTCCGTTTCGCTGCCAATACAGCAGAGTAGGGCTGACGTTCCCTCCTGCAGCGAGCCCAATGATCCCGAGATAGATGCATGCTGACAGTGGGACATTGACATTCTTGGAACGGCAGTAACCAATCACGCAACCGAGAAAAACAATGATGCAAGTGAAAAAAGCCCAGTAAATGTAGGAGAGGCCGATCGCGGCGCATATTCCGAGCGTTAGGATAAAGCGTCGCCAATCGCGGTAATTAGTCCTTTCTGTGCGTTTTTGCCGGACGAGTCGAAAAACTTCAACGCGCGCAAGAGAAACGCCGAGATAGGCGCCTGCCGGTACCATAAAGTGGGCCAGGTTTAGATGGCCGACATTTCTAAAGAAACCGAAGGGAATAAGGCCGTACAAAATACCGAAGCAAATGCTGTTCGCATTAGAAATTCCGAGCCATCTAAAGAACAGGTAAGCGAACGCACCTCCCAAGCCCATGGCCGTGAGCCAAAAGAGGTTTATTAACAAAAAAGGGTCGCGTACACCGATGCTCAACACTTTCATAAGGCCGAGGTTCAAGTGCATCGCCGTGGGAAAATCCACTGAATCCATCCCAAACGGCATTCCCAATCGCGAAATGTAGTGACCCCATCCACCCTCGGTTAGCGCTTTGACGATGACCTCGAAATACACCGCGTCACCCCAATACTGGATCGGAACAAACAGATCGTATCTCCAGAGCCCACTGCGAAAGAAAGCGAGCAGAACGGTCGTCGCCGCTACTAGAAGAGCCGGCAGCAAAAGGCCGCTCGTATGGTGTCTGATCACCAGAGGGCGCGACGCCGATTGGTTTCCGTCAGTCATTAGCCGCCAATATCGATTGGTAACTCGGTTGGGTCTACCGGAGAAGTGCTGGTCCGCCAAGACCATTTATCCGCTCGCACGAGCCTCTTACTAGGCGATTATTAGCAACAACAGTCTCGCGAGAACCGCTATTGCTGGGAGATTTCGAGTTCGAAGCAATGGACTCCCAGTGTTCGGACGTCTTTGTTCATTCCAAGAGAAGCAGGAGTGGCGGCTTTCGGGATATTAAGCGTGAGCGTGAGCGTGTCGGATCCCTGTAATACATCCGCCGGAATAACCGCTGTGAAATCTCGTTTTCCAGCTACATCCCACGATGCGATCTCTTTACCATTCGCCAACACGCGGACTGGTTGAAAGGGGAGCCCGACCGCGGTTAGGCCTTCCAGGCTCATTCGAAGCGTAAGTGGCGATTGCGTCGAAGGTATTTTAAGTGTGAGGACGGCGGTGGTTTTGTCCGTCCAGGTAAATAATTGCTCCGCCCCGCTCCAGCCGGACACTTGATACCGTTTCGCCTTGCCGCCCTTACCAAAACTAACGACGGTGCCATATGTATATGAGTGGTCTGTGCTTTCCTGGGAATCTTGGGACGCTGACTGGCTCGGCGTTATCTGTGTAGAAGCGCTGGTTTCCTGCGGGGCGGCGGTTTCTGAGGGAGTAGCGGCCTGCGGTGGCGTAGCGCCCTGGTCACAGGCCGCTAGCAGAAAAAGAACGGCAACACCCGCTCCTGTTATCTTAGCAACATTAAAAGCAATATTCCGATTAGCAACGCCCACGCCGTGATTCGTATTCAATCCATCGAACTGCCATTTCATAAAGGCAGTTATACCAGCGAATTTGCATCACACAATAAAAAAGTTCCAGGGTCTCTGAGGCGTTCGTCGAGCCCGCGCTCATGTAAGCCCAAGCGCACCCGTCCAAAACCGCCGCAATAGGAACATCACGCCTGTAATGGGAGCGGAGAGGCGTCAACGTGCCATAAAATAATAATTTTCGCCGGTCTTGAACTGCCGCACGAATTCCACACGGGTCAACGCCATTCCCCCGAAAAGCCAAGATTCCATTAAGAAAATGGACATCCCACAATCTCCGCTCAACACATCGTAAATAAATTCAGGACGAACTCCATAATAGTCAGCGGCTCCGAGACCGTGCTCGAAAACGATGGTGGGTCGACATCGGACAATTGTCTTGACAGCTCCTTGCAAAACCTGCAACTCACCGCCTTCGACGTCGATCTTCAAAAAGTCAACGTGGAAATCCGCGGGAAGGATGCTGTCTAGAGGCGCGGTTTGCGTGAAAATTTCTTCTACAGTCTCGTCCTCGCGATCATATTGTCGCCGCTTTAACCCACTATAACCAGGATTGCTCGTTACATATTGGAAGGATGCCCGACCCTTCACGTCGCTGAGGGCGATATTCAGAGTGTGAACCGAAGGAAACTCCACCTTCAATGCGTCAAACAAAATAGGGATGGGCTCAAATGCGTAGTGTGTACCGTCCGGCGCGACGTTCAGAATGGCGCGCAGGATATCTCCTTTGTGACAACCGACGTCGACGCAGTTCGAATCACGTTTTAACACGCGTTTCATCACCTCAATTGTCTGAATATCATAGAGATCATTCATAGGACCACTTCCCGTCATCCCACCCGGTCAAAGCGAAGTTGTAGTAACAATTGCGTCTTACCAGCCGCGGCATCTTTATAAACTTTCCAACAATCTGCGGCCGATGTAGCGCCAGTCAAAATACTTTCTGACATGCTGTCTAGCATGTTCCGCCATCCCTTGAAGAGTGGTTGGCGGTGCCCTCCGTGTTGATGCAATACGCTCTGGGAAATCGCCGATGTCTTCGACGAAGACGTCGCGAAGGTGTTGGAACCCTAAGCCACGCATTCCTAATGCGGTAGTGACAATCGGAACACCGGCTGCGGCGTACTCAAGCATTTTCAGATTCGTACCAGACCCTTGTTCAATCGGGTTCAAAGCGAGATCCGCGCTGCGCAATACGAGATCCTTGACGAAGTCATCGACAACGCCGAACAATCCCACATTATCCGGACGGGGCTGCCTCTCGAAAAATAAACAGCTGCTACCCAGAATCAGAAACCGCACTTCTGGGCATTTGGTGGCCATGTTCATGATAGCTTTAATTGCTTCAAGATTTGGCGGGTGCCAGCTGCCAATAAACACGGCAGAAAAGCAGTCCGCCAAGCCCAGCGCATCCTTGGTTTTTAAGGATCGTTCGCGGGACGTAAAACGCACCTTTCTGGTATCGACCCCATTCGGAACCACGCGCATCTTGGCGGCGGGCAGGTTGTAGAGTGACACCAGCGCGTCGCGATCGATCTCGCTGCAGGCCATAACGATTTCGGCACGCTCGCAGCAGCGACGTTCCACGTCACGGACTTGCTCCACTAATTGGAGACCGCGCTCCGTCTTCGGGATCAAAGTTTGTTTCAGCGTGTATTCGACATCTTGAGCTTCGTACCAAAGCGGTTTATCGCTAACATATTCAAGCGCGGGCAAGGAATATGGATGGCACGCGACGATGATGTCGGCTCGCGCAGAGGATTCCTGCAGCGCGTCAGTATAACCGGGAGTTAAATGAAATAGCTGTGGCAATGCGACGTCGGTAACGGGAAACCATTCCACCTCACGCGAGATCTCGGTCTCAGCTTCTTCGTGCTCCAGCGTCTTAGGAATCCGAACCTCTCGCAAACCAGGAGCAATCACACGAGAGAAAAGCTGATCCGATACCCGACCGAGACTGACGAGTTCGGTGTCAAACTTTGAGATCAGGTTCTTGTAGAGATTGAATATTCTCAACTGCCCGCCGGCCTGAACCGGAGTGACACCAAATGTCGTCGCGACAGTTAACGTTCGTCGGCCGCGCGACCGGGAAGCCAATTGGGTTGGCCAGAACTCGGCGAACAGAGCGTGGGTCACATTAGGCCACGTAATTGATTGAACGCGGCGCCGCGCATTTTCACCCATGCTCGCGGCTAGACCTTGATGGGTAGCAAGCCACTGTATGGCTTCCCCGATCTGACGTGGATCGGGCGAGACGCAGAGGCCGGTTATTTTGTGTCTGACGAATTCTGTAGGGCCCCCTGAATCGCTTACAGTCAGCACTGGTTTGCCGCTCATCATCGCCTCAATCGTTACCAACCCATAATCTTCGTCATAGGGGACAAATGCCACGGCAAGTGCGTTGGCGTAGTCATCGAGCAGCTCCGTGTCACTTCGGTATCCTAGAAAGACAATCCGAGGATCTCCTTTAGATTGTTCAGTAAGTTTTTGCGCATCCGGTCCTTCGCCGGCAATTCTCAACTCAATGTTCGCGTTGACAAACCGCATTGCCTCAATGAGAAGCGCGATTCGCTTTGGATTATCAAGCCGGCTGGCAGTGAACAGATAGTTAAAGTCAGCGCAACGAAACCCTTGCAAGTTCGAGGGGGGGTAGAGAACGTCGACGTTCGTGTCGGGAGGAAAATACAAATGCCGATTTGCGACCGTGCGCGAGATCGCATAATAATGCTCAATCTCACGCGGCCCCAAGGCAACCCCGTCCAGATAATGAATCAATTCCCGGATGAAGCTGCCAGGGAATTGCTGCGCGTCTGCGGGAAGGTCACCCTGTAAACGGAGTTCCCTTAATAGACCGAAAACGTCTGGGAGGGACTCGCGCACGGGGCTTTGGGTGCGCAAGAGCCGTTGAAGACGGCGTAGCCCCTTGTGCGTGGATTTTCCATACCTCAGGGGCAGTTTGGTGAAATGGAAGCAATCATACAGTCCGCGCAAAGGATGTTGCATGTAACACAAGTGCCGCGGATGCGATATCATCCAAGCGGGGTACTTTCCGCTGATCACCAAATCGAAGCCGCTGACATCTAGACGAGAGAACGCTTCGTAACTGTCGATCAAATCCCAAAAGCTGTGCTCGCGCGTTGGCAGTTTGACTAAATCCGCCTGATGAGAGGTGTTTGTATTGATTTCGCGCATTAAACCCCACCACATTTTTTCGGCGCCCCCAGCTGTAAAAGGAATGGGGCTCGGCGCAACGATCGCGATTTTCATTCGGGCAGAATTAGAGATTTCGCACCGAACTTGCCGCATCTGCGTCAGTCAGCTTGCACAAAATGCTCTCCCACGAAATGCGTAAATCGGAGTAATGCGCCAGCGCGTGTCTTCCCATGGCCGCCGCGTTCTGGCGGTTAGCGTTTAAAGAATCAAACGCGTGTGCGATCGCGTCCGGACTCGGCTCAACAACCAGGCCAGTCTGTTCGTGGACAACGAACTCCAACGGGCCGCCGGAATCCAAACATGTGACCACCGGTTTTGCTGCAAGCATGGCTTCCAAGGTGACGTAGCCGTAATCCTCATCAAACGGGCCGAAAAACACACACAGGCAATGGGCATAAAGTCCAAGCTTCTCTTCCTCAGAGACTTTCCCGAGAAACTTTACTCGATCTCGCAGCTGAAGTTCTTCCGTCAACTGTTCCAACTTTTGGCGCTGACCGCCCTCTCCGCATATGACCGCGATCAGGCCAGTTGTCACGTATTTCATGGCTCGGATCGCCAATTCCTGACGCTTTGTTTCCTCCAGGCGGCTAGGGACAAAGACATAGGCCTCGGGCGATGTACAATAGAATCGCTCAGCCATGTACGGAGGATGATAAACCGGTAATGACGGAATGCCGTTATATCGCTCAAGACGAGCCGATACATTCGCCGCGATCGTGAGCCGCGGACTGCACCTTGCCAGATTTATAGTATCCTTCTCGATGATGGATTCGCGCAGGAGAGTCGCTCCGGAATCCTGTCGGAACTGCGCGCCGAAAGGTGTGTCCCACAAATCATAGGCAACGCGGTACTGATGTAACAACCAAAGAGCTTTTGATGGGTGATTCAGGTAATACGCCGGAAATTGGAAACAAATTACGCGATCAGCTTCCTGGCCATTGAGCAGGGTCAGGTCTTCACTTTCCCATAACTGGATGCTGCGCCACACTTGCTCGAGTGGTCCAAACCTGAAAGGAATCGAGATGCGGGCGACGGCATGGCCAACCTGCGAAAGCGCTCGATGAAGGCCGTGAATTAGATATTCAGCTCCACCATCGATGAACGGAGTTGTGATCGTTGCGAGGAGAATCTTCACCTATTGTCGTTGCTGGAAAAGGGCCATGCTGGTCTATCCCGCTCAGTATCTACTTAGGGGAGTCCATCGACAATTGTTTTCGGTTACCAGTGGCTCTACACAATTGAAGGGCTATCCTGTCTTTCCGAGAAACACGCGACTCTAATAATTATGGTATGCAGACTATCTCTTTAGGCAGCTCAAGGAAATTGCCGGAGTGTTAACTAATAGCGCAGGGGCACCGTTTAAGCCTACTTATATCCGATAACCGCGTAGTCCTGTTCGCCGAAAAATATCTGATTGACGAATTGTTCCAGCGGTAAAGCATTTGCATCAAGCTGAGGCGGCGACTCCACCGGATGAAGAGGAAGGGCCGCAACCCGTGAAAAGCCTGCATTCGACATGACAAACTTTGTGTAATCCTTCGGCAAGGGTCGGATATGCGTTGGATCCATGTAAAACCGATTGCTTCCAACTTGAATATTGTCGGGATTCGGCGTCTCAAAAATACATATTCCTCCAGTTCGAAGAACTCGCAGTGACTCCGCGAAAAGTCTTAACAACGCAGCAAAAGGTAAATGCTCGATGAGATGAAACGCCGTGACAGCTCCATAACTGTCCGCGGGCAAAGAGCTGAGATATTGGACCGCGTCTACCTGTTCGACAGGCAAACCACGTTCGATACATTCGGCAACCATGAATTGATTTAGATCCACTCCTCGGGCGTTACGGTTCTCTGCTCGTAATAACTCGAGCCATTCGCCGCGGCCACAACCAAGATCGAGTATCGGCCTATCAACACTGCCCGCACCCGACGCTCGGATAGATGGGAGATAGACGCGAACTCGCTGTTGGATATCGGCTCGCGTTCCACGGAATTTGTTTTCGAATGCGAGGTAGAAGGCGTCGTTCGCGTGCTGGTCAATGTCGAGGGTGAAATTAGCCTTCTTACCCTTGTCCCGGAGCCCGCGGCTTCGCGCAGAGAAGGTCTGCAAGACGCCGTTTTGAAAAGAGATTTGGGCCTTAAGAAAAGCAGCGTCTGTTGTTTGCCGTTGTTCAATCTGATCGGCCTGGGCGCGGATTCCCTCGACTAGACCTGCCAGTTGGCTAGCGTTGTTCGCAACACGGCCGAGCCACTCTTTGAGACCTCCAATGTTTTCTCTGAGCTCAGTAACCTCCCCAGCGGCGCCGGCAGCCGTGGTATCGTAGCCTAACATCCGCTCTTCAAGAGAAGCAACGCTTTGCGAAATTGTATAAACCAATGACTCCCTGTCGGAGAGCCACCCTTGCAGTCCACCGATGTTTTCCCTCAGAGCGGTAAGATCCTGCAAGGTCGCGGCAGCCTCCGTCTCTCGTGTAACTAAACGTTCTTTGACAGCAACAAGCTCTTGGGCGGCGGTATTGGCTTTTGTTTCTTGGACGCTGAGCCAATCTTGCAAGC
>PMSN01000018.1 GCA_003167555.1 Spartobacteria bacterium
GTTCCAAAGTCGGATCAGACAAAGTAACGCCAGCGCCAGTGAGCGAGGGGCCCATCCCGCGAATAATAACCTTTTTTGCGTCGCTTCCTGTGATGATAAAACCACCGATGAGCACCTGGTCGCCGGTCAGGACGCGCATGCGCGTCGAAATGTTAAGCAAGGTCAAGGTGGGTGGTAATGACCCACTGTCGTACAGCTCCGCGCTCGCGACCTCGCCGACGGTAAAATTATAACCGCCTGCGACGACCACCTTGCCGCTGGCCAGCAACGTCGCCGTGTGAAACTTGCGTGTGCCGGCGAGGCTGCCGGTGCCCGTCCAGCTCCCGCTCGCCGGATCGTACAGTTCCGCGCTCGTGAGAGTGCCGCTGTTGCCAGCCCCGGCTGCGACGAGCACCTTGCCGTTGGGCAGCAACGTCGCCGTGTGCACATAGCGTGCGTCCGTGAGGCTGCCGGTCGCCGCCCAGGTCCCGCCCGCCGGATCGTACAGTTCCGCGCTCGCGAGAATGGTGCTGCCGTTAAAACCGCCTGAGACGAGCACCTTGCCGTTGCGCAGCATGGTCGAGCTGTGATAATAGCGCGCGGCGGTGAGGCTGCCGGTCGCCGCCCAGGTCCCGCCCGCCGGATCGTACAGTTCCGCGCTTGCCGAACGGTTGCCGACGCTGTCAATACCGCCTGCGACGAGCACCTTGCCGTTGGGCAGCAATGTGGCCGTGTGCTCGGCACGTGCGTTGGCGAGGCTGCCGGTTGCCGTCCAGGTCCCGCTGGCCGGATCGTACAGTTCCGCAAGCGCGACGATGCCGGCGGTGCCAAAACCACCTGTAACTAGCACCCTGCCGTTGGGCAGCAACGTCGCCGCATGAACCTCGCGTGCGTCGGTGAGGCTGCCGGTTGCCGTCCAAGTTCCGCTAGCCGGATCGTACAATTCCGCGCTCGCAAGAGGGCCGCTACCGGCAGAGCCGCCCGCGACGAGCACCTTGCCGTTGGGCAGCAAGGTCGCCGTATGACTCTCGCGTGCGGCGATGAGGCTGCCGGTTGCCGTCCAAGTCCCGCTGGCCGGATCGTACAATTCCGCGCTCGCGAAGCCATTGCCGCTGCCGGGAGCGATTCCCTGTCCGCCGGCGACGAGAACCTTCCCGTTGGGAAGCAAGGTCGCCGTATGAAGATCGCGTGCGAAGCCCAGATTACCGGTGCTCGTCCAGTTCTGGCCGAGACAGGGCTGCACGGAGACCAGCCCGGCGCCGAACAAGAGCAACGAGACAACGACTCGCCGCGCAAGAATCGCGCGGCGGAGATACGCGCCCCAATTAGACAATGCGATGACCCTCATAAGCAATCCTTTCCCTTTTTTGCGGAGAACCCCTCCGCGTTTCCCAGCGAGAAGAGAGCAGGTGCTTGGGACGCCTGACAGACTTGATGTCGCGTGATTTTTCTCAGAGTCAGCGCCGTGTGTCAAGCGTGGCGATGACGGAGGAATCGTCCGCAGATTTCAGAGATTCCCGCAGACTTAATCTGTGTGAGACGCGGTCAGCGTGCGGCCTGCCCTACAATCGCAAAGGCATGGCAACCGATGCGGTCGCCCTACAATCTCCGCGCTACATACACGGTGCTGGCGCACTCATGCTCCGCTAAAGGACTCGGGAACGTGACGATGTGCGCTCGCGCATCGGCGAAGGCGTGATCGAGCGCGTGGAAGAATTGTTCGTCGGGCGGATCGTCGGACCACATTTCTCTCCAACCGTTGCGAGCGATTTCGCGACGGCTGGGGCGGGAAGATGGCTACGACGTTTCGCGCCGATGATCGCGCGCGCGGATGATCAGTCAAGATCGAGGCTCTTTTTGGCCTCCTTCCACGGGATAAGAGGTTCATCGCCGTTCTCGGCAATTGCCTTTTCCAAATCGTGCAAGTCCTCGAGGTCTTCGACACGTTCGCGCAACGCTCGCAGCTCGCGATAAACAAGTTCCAAGGTCAATGGCTCGGGCTCTCGGGTGGTGCTGCTATTCATACGCCTCCTTGCGGTCTTTCACAGCATAGACGGCGATCACTCCGCGCTCCAGCGTAAAAAGCACTCGACGGTTGCCCACGCGCAACCGATAACGATTACTCTTTCCCTCAAGTTTTCTTACGTCGCCGTGAAGATCATTGCGCATTGCCTCAACACGCTGGCCGATTTGTTGGCGGACAGTTTTGTCAAGAGCGCGCAACTGTCGCAGCGCTTTTTCGCTGAGGAAGAGTTCGTAGCGCACGGCAAGCAACCCTCAGGGCGCTAAAGGCAATTGACCAGACGATTTTCGCAGGCGGTCTGTGCAAGCGGACTCCGTGTCCAGATTTATTTTCTCCGCGCCACATACACGGTGCTGGCGCACTCATGCTCCGCTAAAGGACTCGGGAACGTGACGATGTGCGCTCGTGCATCGGCGAAGGCGCGATCGAGCGCGTGGAAGAATTGTTCGTCGGGCGGATCGTCGGACCACATGGCAAAGACGCCGCCGGGGCGGAGGTGGCGCGCGAGGCGGCGAAGGCCTTCGCCGTCGTAGAAGGATTGGTGGCGGGGATGGAGCAGATTTCGGGGTGAGTGATCGATGTCGAGGAGGATGGCGTGGAATTTTTTACCGGGGTTTTCCGGGTCGAGAGCATCGGAGTTGACGGCCGCGAAGAAATCTCCGCGGACGAAGCGGCAGCGCGGATCGGAGGTGAGCTGGGTGCCTAATGGAACAAGGCCGCGTTGATGCCAGTCGATCACAGGCTGCAAGGCGTCGATGACGAGCAGGGATTTCACGGCCGGGTTCTCGAGCGCGGCGCGGGCGGTGTAGCCCAGTCCCAGACCACCTACTACGACGTCGAAGTTACTACCTTCCAGTTCTGCCAGACTTAGATCGGCGAGTGCGATCTCGACCTTGTTGAACAAGCTGGACATGAGAAAGCTCTCATTCAGCTTGATCTCGAATATGTCGATGCCTTCGAGCGATGGCATGCGCCGGCGTCGCAAGCTTAGCTCTCCCAGGTCGGTCTTCTGGTAGTCAAGCTCTTCGAAGTTAACGCTCATAGGTGGATCGCGCGCTCCGTCGCGCGATGTTTATTCTACGCGGCTTGCGGCCACTTGTCATCGAGCCACCTACTCGCGCAACGGAGCGCTCGATCCACCTACTCGCAAGCTGCCTCTTCGGCGGACTTGATTTTTTCGGCGGGGACGCGGCGCAGGTTTAGAGCGAGTCCTAGTTTCGAGAACGTCCAGATGATCCACTTGGTCGGATCGAACTGCCATGGCTTTACCCCGTTGCGGTAGTCATGCTGAAACTCATGGTGATAGTTATGATAACCTTCGCCGAAGGTGAAGAGAGCAAGAAAGAGCGAATCACGCGCGCTGCATTTCTTCGAATAGGGCTGGCGTCCGATGGTGTGACAAGCGCTGTTGATCAGGAAGGTGCAGTGTTGCAGCACGACGACGCGGGCCACGCCCGCGATCAGGAAAGCGCCGAGCGCGCCCTGCCATCCGTTCCAAAGAAAACCGATCATCGTCGGCAGGAGGAAGCTAACCACGACCGCGATCGATTGGACGTGCCGATGCTGCCAGCAGATCAGCTTGTCTCTCTGGAGGTCGCCGACGTTGTCCAAGGGATGACCGGGATGCAGCTTGAAAAGGAGCCACCCGACATGCGCGTGAAAGAAACCTTTCGAGATGCAGTAGGGATCGTCGTCATCGTCGACATACTTGTGATGACGACGGTGCTCGCTCGCCCAGGTCAGGACTGAGTTTTCAAAGGCGCCCGCGCCAAAGACGAGCGTAAGAAGCCGGATCGGCCATCTGACTTGAAAGGCCAGGTGCGAGAAGAGCCGGTGGTACCCAATGGAGATGCTAAAGCCGCAAGCGGCGAACATTACCCAGAAGAGCGCGACCTGGAACCAATCGAAACCGAAATGGTAGAGGTAGACCGGGACGGCAGTCAGGGCCAGAGCCAGGGTCCCGATGAGAAAGGAGCTGGTGATCCAGTTGATGCGGTCGAAAGGCAAGCGCAAGAGAAGGCGCTTTGACGGCGCGGGCAAGGTTTCGGTTAACATAAGGTCGGAGTTTTTGTTCAGGCAAGGCTATCCCGCTGGCAGGTGCAACTTCAGCTTGTGCCAGACAAACAGAACAAGAAGCGCCCCCAGGATGGAAAAGATGATGCCTGCCGGATGAAACGGAGCACCTTCTTTCGGGCGTGAAAACATATGAGTCACACACCCGCCCACAAGAGAACCAACTATGCCGAGCACTATCGTCCAGACCAGACTCATGTGCAAATGCATGACGGACTTCGCAACAACGCCGGCAATCAAACCGACAAGCACGTACCAGATCAGATGAAACATACTTCCTCCTTTTTTAGTTATAAGGGCCGCTTCCTTTCGACCTGAAGAGGACCCTGTCCGGTCAGATCGGAAAGCTCATTGAAGACATTAACGAGGGATTGAAGATTCCGGCGGACATCCTGAAAGGCGGCTTCGTCGAAGCTGGACGGCTTCTCGTACAACGACCGGACGCCCGCCAGCTTGTGCCCCAACTCCATTAAACCGAGCGTCGACGCCATCGAGGTGAGCGGAGTCCGCAAGCTTTGCGAATGCGCGATCAACCAGGCGTCTTTCGTATTGTTGGCGAGTTCGAGCGCCGCCAGGTGGTTCTCGGAAACGTCCCCCCTCTCCGCGCGGTCACTGATGTCGCGGATGTTGCATTGAATGACCTTGTGGTCTTCGACCCAGTAAACATTGCTCACGAACTCGACCTGGATCTGTTTCCCATCGCGTCTCCGGAGCGGAAGATTTTCGTAACGGATGTATTCGTTCTCCTGGAGTTTCTCGAAGGCGGAACGATTGGCGGCGATGTCCTTGAATAGGCCGATCTCCCAGAGCTTGCGGCCGCGCAGCTCTTCGAACGGGTAATCGAGCAGATCGATCAGGAAAGGATTCACGTCCATGATCTCACCGCTGTCGGCATCGAGAATCAGGATCCCGTCCTGAGCGGTTTCAAACAAACGGCGATAACGCAGCTCGGATATCCGCAGAGCGTTTGTCCAATAAGCTTCCCTGTTTTGCGGACGAGTTTGGTTCGCGGATTCCGTCGATTCGTTGAGGATATTTGTTTTCATGGAGTTCATTTGCGGGGGTGTTTTTGCTTTGGCAGTTTCAGTCGTTTACCTGGGCCATTTCCTCTCGCGGCCAGCGTATTGATGACCGTGTGCAGTTTCTGTAAATCCACCGGCTTGACGAAGAGCTCGGCAAATCCGGCCTCCTTACTGTTCACGACATCGCTGGGCATTCCGAAGCCGCTCAGGGCGATGGCGGACAACTCCGGCGCGCGCCGGCGAAGTTCGCTCAACAGCTCCAGGCCACTCCGGTCGGGCAGGCCGATATCGGTGATGAGAAGGTCAAACTCCTCTCGTTCGCTTAACTCGATCGCGCCTTGCGCATCGCCCACCGAGTGGACGGTGTGGCCGCGAGATTCGAGAAGACGATGCATGCACCGGCGGCTATCGGCGTGATCTTCCACCAACAGGATGCGCATCGGCGCGCCCGGACTTGTCTTCGATTCAGCGATTGTTTCTCCCGGGAACAGCCGCGCGGCCTTGATCCGCAGCCGGAACGTGGCGCCGTTATCGCGCCCTTCACTTTCCGCCTCGAGCGTGGCGCCATGCGCTTCCGCCAGACTCTTGGCGATGGCGAGTCCCAGGCCCAGGCCGCCGAAACGCCGGCGCACAGAAGGATCGCCCTGCTCGAAGGGGGAAAAAATGCGGGAGAGAGATGCCGCTTCGATGCCCATGCCGCTATCGGCAATTTCCAGGATAAGGTCGTCATTCGGCGCGCTCGCCGTTGTCACCCGGATCATCCCTTCGCTCGGTGTGAACTTAATCGCGTTACCGACGAGATTGGTAACGATCCGGTGAAACTTTGCGCCATCGACCTTGATGTGGCGAAACTCGGCCCGGAGGTTCACGCGCAGATCGATCTGCTTGGCTTTGAGCGGCGCCGCCAGATCGCGCAACGCATCCCCGATCGCATGATGCGCGTCGATCGTGGCCAGCTCCAGATGAAGACCACCGCGCGAGATATGGGTGAGATCGAGCAGCTCGTTGATGAGACTGACCAGGATCTGGACGTTGCGGCGAACGAGCGCAACGCCCGAGCCCAGCTCCGACTGGATCCTGTTATCCGCCGGGTTCGCCAGGCCGTTTTCCAATTCGAACACGTCCAGCATGGAGGAGATGGCGCTGAGGGGAGTGCGCAGCTCGTGGGAAAGCGCCGCCAGGAATTCGTCCTTGGCGTTGCTCGCCAATTCCATGGCGGTCAGGTGGGCCCGCGAGGCCTCCTGCTTTTTCGCGCGGGCACTGATATCGCGGATGTTGCATTGAATGATGTTCCGGCCATCGACCAGATAAACGTTACTGACGAACTCGACCTGGATGTGCTTCCCGCCCCGCGCGACCAACGGCAGGTCTTCGTAGCGGATATACTGAGTGTCCTGCAACTGCTGGAAGGCCTCCTTGTTCGCGGCGATGTCCTTGAACTGGCCGATTTCCCACAGCTTCAGTCCGATGATTTCCCGAAACTGATAGTTCAAGAGATCGAGCAGGAACGGATTCGCGTCGATGATCTCGCCTGTCTCGCCATCGAGAATGAGAATGCCGTCCCGGGCCGATTCAAACAAACGGCGATAGCGCAGCTCGGAAGTTTGCAAGGCAAGCGTCTTCAGATCGACGTGGCCATTCGCGCGCGTTTGCCGGGGCGCTTTGGCGATTCCGTTTTTCATAACTCGAGGCTGGTGGTCATGGAGATGTTGGTTTTGAGCAGGCGCGCGACCGGACAATTCGTTTTGGCCGCGAGCGCCGCGTCGATGAAGATGGCCTGCGAAACGTCCGGGACTTTCGCGCGCACTTCGAGCAGCATGCGCGTCAAGGTCCAGCCCACGGGCAACTCTTCCATCGTCGCCGTTGTCGTGGTCTCGATGGATTCGGGATGAAAACCCGCCCGCCCGAGTTCATTCGAAAGGGCCATGGAAAAACAGCCGCCCAGGGCTGCGGCGATCAGCTCGTCGGGATTGGTGCCGATGCCTTCGGCAAAGCGGGTGCGAAAGGAATACTGCGTGTCCAAGAGGACGCCACTCTCCGTCGTGAGCGTGCCGTTTCCCTCGCGCAGGCTTCCTTTCCAGACGACGGAAGCTTTGCGATCCATCGTGGGCAGCAATCGCATTTTCATTGCAGTTTTCAGGGGCATGTCCTTACGTACGGACACCCGCCAAACCGGGCTAATACCTTGTTTCTTGGACGCCCATAGTCTGTGGCTATTTGGCTTGATCTCGCGAGGCCACCGCGTTACCATTAGCGGCTGTCATGGAGCTTCGTCACTTGCGTTACTTTATCGCCGTGGCGGAGTCCCTGAGCTTCACCAAAGGGGCGCAAAAACTGCATCTCGCGCAGCCGTCGCTGACCCGCCAGATCAAAGATCTCGAGGAAGAGATCGGCGTGCGCCTCCTCGACCGGACGAAGCCGCGCGTCACCCTTACGGCGGAAGGCACTTCATTCCTGCTCGATGCGAAACGTGTCCTCGATCTCAGCGAACAAATCGTCGAATCGGTCCAGCGGCTCAGCCGTCACGAATCGGTGCCGCTGAACATCGGCTACGTCGCCAATTTATTCTACGACCTGCTCCCGGTCACGCTCGCCTCGTTTCAACGGTCGTTCCCGACGGTCCCGATCAATCTCTTCGACATGACGTGCGGCGATCAATTCCGCGCCTTGGAGGCCGGTAAAATCGACCTGGGGTTCGTCGGGTTGCGCGAGCCGATTGAAGAGCGCGGTCTTCATTTTCGCTCGATCGCGTCTTACGAAACCGTGGCCGCCCTGCAAAAGAGCCATCCCCTCGCGAAAAAGCCCGTGATCACCCTGAAGGAACTCAAGGCAATGTTCTTCATTGGCATGTCCGAGGCGAGTTATCCCGGCTATCGCCGCTGGCTCACGAAGACGTGCCAGAAAGCGGGCTTCAGCCCCAAGGTCCTTCAGGACGCCGAGATCGAACGGACGCTCATTCAAGCGGTCGCCGCGGGCTTGGGAGTTGCACTCCTGGCCGATCAGGTAAAGAAGCTTCCCCACGAGGACGTAGTCTTCCGCCCCATAAGTCCGAAGGTTATGACGGAATCATGCATCACGTGGAAGGCCGACCATCCCGCCAGCGCTCTGAAGGCTTACATCAACATAGTAAGCGATCGCGGCACCCGCATGCGCTAGCAAGAGGTCGCTGAGACTCATCGTCCTATAATAACCAGCCGCGACTCGACTGGTTTCAGCTAGCTAACGTTGCTAATCCCGCGGCGCGGGACTGGCGACGACCAGGCCGGCTAGCAGGAAAGTAAGCGCGGCGGAGAACAGACAGTAGCGGCAGTAAGCGTGCAACCGGAAGGCTTGCACATAGAGCAGCCAAAGGGTCATGGCGAACATGGTCCCGACAGTGAGGGTAAAGAACCGGCGCAATCGATTGTAACCGCACGCGATGAAGGTCGCGAAGAGGAAGGCGGCAAAGTAGCCTAACACGCCGAAGGCAGCTACCGGTATCCCAGCTATTCGGGCATAGATACTTCCCAGCACTTCGAAGCAACCGGTCGATCCGCCACAGGCGGCGGTCTCACCGGTCAGGGCCAGGATGGTGAGATAGGCGGCGTCGGCCAACCCAGCCAATGAAATGATCGCCGCGATGGTATAAAGAATAACTGTGGCGCGCGCCCCTGTTACTGTCTTTTGCTGGTCAGGTTTCACGGTGAACTATTTGGGTGACGGCTTCGGCTTCGTAGCTTCGTCGATGAGCTTGCTCAGTCCGGCCAGGTTCACGGAGGAGAATTCGAGCTTGGTGCCATTAAGGAAGAGAGTAGGTGTGCTGTTCACACCGAGCGAGGTAGCGCGCTTCTGATCGGCCGCGATGCGCGCCTTGGCTTCGGGGCTTTGCATGTCCCTTTTGAAGCGTTCGAGATCGAGGCCGAGCGTTCCAGCGTACCCGTTGAATAAAGCGACGGCGTCAGGCAGCTTGCTCCAGATGGCTTGCTCGCGATAAAGGAGGTCGTGCATTTCCCAGAAATGGTCTTGTAACCCGGCGGCTTCCGAAGCGAGGGCGGCTTCGAGCGCATGGTTGTGTATGGCGAGCGGATATTGGCGAAAGATCACGCGCAAACGCGGGCCGTAGAGCTTCTCGAGTTTCTGCATGTCGCTGGCGAGCGTGCCACAGGGAGGACATTGGAAGTCTCCGAACTCCTCGATCGTCACCGGCGCTTTGACATCGCCGCGCAGGTGACCCAGCTCCGCCTTTTCCTCCGCGGTCAAACTCTTCGGAACCGCGCGGAGCGCCGCGAGCCGGGCGCGGTAGAGAAGGGCGCCGCCGCCGACCGTAATCAACGCGACTGCGGCCACAATCACGAAAGGAAGAAAGCGTTTCATTGCGGGCAATGGAGGCACGGAGCGGCGCGGCGCCGGCCGCTCTGCTGAAATCGCTTGTCTAACATTTCCGAAAAGAAGACGATCCTTGATGTGATTGCCAGAAATTTCGCACTCTTTTATTTCGTGCTGGGGAGTCTCAGCTTCGCTCTTCCCAGCCAGACTTGCGCGGCGGGAAGAGGGGCGACCGCGCCGGGAACTTATCGCGATTGGAACGGCGACATCGATGAAGTGACGATCTTCCAGACGTTCCGCGCGGACAGTTACAACGATATCGTGGTCGAATCATTCGACAGCTCCGGAGTAACACTTCCGAATCCGCGAGAGAACACCTACCAGGCCGTGCAGTCCGCGCTCCGGTTGATGAAGCCGGCGTTTATCGAAGGATTGCAACTGAAGCTGCGCCATAAGCCGGCGGATGCGGGTAATGTTCCGCGAGGAAAAGGCCAGGGCCTGGTGATTCGAGCGCGCTTGAGCAAATTGGATCCCGGCTCGCAGGCCGCGCGGTATTGGGGGTTCGGCGCCGGTGCGGTGAAGATCGCGATGACTGGCGAAATCGTCGACGCCGCGTCCGGGAAGGTGCTGGTCAGGTTCCGACAGGAGAGACGGTCGGGCTTCGGAGCGTTCGGCGGCGGTTATGGTGCGCTCTTTACCAGGACTGTGCGCCAAATCGGTGGCGATATTGCCAGTCTGATCAACGCGTTCTAAGCCGCGCTGCAGAAGCTTCTCGCCTCGCCCACCGGGCGGCGACTACAGCAAGATTGCTTCTTCGCCGGGGAAAAGGTAAACGGAGACGATCCCACGCGGCATGGCCCCACGATGTTTTCATTTCGCACTCGATGAATAACCGGCCGGTAGCCAACGCCGTGTGCGCCGCGCTCGAGAGCGCTGCGATCCGCTGCTGGATCGCTCCGCGCGATGTTTTGCCGGGGCGCTCCTATTCGGGCGAGATCACGCGTGCCATCCAGCAGAGCAAAGCCTTTGTCCTTATTTTTTCGGAGCATTCGCGGTGACCTCAGTGGAGCACTATCCTACATCGATACTACCGTTGACTACTATGCCTTCGGTCCCAAGGACAA
Source organism: Spartobacteria bacterium (assembly GCA_003167555.1). Lineage (GTDB taxonomy): Bacteria > Verrucomicrobiota > Verrucomicrobiia > Chthoniobacterales > UBA10450 > AV80. Next base: position 10,527 of record PMSN01000018.1, read on the forward strand.
GGCCTTTGTCGGCGACCAACTGCGGCAGTACTTTGCCGTTTTTCCCGTGTGGACATTCGTGGGAGAAGTCAACCTGCAAGACTCTTCGAAGCCGATGGTTGCTACGGTGGTCTTTGATGTCCGCTACTCAGCGCGGGATGCACTTGGAGTTCCGAATAGCGGCCATACTCGCGTCGAGTGGGATCTGGCCAAGCGCCCGGATGGCTTCAAAATAGTTCGCTCCAACTGGATCACCTATCCTGATTCCTCTCCGTCTCCCTGACGGATCAGCGCAATTAGAGAAAGTGCTCACGAGAGGAGTCGAACCTCCACGGGTTTCCCCATACGGTCCTGAGCCGTACGCGTCTGCCATTCCGCCACGTGAGCTTGCAAGTGGGAGCGGGTGCTAAAGTGCGTGCGTCGCGTCTTCGCGCAAGCGCAAACCGGCTAGGTGCGGCGCTTCTTCCGGGCGCGCTCCTCGAGCTGGTTCGCCTGGCGCGCTTTGCCTAACGAGCGCAAGAGGTCGGCGTAGTTCGAGGCGACGATTTCGTAATCTTCCGGCGGCTTCTCCGTCGCTTCTTCCCAGGCCTTGATCGAGGCGCGGTAAAGCTCGGAGGCGCGCGCGTAGTCGCCATTGGAATGGTAAACGACCGCGAGGTTGCATTTCGATTGCGCGACATCCGGGTGCGTGGGCGGATGGTGTTTCTCGCGAATGGCGAGCGCGCGGAGATGCGTTTTCTCCGCTTCGGCAAAACGGCGCTCGTTCGTGTAGAAGACGGCGAGATTGTTTAGCACGGAAGCCACGTCGGGGTGCTCCGGGCCAAGCTGCTTTTCGTAAATGTCGAGCGCGTGGAGATAATAAGGCTCGGCCGCTTTTTGCCGGCCCGTCTTGCGATAGATCAGAGCGACATTGTTCAACATCGTCCCGAGATCGGAGTAAGGGATGTCCTTCAGCTGCGTGCCGGCCTTGAAAGCGCTTTCGTAATAGCCGATGGCCTCCTCGGTTTCACCCAGATTATCGCAAAGGAAGGCCAGTCGGCGCCCCGAGCGAAAAATCGCGCGCTCATCGCGCGGGTCGGCTTTTTCCAGGAGAGCGTGCGCTTTGAGAAGATAAGGCTTGGCCGCGGTCCGGTCGCCCATCTGGTCGTGCAACTGCCCGAGCTTCTCCAGGCTTTGGGTGTAGGAACGGTCGCCGGGCTTGAAAGTGCGTTGCGCCAGATCGTAGGCGGTCTCGGCGATGCGGAGCGCCTCAGGCAGCCGATTGCTGGCCCGCAACATTTCCAGTTTGTCGTTGAGGATACTCCACAACTTTTCGGCGCCCTTCATGGCGCTCTACCAGCCTTCGCTTAGTTGACTGACGAGATGCCCGGCGAGTTCTTCCGCGGCCAGGGGCAAGGCCTGCCGTTCATCCGTGCTCACGTCCGTGCCTACGAAAAAGCTGGTGGTGCCGGCGGCTGACCCGCCCGCTCCGAGCGGTTTCCCGTCCCGTCCCACGAGCGTGTAGTTCACTCGCAGCGTTAGGTTGAACTCAGTGGTCGAAAGGACGTTGCCGCGAACGGACCGCGCCGGCGAGCGGCCGACCGCCACGATCTCGCCTTTCAGGATCGCGTCGGCGTTCGCTTCGTTTGCGATTCGAAAGGTGCCATCCTGCTGGAACTGTTTGATGACCGTGCCCGTGACCAACGCCTCGATGCGCGGGACGAGCGTGTTGTTGCGGAAAGTGGGCACCGCGATGGAATGAATCTGGCGCAGATAAGCCGGCGTGGCCGGGCCGAGATGGTAGCCAGCGCATCCGCTGAAAAGAACCGCGAGCAGCAAGGAAAACTTTTTCACAGCGGCGGCGTGGGCGTCACCTCCGGTGTGTTCTCCGGCGCGGCGGAAGGCGCCGGCGTCGCGTCGAGCGTGGAAGTGGGAGGCGCGGTGGTCGTGTCGGGCAGAAGCGAAGCTGGCGGCGGCAACGACAGGTCGATGTCCGGCGCCGGGAGCGGGGCGTCATTGGGCGAAGTATTCGCCGGAGCATTGCTTTCCGCGGTTGGCTTCTTCTTTCTGTTCGCGGCGGCCGCGGTTACCGCGGGAGATTGCAGCTTGGCATCGCCAAATTTGGCGCGCAGTTCGGCGACTCTCTTTTTGGCGCGCTCGCCTTCGGGAGAACTCGGCTGCTGGCGAATCACCTCATTATAATAGATGGCGGCGGCACGATAGGATTTTTGTTTGTCGTAATACTTCGCGATCTCAAACGAGGTACTCGTCTGTTTATGCTCCAGCTGCTTCAAATTCTCCTGGGCCTGGGCGGATTTCTCGCTGTGAGGATGGCGAAAAAGAAAATCCTCGAAGCCGGTTTTGGCCTTGGCCGCGGCATTGGGATCGTAGGTGCCTGACCGCGAAGCCTTGCTGTAGATATAGCCGATCTGATACTGCGCGTCGGCCGCGAGCGGATCGTCCGGGAATTTTTCCACCACGTTCTGGTAGGAGGCGATGGCCAATTCATTCGAGCCCTGTTTTTCCCGGGCGCGTCCGATGTCGAAGTTCGCGCGTGCCGTGTACTTTCCGTAAGGTGCGCTGCGCACGATCTCGGTGAAGATCTGAATCGCCGTCTCCATGGAATTCTTGAAGGTAATGCCGAGGATTTTTACTTTGCGTCCGGTCATGTACATCTCCCCGATGCGGAAAAGCGCTTCGATGGATTCGTCGAAGCGTTCGCTCTTCGGGTATTTCTCCACGAAGACAGCATAGGCTTCCGCGGCCCGCAGAAAGCTCCGGCTTTGTTCCAGCAATTGCGCCAGGCGGTAAGCCGCACCGGGCGCAAGCGTGTCCTTGGAATGGTGTTTCACGATCAAGCGGTAGGCTTTGATGGCGCGCCCGAGGTCCCCTTTCTTTTCGGCTTCCTGCGCCTTCGAGAAAAGCTCCTGCGCGCTCCCGCTCATTTGCTCCTCGCCCGGAGCCAGCGCCTTGGATTTTTCCCCCGGTCCAAAGACGACGGAAGCGGCGACCGAATCGGGCCAGGCGAGGCCAATCACGGCCAATAAACAAAATGTGCGAAAGGTCGATTTCATCGCGTTGCGCAGGGTAGTTAACCTTACCAGCTCCGTCAAGTTGACCAGGCCAAAACAAATGCCCGCGCAAGATTGCGCGCCCTGGGCGAAGCGAAGGGACTTTGCAGCGGGTGGGATGCGATTATTCTGCCCCAGGGCCCTTTGAATCTCACCGCACAGCAAAAAATCCGGGTCGGCTCCTGCGCGTGGAGTTTCGAGGAATGGCTCGGAAGTTTTTATCCGGCCGAACTCCCCGCGGCGCGCTGGCTTGAATTCTACGCGAATTATTTTCCCGCCGTCGAAATCGATTCCACCTTTTACCACGTCCCCGCCGAAGCGACCATCCGCCGCTGGGTCGAGCATACGCCGGCGGCTTTTCGTTTCGCCTGCAAACTCCCGCGCGAAATCACCCACGCCTGCCGGCTCCGCGATTGCAGCGCGGAGCTGACCGCTTTTCTCCGCGCGATCGAGCCGCTCGCGCCCAAGCTCCAGGTCGTCCTGATTCAACTGCCGCCCTCGTTCGCGCCGAAGGATGGACGCCAGGTCCTGCGCGGATTTCTCGAGCAACTTCCGCGCGATTTCCGTTTTGCGATCGAGTTTCGCCATCCCGGCTGGCATCGGCCCCAAGTGATTCGTCTTCTCGAAAAACATCGCATCTGCTGGGTCTGGGCCGACACCACTCCGCTCAACGAACGCAATCTCGCCCCCTTCGAATTCCTTCCGCACACGACCGACTTCCTTTATCTGCGCCTGCTGGGCGATTACACCACAAAGTACGATCGCGACGGGCAGAGGGTGCACCGCTACGGCAAACTGCTTTGGAAAAGGGAGGCCGCGCTCGAGAGTTGGGCGCTGAAGATCGAGCGGCATCTCGGCGAAGTCCGCAACGTCTGGGCTTTCGTGAACAATCATTTCGAAGGTTTCGCGCCCGAGACCTGCCAGCGTCTCTCTAATCGGCTCGGCTTCGAGCTCGCGCTTCCCTCCGCCGAGGAAACCGCCTCCGCCGATCCCGGCCAGCTCGATCTCTTTAGAAGTGCAACGGAAGAAAATCCTGACGCGGTGAAATAATCCGTCATCCTGAGCGCAGCGAAGCGAAGTCGAAGGATCCCGTCTTGCTAGCTTTAAGATTTGTCACGGGGTTCCTCGACTGCGCTGAGTTTACCCTGAGCGAACGAAGTGAGTCGAACGGGCTCCGCTCGGGATGACGCATGCTTAAGTTCGGCCTAACGAATCTCCGCCGCGCCAAAATGCGGCTGCAACTTTTCCGGAATTCGCACCGAGCCGTCCGGTTGCTGATACGTCTCGATCAGCGCCGCGAACAATCGCGGCAGCGCCAGCCCCGAACCATTCAAGGTGTGGCAAAACCGATTCTTCCCGTCCGCGTCCTTGAAGCGCAGGTTCATCCGGCGCGCCTGGAACTCCTCGAAGTTCGTGCAGCTCGATACTTCGAGATACGCGTTCTGCCCCGGCGACCAGACCTCGATGTCGTACGTCTTCGCCCCGCCGAAACCGAGATCACCCGTGCAAAGTTCGATCACGCGATAATGCAGTCCGAGCAGTTGCAACACGCGCTCCGCATTCGCCGTGAGCGATTCATGTTCCGCGTAGGAATTTTCCGGCGCCGTAATTTTCACCAGCTCCACCTTGTCGAACTGATGCACGCGAATGATCCCTCGCGTTTCGCGTCCCGCCGAGCCCGCTTCGCGCCGGAAGCAAGGCGTGTAAGCGACAAACTTTTTCGGCAACTCCGCTGGCCCCAGGATTTCTTCCCGGTGAAAATTCGTCACCGGCACTTCCGCCGTTGGCGCGAGGAAAAGTTCGCCGTTCTCCAGCCCGTACATGTCCTCCTCAAATTTCGGCAGTTGCGTCGTGCCGATCATGCACTCCCGCCGCACGAGAAACGGCGGACTGATCTCGAGATACCCGTGCTCCCGCGTGTGCAGATCGAGCATGAAATTGATCAGCGCGCGCTCCAGTCTCGCGCCCGCGCCCGTGAAACAGATGAATCCGCTCCCGCTCAGTTTCGCCGCGCGCTCCAGATCGAAAAGTTTCAACTGCGTCCCGAGCGCGAGGTGATCCAACACCGTGCCGCTCAACGCGGGTTTTTCTCCCCAGCTTCGCACCACCGGATTCTCGCTCGCGTCCTTGCCCACCGGCGCGTTCGCGTGCGGCAAATTTGGAATCTGGAGGAGCAACCTCTTCTGTTCCTCGTCCGCTGCCGATGTCTGCTCGTTCAAGAGCGAAATCTGATCGCCAACTTCCCGCACCCGCGTTTCGAGTTCGTCCGATGCTTCGCCGCGCGCGCGTTTCCCTCCAATCTCCTTGCTCAATCTTTTCCGGTCGCCGTTCAGCTGCTGCAACGCCGTCTCCGCCTTGCGCCGCGTGGCATCCACCCGCAGCACTTCATCGATCTTCGCCGCATCATCGCCGCCACGTGTCGCGATCCGGCTTTTCACAAAGTCGGGTTGTTCGCGGATGAGGCGGATGTCGAGCATGGCAAAAGAAACAGGACAGGATTGACAGGATTCACAAGATTAAAGCCCATTCAATCCCGTAAATCTTGTTAATCCTGTCTCAAAACAAACCCCAGCTTTGCAGATGACAATCGCGCCTCGCGTCTGATATTTGCGCGTGGAAAGATTTAGCTTGCTGAGCGTCGCGCTCGGCCTCGCCTGTCTCGCCGGCATCAATCTTTACCTGACCGTTTTCATCACCGGTCTCGCCATCAACCAGCACTGGATCGTCCTTGCGCCGAATTTCCAATCGCTCGAAGTCCTCGGCCAGCCCTGGATCATCGTCATCGCCGGCATTCTTTATCTCCTCGAATTTTTCGCCGACAAAATTCCGTGGCTCGATTCCGCCTGGGACGCCGTCCACACGATCATCCGGCCGATCGGCGGCGCGTTGCTCGCGATCCAGGTGCTCGGCCATCACACCCCGGTTTTGGATGTGCTCGTCGTGTTGCTCGCCGGTTCCACCAGTCTCGTCACCCACACGGCGAAAGCCTCCTCGCGCCTGGTGGCGAACAGTTCGCCCGAGCCGCTCTCGAACATCGGGCTGAGCGTCGTGGAAGACATCGCCGTCTTCGGCGGGCTCGTCCTCATTCACTACAATCCCGTCCTGGCCCTTTCGATTTTCGCGCTCGCCATCGCGGCCTTTCTTTATTTCGCGCCGAAAGTTTTGCGCTCGATGAAGGCAAGAATCTGGCTCGCGCTCACGAAGTTGAACGCCGCGGCCGATATGCGGCGGCCGTCGACGCTCCCGATCGCCCTGCCGTCACGGCTCGCGCCGATCTTCAGCAAACAGAATCTGCTCGGCGAAACGATCGCGTGGGCGGTGCCGTGCATCAGCGGGCGCGGCCGGCGGATTCCCGCGAATCTTTTCGGCGCGCTCGTCGCCACGAACGAGGAGCCGCACAAACTCGTTTTCGTCGCGCGCAAAAACTGGGGCGCGTTCTCCCAGACGCTCGATCTCGAAGGCTTGAACGTCGCGCGCGATCCGCAGTTTCTTTCCGAGAACCTGGTCATACTCCCGGCGGAAGGGCGCGGCCCGAAATATTCCTTCCTCTTCACGCGCTCACGCGGCGCGCTGGTCGAGCAGATCGCGGAATACTTGCGCCAGCAGCTGAGTCCGCCTCCCGTTGCGGTCGAGACCCTCGCGCCCCAATCGGTCGCGCACGTTTAGGGTAGGGACGCCGCGCTGCGGCGTCCGCCGAAGATCGTCCAATGCCGGACGGCGCAGCACTGCGTCTCTCCCAATTTTTTTCATCGTCAAACGTCGCCATAAACTCCGATAATCATCAACCCTCTTCCCTCCCCATGCAGCTCGCCCGCCGCTATTCAGAACTTCGCGATTCCGCGCGCGTCCACGAACGCGCGCTCTTTCCTTCGCAACGCACGCCGAGCGAATTGGAATTACAGGCCCGCTGGTTCGCCGGCGATTTCGGACGGAAATTTCATTCCGTCACGGGCGACGAAATTGAGATCGTCCAGTTCGGCACCTGGAACCGCGAGGCCGGCCCCGATTTTTCCGATGCCGTCGTCCGGCTCAATGGCGGCGACGCCGTCCGCGGGACAATTGAATTCGACCTGGCCGATCGCAGTTGGGAAACGCACGGCCACGCGACGAACTCGGCGTTCGACGACGCAGTGCTGCATGTCTTCGTCCAACAAAGCGACCGCGTTTTTTTCACGCGCACGAAATCGAATCGCAACGTGCCGCAGGTCCGCGTCGATCTGGCCACGTTGCCCGACAAATTCTCCGCGAACGTGCCGCTCGCGCGTCCGGGTCGATGTCAGGCGCCGCTAAAAGATCTGCCGGAAGAACGACTCGTGAGCATTCTCTCCGCCGCGTCGCAGTTCCGGCTCCAGCGCAAGGCCGCGCGGATTAAGAACCTCGTCGACACTCACGGACGCGACGCCGCGCTCTTCCAGGAAATCGCGGCTGCACTCGGTTACAAACAAAACAAACTCGCGTTCGCCCTTCTCGCGCAGCGGCTGCCGTTGTCGTTCCTTCGCAAAGAGGACGACGACATCGAGCCGATGCTCTTCGGCGTGGCCGGGTTTCTCGAAGCGCCAGACCTCGCCGTCTACCCGCAGGAAACGCGCGCGTATGTGCGAAAACTTTGGGATCGCTGGTGGCCGCATCGCGACGAGATGCAGCGGCTCGTGTTGCCGGCAAGAATTTGGCGGCTCAGCGGCGCGCGTCCGCTCAATCATCCGCAGCGCCGGCTCGGCGCGCTGGCCACGCTCGCGCAAGAATGGCCGTCGTTCCTCAAATCGCTCGCCCGAAGAAACGCAAAGACCGCGCAGGAGTTTTTCCTGGGATTGCACCATCCATTTTGGAATCTGCACTACACGCTGACTTCGGAAATCGCGCCGAAAGAAATGGCCATCGTGGGCGAATCGCGGATCGCGGAGATCCTCGCGAACGTGCTTCTGCCGTTCTTCCTCGCGGACGGCCGCGACATTTGGTCCGCCTACGAAAAACTGCCCGCGCGCCTGACGAATCGACGACTGGAAACAGGGGCGACGCGGCTTTTCGGCGGCGACCCGCGCCGGCCGCGCTTCACGAAAACCATCGCGCAACAGCAAGGATTGCTTCAGATTTACGAAGATTTTTGTTTGCAGGACAACTCCGATTGCGCCCAATGCCCTTTTCCCGAGCAAATGCAGCACTGGAAATAACGATGCGGGACGCTTTTGGTAGGGCGAGACTCTGTCGAGCCGCAACGATTCACACGCGGTCACGAATGGCTCGACAGAGTCTCGCCCTACCAATGCATTCTTCACGCCCGAGCCTTGACGCCTTCACGCTCATCGAGCTTCTCGTCGTCATCGTCATCATCGCGATCCTGATGGGCCTGGCGTTCCCCGCCTTCCAAGCCGTGCAAAACCAGGCGAGAAAAACGCAAGCGAAGAACGATCTGGTGCAAATCGTGACTGCGGTGAATGCGTTCTACACCGAGTACGGGAAGTATCCGCTACTTGACGCTCAGGTTAGTGCAAACGCGGACGCAGTTTTTGGGGATGGAACGAATCCTTCCAATGACAAGCTTCTTAATGTGCTCCGAATGCCATCCGGATTTGTGGACTCTCAAAATGCGGGTGGGCCGCAAAATTCCCGTAAGATCGTTTTCATTTCGCCTCCCGACGTTAAAGACAAAGCAAATCCGCGCTCTGGCATTGCACTGCAAGATACGACGGTGAATGGCGTTTCAGTGAAGGCAGGCGAATTCGTCGATCCGTGGGGCACACCGTATGTGATTAAGATCGACGCCGATTACACTAATCAAATCGAAATCAATCCTTACTCGTCTGGCGCCGGCGCCGCCATACTCGCGAGCGGCGTAATATCGTGGTCGCTCGGCAAAGATCAGCAGCTTGGTAACAAGGGTGACGGAAAATTCACCAGCTCCGACGACATAATTTCCTGGCAATAATGTTCGGGGCTTGCAAATCCGCATTCCGCAATCCACAATCCGAAATCCGAAATCGGCACGCGGGTGTAGTTCAATGGTAGAACGCCAGCTTCCCAAGCTGGACACGAGGGTTCGATTCCCTTCACCCGCTCCCATCCCATGCTGAGCTCGCTTTTGCGTCGCCACAGGCTCGCGCTCGGGCTTTTCCTTCTCGCGCTCTTCAAGCTCTGGCTCGTGCAGACAGAGGACATCTACGGGAGCGCGACCGAGTACGACGCGCTTTGGTATGTGGGTTCGGCCAAAAATTGGTATTGGGGCTCGCCCTATAGCTGGACGGCTTTTGTCCGGCCGCCGTCTTATCCGTTGTTCATCGCGCTTGTCCACTTCTGCGGCATTCCGCTTCGAATCGCGATCGAGCTGTTACAAATGGGGAGTTACATGGTGTTGGTCGGCGCGTTGCGGAAGGCAGCGCTCCCGCGGGTCGTGTGCTTGTTAGTCTTCGCCGCCATGGTTCTGCATCCGGCCAGCTTCGAGTTTAACGACTATACCATGAGTGACTCCTTCTATGCCGCGATTCTGCCTCTGGCAGTAGGCGGTCTGCTCCTGACTCTTTTCACAGCAAAGCTGAGGCATGCAATCTGGACCGGTGTAGCTCTCGCAGTGCTCTGGAATGCCCGCGAGGAAAGCTTTCTCATTCCATTAATGTTAGTTGCCTTCGTTGTCCTGGCTTTCTTAAAGCGGCGCGCAGAAGCGCAATCTTGGAGAGCTCGCTTTTCCTATTGGGTGAAACCAATGAGTGCCGTGCTGGGAACGCTGGCCCTCTTACTTGTAGCGGTAGATGCGGCCAACTACCGAACTTTCCGCGGCTTCGCGCAATCCGATATGGTGTCGCCCTCCTACAAAGCCGCCAACAAAGCGCTGCTTCGCATCACGCCGAGCCGCAATCAGCGGTTCATCTCCGTTTCCAACGAAGCCATCCAAAAGGCCAGTGAGGTAAGTCCTACCTTTGCGCAGCTCAAGCCGCAGTTTGACGGAGAGCTAGGCCAAACCTGGCAGGTGCCCACCTTGGCTGCGCTTGGCGTGCATGAGTATGGGCATTGGTTCATGTGGGCGCTGCGCAGTGCCGCCGCCAGCACCGATGCCATCTACGCGAGCCCAGTTTCCGCGAATCGTTTCTATCGCAATGTCGCCCGGGAAATTAACAGCGCCTGCGACGAAGGCCGCGTCCCGTGTCGATTCGTCTTATCCAGCTTTCTCGATCCGGGAGCTTTCGCACAACTTGGTTATCTGCCGCAATCGTTGGGCAGAATGGCTGCGCTTTTTGTCCTGTCCCATCACAAAATCACCGGGTGCGACGATGCCATTCTTACCGCACCGCAACGCGCGCTCTACGATGAAATGACTGGGCGCAGTCAGAGATCTGGTCAATCGACAACGCCGGAGAAACAAAGCTTCTCCGCCTCGCTCTCAGTGATCTTGGAAAACTTCATTGGCAATAGCTACCGCTTCCTGGTGGCTGGCCTGGCCTTGGGAGGTTGGGTGGCGGTCTTGATTATCGCGAAATATTTTCGCCGGTTCCGCATGAGCGACTCGCTTAACACTGTTCTCGTTCTTCTCGCCGCTACCATCGTTTTAAGAGTGACATTCTTTGCTTTTCTCGACGCCACCTGGTGGATGGGCGAGTATGAGCGCTACCTTTTTCCAGTGATGCCGCTCACCTCCTGCTTTCTAATCCTGCTGATCTACCAGGCGTTCGCGACTTGGCGTAGCCGCGCGACGGCCTAGCATTGCTTTAGTCATGACGACGCCAAAAATCCTGATCGCGGATTCCATCTCGCCGCGAGGCATTGAGGAACTGACGTGCGATGGCGCGTTGGAAGTTTCAACCCAGACCGGGTTGAGCGAAGCGGCGCTCGTGGAAATCATTCCGCAGTTCAGCGGCATCGTGGTTCGCAGCCAGACAAAGGTGACTGCGGCGGTCGTGAACGCCGGCACGCTGTTGCGCGTGATCGGACGCGCCGGGGTGGGGATCGATAATGTGGACCTCGAAGCAGCCACGCGACGCGGCGTGATCGTGATGAACGCGCCGGGCGGAAACACAATCTCCACGGCGGAGCACGCCTTCTCGCTCCTGCTTTGCGTCGCGCGAAAAATTCCGCAGGCCGACGCGATGCTGCGCGCGGGAAAGTGGGACCGGAAAAATCTGGAGGGAGTCGAGCTTTTCAACAAGACGCTCGGCATCGTCGGGATGGGAAGGATCGGGAGCGAACTCAGCCGGCGCGCGATCGCCTTCGGAATGCGCGTGGCGGCCTATGATCCGTATCTCTCGGCGTCGCGCGCGCGCACGTTGCAGGTGGAGTTGGTCGACGAGCTCGATGATCTTCTCGCGGCGGCGGATTTCATCACGTTGCACACGCCGCTCACGGCGGAGACGCATCATCTCTTGGATGAGACACGGCTCGCGAAAACGAAGCGCGGCGTGCGCGTGATCAATTGCGCGCGGGGCGGTCTCATCGACGAAGCGGCGTTGGCGAAGGCGCTCCGTTCGCAGCACGTGGCTGCCGCGGCGCTCGATGTTTTCGAAACCGAACCGCTTCCGCTCGATTCCCCGTTGCGCACCGCGCCGAACCTCGTGCTGACGCCGCACCTCGGCGCTTCCACGGCGGAGGCGCAGGAAAGCGTCGGCATCGAGATCGCGCAATCGATCCGCGCGGCGCTGCTCGAAGGCACGATCCGCAATGCCGTGAACATGCCGAACCTCGACGCGAAAACGCTCGCGGTGGTCGGCCCGCACTTGCGCTTCGGTGAAAAGCTCGCGCGTTTTCTCTGGCAACTTTCGCCGAAACGCGTCGAGCGCTTGAACATTAATTACAGCGGCAAAGTGAACGAAGTCGACACGACCGCGATCACGCGCTCGGTCCTGAAAGGATTTTTGCAGGGCGCCGGCGGGAGCGAGATCAATGAAGTGAACGCTCCCGCGTTTGCGGAAAGTCTCGGGCTGAAAATCACGGAGACGCGTTTGAGCGCGGTGGGCGATTACACCGATCTGCTCGAACTTTCCGCGACGGCGGAAGGCCAGACGGTGTCGGTGGCCGGCGCGTTTTTCGGCGCGACGCCGCGGATCGTGAACGTGAACAGCCGCCATGTGGAGGCGCGTCCGCACGGTGTCGTGCTCGTGCTGGAGAACACGGACCGCCCCGGCATCGTGGGGCGGATCGGCACGTTGCTCGGCGACCATGGCGTCAACATCGCGACGATGTCGTTGAGCCGGAACCAGGCGGGCGGCACGGCGTTGACGGTTCTGAATCTCGACACGATGCCCGATGATGCGTTGCTCAAAAAAATTCGCGCGAGCGACGACATCAAATCGGCGCAGGTCATCCAATTGTAGCAGCGCGCGCTTCCAATCCATCCGCATTTCGCGCTACGATTAAGGAAAGGAATTCGAGAGGATCATGTTTATGGGCCATTCAATCATCTGGACGCTGGTAATCGGATTGCTGATCGGCGCGGTCGCGAAACTTCTCATGCCGGGCCGCGATCCCGGCGGTTGCATCCTCACGATTTTGATCGGCATCGCGGGCTCGTTCCTTGCCTCGTATCTCGGGCACGCCTTGAAATGGTACGAGCCCGGCGAGACGCCGGGATTCATCGGCTCCGTGGTCGGTGCGATGCTCTTGCTCCTGATCTATCGATTGATCTTTCGCCCGCGGGATTGATCGACATATTTTCTACACGCCCGCGAATGCTGTCATCCCGAGGCTGGCGAAGCGCGCCGAGGGACCTCACAATAGCTCACCCGCGCGCTTCCGCGTCACACCGGGCCTGCGCGTGTGTGAGGCGCTGTAGGGCGCAAGCAAGCCAACATTCCAGTTGTGAGGTCCCTCATCGTCTGCGCGACTCGGGATGACAGGGCGAGCGCGACGCCGCCATCCCAAGAACCCGGTGGTTGCGGCGCTGCTCTGTGCCAAAGTGCTCGCGTCATGGAACGGCCGAACAAGGTGAAGCTTCTGAGCGCTTTCGCGGCGCTCTACCTCATCTGGGGTTCAACCTATCTCGGAATCCTCTTTGCGATTCAAACAATTCCGCCGTTGCTCATGGCCGGCACGCGTTTTCTTCTCGCGGGAATCATCATGTACGCGATCGCGCGCTGGAAAGGTGCGCCGAAGCAATCGATCGCGAATTGGCGCACCGCGCTGATCATCGGCGCCTGTTTGCTGCTCGGAGGAAACGGCGGGGTCACGCTTTCGGAAAAATATGTGTCGTCCGGATTGGCCTCCGTCATGGTGGCGACTGTTCCGATCTACATCGCCCTCCTGGCCTGGGCGAGTGGCATCGCGCCGAAACCGTCACCCATCGTCTGGCTCGGACTGGCTGGTGGCTTCGTCGGCGTCGCGATTCTCATCGGACCCGCCTTGCCTTTTTCAAATAACAACGGCGGCCACGCGGGAATCGGAATGCTCATCCTGCTTTGCTCGTCGTTCATCTGGTCGGCGGGCTCGATCTATTCGCGGAAGGCGAAGAATGTGTCGCCTCCGTTTCTCCTCGCCGGCCAACAAATGATCTGCGGCGGCGTGCTTCTTACGCTCGCCGGTGTCATCAGAGGCGAGCTGCGCGGATTCGATCCCGGGCGGATTTCGCCGCTCTCCCTCGGCGCCTACGCTTATCTCATCATCATCGGCGCGCTCGTGGGTTACACTTCTTACATCTGGCTCCTGCGCGTTTGTGATCCGGCGAAGGTCGCCACCTATGCCTACGTGAATCCGATCGTGGCGGTTTTGCTCGGCGCGCTTTTCGCCGGAGAAACGTTGACCGCGCGCACGATGATCGCCGCGGCGCTGATCATCGGCTCGGTCGCGCTCGTCGTCACGGTGCAACAGACCAGATCCAAACCAATGTTGGTGGACGCCGCGTTCGTTCCCGGCGATTAATGGCACCATGCCTAACGACCCGGAATCGATCGAGGCGCTGAAGCAGAATTGGCGCGCCGAAGTGGAGACCGCCCGTGTCTACCGCGACCTGGCCGCGCGCGAGGGTGATCAGAAACGCCGCGATATTTTGTTGCGGATGGCGGAAGCGGAGGAGCGGCACGCGCAACGTTGGGCGCAAAAGCTGACCGATATCGGGCACGCGCCGCCGGTGCTCAAGGACTCGTTAGGCCAACGCCTTAATCGCTGGTGGAACCGGATGGCCGGGCTCGACGTCGCCATTCGCCGGATGGAAGCGGCGGAAGATCGCCACGAAGCGCGTTATCGCGCCCAAAGCGAACGCGCTCTCGCCGACGATCCTGACGCGCAGAAGTTTTTGCGCGAGGCCGCCCTCGAGGAAAAAGCGCACGCGCGCGTCCTGAGCACGATGGCGCCGGCAGCCGCCGGTCCCCGCGGTGTTCTCGACACCATTCTGAAACGCGAGCGCTGGCACGGACGCGGCGGCAGTTGGGTGGCCGATGCGATTTATGGTGTAAACGACGGACTCGGCGCCGTTTTCGGCATCGTCTCCGGCGTCGCAGGCGCGACGAACAATCAGCAGCATTACGTTCTCATCTCCGGCCTCGCCGGCATGCTGGCTTCATCGCTCTCGATGGGCGCCGGCGCTTATCTCGCGGCGAAAAGCGAAGGGGAAGTTTACGAAGCGGAAATCGCGCGGGAGAAAGCCGAGGTCGAAGAAAATCCGGAAGAGGAAATCGAAGAGATGTCGCTCTTCTATCAACTCCAGGGATTCACTCCGGAAGAATCGCAACGCATGGCCGAGCGCCTCGCCGAGCAACCCGAGCAAATGGTGCAGGCGATGGCGCATCACGAGCTCGGACTTTCCCAGCATCATTTCCCGAACCAATGGAAATCGTCGATCTCCGCCGCGGTCTCGACCGCGATCGGCGCGTTCATTCCGATCATCCCATTCTTCTTCATGAGCGGGATCGACGCCGTTATCGCATCGTTTGCGATCAGCATCGTGGCGCATTTCGCCGTGGGCGCGGTGAAGTCGCTCATCACGATCCGTTCGTGGTGGGCGTCAGGTCTGGAGATGACAATCGTAGGAGTGATCGAAGCCGTGGTGACCTACAGCCTCGGCCTCGCCTTCGGCGCGATGGGCTAGCGCGATTGAGCTCGCAAACGCCCGCCGAACGGCGACACGCCGGACGAAGGCCGGGGGACACACGATTGAGCAGAGACGAATTTTGATCCGCGACACCGTCCACTTTTCAGAGCCGCTTCTTCAAGAAGGCCCGGCCGGAGGCAGATTTTAGGTAACGTTCAAAATTCCTGGCTCGCTCCTGATTTGAAAATGCAATGTAGGTTTTTACCTGCCACGGTTTCCATTTTGACGTGTGGCGTACTTCACCAAGATTGTGTCGAATCAATCGCGCCCGAAGGTCACGCGCGCATCCCGTGTAGAACCGATTTGGATCGGCCTCGCTTTGCAATACGTACACGTATGTGAAGATCCCCATCGCCTAAATGTGGCACGCCGAGTCGTAGCCTCGCAGCCAACTGCATGGCTGGCGAAACCCCGCCCGCCTTCGCCAAGGCTCCGGCGCGGCAGTCCTCGCGTCGCGCTACGCTGCGAGCGAAGACTGGAGGTATGGGGATTCGAACCCCAGGCCTCGTCATTGCGAACGACGCGCTCCAGAATTTTTTGGCCACGTCGGAAGGCGCACTTCCTCAAATGATTAGGTCTGGACTTGCGCCTGGATTCTGAGGTGGGGGTCCACCCGTTTTGCCCCCTGGGGATTTTCGAACAGTCCACTTCTGTCCCAAGAAGTTATGGTGAACGAGGTGAAAAATCGGCTGGCGACCGAAAGGTTCGAACCCCCTAGGCTCCAGGGAAGTCCCGCTCGGTAACGACCCGCAAAGCGCTTTAAGTAATGTTTCGACATCATTTATTTGAACAACGCCGGCTGCAACGAAAGGGCTTCGATCGCGATGAGCGGGGGCTATTGCAGGTTGTAGACTTCAATTAGACCAACGCCGGTCGTGTTGTTTTTCCCGCGCATGATCGCGGTGTAGTTTCCAGGTGCGAGGGTCGAGAGGATGGCTGATTCCAAGACGTTGGTGGGAGGAATCGTAGTCGCTTCG
>PMSN01000028.1 GCA_003167555.1 Spartobacteria bacterium
CCATTAAATCGGGACAACCTCACCAACTTGGGAACGAGGAGGACGGCTCCCGGTACAGGACGAGGACGGACCGCAGCGAGCTGGATAACAGCTTCTAGCAATCAGCGCCGGTGCTCGGCCTGGTAGTCGTTCACCACGAGGCAGGCGTGAATGACGCCGGGGACCCAGCCGAGGAGCGTCAGCAGCAGACTCAGGAAGAAGCTGAGGATCCGGCCGGTCATCAAGACGGCGACAGGCGGAAAAACGACGCAGAAAAAGTAGCGCAGGGCTTTCATGGAGCAAAGGGAATCGCGGCACCAAGGCCGCTCCCACATTTAGTTAGGTTTGGCTGGATTGCGGTTGGGATACGGCGGGACGGGGGGGATGTCGTAGCGCTTGGTCTTCAGGTCGGATTGGATCTCTTCGATGGCTCTGTTCAACTGTTGATCTTCGCCTTTGAATTCTTTCGCGGGATCGTTATCGACCACAATGTCGGGATCGACGCCGTGACCTTCGATGACCCAACCTTTGCCATCCTTGGAGTAAGGCGCGAACTCAGGTCGAAAGAGCTGGCCGCCATCAGTGAGAGGTAGCGGGTTGCGAATGCCTACCACCCCACCCCAAGTGCGTTTGCCAATGAGCTTGCCGAGCCCCATCGCCTTGAAACGGTACGGAAAGATGTCGCCATCGGAGGCGGAAAACTCGTTACACAATGCCACCATGGGACCAAGGAAGGTCTGCGATGGATTCGTCTGCGGCGTGCCGTTGCGCGCGATCTCGATCATGACGAGCGCGCGCCGGAGCCGCTCGATCACAAGCGGTGAGACAAAGCCGCCACCGTTGCCGCGCACGTCGACGATGAGACCTTTCTTGCGGATCTGCGGGAAGTATTGCTTCGTAAATTCATTCAGGCCCTCCTGGCCCATGTCGGGAATGTGAATGTAGCCGACTTCGCCGTTCGTTTTCTTGCTGACTTCGTCGACGTTCTTCTGCACCCATTCCTTGTAATAAAGAGGCGATTCATCGGCGATAGGCACAACGGTAACGTCACGCGCACCGTCGTCAGCCGGCTTGGAGTTAACGCGCAGGATGACCTGCTTGTCGGCGGTGCCGATAAGCGCGTCGTAAAGGTTCGGCAAGGTCGAGACGGGGATGCCGTTAATGGCGAGAATGTAATCACCGGGCTTCACGTTGACACCTATGGCAGTAAGCGGCGAACGCGCGAGCTTGCTCCAGTTCTCGCCGGGCAGAATCCGGTCGATCTTGTAAGCCTTGCTCGCTGGATCGCGTGATAGTTCGGCACCGAGGAGACCGAGCTTGATGCGCGGCGTGTCAGGGCGTTCCCCGCCACCGGTATAGGCATGGCCGTTGTTCAACTCAGCGATCAACTCTCCGATGAGGTAGGTGAGATCGTTACGATGATTTACAAATGGGACGAGCGCGGCGTACTTGTCTCGCATCGCCTTCCAATCGACGCCGTTCATGTTCGGCGCGTAGAAGAAATCGCGCATGTGGCGCCAGGCTTCGTTATAGATCTGGGTCCACTCCACGTGGCGATCGAGCTGCATGTCGAGTCCGGCCAACTTCAACTCGTGGTCCTTCGTCTCGAGCTTGTCCTTCGGCAGATCGATGATCGCGTAGTCCTTCTTGATCTTGACCAGCATCTTCTTGCCGTCGGCGGTGATCTCGTAGCTGTTAACGTCGCCAAGAACCGTTTCCTTCCGATCTTCCATGCTATAAACGCAGAGGTGCTGCTTGCGGTCTCGGCCGTTGCCGTCGTCCTCCTCGGCTTGATCGTCCGCTACGGTCCGGCGGAGGTAGAAGATACGGTTATCTACCATGCGAAGGTTACTGTAGTTACCCGGCGCTATCTCCAGCGCGGAGAGGCGGTCCCCTATCCCATCCAGGTCTACCTTAACGGTAACTGGCTTTTTGGCATCCTTGTCCTTGTCCTTGGCATCGCCGCCCTTCTTATCGTCCGGTTTCTTCTCATCGGTTTTCTTATCCGCGTCCTTCTTGTCGCCGTCCTTCTTCTCGGCGTCCTTGTCCTTATCCTTCTTTTTGCCGACTTCGTCGCTGCGCGGACCGAGCGGCGCCTCGGTATCTTTCGCAAGCGTGACGAGATACACCCGCTCGAGGTCGCGATAGACATTTGAGAAATCTGTCTGGCCGAAGATCGGTTTGAAATCGCGGCTCGAGGTAAGCATGAGATACTTTCCGTCGTCGCTGAACGTCGGGTTATCGGCCGAATACCAATCATCGGTCACCGCCGTCGTCTTCTTGTCGGCGAGGGAGAAGAGGGAAACTTTGTCGCCGCCGTTCTCTTCCGGCCGCGACCAGGTGATCCAGTTACTGTCCGGCGACCAATCGTAGCCGTTAATCTCGCCCGTCTTGTCCTCGTCAACCAGCGTGACCGCTTTGCTGGCGACATCGATGTAACGCAACCTCTGCAAGCGATCGCTCCAGAGGAGCTTCTTCGAGTCGGGCGACCAGATAGCTTGATAATAATAAGTGTCGGCGTTGCTGGTGAGCTGCTGCGGCTGGCCTTTGCCGTCCTGCGAACGAACATAAAGCTCATTCTCGCTCGTCGCGTCGGAGTTGTAGGCGATCCATTTGCCGTCCGGCGACCAGACCGCGTCGCGCTCATGCGCATTTGAGGTGCGGGTGAGATTGCGCGCCGTGCCTTCCTTCATCGGCACGGAGAAAAGATCACCCCGCGCGACGACGATGACGCGCTGCGCATCCGGCGCGGTATTGACCGATTGAATGTTCTTCGAAGCATCGATGAAAGCGGAACGCCCGGAGGCGAAATCCTCCTTGATGTCGATCGGCACCGGCGCCGACTTCCCATTCGCCAGATCGTAACGCCAGATGTAGCCGGCTTGCTCGAACACGATCGATTCCTTGCCGATGGATGGGAACTTGATGTCGTAATCCTTGAAGCTCGTGAGCTGCTTCGTGTCCTTGCCGGTCAGGTCGGTCGAAAAAAGATTCATCCGGCCATCGCGATCGGAGATGAAATAGATGCGGTTATCCGCGCCCCACATCGGGCAGATGTCTTGCGCTTCGTTGTTCGTCAGGTTCGTCGTCGTGCCGGTTTTGAAATCGTAAATCCAGACGTCGTCGGCCATGCCGCCGCGATAATGTTTCCAGGTGCGGAACTCGCGGAAGACGCGGTTGAAGGCCATCTTGGAATCGTCGGGCGAGAAGGAGGCGAAACCGCCGCGGGGCAGCGGGAGTTGTTGCGGCAGCTCAGCGTCGAGACCCACGGTGTAAAGCTCGCCGAGGAAGGAATTGAAAGTCTTCTTGCGGGAACGAAACACGACGAGCGGCTTCGTGTTTTCCCAAGTCATCACGATGTTATTCGGGCCCATGCGATCGGAGATATCGTCGCGGTTGAGCGTAGCGGTGGTGGTGAGGCGCTTCGGCACGCCGCCTTCGCCCGGCATCACATAGACTTCGGTGTTGCCGTCATACTGCGAAGTAAAGGCGAGCTGCGTTCCATCGGCCGAGAAACGCGGGAAGGAGCTGTAGCCGGGTCCGCTCGTCAGCCGGCGCGCGGTGCCGCCGTCTTTCGGAACGGTGTAAAGCTCGCCCGCGTAGCAGAAGACGATTTGCCGGTCATTCGTGGCGGGAAAACGGAGCAAGCGCGTTGTGTTCGGCAAATTCTGCGCGGACGCGGAGAGATCGATCACGAGCAGGAGCACGAGGGCGAGGGCCAGCCTTCGCAAGGCTACGGCTTGGCAAGCGAGGCGGAGAAGAAATTTTGTACGCATAGAAGAATGGAGTTCGAAGAATCTGGCGATTTAGCGAGTGAGAGATTGAGCGAATGAAAAAATCTCCCGATCCCCCGCTCGCCCGTTCGCTCAATGGTTTGAGCGATTAAGCTGCTTTCGATTGCGGCGGACGCAACTGCGTTTTCTCACGGAGATTCAAGAGGCACGGGCTCGGTGTGATGGAGGCGGCCGTAGTCGACCGTGAGACGGCCTTCACCCGTTTGAGTATAGATCTCGACGAAGCGCTCGCCGAAACGCACGTCGCGCCACGAATAGTCCTTCTGGCTCTGGACTGCGGCCTGGATCACGGTCTCGATTCCGATCACGGATGCGACCAGGCGGGAATCGGTCTCCTGCAATGTATCGGCGGTCATGCCGTAAAGCGGGCTCTCTTTATCGATCGTGTGCATCAGCGTTAGCGCCACCGGGAACGTGATCAGTCGATCGAAGTGGAGCTTGAGTGAATAGAAACGGCGAAAGGTGCCGCCTTCGCTGATCTGTTCGTCGCGCATGAACATGATTCTGAACTCGGCTTCGGCCATGCTGTAATGGCGCAGATTCGCGACGCGCAGCATCAGGGTCGGCTTCCCGTCGAAAGGCGCGATCACAACTTTGTCGGTGAATTCGATGCGGGCCGTCGGGCGCGAGAAGCGCACAAAAATCAGGCCGGTGCTCACGGCGAGGCTAAACATTCCCACCATGATCTCGATGGTCGTGACGATATTCCCGTAGAGGTTCGCCGGATACTCATGTCCGTAGCCGACGGTCGCCATCGTTTGCACGCTGAAGAAGAAAGCGGCGGGGAACGAGCCGGTCGGCATCTCGGCGATGCAATCGCCACCGAGGGCATACAAGCCGGCGAAGACGACGTTGATGGCGAGGTAAGCGCCGGTAATGAGAGCGGCAAACTGGGGCCAACTGAGCGACAAGATCCAATGATAGGAATCACGCCATTCGTGTTTTCCAGTATTGATCTTGAGGAATTCAAACTGGCCGACGTGGACGACCACGCCTTTGGAATTCTTCTTCCTGCCAGTTGATCGTCGCCTGCGGTGCATTGCCAGATTCTAATCGAAAGCTATTAATGAGAAAGGACATGAACGGCGAAGCCTGCATCCACCTCGATCAGATCAATCCCGATGTCGTCCCCAGCGCGAATGGCTGCGAGGAATGTTTGAAGATGGGTTCGCCCTGGGTCCACTTGCGACTCTGCCTGACGTGCGGACACGTGGGCTGCTGCGATTCCTCGCCGAATCGTCACGCCACAAAGCATTTTCACGCCACCGGCCATCCGATCGTCCGATCTTTTCAGCCGGGCGAAGACTGGGCGTGGTGCTACGTCGACGAACTGATGCTCACGTGACTCGGATCTCGCGCTTGGCAGGGCGAGAATCCGTCGAGCCGCTGCGGCGGCGTTAATCCATCGAGATTCCTGAGACGGCTCGACGGAGTCTCGCCCTACCAAGCGGAAGAATGTTAGGCTTTCCCTCCGAAGGTAACGTGATCGTCCAGGTCGACGACGTCGAAGTAAGTCTTGATGTCTTCGCGCGTCTTGGAAAATTTGCCGACGTAATCGACGAAAAATGCCAGCGTCTCCACATCGCTATCCGGACCGCGGTGTTCGTGGAACTCGCTCCATTGCTCGATCTCCCACTGCGCGCGCTTGTGCTTCGCGTTGGCGTTGATCCACTCCAGGATTTCGCCATCGCCTTTGCCGGCAGCGAGCTGTTCGCGCAACGCGGCGACATCGAGCCCAAGAAAATTAATGATGTGCTGATCGAGAGGCGCGTTGTAATTGAATTCGCCGTTGAGACCGGCGATTTCGGCGCGGCCTTTATCGAGCAGGCGCGGCAGGATGGCGTAACCACCGAGGCGACAGCGCGGACTGCGCGGTGGGCGTTTGGTGAGATCAGGCGCGGAGAAGGTGTTGCTGTTGGACATAAGCAGAGGTCGGAGGTCAGAAGTCAGAGGTCAACCTGATTCATGCGTTTTCGTCTTTAACTTACGCGCTGCGATCGGCGGAGAAACCCCGGCGCCACACAAAAAAAACTGGGATGCCGGTAAGGACTAGCAGGTAGCCGATTCCAGAAGTCGTGGGTGCGAGATAGGCGAGATCGACGATCAGGAATCCGGCAAGCACCACTGAGATTATGGGGACAATCGGATATCCCCAAGTGCGATAAGGACGTTCCGCCGCCGCATTTTTTTTGCGCAGCACAATCACCGCGACAACCAGCAGGACATAGAAGACAAGGTCAGCCGAGACGATGTATTCGAGGAGTTGGGTGTAGACGTTGCCGTAGCTCACTTCGCCGCTCGTTGGGTTCGTGATGACGGTGCGCGGCAGCGTGAGAAACGCCGCCCAGATTCCCTGCACGAGCAACGCCGCAGCCGGAACGTTGCGGCGATTGGTGGTGCCGATGCGCCGGAAAAATAAATGGTCGCGGGCCATGGCGTAATAAACGCGCGCGCCAGCCAGGATGAGACCGTTGTTGCAACCGAAGGTGGAGATCATGATCGCGGCGGCCATGGCGAGCGCGCCGGGTTTACCGAAGACCGCGCTCATGGCCGCGACCGCCACGCGATTCTGCGGCGCATGCTGGATTCCATCGAGCGGCAGGGTCGCGACGTAAGCGAGATTCGCGAGAACGTAGAGGACGACGACGAGTGCGCACCCGCCCAGCAACGCGCGCGCGAGATTCCGGCCGGGATCGCGCACTTCGCTGCCGATGAAGGTGACGTTGGTCCAGGCTGTTTGCGCGAAGAGCGGACCGACCATCGCCTTGCCGAAGAGCAACACGAGCGCGAGTCCGCCGATGATGGTGAAACCAGGCTGCGCCGTCTGCGGGCTCCAACCGTTTTTCCACGAGTCCCACCACGCCGACGAGAGCGCAGCGCTCCCCGCCTTCCAGCCTAACGATAGGCCGATGACAATGAGCGCGAGCAGCGCCGCCGTTTTCGCGAAGGTGAACGTGTTCTGGACAATCTTTCCGGTTTCGAGACCGCGCGTGTTTGTCCAGGTGAGCAACAGGATCAGCACGACGGCGACGAGTTGCTCCGTGGAAAGACTGATGGCGTAACCACCGCCAAGTTGGATCGGGCTGACCACGTAATGATCGGTGGCGATAGCACGAACGAAGACGCCGCCGAACTTGGCGAAGGCAATGGCGACCGCGGCAATCGTCCCGGTTTGGATAACGAGGAAAAGCGTCCAGCCGAAAAGAAAACCGAGTGACGGCCCGTAAGCTTCGCGCAGGAAAACGTAAACGCCGCCGGCGCGCGGCATCATCGCGGCGAGTTCCGAGCAGCAGAGCGCGCCCGTAATCGTCATCACGCCCGCGATCGCCCACGTGAGGAGCAACCATCCCGGCGCGCCAGTCAACCGCGCCGATTCCGCCGACGTGATGAAAATACCCGACCCGATCATCGAGCCGACAACGATCATGGTCGCGTCGAGCGGGCCGAGACCGCGCACAAGTTTTCCTGAGTCGTTTTGCGGTTCGTTGCTCACGGTGAAGAAGCGGGCGCGGCGATCATCACCTCCTCAAGCTCGAGACGTTTCCGCACTTCACGCACGAACGCGACCGCCTGCGGATTGTCGCCGTGCACGCACACGGTCGTGGCCAAAACCGAAACGTCGGTACCATCCACCGCGCGGACCTTGCCTTCGCTCAACATGCGGATGATGCGATCGGCCGCCTCGGTTGGATCGTGCACAAACGCATCGGAGCGCGACCGCGGGACGAGCGAGCCGTCCGCGAGATAATTGCGGTCGGCGAAAACTTCCGACGCCGTCTCTAATCCAAGCTCGGTCGCAGCCGTGTCGAGATGGCTCCCGACCGGCGCGAAGAGAATGAGCTTCGGGTCGAGAGCGAAGATCGCATTCGCGATTACATCGGCGAGCGCCCGGTCGCGCACCGCCATATTATAGAGAGCGCCGTGAGGTTTCACGTGGTTCATCCGCCCGCCCGCCGCGCGCGCGAGGGCATGAAACGCTCCGATCTGATACGCCACGGCGGAATAAACTTCCGCGGGCGGCATCGTCATTTCGGTCCGGCCAAAATTCTCGCGATCGGGAAAACTCGGATGCGCCCCGAGCGCGACCCCGCGCTGGAGCGCCAACTGGATCGAAGCGAAAATCGACGTGTGATCGCCGGCGTGAAAGCCGCAGGCAATGTTCGCCGAGCTGACCAGATCGAGAATTTCCTCATCGTGTCCCGCGCCTTCCCCGAGATCGGAATTGAGATCGACGACGAGATTCATGACGTGTGCAGACTCAAGCCGACGCGAAAGCGGGCGTAATTTTCTTCGCGCTCGCGCAAAAGTTCCTGCGCCTCGGTGAGCGGGACTTCGTGGAAACGGACGAGGTCTCCCGGCCAAAGCTGCGCGGCGATCGGAAGGTCCACCGTGATCACGTGCGCGATCTTTGGATAACCGCCGATGGTTTGGCAATCACCGAGCAAGAGAATCGGCTGTCCGTTGGGCGGAACCTGGAGGGTTCCCGGCGCGACGGCTTCGGAAAGAAGGTCGCCCGGGTCAGTGCGATCCAAGGGCGGGCCATCGAGGCGCGCGCCCATGCGATCGGAATCCGGCGTGACTGTGAATGCGGTCGCCACCAAAGACGCTTGTGCGTTCGATGTGAAACGATTCCACTCCGGCCCCCGCACGATTCGCAGGAAACGATCGCGCCGCGCAGTCGTGACCCACGGAGTTGGCGCGGTCCATTCCGCGATTTTCCGATTTTTCCAAGGAGCGGCGGTTTTCAAACCGCCGTCATCTCCGAGAGGAAGCGTATCGCCATCATGCAGCGGTCGTCCTTCATGCCCGCCGAAATTTCCGCGCAAATCGGTGGAGCGGCTTCCGAGAACCAGCGGCACATTTATTCCGCCGGAAATTGCGAGCCAGGCGCGCGAACCCGTTTGCGGCGCGGTCATGACAAGTTCTTCGTCCTTCGCGACCCGACCAGCGTGGCCGGGCGGCAGCTCCCCGTCACCGATGCGTACCGTGAATCCGCCGCCGCACCACGCCACGACGCGCTGATCGTTGAAGCGCAAACGCAAAGTTCCCAGCGTCGCTTCAAGACCAGCGGCGCCGTCCTCATTGCCGACAAGCGCATTCGCTACTCGCAACGCGAAGGAATCGAGCGCGCCGCCGACCGAAACACCCGACTGCCGATAGCCAGTGCGGCCGAGATCCTGCACGGAAGTAAGGAAGCCGGCCGATCGAACGAGCGCGTTCATCGCGAAACAGCGTCGAATTCTTCGCGCGAAATTCTCCGGAGCCGCACGCGATCGCCCGCCTGAAAAAGCGCCGGCGGCTCGCGTTGCACGTCAAACAAACGCAGCGGCGTGCGGCCGATCAGATTCCAACCGCCCGGGGATTTTCGCGGATAAATTCCCGTTTGCGCGCCGCCGATCCCAACCGTGCCCGCGGGAATTTCTTTGCGCGGCGTGGCGCGGCGCGGTGTCGCCAGCTCTGCCGGCAACCCGCTCAGGAAAGGAAAACCGGGAGTGAATCCGACGCAGGTAACGCGATAATTCGCGCTCGAATGGCGACGCACCACTTCGTCCTCGGAGAGTCCGGCACTCCGCGCGACCTCAGCAAGGTCGGGGGCGAATTCGCCCTCATAGCAAACAGGAACGTCGATGGCGGCGGATTCAATTTTGGTTGTCCTGTTAGCCGATCGATTCTTCAAGACACTTTCGATCTTGGCCCGGAGCGAATCGAACGGCGGCTGAGTGATCTCATCTTGCGCGACTCGCGCCGGATCAAAAAAAATCGCGACAGTGGTGTATGCGGGCGCCAGCTCGATGACGCCAGGAATCGCAGCCGCCTCCACAGCCCGAAGCGCCGCGAGCACTTCGCTCAATGATGCTTCCGGATCGCGCGCGAACTCATCGACCACGCGCACGATCAGCGCTGAATCCCCGAGCGGCTCGATTCTCATGGCTGGTTACTGTAGCGGCGGTCTCTGACCGCCGAAAGCAAGCGCTCGGCGGTCAGAGACCGCCGCTACAGCTTTTGCGAAGCATTCTCCGCAGAGACTGCGACGGCCACGTCTTTCACCGACTCCTTGATCGCGTCGACCTTCGGATGCACTTCGCTGATCAAATCGTGCTCGGCCTTCGAAAGTCTCTCGATCCGCTTGGTCACGTCGTGCAATTCCCGCAGCATCGTTTCCTGCCGCGAGGAAAGCCGGTGCATCCACCAAAAGCAGACGCCCCAGCAAGCCGTTCCCACCCAGGCGAGGATCAGGGCGATTGTTTGGAGATCGACGTGCGTGTTCATTCACCAACTCTTCGCATGTGATTTGAAATCTAGTGGCATCCGGATAATAGGCAGAGAATTAATCGCGTCACTTGGCGCGAAAGCCAAATGCCATGGACGTCCTGATCGCCTTTGCCGCCAATCTCGCAGGAATGCTGCTGATCTATTCGTTGTTAGCGCTCGCGCTCGTGCGATTCAGCTGGCACGGCCGCGGCATAATTGCATTCCTCGTAACGATAGTCGCGGCCGAACTATTCTGGATGGCGCCGGCATTCCTTGCCTTTGGGCCCGCCAGCGTAAACACCCCGGTTTCTTATTCCATTTGGTTCGGCAATTGGTTGGTGTCTGGATTCAGCATCATTATTCTCTGCCAGGCTGTGAGACGAGTTCCGCGGCAACTGGAGGATTCCGCACGGCTGGATGGATGCGGCAGCGTCGGAATCTATTGGCATGTTCTCTTACCACTCGTTAGGCGCGAGTTGATCCTAATCGGTTTTTTGACGGCGATGGCAATGTCTCTCCCCTTCTGGTTTCTCCTTCCGACGGATAGTGGTGGCGGATTCTTTCCGCTGTGGCTCGGGTTGCTCTCCGGCGGCATTGCGGCATCCGGACAAAGCGCTGTCATCGGCCGAATGATAGCCGGATCGCTGATCGCGACCTTGCCCATCATCGGCATTTTCTTTATCGCGAAGCGTTCCCCGCAAACCGCGCGGCTCGCCAAATAGGTGACGAAACCCGCCCGATTACTTATCGCGGGCCGCTTCGATCTCGATCTCGACGGCGACCTCGTCGGCAATCATCGAGATCGCTTCGGCGCGCGTGCTAAAGACCAATCCGAACTGGCTTCGTCTGATCGGCGCGGTGGTCACACGCCAACGGCTCGTCGGATTCTTCGTCAATGATTCGAGATCGCCGAGGAGCTGGACGTGAAGCGTGATGGGCCGCGTCACGCCATGCAATGTCAGGTCTCCGGTGACCTCGCCAGTGCTCGCCCCGGTCTGTTTCACGCGATGACTCTTGAATGTGATCTCCGAAAACCTGGCGACGTTGAAAAATTCGTCGCTCCTCAAATGCTCGTCCCGTTTCGCGATGGCGGTGTCGATGCTGGCGGCCTGGATCGTCGCAATGACGGACGATTGCTCCGGATGATCGCGGTTCACTTCGATCGTTCCGCTAAACTTCGCGAACCGGCCCTTCGCCGTGCCGAGAAAATGCCGGACCTTGAATGCAATGGTCGAATGCGCTGGATCGAATTTGAAAATCTCTCCGGCACGAACTGAAGAACCAGCGACCACCAGAGACAGACCAATCGAGAAAAGCAGCCGAAAAGACTTCACAGGCAAAGTTGCTCCAAGCTTCCACACGCCAGCAAGCAGTCGATGGTAACACCGTCGTTACTTGCGCGAGTCTGGCTCTGCGAGCGCTTTCAAGAGCGCCGCGCGCGACGTGGGCAACCGGCCGAAAAGATTTGCGAGCGCCAACGCCGGATTGCTTTTGAGCATTTTCATATCGTGAACCCCAGCGATCCGCGCCAGCTCCGTTTCGAAATGCAGGACCGCGCGAAGGTTCGGATCGTTCGCGTTTAGATATGCGAAGGCGCGGCGCAACAACGCGAAGAGCTCCGGCTCATGGTGATCGGATTCGGTGCAGATCTCGATCAGCTCCACGAAATAGGAGGCGGCTTGGGTGCGTCGGAAATTTTGTCGAATGCCGCCGAACGGATCTTTGAGCGCGACTTCGGTCAAGGTGTGGAGATCCGATTTCCGGCTGCGCGCGATCTGGATTTCGGCTTCGAAGAAAAGATCGAGTTTGCCGGCGAAGGGACTCTTCGCGCGCCGCGCGCCGCGCGCGACCGTCTGGATGCAGCCTAACGAGTCGGTGCACCACGAGATGATGAGGCTGGTATCGCTCAGCTTGCGTCTCCGAAGCAGGATGGCGGTCGTGCTTTCCATCGATCAGCAAGGAATAGACAGGATTAACGGGATTTACAGGATTGGTTTTTCTTCATCCTGTTAAACTTGTAAATTTCTTCAGATTGGGGCGAGGCGGCATGAGATTGGCGATCAATCCCATTTCTTCGCCTTCGGCCAAAGCGTTTGCAGAGTCGTGTTCAATTCACGGCACAGAAAAATATCGAAGTGCTCGTCACGCCGCGAGAATGGGTGATAGGTGCGGCCCGCCACCTCCACGCTGGCGAAGTGCTCGCGGTCGCCGGTGCCGTCACTGCCGAGGACGATGACGCTCTCGCCGGTGTAATCCCGTGGTCCCCAAAACCAATAGCTCTGATGGTTGCTGATCGCTTTCGGAAGTCCGTACTTCTTCCCGAAGAAATCGATCGCGCCCGCCTGGCCGTAACTGTTCGCGAAAATCGCCGTCACCGCGCGCTGCTCCGGCGTGAGCTCGTTGTAAATTCGCCCGACCTCGCGGGCCATATCTTCCCAGCCGAACTCATCGGCAAAATACTGCGGTAACGGACCGGTCGGCTGGTTCTCGGCCTTCGGCGGCTCCAGGCCGATTGCCTTTTGATATCGGATGTAAGTCTCGACTGGCAGGACCGGCGCGACGGTTGGCGCAAGCAGACAAGTCGCAACAATGATCAAGGAAACGTAAACGGCGCGGCTCCAGCGAAACTGCAAACGCGTGACATTTTCAAACGCGATCGCGCCGGCGGCAAAGAGCATCGGGTAGGCGGCGGAGAGATAGTAATTTTTTCCTTTGAGCGCGATGAACGCGATTAGCATCACGCCGTAGGTCCATCCCAAAATCCGATAACGACTTCCGTTGCGGCCCGTAAAAAGCCAGACGACCCCGCCAGCCCAAAGCGGAAACAAGATCGGATTCATCAGCATCGCCTGGTCGGCCACGAAGGCCAGCGGCCCGCGCACGACGTCGCGTCCGGTGCCGCGGATGTTGTGCATCAATTCGAGGAACGGAAAGTTGTGGCGGACGAGCCAGATCAAATTCGGCAAGAAAATCAGGAGCGAACAAAGGGCGCCGAGCCAGATCCAGGCGTTCGAAAGAAAGCGCCGTTGCGGCGTAAGGAGCAGCGCGACGAAAACTGCGACGGCGAAGAAGGCCGTCGTGTATTTGTTTTCCATTCCGAGTCCGATGAGGAGCCCGAACCACAGCCAGTAACGGGGCTCGCTCTCGTTGATCGCGCGGACAATGCACCAAGCGCACGCGATCCAGATGAGCGGCTCGAACGCGTTCATCGTGAGCCAATGATGAAGGATCAGGTAAATCGGCGCGGCGAAGACCGCGGCCGCAGCCAGGCCTTGGGCGAAAACGCCGCCGCCCATTTCGCGTGTGAGTTTTCCGGTCAACCAAACCGTCGCGCCGCCAGCGAGCGCGGGGAGCAAGCGCAGACCGTAAAGCGATTCACCGAAGACGTGCCGCGCAAACCAGGCGATGAAGGCGATGAGCGGCGGCTGATCGACGTAGCCGGCGCCGAGATGCTGGGAGCAGGCGAGATAATACAACTCGTCGCGAAAGATTCCGTAACGGCCCGCGGTGCAGAGATGGAAGAGAACTTTGGCAGTCGCCAGGAAGATCACAATCGCCGGCCCGCTCGGAAAACGATCGGCGCTTCCGCCATCCGCGCGAGAAATGTGAAGTGCCGTCTGCATCGACCGATGACGCGCCTAACGAGTGATCACTCTCCGCTCTTGCGAATGGAAATGACGGCGGGAGTTTTTCCGGGCCGATACATGGAAGCGCCGTAGGCAATGGCGGCGGTTCCTTCGCGCGCAAAGCGCAGCTTTTTCAGATTCGCGTCCCACCGTTCCACGTAACTGCAATTGGCGGTTTTCTTCGTGCCGGGAATCGGAATGTAGCGCGAATAATTCATGGCGAGAAACGCGGGCTCGCCCGGAAGCGGAAATGGCGCCGCCCAGTTTGTCGACAAGCGCACGAACCGTTTGCCGTTCAGATCGAGCGCATAATCGGTGTCGCCGTCGGTGCTGTTGAGGTGCACTCCGAAAAATGCGAGACGCAACGGCGGCTCCAGGAGAAAACGATCGTCGTGGCCGGTCAGTTTGAGCTGGTCGACCGCGCCTTCAAAACCGGGCAGCTTCCCGAATTCCACTTCCTTTCCCGACTTCAAATCGCGCAGCAGATAATGCTTCCCATGACCAGGTCCATTTTCCGAATCGGCCTCGTCCCCCTTCACTTCGCTTAGAATCAATTCCACCGAGCCATCCGGCGAGAGACGATGCGGGCTGCGTTCACCGAAGGCTGGGGCGCTCGTCTCCGTCGACAAATCCTCATCGGGCCAGGCAAAGTATGGAGAAGTTTTCGCGGCGGCATACCAATCCGGCGCGGTCTCGAGACGCTTCAGCCCACCGCCACTCGGTTGGATGCTCCAATACTCGAGCTTTTCTTCAGTGATCTCGTGCGTGAAGACGATCGTCTCGCCATCGGGCGCGAAGATCGGATCACGATCCTGGCCAGAATCGTCTTTCGTCAGTTGCCGCAAGAATTTTCCGTCTTCGCGGTAAAGAAAAAGATGAGCATGGCTCTCGCCCTGCGCCTGCAGGTAACGAATTGCGACAACAATTTCTGACGCCGCCTGCACCGGCGTGATGGCTGCGATAAACGACAGCGCAGACACAAGCAATCCGAACTTCCATTTCACGAGGCCGGTTTGCCGAAAGCGATGGATGTTGTCAACAACGCCACTCGGTCTCCTCAAGATCGTCATTCAGGCGAATTTGGTTTCTTCGGTCGTAAACTTTCGTTTGCGCTTTAACACTTAAGACGTAAAAAGAAGTTGCCTTCCCGTCCCAATTGATCGCCGAACCCAGCGATCACGAATGTCACATGTCCCCGAACCCATGAGCGCAAAAAGATACGAATCGAGAGTTGCGACGAGGTCCCAGCATCATCGAAGGACGACGCGCTTGCAAAAGTTGGTGAGCATGGCCGCGACTCTGTTGCTGTTCCTATTAGTGACAGCACGGATGCGAGCACAATCTGCTCTGGACGGCTTCGATCCCAACGCGAACGGCACGGTTCTCGTCGTCGTCATCCAGCCGGACGGCAAGATTCTTATCGGCGGCCAGTTCACTGCAGTTGCGGCCGTGGCGCGCAACCACATTGCCCGGCTAAACCCCGACGGCACGCTCGACATCGCTTTCAATCCGAACGCGAACGGTTTTGTTCCTTCGATCGCAGTGCAGGCGGACGGCAAGATTTTAGCGGGCGGCGATTTCACCAGCATCGGCGGACAGCCCCGCAACCGCATCGCCCGGCTCGATGCCACGACCGGCTTGGCGGATTCCTTCGACCCGTACTCGAACGGCATTGTCTATTCAATCGTGGTGCAGGCGGACGGTAATATTTTGGTGGGTGGCGCTTTCACTAACATGGGTGGAAGGGCGCGCAACCGCATCGCCCGGCTCGATGCTGCCACCGGCGCGGCTGATTCGTTTAACCCGAACGCGAACTATGATGTCTATTCAATCGCGGTGCAGCCGGACGGCAAGATCTTAGCGGGCGGCGGCTTCAACGGAGCGAATAGCATCGGCGGACAGACGCGAAACAGAATGGCCCGACTCGACGCCACGACTGGCTTGGCTGATTCGTTCGACCCGGACGCGAATAATTTTATCTATTCGATCGTGGTGCAGCCGAACGGCAAGATTGTGGCGAGCGGCGGTTTCACCGGCATCGGCGGACAGACGCGCAAATACATTGCCCGACTCGATCCCGCGACCGGCTTGGCAGATTCGTTCAACCCCAACGCCAGCGAAGTTGTCAATTCAATCGCGGTGCAATCAGACGGCAGGATCTTGGCGGTCGGCTTTTTCAAAGTCATCGGCGGACGGACGCGCAATTACATTGCCCGACTCGATCCCGCGACCGGCTTGGCTGACTCGTTCGACCCGTACGCGGACAGTAATGTTTATTCAATCGCGGTGCAGCCGGACGGAAAGATTGTAACAGGCGGTCTTTTCACCACTCTCGCGTCGAATGGCGAAGCGGCGGTCTCGCGCAATCGCATTGCACGGCTGGAGACCGACGGCAGGCTCGACCAGACGCTCAATCTCAATCTCAGCAATGGCAACGTGACGGGCAACAGTATTCTCGCCACTGCCGTCCAGCCCGACGGCAAAATTCTTATCGGTGGTCACTTCAACAGTGTTTTGGGCGTGGCGCGCAATAACATTGCGCGATTGAATACCGACGGCACACTCGACATGGCTTTCAACCCGAACGCCAACGATTCGGTTGCTTCAATCGTGGTGCAGGCCGACGGAAAAATTCTGGTGGGAGGCGATTTCACGAGCATCGGCGGACAAACGCGCAATCACATCGCCAAGCTCGACGGCACGACCGCTTTGGCTGATTCGTTCGACCCGAACGCGAACGGCGGTGTCTCTTCGATCGCCGTGCAGGCAGACGGCAAGATTCTAGTGGGCGGCTCATTCAACGGAGCGAACAGCATCGGCGGACAGACGCGCAATTACATCGCCCGACTCGATGCCGCGACTGGATTGGCAGATTCGTTCGATCCGAACGCGAACAGTTTTGTCTACTCAATCGTGGTGCAGACGGACGGCAAGATTCTCGTCGGCGGCAATTTCAACTTTATCGGCGGACAGATGCGCTACGGTATGGCCCGGCTCGATGGCACTTCCGCTTTGGCTGATTCGTTCGACCCGAATACCACCGGTGCCGTCTATTCTATCGCGGTCCAGGTGGACGGCCGGATTCTGGTGGGCGGTGATTTCACTTTCATCGGCGGACAGTCCCGTAGCCGCATTGCCCGGCTGGATACGACGACTGCTCTGGCTGATTCGTTCGACCCGAATGCGAGTGGCGGCGTGCCGATGCAACCGATCTATTCGATCGTCCTGCAGGCGGACGGCAGGATTCTAGTGGGCGGCTTCTTCGAATTCATAGGCGGACAGCACCGGGCTCACATCGCCCGGCTCGACCCCAGCACTGGCTTAGCAGACTCGTTCAACCCGGACGCGGATAATCAAGTCCTTTCAATCGCGGTGCAGGCGGACGGCAAAGTCTTAGCAGGTGGCTATTTCAACAGCATGGGCGGACGTTTGCGCAATCTTTTCGCGCGTTTGAGTAACGACACCACCGCGCTGCAAAATCTCGCCGTTACGCAAACCACCATTACCTGGACGCGCGGCGGCTCCAGCGCGCAATTCGCGCGCGTGACCTTCGAGTCTTCGACCGACAATGTGAATTACACCTCCCTTGGCAACGGCACCCTCGCCGGAAACAACTGGACCCTCACAGGTTTGAATTTGCCGGCCAGACAGAACCTCTACATTCGCGCGCGCGGTTATCATCGCAGTGGCAGTTCAAACGGCTCGGAGAGCATCACGGAATCCGTGCGGAATGCTTTTGTGATTCCGCCCACTTTCGGAAATATCTCGACCCGCGTTCGCGTGGAGACAGGTGATAACGCAATGATTGGCGGATTCATCATTACTGGAACAGAGCCGAAGACGGTGATCGTTCGCGGGCTTGGGCCTTCGCTGTCCATCCCTGGAGCGCTGGCCGATCCGATCATCGAAGTGCACGGTTCCTCCGGCGAACTGCTCGCAACCAATGACAATTGGAGGGATGGATTGTACGCCCAGCAAGTCGCAAGCACGCTGCCACCGGACAACGATTTGGAGTCCGCGTTGTATGGTAGAATCAACCCTGGGACTTATACCGTCGTCGTCCGCGGTAAGAACGACGCCACAGGCATAGGCGTGTTCGAAGTTTACGACCTGGATCAGACCGTCGATTCCAAGCTGGCTAATGTCTCGACGCGCGGCCTTGTCCAAATGGGAGACGACCTCTTAATCGGTGGCGTGATTGTGCTGGGGCAAAATCCGCTCAGAGTAATCGTGCGCGCGATCGGTCCATCGCTGTCAGTGCCGGGAGCGCTGGGAGATCCAACGTTGGAACTGCACGACGGTAATGGCGCGCTGCTCGTCGCCAACGATAATTGGCGCACCGATCAGCAAGCTGAAATCATCGCGACAACCATACCGCCATCAAACGATCTGGAATCGGCGATTGTGCGAGATCTCGTGCCCGGCAACTACACCGCCATCGTTCGGGGCGTGAATAACACGACGGGCATCGCGGTAGTTGAGGCGTACGGGCTGAACTAACGCGTTTCGCGTCTAACTGCGGCGTGATGTCCGACGCGTGTCATCCTGAGCCGCGCAGACGGCGAAGGACCTCACACACGTTCAATCGCTTTCGCGTCACATTCGGCGTTAACCGCGGATCACGCGTTCATTTTCGCGATAGCGGAAGGTGCGCTTGTGAGGTTCCTCGCCGTCTGCGCGGCTCGGAATGACAGCGCATGCTCGCGCCAACTTTCGCAATCAGCGATTACTGATGTGCAGCGCGCGTTTCTCCACCGCGAGCGCGGCTTCCTTCACGGCTTCGCTCAAGGTCGGATGCGCGTGCACGGTGCGGCCGAGATCCTCCGAGCTGCCGCCGAATTCCATCACCGCGACCGTTTCCGCGATCAGCTCCGAAGCGGCGTGCGCCAGAATGTGCGCGCCGAGAATTCGATCGGTCTCGGCGTCGGCGACGAATTTGACCACGCCTTCCACATCTTCGTTCGCGACCGCCCGCCCATTCGCGCGGAAAGGAAACTTCCCGATGCGCACCTTCATTCCTTTTTCTTTCGCGAAATCTTCCGTGACGCCGGCGCCGGCCAGCTCGGGATTCGTGTAGATGATCCCAGG
Source organism: Spartobacteria bacterium (assembly GCA_003167555.1). Classification (GTDB taxonomy): domain Bacteria; phylum Verrucomicrobiota; class Verrucomicrobiia; order Chthoniobacterales; family UBA10450; genus AV80. Next base: position 18,740 of record PMSN01000028.1, read on the forward strand.
GATGACGTCGTAGTTCACGTGGCCGGCTTTCCCGGCGATCGTCTCCACGCAGGCGATGCCTTCCTCTTCCGCCTTGTGCGCCAGCATCGGGCCCGCGATGACGTCGCCGATCGCGTAGATGCCTTCGACGTTCGTGCGGAAATGCTCGTCCACTTTCACGCGGCCGCGATCGTCGAGCGCGACGCCGAGTTTTTCGCCGAAGACTCCTTTGGCAAACGCGCGGCGGCCGACGGAGACGAGGACTTTGTCGGCTTCGAATTTCAATTCCTTGTCGCCTTGCGTGGCGGTCGCGACTGCGCGCCCGTTCTCGACCTTCACCGAGCTGACCTTCGTTTCGAGATGGAACTTCATCCCCTGCGCGGTGAGCGAGCGCTGAAGCAAATTCGCCAGCTCCAGATCGAAGCCGAGCGCAATGCGCGGGAGAAATTCGAGCACCGTCACGTCGGAACCGAGGCGGCTCCAGACCGAGCCGAGCTCGAGGCCGATCGCGCCGCCGCCGATGACCACCAGTTTTTCCGGCGCCTTCTCGAAGGTGAGCGCTTCGGTGCTGCTCACGATCACGTCGCCATCGAATTTCATGTTCGCCAGCTCCACCGGGATGCTGCCGGTCGCGACCACGATGTGCTTCGCCTCGATTTCCTGGCTGTCGCCTTCCGCCGGTTTGATCGCGACGCGACCGGGCGCGGTGATCGTTCCGAGGCCCTGGAACGTCGTGATCTTGTTCCCTTTCATCAACATCTTCACGCCGCTGTTCATCGTCTTCACGACTTTGTCTTTGCGCGCGAGCATCGTGGCCAGATCGAGGCCGACTTTTTCCAAAACGATGCCGTGCTTGGCCGCTTCCTTTTTCGCGAAAACAAAATGATCGCTCGAAGTGAGGAGAGCCTTGCTCGGGATGCAACCGATGTTGAGACAGGTGCCGCCGAGTTCCTTGTCTTTCTCGACGATGGCTGTTTTCAAACCAAGTTGCGCCGCACGAATGGCCGCGACGTACCCGCCTGGTCCCGACCCGATGATGACGACATCAAATTTGTCCATGGTTACAATTCGCGGCGGGCGGCGCAGCGCGCCATCCCTACCTTAAAAATCGAGCGGAAGTTTTTTCGGATCCTCGATGCACTGCTTGAGGGTGACGAGGAACGTGACGGCTTCCTTCCCATCCACGGCGCGATGATCGTAGCTGAGCGCCAGATACATCATCGGGCGGATGACAACCGCATCCTTGATCGCGACGGGCCGCTTAATAATCGCGTGCATCCCGAGAATGCCACTTTGCGGCGGGTTCAGGATCGGCGTGCCCATCATTGAACCGTAAACGCCGCCGTTCGAAATCGTGAACGTCCCGCTCTGCAAGTCTTCGATCTTGATTTTCCCTTCGCGCGCTTTGGTCGCGTACTCCGCGATGGCGCGCTCCACTTCCGCGAAACTTTTCTTGTCCGCATCGCGCACCACCGGCACGACCAGGCCGCGCTCCGTCCCGACCGCGACGCCGATATCGTAGTAGTGATTCAGAATCATGTCATCGCCCTCGATCCGGCTGTTGATCTGCGGCACCGCTTTCAATGCTTCGACAGTCGCTTTGATGAAGAACGACATGAACCCGAGCTTCAGTCCGTTCTTTTTCGTGAACGCTTCCTGTGACTTGCCCCGGAGCGTTTGCACTTCGGTCATGTCGCATTCGTTGAACGTGGTGAGAATCGCGGCCGTGTGCTGAGCCATGACGAGTTGGGTCGCGATTTTGCGGCGAAGCGGCGACATTTTTTTGCGCGTGAACCGGCCGTTCTCGGATTGGGCCGGGGCTTTTTTCTCCGAGAGATTTTCAGCGGGTCGCGCCGGAGCTGACGCGGGTTCCGGCGACGCCGCGCGATTTTGCGCGGCTGTAACTGCATCGTTCTTGGTTACACGTCCGCCTTTCCCCGTGCCTCGAATCTCCTGCGGATCGAGTTTTTCCTCTGTCACAACCCGTCGAACAGCGGGCGAAAGAGCATCGGACGATTTTTCAGCAGCTGCCGGCGCGGGTTTCGCCTCGGACTTGGCCGCGCTCGGTTTCTCCGCCGGCTTCGCCGCGTCGCCCGAACCTTCCTGAATCTCCGCGACGACCTCGCCGATCTTCACCTCCGCGCCTTCCGCGACCAGCGTTTGCAGAATGCCGTCTTTTTCCGCGACGATCTCGGTGGAGACTTTGTCGGTCTCGAGGGTAAAGAGAGGGTCGCCGGCCTTGACCTGTTCGCCCGATTTCTTGTGCCAGACGGAAACGATCCCGCTCGAGATTGATTCACCGACGGCTGGAACTTTCACTTCGATGCTCATGAAGGCGTTACATTATGCGCAAAGGAAGCGCGCGGTCGAACAGCAACTACAGGCTAAACGCATCCGCAATCAATTGGGCCTGCTCGCGCTTGTGAATCGCGAGCGATCCGACCGCCGGACTCGCGCTCGCATTCCTGCCGGCATACGTGATCTCGCGGCGGAAAAGCGCCCACAGCCGCGGCTCCATGAAACTCCACGCGCCCATGTTCTGCGATTCTTCCTGGCACCAAATCAACTTCGCGGTCTTCGGGAATTGTTTGAGCATCTCGCGCAATTTCAATTCGGCGAGCGGATAGAGCTGTTCCACGCGCACGATCGCCGCATTCGTGATCTTCTCGGCTTCGCGATAATTAAGGAGGTCGTAATAAACTTTGCCCGTGCAAAGGATCACGCGTTTCATTTTTTCGGCCGGTCCCACTTCAGGCGACCCGAGAATTTCCGAAAACCCGCCGCTCGTGAAATCTTCCGTGCGCGATGAAGCCTGCTCGGAACGGAGCAGACTTTTCGGCGTCATGATGATGAGCGGTTTGACGAAATCGCGTTTCATCTGGCGGCGCAGAACGTGAAAATACTGCGCGGACGTCGTCACGTTGCAGACCTGGATGTTGTCCTCCGCGCACGACTGGAGAAAGCGTTCGAGCCGCGCGCTGGAATGCTCCGGCCCCTGCCCTTCGTAGCCGTGCGGCAGCAGCATCACGATCCCGCTCGGCCGTTGCCATTTCGATTCGGAGGGGACGATGAATTGGTCGATGATCGTCTGCGCGCCATTGGCGAAATCGCCGAACTGCGCTTCCCAAAGGCAGAGCATGTTTGGGTAATCGAGCGAGTAACCGTAATCGAACCCGAGCACCGCCGCCTCGGAGAGGAGGCTGTTGTAAATGCAAATGCGCGCCTGATCCGGCGCGAGATGAAGCAGCGGCATGTAGGGCTGCCCGGTTTTCGCGTCGTAGATGAACGAATGCCGCGTGCTGAATGTGCCACGACGGCTGTCCTGTCCCGAAAGCCGAACGGGAATGCCTTCGAGCAATAGCGATCCAAACGCGAGCGCCTCCGCGTAATGCCATTCATAAGGCCCGCCTGCTTCGAAAACCTGACGGCGCCGATCCAGAACCGTCCGCTTAACTTTCGGGATAACATCAAAGTCTTCCGGAATGCGCGTCAGCCCGTCGACAATCTGCCGAAGCATCTCGGGACTGATCGCGGTCGGCTTGCATTCGCTCGAATATTGCGGCTGAAAGATTGCGGTCGATTCCTTGAAGCGCCCCTGCCCTTCCGCTTGCTCTTCTTCGACCGATTTCACTTCCTGCAAGACCAGCTCGAGCCGCATCTCGAACTCCGCCTCGAGACTCGCGGCTTCGTCGTCGCTGAGTTTGCCCGCATCGATCACCTCTTTCTTGTAAAGCTGCGCGACCGACGGGCGCTCCTCGATGGCCGCGTAGAGATCGGGTTGGGTGAAGGAAGGTTCGTCGCCTTCGTTATGGCCGTAACGCCGGTAGCAATACATGTCGATCACGGCGTCGCGGCCGAATTCCTGGCGAAAATCGAGCGACAACTCCGTCACAAATTTCACCGCAAGCGGGTCGTCGCCGTTCACGTGAAAGATCGGCACCTCGATCATCTTCGCGATGTCGGTGGCGTACATCGAAGAGCGCGCGTCTTCCGGCAGGGTCGTGAAACCAATCTGATTGTTCACGACGATGTGCACCGTTCCGCCCGTGCCGTAGCCGTGCAGTTGCGACATGTTCAGCGTCTCAGCGACGATCCCCTGGCCGGCGAAAGCGGCATCGCCGTGAATGAGCAGGGGCAAAACTTTGCGGCGCAGTTCCGTGTCGCCGCGCATCCGCTGCCGCGCGCGCGCTTTTCCTTCCACGACCGGATCGACCGCTTCGAGATGGCTCGGATTCGCCGCCAGCCGGATATCCACTTCCGCGCCCGACTCCAGTTTGCGGACGGTGCGATAGCCCAGGTGATATTTCACGTCGCCGTCGCCCGCGACGAGGTCCGGAATGTAATTCGTGGAAAACTCCGTGAAGATCACCTGAAGCGATTTCTTCAGGAAATTCGCGAGAACATTGAGCCGGCCACGGTGGGCCATGCCCATGCAGATTTCCTCGATGCCGACGCCCGGGCACCGCTGGAGAATTGTATCGAGAATGACCATGAGCGATTCCGCGCCCTGGAGGGAAAAGCGTTTTTGCCCGACGTAGCGGGTGTGCAAAAAAACTTCGAACGTCTCCGTTTCAAGGAGCGAACGAAGCAGTGCGATCTGCGCTTCGCGGGAGGTGTCGTGTTTCGCGGGCCGCGATTCGAGCCGGTGCCGGACCCAATTGCGCATCCGCGGGTTTTGGATGTGTTGAAATTCCGCGCCGATTGTGTCGGCATAGATGCGTTCGAGGAGCGCGATCATCTCGCGCAGCGTCATCTTGCGGCCATCGAAAAAGAATTTCGACGCGACCTGGAGATCGAGGTCCTTCTCGCTGAAACCAAGCTCGCGCAGACTCAAGAGCGGATTTTCCGGGCGCTTTTTCGCCAATGGATCGAGCCGCGCGATCGTGTGCCCGAGCGTGCGGTAAGCGTAGACGAGTCCATCGACCCGCGTCTGGAGCGGACCTTCGCTGATCTCGCCGGGCGGATGCGCGGCGACCTCGGCGGCGCCGTTGCGCAAATTCAAATCGCCCAGTTCGAAACCCTCGAAGAACGCCGACCACCCGGAATCAACCGATTCGGGATCGTCCTGCCAAAGCCGGTAATTTTCCTCGAGAAGATCGAGATTTACGTGGGTGGCGAACGATGGGCGCATTTCAGTTTCAATCTGCAAGGCATCCGCGGGCACGGCAAGTTGACAGTGCCGACGGTGTTCCGTTACTTGCACCGCAGATGACCGCGGAAGAGATTTACGAATCCGTTACGAATGGCGGCGCCAGCGACTTCGCGCAGGTCGCCGCCGTTCTGGACCGTCATGGCGCCTGGTGTCTGATCGGCGGGCTCGCGGTGAACTGCTTCGTGGAACCTGTTTACACCATCGACGCCGACATCGTGGTGGTCGCGCAGTCTCTACCCGCAATCCGAGACGAGCTGACCGCTGCCGGTTTTCACCTCGAGCAGTTCGCGCATTCGCTCAATGCGAAAAAGGCGCCGGGCAAATTGAACATCCAGTTTACGCAGGACGAGCGCTACCAAAGTTTCATCGGGCGGGCGAAGCGGCAGGAAGTTCTCGGCCTGTCGGTGCCGGTGGCCGATTTGAAGGACATCGTTCAGGGAAAAATGTGGGCATGGAGCGACCAGGAACGCAGGCTCAGCAAACGAAAGAAAGATGAACTCGATCTAATTCGAATCGCCGAAGCCTTCCCCGAACTTCGAGAGGGAATGCCGCGCGAGATTATCTCCCAACTCGAGGGAGGCAACCGATGACGACACAGGTAGGGACGCCGCGCTGCGGCGTCCGAGCTTTTTCGTTTCGGCGCGATTTTCCATGGCCGCGACGGACGGCGCAGCGCGCCGTCCCTACCATTTTGGTTGCAACGATCTCGCTACTCGCCGCGCCATCTCTTTTCGCTCAGGCCGATCCCGCTTCGGAGCCGGCGGTCCAGGCCATCGCCAAGGTTTTGCCGGCGGTCGTGAACATCAATACCGAGCGCGTCGTAAAACGCCGGGTTCACGATCCGTTCGAGGATTTCGCGGCGCAATATTTCGGTAACTACCGCGCACGGCCTCGTGAAATTCGGCAGACACTCCAGAGTCTCGGCTCGGGATTCATCGTCGATCCCGCGGGTTACATCGTGACCAACGAGCACGTTGTGCAGCGCGCCGCCGATTTGAAAATCGAAGTCACGATGAACGATGGAAAAACTTACCAGGCCCACTACATCACGGGCGACACCAAGAAAGATCTCGCCTTCATCAAGATCGACGCCAAGGCGGATTTTCCTTTCATCAATCTCGACAACCTTTCGCCGAACTTGCTCGGCCAGACCGTGCTCGTGGTCGGCAACGCGCTCGGCTACGGCAGCTCGATCAGCCGCGGCGTTTTGAGCGGCATGAAGCGCGACATCACCGTCGATGATTTCGAATACAAGGATCTGCTGCAAACGGACGCCGCGATCAATCCGGGAAACAGCGGCGGCCCGTTGATCGATCTGTCCGGGCGTCTCGTCGGCGTGAGCTCCGCCAAGATGGCCTTCACGCCACAGGGAGTGCCCACCCAGGGGTTGGGCTTTGCCATTCCCGCCGAAACCGTTCGCAGCGCCGTGACTCAGTTCAAACAAACCGCGCAGAACCAGCCGCCGCCGAAAACCAAGCCAGACGAAAACGAAAACGCCGCGTCAAACGCCGGCCGCCTTTTCGGAATGCAGCTCCAGAATCTAACGCCAGATTTGACGGACGCGCTCGGCTACGCGCCAGGCAAAGGCGTTCTCGTCAGCGCGGTTGATCCCGACGGCCCGGCGGATCGCGCTGGAATCGAGCGCGGTCTCGTGATTTACCGCGTGGGGAGATACAACGTCACGTCAGTCAAACAGGTGGAAAGTTTGCTCTCGCGCGCGAGTCCGGGAACGGTCGTCGATTTCACCGTGGGCATCGTCCGAGCGAACGGCCAGGGCCAGCGAGTCGAGACGGTGCCGTTGACGTCGCGTTGAAATCGTCAACAATCTCGCAACGCAATCGCGTTTCAGTTGTCTGACAAAATTACCGCTTCATGATCAAAGTCGAAAATCTGACCAAACGTTACGCTGGCCAGACCGCTATCCAGGACCTGAACTTCGAGGTCGGCAAGGGCGAGATCATGGGATTTCTCGGCCCGAACGGCGCCGGCAAGAGCACGACGATGCGGATTCTCTCCAGCTTCATGCCGGCCACGTCCGGCCGCGCCACGATCGCGGGGTTCGACATTTTCGAGCAATCGCTCCAGGCCCGGGCGCACCTCGGTTACATGCCCGAGAATGTCCCGCTCTACAACGACATGCGGGTGACGGAGTACCTCGATTATCGCGCGGCCTTGAAGGGTGTGCCGCATCGCCGCGTCTCCGAGCGTGTCGGCGACGTGAAAGAACTCTGCGGATTGAAAGAGGTGGAGAAAAAATTAATTGGTGCGCTTTCGAAGGGTTACCGGCAACGCGTGGGCCTGGCGGATGCACTCGTGCACGAACCTGATTTGCTCATTCTCGATGAGCCGACCAGCGGCCTCGACCCGAATCAGATTCGCCAGGTGCGCGATCTGATCAAGAATCTCGGAAAGCAACACACGATTCTTCTTTCCACCCACATTCTGCCGGAAGTCGAGATGACGTGCAGCCGGGTGATCATCATCAACAAGGGGCGGATCGAGGCGTGCGATACGCCGGAAAATCTGCTCGGCCAGATCCGGACCGCGGGCGGCGTGGTGTTGGAAGCGAAAGTCGGCTCGGACGATGGCGCCGAGGAGCTGCGGAAAATCGCGGGCGTGCGCGACGTGACCGCGTCAACCGACGGTGAGTGGGAGGTTTTCGCGTTACGCGTCGAAGCTAACACCGATGTGCGCGAGGAAGTTTTCCGGTTGGCGACCGCGCGGCGCTGGACGGTGCGGGAGCTGTCGCAACGCAAGGCGACACTCGAGGATGTTTTCGTGGAAATCACCCACCCCGATGCGGAGTGAAGAAATGATAAGCGCCAAAGAATTTGCAAGAGAGAATGCGAGTCATCCTGAGTCGCGCAGACGGCGAAGGACCTCACAACTGTTCGGGCGCTTCCGCGCTACATTGGGCGCTGCTCGTGGATTACGCGCGATCTCGGAAGGAATTTTAGGTTCCAGGTGCGAGGTCCCTCGGCGTCTGCGCGCCTCGGGATGACAACATAACATGCGTAAATTCTACACTCTCCTTTCCCGCGAGATCCGCAGTTACTTCTACTCGCCGGTCGCTTACATCGTGCTTTTCTTTTTCCTTCTCGTAAGCGGCGCCGATTTTTCTTTTCAGCTCTCGTTCATGAACCAGCGGCCGCTTTCTTATTCGGTCCAGGAAGCGTTCTTCAACTCGGTCTTCTTCTGGTTCGCCTTCGTCCTGATTTTTCCGCTCATCACGATGCGATTGTTCGCGGAGGAATTTAAGCTCGGCACGATCGAGCCGCTCATGACCGCGCCGGTCCGCGACTGGCAGGTGGTGCTCGCCAAGTTTTTCGGCGCGCTCGTCTTTTATGTGATCCTTTGGATTCCGACGCTCATTTATTTCTGGATCTTCCAGGCGGTCACGCATCAACCGGCGGCGAATTCCAGCGGCGCCTACTTCGGCTCCTATCTGATGCTGCTTTTGCTGGGGATGTTTTATCTCTCCGTCGGTTGTCTCGCCTCGGTCCTGACGAAAAATCAAATCGTGGCCGCCATCATCTCATTCTGCGTCATCACGCTCCATTTTTTCTCGGGTCTGATCTCGTTCGTCCTGCAAGAGATCAGCTCGAGCACGCGCCAGGTGCTGGGATATTTCTCGGCGATCGAACAAATGGGCGCGCTCTCGCGCGGTGAAATCGATACGCGCCCCATGGTCCTCTATCTCAGCATGACCATCATCATGCTGGCGCTGACTTACCAGGCGTTCCAGGCGCGGAAGTGGAGGCTGTAGGCAAAAATGGCTGACGACATTATTTCGACCGAGACCGTTGCGAAGCCGGCGAAGATCCATCGCCTTCGCATCGGCTTGAACGTGATCGTGCAGATCACGCTTCTGTTTTTCCTCGCCGTGATGGTGAACTATCTCGGCTTCGAGCATTACCGGCGCTGGGATCTTTCGCGCGACCAGAAATACGCGCTCTCGGACAAGACGAAGCGCTTCCTCGAGACGATCAAAGGCAAAGTGCGCGCCACGGTTTTCTTCGCGCCGAACAACCCGATCGGTCCCGACGTCACCGCTCTTCTCACGGAATATCAATATGCCGCGAAGGCGAAAATGGACGTCGAGATTATCGATCCGAACCGGAATTTTTCCCGGGCCAAGGAAATCCTCGATAAATACAAAGTCGTCAGCGACGAGAGTTTCATCGTCCTCGAATACGACGGCCGAAACAAAACGGTGAAGGCTTCCGAGATGGCGGAAATCGAACAGGGCAATCCGATGTTCGGCGAACAACCCAAAATCGGGGCGTTCAAAGGCGAACAGGCGATCACGAGCGCGCTGATGGATCTCGTCGAAGGCAAGAAAAACATCCTCGGTTACATTCTCGGCCACAAGGAACCGCCGCTCGCGGAGGGCGGATTGATCTCGGTGCTCAAGATGGTGATCGAGGGCGAGAACATCAAATTCCAGGAACTGAATTTGTTCGAGGTCCCGTCCATTCCCGCCGAGATGAAAACGGTCATGATCGACGGACCGCAGTACGATTTTTCCGATCGCGAGATGAAGTTGCTGCGGGACTTTTGGGGAAAGCAGGGGCGCATTCTGCTCCTGCTCGATCCGGCGGCGAAGACGCCGAAGCTCCTCGCGTTCCTGAATGAGCTCGGCGTGAAAGTGAATGACGATCGCCTCATGGCGGTGATCCGGACCGGCATCGAGGAGATGGCAATCATCCAGGACGTGCAGGCGCATTTCCTGGGCGAGAGTCCCATCACGAAGCGGCTGGCGGACGCTAACTCAATTTTCCCCGGCGGCAGCGCGTCGCTTACGCTCGAGGCCGAGCGTGTGCGCGCGGCGAACCTCAAGTTGCAACCGCTCGTCCAAGCCGAAAAAGGATATTGGGCGGAGGCGGATTACCGCTCAGGCGATCAGGCAAAATATCAGGCCGACGCAGCGAGCAATCCGAACACTCCGCTCTACATCGCCGCTTCCATCGAGCGCGGCGGCAGCGGTGACGACCGCGTGCAGGTGAATTCGGCGCGCATGGTCGTGGTGAGCAACGCGCTCTTCATTCAGGACGCCGCGCTGCGGCAGGGACAACAGGCACCGCTCGATTTTGTTTCGGCGAGCGTGAACTGGCTCCTGAACCGCGAACAACTCATCGGCATCGCCCCGAAAGTCCCGCGCATGCTCACCTTCAGCCTCGAGGATAATGCCATGCGGAATCTGCGCTGGCTGATCCTCGTTCTCCTTCCGCTCGTTCCGGCGGTCCTCGGCTTCGCCGTTTGGTGGCAGCGCCGCTCGTAGTCTCACCGTCCCATTTATGAAAACGAAGACGACGCTTCTCTTGCTGGCCGTGGTGGTGGCGCTCGGGGTCTACATCAAATATTACGAGAGCAAAAAACCGAACACCGAGGAAGTGAAACGCCAGGCGGCGAATGTGGTGAATTTCGAGCGCGATAATCTCGACGGCATCGTGATCCAAAACGGCGACGACAAGATCGAGCTGCGCCGGCAGGACAAGAAGTGGCGGCTCGAGGCGCCTTTCAAAGACCAGGCGGATACCATGGCCATCAATAATCTTCTGGCCGACCTCGATAGCTGGCAGAAATACGACACGATTCCTGCGAGCGAGATCGCGAAGAACAAAAACCTTCTCGACGAGTACGGCCTGAGCAAAGCGAAGCTCCGGTTGAAACTTCTCGGAAAGGAGATGCCGCAGGAAATCGTTTTCGGCAACGATGCCGCGCTCCAGGGCAAAATGTATCTGCGCCTCGGCGATTCGAACGAGGTCCTCGTGGCCGCGCAATCCGTCCGCAACGACATCTCGAAGAAGCCCGAGGAGTTTCGCGACAAGAAACTCACCGACCTCACCATGGCGCAGGTCACGCGTGCGCTCCTGAAGACCGCGACCGGTGAAATGGAATTGGAAAGGAAAACCGATCACTGGGAAATCGTGAAGCCGCTCAAGGCGCGCGGCGACGACCAGAAGATCGCCGATTTGATCGCGCAGGTGACAAACGCGCAGATTCAGCAATTCGTGGCGGAAGACCGCGGCGATTTGCGTCCCTACGGTCTGGCGGAGCCGCGCGGTTCCATCACGCTTTTCGCCGCGGACGACAAGCAAGGGCAGATGCTCCAGATCGGCGGCGTTCCCGAGAAGGAAAAGGAGCAGGTCTACGTGCGGTTCGCGGCGCGCGGATCGGTCTACACGCTGCCGAAAAAGATCGAGGAGATTCTCGGCACAAAACCCTCCGATCTTCGCGATCGTCATCTGGTGCGGATCGACACGAATATTCTCGACCGCATCACGATCGACGCCACGGGCAAAGGCAAGACCGTGCTGGCGCGCAAGGACGAAAGCTGGACGATCGCGAGCCGCAACGATCAGCCGGCAAATTCCGGTGAGGTCAATCGCTTGCTCGACCTGCTCAAGAACGAACAGGTCGCAAAATTCGTCGAAGACGTGGCGTCGGACCTGCCGAAGTACGGACTCGACAAGCCTCAACTCCAACTCACTTTCAGTTCGTTCGCCTCGGAGAACACCGCGGAGACGACGGCCGGCGAGCATCCGTTCGCCACGATCGCCTTTGGAAAGATTGACGGCGACATCGTCTACGCGCGCCTCGGCGACGAGCCGTTTATCGTGGCGGTGCGCCGCGCATTGCTCGACGACATTTTCGCCGATCCCTTGCAGTGGCAGGAGCTGGCGATCTTCCGGTTCAAGCCTGAAGAAGTGCACAAGCTCAACGTTGTGACCGATCGCGACTACGCATTGATCCGCAACGCCAACAAGGAATGGACCTGGGTGAAAGGGAGCGAGCCGATCAACCAGGTGAACGTGCAATCGTTGCTGAACACGCTCACTACTTTGCGCTCCGTGCGTTGGTCGGGCGCGACGACGCCCGCGCATGGCTTCGACAAACCGCAGGTCACGATCACTTTCACCACGTCGCCTGACGATAAGGCCGTGCACAAACTCGTGGTCGGCGGCGCGGCCGGCGGAGGAATGTGGTGCGCGCGGACGGATGAACGCGAAGGAACTTTCGTGATCAGCAATCCTGATTTTAATGGATTGCATTTGCCGCTCGTGGCCGCGCCGCCTTCGGCCACGCCATCCGCGAGCCCCACGGCGACTGCCGCTACACCTCTTCCGCCTTTCCCGGCGTCGCCCGCAGTTTCACCGACGCCGAGACCTTAAGCCCTGTAGCCGCTTCGCTATGCGAAGCGAAATCGAGGCAACGTGATCGTTTTCCTGAATGCAACGTTCACGCCGCCCACAGGGCGGCGGCTACAGGGCCGGTAGCTTTCGACCGGTGTAGATCGTCGCAATTCCACCAGTGCGCCGTTCAGCCGTCACCGCCGTAAACCCATTCGCCTCAATCAGCCGCACCATCTCAGCACCGCTCGGAAATTTTTCGATCGAGCCGCCGAGATAATCGTAAGCCGCCTTTTCGCCCGTCACGAGTGAAGCCAGACGCGGCAGACAGCGATGGAGATAGAATTTATAGGCAGAACGCAGCCATCCCGATGGCAAAGAAAAATCGAGAATGAGCAAATGCCCGTTCGCAGCCAAGACGCGGCTCATTTCTCGTAGGGCCACGTCCCAGTCCGACATGTTGCGCAGCCCGAACGCAACCGTGACGCAATCGAACGATCCGGCTTCGAACGGAAGGTTGGTCGCGTCGGCCAGAACCGTTTTGCGCACGCCTTTGTGCTCCGCTACGCGCAACATCTCCGGAGAAAAATCCGCCGCGGTGATCGTCGCCTCCGGCGCGCGGCGCTGAATCGCGAGCGCGAGGTCGCCGCTTCCCGTCGCCAGATCGAGGACACGCCGCGGTCGCCACGCCTGGACTATTTTCGCCGCGCGCCGCCGCCACAAAAAATCCGCACCGCCGCTGAGGAGATGATTCGCCAGATCGTAGCGCCGCGCGATCCGGCCGAACATTTCGCGAACAGCGTTCGGATCTCGCGAAACCGAATCTGGGTCTGGAGTTTCTCGATCCGGATTCAGAATGCGGAAATGTAGCTGCGCCCGCCTTCTATTCGAGCGGCGGTTCCACGTGTTCCTCCTCGCGCGGGACTAATCGGTTCTTCGCGATGATGCGCGCGCAAGTGTTCCAGCGCAGCAGCGCATCATCGTTCCCCGGCGGACGAACAGTCTCCGCTTTTTCAAACCAGTTCATCGCTTCGCGAAAACCATCGTAAGCGTAATGGCTCGATCCGGGCGTGCCTTGCGCGAGTTTCGCCTTCGCGCGGCGTTCGGCCAGGATGCCGGTGTAATACGCGCGCTCATACTCGCCCTTCACGCGCGCAAGAAGTTCCTTCGCCTGGGTATCACTCACGCCATAGCCCTTCCCGAAGCGATCCGTCACCGCGAGCAGCAGCGTGATTAACGCCGTTTGATTTTCCGGGTCGGCGCGCAACACATCGAGACAAATGCTCTCGGCTTCGGCGGGTTCGTTGAGCAAGCGATAGCGCTCCGCCTTTTCCAGCGCCGCTGGAATCGCTTCTTGCGAGAGTTGTTTCAGCTCGGACATGTGTAAATCAGTTCAACGATTCTTCTTCAACTTTCTCCAAATCCAACCGAGCGGATCGTAAAACTGATCCACCACGCGTTCCTTCAGCGGAATGATCGCGTTGTCGGTGATCTGAATGTTCTCCGGGCAAACCTTCGTGCAACATTTCGTTATGTTGCAGTAGCCGATGCCGTGCGCCTTTCGCAACTCGGCGACGCGATCTTCGGTATCGAGCGGATGCATCTCCAGCGCGGCGGTGTAGATGAGAAAACGCGGGCCGATGAATTCTTCGTGCTTCTGGTGATCGCGCAACACGTGGCAAACGTCCTGGCAAAGAAAACACTCGATGCATTTCCGGAATTCCTGGACGCGATCGATGTCTTCCTGCTGCATCCGCCAGGTCCCGTCCGCGGCATCGGGCGGGCGTGGCTTGAATTTCCTGATCTTTTTCTTCACCCGAAAATTCCAGGAAACGTCCGTAATCAGATCTTTGATGATCGGAAATGCCTTCATCGGCTGAACGGTCACCGGCTTGTCGAGCGGCAGGTCGCTCAGCCGCGACATGCACATCAATTTCGGCATGCCGTTCACCTCAGCCGAGCAGGAACCGCATTTGCCGGCCTTGCAGTTCCAACGGCACGCGAGATCGTTGGCCTGTTCGGCCTGGATATGGTGCACGGCGTCGAGCACCACCATGCCGTCTGAGACTACGGTCGTGTAATCCTCAAACGCGCCTCCCTTCGCATCGCCGCGCCAGATTTTGAAAACGGCCTGTCTCGGTGCGCTCACTTCATCTCCTCAATGATCTGTTTCAAATAATCCGGCATCTCCGGCAGCGGCTCCAGTTGGACTTCCATGGTGCCATCCGGCGTTTTGCGAATGATCGTGTTCACTCTCGAGAGGCGTTCGTCTTTTTCGGGATAATCATCGCGAAACTGGGCGCCGCGACTTTCCTTTCGTTCCAACGCGGCGCGCGTGATCGCTTCCGAGATCGTGAGCAGATTCTTCAAATCGAGCGCGGTATGCCAGCCAGGATTGAAATCGCGATGGCCGATGACACCAACCCGCTCGGCGCGATGCCAAAACTTTCTCAGATGATCGAGCGCCGCCCGCATTTCGTTTTCTTCCCGCACAATGCCAACGTTGTGCTGCATGACTTCCTGCAAATCGCGCTGGACCGAGTACGGATTCTCGCCAGCGCTGTTCTCAAATGGTTGCAGCGCCTCGCGCGCGGACTGCTCGACCTGGACGTCGTCGATCGTTCCATGTGAATTTTCCTTCGCGAATTGCGCTGCGAATTCGCCGGCTCGCTTGCCGAAGACCACCAGATCGGAAAGCGAGTTACCGCCGAGCCGATTCGCGCCATTGATTCCCGCGGCGCATTCACCGGCGGCAAATAATCCCGGCACGTCCGACATCTGCGTGTCGGCATTCACGTGGACCCCGCCCATGATGTAGTGCGTGGTCGGCCCCACTTCCATCGGCTCCTTGGTGATGTCGATATCGCCAAGCGCTTTGAACTGGTGATACATGCTCGGCAGCTTGCGTTTGATGTGCTCCTCGGAGTTCGACCGCTTTTTCTTGATCCAGGCAATGTCGAGATAGACGCCGCCATGGGCACTCCCCCGCCCTTCCTTGATCTCCCGCACGATGCAACGCGCCACGTGATCACGCGTGAGGAGTTCCGGCGGCCGCCGCGCGTTCTTGTCGCCCTGCGTGTAACGCCAGCCTTCTTCTTCGTTGTCCGCGGTCTGCGCTTTGTAGTTGTCCGGAATGAAATCGAACATGAACCGTTTGCCTTCGGCGTTGGTGAGGATTCCGCCTTCGCCACGCACGCCTTCGGTCACGAGCATGCCGCGCACGCTCGGTGGCCAGACCATGCCGGTGGGATGGAACTGGATATACTCCATGTCGATCAGCGCCGCGCCCGCATGATAGGCGAGCGAATGTCCGTCACCGGTGCAATCCCAGCTGTTGCTCGTGATCTTGTAGGCTTTGCCGATCCCGCCAGTCGCGAGCACGACGGCTTTCGCGCGAAAAATCTTGAACCGGCCGCGTTCACGATCGTAGCCGAACGCTCCGACGACGCGCTCGCCGTCTTTGAGCAGCGCCACGACGCAAATCTCCATGTGCACGTCGATGCCCTGATGGACACCGTGATCCTGCAACGTGCGAATCATTTCCAGTCCGGTGCGATCGCCGACGTGTGCGAGCCGCGGATATTTGTGGCCGCCGAAATTTCGCTGGAGAATGCGGCCGTCCTGCGTGCGATCGAAGACCGCGCCCCACGCTTCGAGTTCACGCACGCGGTCGGGCGCTTCTTTCGCGTGCAGCTCGGCCATGCGCCAATTGTTGACGTACTGCCCGCCCCGCATGGTGTCGGCGAAATGCACTTTCCAGCTATCGCGATCGTCGACATTCGCGAGCGCCGCGGCGATCCCGCCTTCGGCCATGACCGTGTGCGCTTTGCCGAGCAGACACTTGCAAACCATCCCGACCGAAACGCCGGCGGCCGATGCTTCAATGGCGGCGCGCAATCCAGCGCCGCCGGAACCGATGACGAGAACATCGTGCTCGAAAGTTTCGTAGTCGGCCATGCGCTAGAAAATTCTCCAGTCGTGCCAGACACCCATGGAACAGAGTCGCACGTAGAGATCGGTGAAGCCGACCCAGGACAGACTGAGCCATGCCCAAAGCATGTGGCGGCGATTGAAACAGCTGATGCAGGCGTACGCGCGATAGCTGGTGGGCGAGCGGGAAAGTTGATCCCGAAACCCGCCGATCAAATGGCGGAGCGCGTGGCATCCGAAAGTGAAGCCGCCCAGCAAAACCACATTCAGCGCGAGAACGATCGTGCCGATGCCGATTCCAAACGAAGATTTCCCCGTGCCCGAATCAACGAACCAAAGTGCCTTCCAGACATCCGTCGCGAGCACGATGACGAACAGGATCGCGAGATAGAGGAAGTAGCGGTGGACGTTCTGCATGATCAGAGGAAACGAGCGTTCGCCGAGATAGGTTTTCCTTGGCTCGCCGACGGTGCAGGCCGGTGGATCGGCCCAGAACGCTTTGTAGTACGCGCCACGATAGTAATAGCAGGTAAGCCGCAATCCGCCCGGCGCCCAGAGGATCAGGAGCGCGGGTGAAAATAAAAGCCAGCCCGGCCACCAGGCTGGTTTCGGTCCGAACCAACTGTGGGGCGAAGCGCCGAAAATCTCCGGCGAATAAAAAGGCGAAAGGTAAGGCCCGAAAAAATAGTGATTCCCCTGAAAGGCCGCCCAGGTGGAGTAAACGATGAAAGCGGCCAGCCCGAGAAAGATCAGCAGCGGCTGACTCCACCACGCATCGACGCGCATGGTCTGGCCAAATGCTCTCGGTGGCATGGTAGTTTGTGCTTGGGCCATGGATGCAACCCTGTCAGGTCGCCGCTTAGATAGCGATGCCCGATTTTCTTTTCAAGGAAATCCAGAGGCCGCGTCTTTCACGGGCGGAGATCGCCGGGCGTCCCGCCATTTTATTTCAAGCTTCCCAATCAAAATAGCGGCGAATAATCTATCTCTTCGCACTCGAAAGGATGCTCCCCGGATGGCCCCTCCATCAATAATCGCCCCGCTGAAATCGCCCCGGGGTGCGAAAGCCCGATCCCATCGGCCGGGCCGAACACATCAACGCAGTAAACCTCAGCCTAGAAGCTAATCTCCACATGATCATCTCAGTAATTAACCATACCGGCGGCCAGATCAGCGACGAAGAACTCGAGACGGCCATCCGCGCGATCAACCGGCAGATCCGCGAGGATTTTGAACCATACTGGAGTCTGGGCGCGACCTTGCGCCTGGAGGGCCGGAGTCAAAAAAGCCCCGGCAAACAGGATCTCGCCGACATGCGCGGCGACGCCATAATTTACCTGTGGAACCGGACTGACATGAAGGACGCACTCGGCTATCACGATCAGAACAACCGGGGCATTCCGTATGGTTTCGTCTTCACCGACCTCTCAGCCAAGCTGGGCGAGAACTGGACGGTTACGCTTTCGCACGAAGGTCTGGAATTGATCGGCGATCCGGAAGCCAACTTGCTCGTGCAGGGACCGCATCCGAAAGACGCCAGGCGCGCCGTCTTTCATTGGTACGAGATGTGTGATGCTGTCCAGGCGGAGACCTACAAGATCGATGACATCGAAGTATCCAACTTCGTGCTCCCACTCTACTTCACTGGCGGCGACGAACTCGGTGGCCGCAACGATTTCCTCAGTCGGGCCTCCAACGGCAAGACCTTGAAATCATTCAGCATTAATCCAGGCGGCTACATTGGGTTTTTCGATCCGCGGACTCGCCGGCACGAAACTTTCTCGATGAAAGCGGACAAGAAAGCCCAGGAACGCCTCAAGTATAAGTTGAAGACCGACACGGCACGCGTCATCCGGCACCAGTTCCTGACTTCGAGCCGCGACAAACCGTGCGATAGAATCGGCAAGAAAAACTAACGCCACTCCTTGATGGCCGCGCCATCATCGCGACCGAAGCACTTGGCCGGCGAGCAGGCTAATCCGCGATCGCTTCGAAGCCGGCGAACATCGTTTCGGCTTCGGGCACCGTCTTGAGCGGGACGCAATCGCAGACCGCGAAGAATTTGTCCCACATCGCCAGAACGCGCGGGTTCTTGTGCGCCGCCTCGATCGCCTCGTGCGACTTCCATTCCGACACTTCGATGATGGTGCCGTCTTTCGCCCGCATCATCACCGGCACGCGATCGGTGACGAGACCTTCCTGGCGCAAGGTCGGCACGCGGCTGCGCACGATTTCCAGCAGCTCCTTCTCCCGGCCAGGCTTCGGCCGATACGCGACGATGACTACGATGCCGGCCATATGAAGTGGAGCTTACCCCTCCGAGCCTTGCGACTCGACAAAAAGTTTTTCGGCCTCATCTTCGACCCGGACAAAGCCGCGGAGAAGACCGCGATGGGAAGCTTCGACTGCATCACGTCGCTCGCCGATCTGCCGAGTGAGAAGAGGCTCATCGGCTACGTGAAGAAGGCGGTCGCGCTAAATGATGCTTGCATTAAAGCGCCCGGACGAACCAAACCGAAGAAGCGAGAATCGATCGAAATCCCGGATTACTTTGCCGCTGCTCTAAAGAAAAACGCTCGGGCACCGAAAACCTTCGAGGGTTTCCCTCCGAGTCATCGAAGAGAATATCTCGCATGGGTCACCGAAGCGAAACGCGAGGAAACCCGCGCTCAAAGATTAGCGACGTCAATCGAATGGCTCGGCGAAGGCAAGGCCCGTAATTGGAAGTATATGCCTGCAAGAAAGTAAGCCGATTTGCCGGTTATTGTAAGTTATACGCTTCTACCAAGCCGACACCGGTCGTGTTGTTCTTGCCGCGCACAATGACGGTGTAATTACCGGGCAGAAGCGTCTGTAACGTCGCGGATTCGCGCAGGTCGCCCGGCGCGAGGCCATTCGCTTGGATTTGTGCGGCGCCGGGGTCGGAGCTCCAGTCATCGTTCGTTGCGATGATCGTGCCAGTGGCGTTATGCAGCTCGAGAGTAGGATCCTGCAAGGGATTCGGCACATTCGAGGCGCTCAAGGAAGGCCCAATCGCGCGCACCACTACGCTCGCACTGCCATTGCCTCTGCCGGCGCCCAGGATGAACCCGCCAATCATGACGTTATCGCCGGTGTCCACAAAGCCGCGCGTGCTGATGTTGCCGAACTGGGAGTTCACGGTTTGGTCGAGATCGTACGCTTCCACCACGCCGATGCCTGTGCCTCCTCCATTTCCTCTGAGGACGGCCGTGTAATTACCGGGCGAAAGAGTGCGAACGATCGCCGATTCCAGGTTATTAGTGGGCGGTAAACCCGTGTCATTAACTTCCGCGGCGTTGTCCGTCCAGTTGTCATTACTGGCAATGAGAGCGCCAGTGCCATCGTGCAACTCCAGGAAAGGATCCTGCAAGAGCCCGCTGAGACCTAGATTACTTAAGGAAGGCCCTATCCCGCGGACGATGACTTTCTTCTGGTCGGTCCCAGTGACGATAAACCCTGCGATGGAAACATTATCGTTCGTTTGCACGCGCAACCGGGTCGCGATGTTCAGAAGCCGGCCGCCGCAGGCTCCGTTGCCGGCCACCGTATAAGTCGCGGCCGGAAAGGCATTGTCAGTTTGAGCTTTGACAAACGTATGGTCGATCAGGCCGGTCGAGCGCTCCAGGTTCGAGTTATCGGCGAAGGTGCGCCCGTTTACGCCACCGAGCAGATCGCCGGGCTTGGGATCCCCGACCTTAGCCTTCGGAACGAAAATAGTGATCGTCCCATCAGCTTGGAAGTTACTTTGCGCGAGGGCTACTCCTGGATCGCCAGCAGACGTCCCCTGCGTTTCCTGTGGCACGCCCACCACCAGACCTACGACGGCGGTGGCAACAGTTCCATAGACAAAGGAGGGCGCTCCACTCGAGTCTGTGTTCATGCCGACATAAAACTGCTGACCCGAAGAGGCGAATGAATCCCAGACCATCCGCCATCTGCTATTGGGCGGGACGGTGCTGAGACTGGTTACCTTCATCTTGAACATGAAGTTGCTGGTCGAAGCCGGCTCGCCCACGGCGACATAATCGATGGCCAGTGCGGGATTCGCGTTGGCCGCCGCGCTTTCAGGATGAGTGGGATCGTTCCGGTGAATGACGATGCCGCTGCACGTGTCACCCACATAGGGAGCTGCAATCTCATTGTTACCGCACGAGGAACCAAGAGCATTTACCGCCACCACCTTGTAGAAGTAAGTCTTGCTCGGGTCGGATGCCGAGACATCGTCGGAAGATGTGGCATTCCCAGATACCGTCGTAAGAAGAGCCTCAGCACCAGTCGCGGTGCTTCTATGGATTTGATAGCTCGTGATAGGCGAGTTACCAGTATCAGCTTCCGACCAGGCGAGATGGACGAAGCCGCCAGTCCGCTTCTGGGTGACAAAGGGGATTCCTGGCACCGAAGGTGAAGCGGGCGGATCGAAGGCCGCGACAAGGCGCCGTCCACTCGACTGCCGTGCGATCGTCGCCGTGGCACTGAACGCGTTGCCGACCGCGGAAGGCGATGCCTGGGCACAATTACCGCCCGCGCAGCCATTGACGTAACCCACTTCTACCCGCCCTTCCTTATCGATAGTAATATCGAAGAAGTCGAGCAAATTACGACAGATGTTGGCTCCGCCTCCCGTCCAGATGCAACCGCGTTGCATCGGAGCCGCCGGAGTAACATCCGAAGTAGTCCAGGTAAGCCCGCCATCAAAGGTATGAGCGACGTAGAGGTGCCAGACGCCATTAAAGGTGGCTGCATTAGCGCTCCCAGCGGTAGTAGAGCCATAAAAGGCTATCGCGGCACGGCCGGCATCTCCGGCCACAGCTGCCGGGTAGCGAATGTTTTGCAGTCCAAAGGCAGCGCCAACATCCACGACATTATTCCAGGTGGCGCCATGGTCGTCCGATGTTGCGACCAGGGCGGCGCTGTCCGCGTTCGCCATCGCAAAGTAGACGCGTCCGGCCTTGTCAATCCCCACCGCCGGATCGCTCGCGCCGGACGCACTATCTATCGCGGCAGTGCTAACGTGACGAATTTTCCAGGTTATTCCATTGTCCTCTGAAACCACGACCGCGCCGTCGCCGCCGCAAGCGTTGTTCGGCAAGTAGACTGTCCCATCAGTGGGTGAGACCTTCACATGTCCGTGCAAGCCGCCGCACTCGGTCGTGTAGGTCTGAACGGGAGGACCCCAGGTGAGGCCGCCGTTATCGCTCCGCAAACAAAAGGCGGCGACAAGGTCTTGTGAGCAATAGTAGACCGCGTTCGGGTAGACAAGGCCTGTCGGCACTGGCGCATGGTACGGACCACCACCGATCGTCTCGTGGTCGATCCCGGATCCGAGTGTGCCGGGACTAGGCACCCAGGTAACTCCATCGTCATCGGTGTAGGAGATCTTGCAGGTAGGTGAAGTTGCGCTGAGCTCCGCCGCAAAGGTGCGGCCAGTGAGACGATCCGTGAAGCCGATGGGATCGGAATCGATCACTTGGGACGTGGGCGCGGCACGATTAATCCAGGTGGCTGTCTGACCGTTCGCCGGACAGCTATTGTTGAAGGTAATAAACAATGTTTCCAAGTCCGACTGGAAGTTGATAACTCCGGTGTTCCAGTTGTTGCCGATGGAAGGTTCACCCGCGTTGCGTCCCATCCATTCCACGGTCGGTCCCGTGGTGGTGGTTACCGGCGTGATGACGCCCGGCACTTCGAAGTTTTCATAGCCTATCTTCGCCCCAGTATCCGGCGGAGCCGCTGGCGGCGCCGGCGGGATCAATGCAACTGGTGTCGCCGTGCCGTGATACTGATCGCCCGGCGCGCTCGTAAAATAAATAACGTGCACCGTGAAAACTCCAACGCCATCGGTGGCCGGATTGATGTGAGCCTTCTCGGGGACGCCAGCGCCATTGCCCGACGTATCCACAATCGGACCGGAGTTTGAGCCTTTGTGGATAACGAGATCGTAATCGTCCGTGCTGACCGGCCATGAGATTCGCACCTCGACTCGTTTCCCTGCCCAGTCAGCCACAGCCCCGCCGACCGTGAGCATATAGGTATCACAACTGACTCCCTCCACGCATGTGCTCTCTCCATTGGCGGAGCCTGTTCCCAAGGCAGTCCCATCCCACGCTGTCGCGGGGCCGCCCGCGTTCACAGTACCCGTGGCAGGCGTCGCGGAACGCATTCGCGGCGGCGCGAGCATGAAAATAATCAGCCCTAAGCCGATCATGAGAAAAAGAGTGCTCACAGTGACGCGAGCTGCAATTGAGAATGAGTTCGTTTTCATAGGGAGCGTTGGTTGAATTCCGCAGGGCGCAATCAGGCCCTAATGTGGCAAGCCGACAGTACGAGAATCGGAAGCCGGGGGTAGATTGGATGGCCGTGCGGCGAATTTACGTCACAGACGGGAGAGCGCTTTTTCGGCCAGGGCCTTCGTTTTATTGATCATCATCTCCTGGCTGTCGGGACCGCCGATGGCGACGCGAATAAACGAGTTCTTTTTCAAAACGTAAAGCGCTCCGCCAAGGCGATTACCTGTCCAGTAGGCCTCATCGCCAAGGCCCTCGATTTTCTTCGGCGGAGGAGATTTCTCGTCTTCGCCTTTTTCGCGCCCAGGCGCGGGGGTTTCTTTTTTTTCTTTTTCGCTATCGGCTTCATCGCCGGAAAAACGGCCGAAGGTCTCTTTCCAGAAATCTGTCGGCGTGCGATTACCTGGCCGACCCGGATTGCTTTGCGTCACCGCCAGACTGACGGAGCGGCTGTATTCCTTGGCGGTGTAGAAACATTGTGAGACTTCAAATTCTCCCTCGGCGTTGCCACTGCTCTTAACGTCAATGATGGGGGAATCCTGGATCGCTTGAATTTCCTCCTTCGTGATCAGCGCGCACGCGTCGAACTTCGGCGCTTCCTGCGCAGGAGAAACGGAAGGTGTTTGCACAATGACGGGAGTGCTCCCGTTGGATTCTTTTGCGCGCGAGTCCGACGAAGGCGCCTTCCCGCATCCGGCGAGAGCTAGAAGACAAATGGAAATAAAGAACGGCCTGGAAGCGCGCGCCCATTCATAAGATTTTTGTAACATATGTGAACTTCAATCGAAGCCGCTACCTCGAGTGCGTGTAGATCGCGGCCACGATGACAAGCAACAAAATGGCGGCGAGCACCGCCACCGTGATCTTGATCCAGCTCAAAGGATAGCACCCGCCGATCGTGCCGGTATAACCATTGACCACTACCTGGAAATTCTTCGCGCCATAGGTGTAAGCGACCAGCCAGACCGGGACGAGGATGTGTTTGAAGGTCTGTCCGGAAAAGGTCGAGATGACATTGAGATTGCGATGCGTGTCGCCCGGCACCTCGGAGCCGCAAAGGTCACGCGTCTTTCGCTCCATGATGTTCCGCGAGTTTTGCGCCGCCGCCACCAGATCGATCTGGTATTGCTCGACGACCCAACCGGAAAGGAAGCCCGGATCGTAAGGCTTCAGGTCCGTGGTCGTGGGAAACGGCTCGATCTTCCGCAAGAGTTTCTCCTCGATGCCGCGCGAGGCCGGCACCAGCTCGTCGTTGAAGAAATGTTCGAGCGACCCGGCGGCGGGGACCCAGCGCGTCCTTTGCACCTGACGCGTCTGCGATTTGCCATCCGAGTCGGTATAGGTCTCCGTTTCGTAGTAGTAGTAGCCGGAATCCGCCGTCCAGTCGGCGTGCACGTGCGCGTCGAAGGTCCAGTAAGGAATGTAAATGCCGCGCACGGTGTCAGTGAGCGCCTTTGCCTTCAGCGCGCTGGGCGCGAACCAGCGGTTGCCATACCAGTTGCGGACGCGGTCGCGCACCTCCGGCTCGGGCAGCTTGAATTCCAGAAGCGATTCCGGACGAATCGGCGCTTTGATTTCTTCGACGGGAATGAGCGACGCCGAGCCGCAGAATTCGCAGCGCTGTCCTACTCGATTAGGATCGAAGACCGAGATGGCCTGACAACTCCGGCATTTCACCGAAGTCTTCTCGACCTGCCAGCCGCGCTTTTCATCGCCTACCTCGCGCAAGGCCGCGGCGAGGTCGTTCTCCATTACATCCCCGGCTTGCTGCGGCAGTTGCGCGGGAGAGACTGTGTTACAAAACGGACAGACCAGCGCCTGCTTCGCCGGGTTCCATTCCGCCGCCGCGCCACAAGCGGGGCAAGCCTCTTTCGGTCGCGCCGTGATTTCAGCCATCGCCGCGAGAGCTCTTAAGCTTTCAGGAATTCATCCAGGGCCGCGCGCGTCACACGCCAGGTGGATCCAATCTTCTTCGCTTTGAGATCGCCGGCTTCGATCGTAGCTATCACGTCGCCTTCACTGACTCCAAGTGTATTAGCCACATCGCCGGGGCTCAGGAGCTCAGGCTGTCCACCGGCCGCCGATGGCGGAGGCGATGTCGACGCAGGAGTATTCGTTTGGCCCAGCAACGGCGGTGGAACGCCGGGCGTAGTTTGCGGTCCCAGGATGCCGCCTTGTTGCTGCATCATTTGTTGCGCCATCGCCATGCCCACCGCCATCTCGGTGGCGAACCCGCCGGCGCTCGTTCCTCCCGGCTGCGTCATCCCCTGGCCCATCTGGAATTTCACGAAGTCATTCAGGTTACCCACCGCCGCCATCGACGAACGTTTGTCGATCGCCTGCTCCACTTCCGGCGGCACGCTTACGTTCTCGAGGACGAAGCTGGTCAACTCGAGGCCATACTTCGCAGTCGTCACGGGATTGATCAACGGCAGCAAGGCCGCGCCCACTTCGCTGTAGCGCGCCGCCACGTCGAGTACAGGAATTTTGGAATGCGCCAGCGCCTCGCTAAAGAGGCTCACGATTCGGGAACGCATCGTATCGGCGAATTCATCCAGGCGAAAATGTTGATCGCTCCCAGCCACCTCCTTCAGGAACAACTTCGGATCGGTGATCCTGAAATCGTAGATGCCAAACGCGCGCGCCCGCACAATGCCGAAGTCGTTATCGCGCATCATCACCGGGTTCGAAGTCCCCCATTTGTTCCCCGTGAACAGTCGCGTGCTCACGTAATACACGTCCGCCTTGAACGGCGTGCTGAAGCCGTACTTCCAGCCCTTCAACGTCGTTAGGACCGGGATGTTGTCCGTGGTGAGCGTATACTTTCCCGGCGCGAAGGTGTCGCCGAATTGTCCCAGGTAAACGAACTGCGCCACCTGCGATTCGCGCACGATCAATTGCGCGCCGTTCTTGATTTGCTTGTCTTCGTCCGGCCAGCGAAAGCTGAGCGTGTCGCGGGAATCATCCGTCCATTCGATGATCTCGATCAGCTCGCCTTTAATGAAGTTCATGAGTCCCATATGATGATTTTCTTTCTACGGTTGAGGTCGCGGGCTTTAACAATGAACGGAAATGTCCTGAAATGCAAAGACGGTCGGAATTCCGCTTCGGCGTTCATTAGATTCGCGCGTCTCGCGGTCGCAGGGTCAACAGTGAGGACCGACCTCTTTTTCTCCCGCTCCGGTCATACTGGTAGCCGTCCGCCGTCCCCCAATCTCGCTGTTCATACCGGTGCCGCCCCAGCGCATCGAACCCATAGTCAAAGCGGCCCATCTGCCAATTGGCAAAGTAATCGCTTTGGCCCCGCACCCGGTTCAGCTCATCCACGTCGTATTCGGCGTGCGCGCCGGAGAGCACGGTGCGCGCCGTGCGGTTCCCGCTGGCGTCGTAGGTATATCGGACCACTGGAGTGTTATAATACCCGCCAAAGATGGCCGGGTCGAGCTTGATGTTATCGAGCTGGTTGCGCTGGGTGTAGCCGTAAAGGAACTGGTAACCCTGAGGGTAAATGAGCCGGCTTCTGTTCCCATCCGCATCGTATTGGTAAACCGTGCTTCGTTGGGCCCAGAGGCCGTAGCTCTTGATCGTCTCGGTCTCGCTCGTGTGACGATTGGTCATTGATCGCGCGTTGACCGTTTTGGCCACCGGTAACGACTGAAATCTCGTTCAGGATCCCGTCCGTTGCTGAACATATGCTCGGTCGAAATGTAAAGAGCCCCTCTTCCTCGCTTCGCAACAGATTGGAGCATTATTCGCGCTTCCTCACTTCCGCCTTTTCGTGCTATCGAATACCAGTGCAATGCTACGTCCTCCAGCTTGGTGATGGCGGGCCCACGCATTCCACGCTTTTGCTGTCCGGCTGCCTCAAGGACGTAAAACGTAGCGACGTAAAATGCCGCTTCCGGGTTTCCCTTTTTTGCCTCAGCAAGGTAGATCGCCGCAGCGGCCAGAGCACCTGATTGCCTATACGTTTCTTCCGCTCGCGAAAAACGGTCATCAGATGTCGCCGTGCGACAAGTGACAAGAAGCAAAGCGAACAAACCAAAAAGAATAGTCCTAGCAGGAGAGTGCATGGCGATTTTCTTAATGCCCGAATGGAATTGTATTATCATACCAACTGCGACTTGGTTGTGCAGGATCATTCAAACGCACACCGTTTCGCAATAGAAACCGATCTTCGACGATCATCGCCTGCTGTTCGATGCCGTATTTTTCGAATTGGGTTTGACCCCCTACTGGAAGGTAATCATACCCACCGTGCGTTAATTTCTCATAAGCAATTCTAAGCGTCGACATTCCGTGCTGAAACTGATATACATGCATCATCTCGTGAACAAAAATCGCCTTGTTGCCTAAAGAAGCCTTGCTGAAATCGGAGCGATAACCGGGGTCCTTGGAATGAAAATAAAGTCTTCCATTCGGTGTCATTGCCCTATCTCTGGGTTGACCTGGAACATACGAGCGGTGAAAATTTTTTACCGCCTGATAGTCAATGCTGTCGCCATACTCAGACTTCGCCAACTTTACCTCGCCGCTTGTTAGCGATCGCCCCCCTTTGTTCCCCTCGTTCTCGGACGAAATGGCTTTAGCTCCGCCTCCACTCACATCTCCGCCGCCCATTCCGGCCGGATACTCCTGGTATTTTTTTAGAATCTCATCGAATGACAAAAGAGAATTGCCTTGCATGAACATGAGTCTGCTCCAAGCGAAGTCCACCGAGAGCAACCCCGTCGGATCGCTGCG
>PMSN01000026.1 GCA_003167555.1 Spartobacteria bacterium
ACTTAGTTTGTGAATTCGCGGGATCTAACCATGCGATGGAGCGAACCGCCGGCCGCTCCGCGTTACCGCTTTCGATGACTTCCACATTCAACCCGCAGCCATGCGCGCCCTCGCCAGCGATCGATCGAAGCTCCGACAATAGGAAGCAAATCAACGAGGAAGCTGTTTTCGTGACTGGCTCGCTGATCCTGCAACGGATTAAATTGAAAGGATCGGTACGACGACGGTCTCACCAACCAGGATCATCGATCGTCGTGAGATCGACGGAACGGGACGCGTAACAACGCGCGGCGTATTGATTGCCGATCCTTCAGTGCGCGCAGTAGGTCATTGAACCTAAAACACTCCCCACCGTCGCAACAAGAAATATTCGTTGTAGGGATGGTCGTCGGTGATCCGAATTCGAGGATCGGGATCAAGCTCTTGTTCAATCTCGAACTGCTTCGACAGGATCTGCGCCAGATAGGCGGGCAAATCCCGGGAAGAACTCCATTCCAATAGATCGTCGACGGCGGCATTCGGCATAGCCATCGCGACTTGGTAGGGAGTGAGAGGATCGATAGGTTCCATCGAAGCCAGGACAAGCAATCCCGATCCCCCGGGCGATCTGAAGCACCGAAGGTATGGAAAGGAATGTTGGAGGGAGCGGAGCACGGCCCGGCCGGTCCTGGCGTTCCCGCCGGGAAACCACGCCTGAAGAATCCCATTTGGCCGTAAATGCTTTTTCGCCAGTTCATAAAACTCTTCGGAGTAAAGCAGACTGGAACCGGCGGCTTCTACCGGTGGCGGCGGATCGATCACAATGACATCGAACTTATCTCCCGTGCGATTCAGGTACCGTCTGCCATCATCTATAACAATGCGTCCTTTTGGGTTACCTAAGACTCGCTGCGCGTCCGCGTGGTAAAACGCAAAGGCATCCCGGACGCTGGGCACCAGTTCCACCGCGGTAGTCTCTATGTCCCAACTCAGAACCGAGCGATAGCTCGTGCCCATGCCGAAACAAATGACGAGGGCCGATTCAGGCTTGCCGGTGTGAAAGGCAAGCGGCAGGTGAGCCATGAATTTTGTGATCGGCACCAAGCCAGTCACGCCCACGCCGTTAACAAGAAGTGCCTTGGAAAGACCTTCACCGGCAGAGATAACCGACGCAGCATAGTCTCGCCGGATCTCTGTCTTTCTGGATTTCAAGGGGACAAGAACAGCCAGGTCCACGGAATAGAAGAGCGACCAGATGAGCATTGCGCTGGCAATAAGCCGGGAGCTCCAGCGATACCACGTGGAAAGGGAACCAGTCCCGAAAAGGCTAAAGGCCAGGAATGGGAAGCCGAGGACGACAAGTCCATAGCGCTCCCCCAACCATGGCAACAAGACATAGGACGCAACCAGAGGCCCCAGGATGCAACCCGCCACGTTCATGGCATAAGCCCGGCCGGCGGCGGCGGGATCGCCGAGGGAATATTCATCGATCAAGCTAGGTGTGAGATAGCCGAGGGCCGCACAGAGTGGACAGATACTAAGGAGTAAGGCGGTCGCGCTTAGGTAACCGGCAAGGTTCTCCGTGTTGGTGAGAAAGCGGAGATCATTGCATACGATGGGGAGAAAGGACGCGATCGAGAGCACAGAGATCAGGCCAGCCGTGGAACGCACGGAACCCTGTCGAAGATTTCGCCGATAGAGCAACGATCCAAAGAAGGTGGCGCCAAGGTAAGCGAAGACAATCAAGGCAAAAGAATAGACTTGAGTGGTCATTACCGGCGTGAAAGCCCGCGCCCAGATCACTTCCATCGCCATGGCGCTGAAGCCGGTCGAAAACAGGATCCATTTGATCGCGCGCCGGCGAGTGCTGGATGCAGAGGAGTTCCTGAGAGTCCTGGCGACGGATTTCGTCGAGGGACCAGCCTTAGCCGCGGGACGCGGCCGCCTCCAGGCAAGGTATCCGCTGAGTGCGGCGACGGTGAAATTGATTGTCGCCGCGGTCCAAAGAGTGTGTTTGAACCCGAGGACTTCCACCAACAGGATAGCTGTAAGTAAACAGCCGGTCATGGCCCCAAGCACATTTGCCAGGTAAAGATAACTGAAGCTATCCGCGCTTCGCGGGTCTCGTTCCCGCACATAAGCCATCATAAAAGGAAACGTAGCTCCCATAAAGAAGCACCACGGCAAAATGGAAAGGCTCAGGACCAATGCGGAAAGTGAAAGGTAATGAAAGGAATCTGTCTGGCCACTGGAGAGCAAGAGTTGTTCGCCGGCCGCAAACAATTTCGGAACGGATAAGCCTCCTATCCCGATCACGAGTTCCGCCACCGCATAAAAAAGGAGCGCCGAGCGTCCGGTTTTCCTTAGGAGCGAACCGATCCACCGTCCGCCCGCCCATGCTCCGCCGGAGAGTCCCAGCATGGAAACGGAAATGACGACCGAGAGGACCGGAGCAATGATCCCAAACGACGCGAAAGCCAGCCGTGTCCAGACGATCTGATAGATCAGCGCGCAGCAGCCCGACAAAAAGAAAACAAAGAATAAGAACCAGCGCGTAGACCAACTCATGTCTCGGCGCCGCCAAAACGCTCGGCCCATTCGGCGACCTGCTCATCCTCGATCTTCGCAAAGAGGACGTCCGGCACTCCAATCGGCGCGCCGGGTGTGAGTTGAGTCAGGCTATGTGCCAAGCCGTCTGGCCAGGTAAAGGGTTCGTTACTGTTAAGGAATGCGCGCGCTATTTTTGCTGCGGTCTCAGGGATGAAGGGTTGAGCAAGGGCGGCGAAGACCAGTGCCAGGTTGAGGGCGAAGCGAATCGATACTCCAGCCGCCACCGGGTCAGCCTTGATTCGCATCCATGGCTCAGCTTTTTGCAGATACTCATTGCCAGCTACCCAAATCGACCGCAGCTCATTAGCGGATTTGCGGAAGTCCAACGCTTCCATGCGATGCGTTAAAGTCGCCAGCCGCTGCTCCAGCGCACTGGTAGTTTCGGCTTCGAGCGAACCATACTCTCCTTTGCCCGGAACCAAGCCACCAAATCGCGCGGTGCAGAACTTCGCGATCCGGTTCACAAAGTTACCGAGGACATCAGCCAGCTCGTGGTTCACTGTAACTTGAAAATGTTCCCAGGTGAAGTTCGAGTCGTCGGACTCCGGGGCGTTGGCGAGCAGATACCAGCGCCAGTAATCAGCGGGAAGCAGCTCCAGCGCGTGGTCCATGAAGAGGCCGCGGCTTCCGGAGGTGGAGAACTTGCCTCCGTAATAGTTCATCCAGTTAAGACCTTTGATGTAGTCAACCACCTTCCACGGCTCCTGTGCTCCAAAGAGAGTCACGGGAAAGCCGACCGTATGGAAAGGAACGTTGTCCTTGCCCATGACCTGGACATAGCGGACATCCGCGGCGCCTTCATCTTCCCGCCACCAGCGCTTCCAGTTATTCCCCGTGGCGTCTGCCCACTCCATGGTAGCACCTATGTATTCGATGGGAGCATCGAACCAGACATAGAAGACTTTGCCTTCAAAGCCGGGACGCACCTCGCCTTGATAAGCCACGGGGATACCCCAGCTAAGATCGCGCGTAATGCTGCGGTCGTTCAGGCCTTCATCCAGCCATTTGCGTGCGATGGAAGTAACGAGAAGCGGCCAATCTTTTTTCGAATCGATCCATTCGCGCAGGCGGCCAACCATTAGTGATTGCTTTAAGAAGAGGTGCTTCGAGTCGCGCGTTTCGATGTTAGTCGAACCGGAGATGGCGGAGCGCGGATTGATCAGATCGGTGGGATCGAGCACGCGCGTGCAGTTCTCGCATTGATCGCCCCGTGCTCTTTCATAACCGCAGTGCTTGCAGGTACCGACAAGGTAGCGATCGGGCAAAAAGCGGCCGTCATCGATCGAGTAGACCTGGCGCGTGACTCTTTCCTCGAGAAAGCCGTTCTGGTCGAGTTGATGGTAGAAATGCTGGGTGATCTCGTGGTTTTGCTGCGAGTGCGAGCGGCCGAACGAATCGAAGGAGAGGCCGAATCGGTCTCCCAGTTCCTTCTGCAAGGCGTGCATCCTGGCGCAATAGTCGGCGACGGGCAGGCCCGCTTCGTGCGCGGCCAGTTCCGCCGGCGTGCCGTGTTCGTCCGTGGCGCAAATGAAGAGAACTTCGTTTCCTCGAGCTCGCTGGAAGCGAGCATAGGCATCAGCGGGCAGCATTGAGCCAACAAGATTGCCGAGATGCTTTACACCATTGATGTAAGGCAGCGCTGAAGTAATAAGAAAGCGGCTCATTTAGTTTTCTTTTTAGCGAGGAGCGGCGGTTTCCAAAACGCCGTCGTATTATCAGGAGACAGTCGGCGATTTGGAGACCGCCCCTCCTTGAAAGAGGCCATCGATTTTAGTCCCAGCCAATCCGGCGTCCCTGGCTTTGTTTCGAGCCACGTGATTGATGCATGGGCAGAACTTAATTTGCCCGCAGCACCTTGGGAAGCGTTCGTTTTTGCTGGATCTAACGCTGGTTGAGAAGAAGGAATGGCGTTTCGAAAACACCGCTAAGAGGGGCGGTTCGAGAACCGCCCCTCCTTGTAATTACTTCAGCAGCTGGCCGAGAGCTTGCAGCATCGATGCGATGGGCCAAACCGAGACGCCAACGATGATGGCAAAGAAGAGAACTTCCGCGACGTAGCTGCGCCTCGTCTCCGCGCCAAGGAACTCGTAGCTAAGCTTCCGAAAGCCGGGAGCAAGCGCGGGCGGCGAAAGCCTGCCGTCGTTGCCGCCGGCCGGCATTTCGCTGGTGTGGAAATGGTAATCGGTCAGGGGCTGGTTGGAACGCAGTTGCACCGGCGAACGTTCGCCAGCGAGGCGTCCAAATTGTCGTGAGATGTGAGAGATAGGTTTCATATGTTTGGGAGCAGCGTTCGAGCGCTGCGAAAGTCATATGCTGCAGCATGGATGCCATGCCGGGCAGCGGGTTATACTAAGGAAGCTCCTCGAAGAGCGTCCTGTTCGGCGATTCGCCGGGAAAAAATGCTGACTTAAACTAAACGATAGGCTTTAACCGCGGAAGATTGAGAGGCGCCTTTGGTCGAAGCTGGCCTGGACAAACTCAACGCGACATAATCATCGCGCTAACTGGTTCTCTGTCAATCAGAGCCGCTCACACGGGAACCATAAACCACTGGTTCCACGCGATTTGTGCCGGTAAAAAAAACATGGCCACATGGAGCAGCCAGCGGCCAACCCAGGTTCCCCAGCCATAAAACCCGATCGTTCGTAAGCGCCCAGCGGCGACCAGTTCGTCCACTTGGACCCGAGTCGGGCCGCCCTTGTCGGTCGCGCTGACATAATCGTCTATCACCACCCAGCACCGATCCGCGAACCTGTCGCCATAAGAATCGATGTCGCGTCGCACGTTCGAATCCGCATCGGAGATAAACAAACCAATTTCGCCCCGCGTCGTCGCTTCCCGAACGGCCGCGATTGTTTTCTCCTCGAACGAAGAACCGTTGATCAGTGTGACCGCGTCCCGCAAACCTGCGCGCGCAAGATTCCTCTCCAGATCTCGAAAAATGTTCTTCGTCGCCAGCCGATGATCCTTGAGCTGTCCGCCCAGCTCGATGCTGATGAATTTCTTCTGTTTTCCTGAATCACGCACACCCAAACCAGCGGCGATCGTGGACCCGCCGAGGAAAGAACCGATCTCGAGAATGCCTCCCTCGCTCACCTTCGCCATGTGATAGATCAGGACCAGCACATCGGGATGGAGCATGGAATGATCGGCGGCTTTCATTAACTGATGGTGCAAAGCCTTCTGGTAGCGATACTCGATCAGCTTTTGCATCAGCTCCAGGCAGTCCGCGATGTCGTCCCGCGAATTCATGACGGCGACTTAACCGAAGATCACGAGCCGGATCGAATCGGGTAATTGTTGAGCGACGCTCGTGACGACGCTGCCGCCGAGCAGCTTGGCGAGCGTGTTCCTCTGGGACGCGCCGATGATGAGATAATCGACCCCCATCGTTGCGGACAAATCCAGGATCGTCGCGGCGGCGTCCTCGCTGACCGCGTAGACCGGCAGCACCGAGATTCCTCGTTCCTCTCCGATCTTCATCATCAGGCACATGATCGCGTTCGCCTCGGGATCGTCCTGCCATTTCGCGCGTCCGAGCGGGCCACCGCCTCCATAAAAAACGGCAATCTCCTTCACATACAAAACGCAAAGCGTGGCCTTGCGCAGTTGCGCTTCATCGAGCGCGAAGCTGAGCACGGAAGTGATTCCGCGCGCGGCCACCATGATCTTCTGGCCTTCTTCCAAGCGCGGCTGCATCGTCGCCGCGAGGTCCGGCGAAACCATTGCCGCCACCCGGTGGGTCACGGTCATCGTCGTCAAACCCTGGCGTTTTTGGGTGTACGCGCGGAGGGTCAGGCCCGCGCCGAGCACGCACAGGACAAAGAAGAGTGCGTCCGGTTTTGTGTGGGCGAGGGTCAGCTCGACAAACAACAGGATCGCGAACGTCACGCCAAAAAGCACCCGGTCGTACCAGGTGAAACCGATCGCGCGGTTCAAGGTGCACGACCCGAGGTTCACGGTGATGGCGCCGACGACACCGATGGCATACAGACCCGCCAGCGATTCAAAGCTGGTGGCCGTGAGCAAGACGATGCACGGAAGACCGATCGCGATGGCGAGCGGATAGAGCGGCACGCCATGCCGGTTCAACCGCTTGAATTGCAGCGGCATCTCCCGGTCGCGCGCCGTCATGTAAAGCAGGCCGACCATCGCGACGATGGCGGTATTGGCGGCGCTCAAGAGCAGGAGCAGGAAAACGATGCCGACCACCCAGCCGAAGATGTCGCCAAAAGCAGGCCCGAACGAGGCGGCCCCGAATTGTTCGCCGATGAAGCGGAGCATGTCCTCATTCCGCCTGGCGAGCGCGGCGGTGATGTCTTCTCGACTCGTTAGGCCAAGTGTTTTCGTCATCACGTTCGGCAGCGAAAGCATCGCCCACCCGAGCAAGGCCGTGCCCAAGACTACCTCGATCGCCACGGGCGTGATCGCCTTGACCGATTGGCGGCGAACACTCGGCTTCGCCGGTGTCGACCCCGGATCGAGTTTCATTACGCCGGTGAGATTCGCGATCGCCTCCACGCCGGAGAGGGCCAGGATCACACCGACGAATTGAACCCATAATTGGCTGAGGCTTTCGTGGCGCGGCTCGAGAAATTTCGTGGTCAAATGCGGAGCGGCCAGCGCAATCAAAACGACGACGATCACGACGGTGGGCAACGCCAGCGCCACGGCGAGCGTGCCCGAATGCTTCGGACCGAACCAATTGATGAAACCGAGAAAGAGCAAAACGAAGATGGTGGTGAGCGCGATGTGGTCCTTGAGGAATTTCAGCCACATGATCTGCTCCGCGCCCGAGATCACGTAGGTCAACGCCGACCAGCCGCTCAACGCCGCTGTCACCGTCAGGTCCGCGACCAGAAGCAGCGCGCCGACCACCGCGAGCAATCGGCTCTGAGAGCGCGCGGCCGAATAGACACCGCCTCCATCGGGGAAATAACGGCAGATCACCGCGTAGTTGATTCCCACCAGACCCGTCAGCGCGCAGACCGCGAGAATAATCGGCAGGGACGAAAACCCCGCCGCGACGAAAGCAAGGCCAATGACGTAAGCCTTGCTGGTGCCCCAATCACCGTAGAGAAGCGCGGCCGCGCGCTTCCAATCCACGTTTCGGGGACGATGTGCGGTGGTCTCCGCGAGAATTAGATCAGCCATCGCCCTCGGCGACTTTTCTCGCGCGCTCTGCCGCTGACAAGCTCTTTCTTGAGAGCGTCCGAAGCGCGGATGCTGCCTCGTTGCCAATTAGCGAGGCCCCTTTGATGAATTTATTATTGTCCTCGGCCAATCGTGAACATTCGTGATTTTCTGCAACTGGCGCTGTTTGTTGTCGGCCCTGTCGTCGACTCACCCCGCTCGCGGCGGTTCCTGAGCCCATCTGTCTTCAACGAATGTTCAGACGATAACGAAATCGATATTAGGCAATTCCTTGAGCAACCTGTCATGCAAGGAAGACCTGAAGAAATTCCAACTTTTCCTTCTGCCTGGTCTGCCGATCACGATGTGTGTGATGCCGTATTCGCGCGCGAACGCGGCCAGCGCCTCGGCAACGTCTTCGCCTTTTAGCGAAATGACCATGCCGCCCATTTTTTGTGCGGCCTCCAAAGTGTCGGTGACGCGGCGCTGATCCTCGGCAGAGATCTTGATGGCCGATTCCTCCGGCGTGCGAACGTAAACTGCGTACCAGTTGCCGTTGAGCTGCGTGGCGAGGCGCGCCGTTTTCCGCAGTAGTTTGCCTGAGTCGGGTCCGCGGCTGCTAATTGCGACCATCACCTGGCCAATAGCGCTCACACTCGGTTCGCTCGGCATGGTCTCGCGCTGCTGGCGATCGAGAAAGTTTGCGCTTTCGCTGAGCGTCATTTCGCGCAGGCAGTTTAGATTTCTTTTGGAAAAGAAATTTGCCATCGCCGCTTGCACGCGTTCAGGCGGATAAATTTTCCCCAACTGCAACCGTTCCAAGAGATCTTCCGTGGGAAGGTCGACCGTCACGATCTGATCCGCTTGCGCGACAACTTCATCGGGCACGCGCTCCTTCACGCGCACACCGGTCGATTGCTCGACGATGTTATAAAGCGATTCGAGGTGCTGAATGTTGACCGTGCTGATGACGTTGATGCCGGTGGCGATCAAATCCTGAATGTCCTCGTAGCGTTTCCGGTTCTTGCTGTCGGGTGCGTTTGTGTGCGCGAGTTCGTCTACGAGCGCGACAGTCGGCTTGCGCGCGAGGACGGCATCGAGATCCATTTCGCGAAGCACGACGTCGCGATATTTCACGATGCGCGGCGGCACAACTTCGAGATCGCCGATTTGTGCAGTCGTTTCCGGGCGATCATGCGGCTCGACGTATCCGACCACGACATCGACACCGCGCTTCTTGAGACGGTTGCCTTCAATTAGCATTTCGTAGGTCTTGCCCACGCCGGGTGAGGAACCGAGATAGATTTTTAGTTTGCCCCGCTGCTGCGCGCGGATGATCGAGAGAAAATCTTCCGCGGTCGGTTTAGATGGAGCAGGTGTCTCAGCCATGCGAATGACGTTCAATTAACTGATCGACCGGGGCGACGCGGCAGCGTGACCTCGAACGTCAGTGAGCACAACATTTCTACAAGCAGGAGGTTGATCTGGCGGCGCTGAGGCCATCGTGTTTTGACGCCGAGTTTGGTTGACCAATCAGACACGGGCAAGTGCAATTGGAAAATGCTTACCGGCTTCCTCGCCACACAACCAAACTGGCCCATCATGTTGCCATTTGGATTGCTGTTGCTCGCGATCGCCTTCGGTCCGCTGATCGCTCAACGCCATTGGGAGCGCCATTACTACCAGCTCTGCATCGCCCTTGCCAGCATGGTCTGTTTCTATCATGTGTTCGTCGTCCATCAAACCACGCGAGTCATCCAGGCGGGGACTGATTACGCAACTTTCATGGTCGTGGTCGGTTCTTTTTTTGTCGTATCGGGCGGGATTCATCTGCGTACCCGGGCCCCGAGCAGCCCAACCAGAAACATGTTGTTTCTTCTTTTCGGCGCGCTCTTGGCAAATCTGATCGGGACCATCGGCGCTTCGATGCTGCTTATTCGGCCCTGGATTGCGATGAACGGGCGGCGCATCGCACCAAGGCATATCGCGTTTTTCATCTTTGTGATCAGCAATATCGGCGGCGCGCTTTTGCCGGTAGGGCCGCCTCTGTTCCTGGGATTTCTGAAGGGCGTGCCATTCTGGTGGCCGCTCCAGCATTGCTGGCGTCAATGGCTGTCCACGGTTGGGCTTGTTCTCCTGGTATTTTTCGTCCTGGATCTAGCCGCAAGCCGAAAGGGTAATCGCGAAAGCCAGCTAACGCGATGGAGCTGCGACGGCGCACATAATTTCATCTTCTTGTTGGTAATCTTGGGAGCGCTCATTGCCGTTCCCGCGGGCTGGCGCGAACCGCTCATGATCTTAACTGCAGTCGGATCCTATCTGGCCACGCCGAGAAGAATTCGCGAAGCCAACAGCTTTACTTTTGCGCCGCTCATGGAAGTCGGCTGGCTCTTTCTGGGTATTTTCGGGACGATGATTCCGGTCCTGGAATACATGGAACATTCGGCTGGGAAACTGGGATTACATTCTAACTTGGCGTTCTATTGGGCGACCGGCCTCCTCTCGGGACTGCTCGACAACGCGCCGACTTATCTGGCTTTCTTCGCAGCTGCTCTCGGACTGCACGGCTTGGACCTTAACGATTCGTCGCATGTCACGAAGTTCATTTCCGAAAACGGCCGCGAGTTAATAGGGATTTCGTTGGGCGCCACTTGTTTTGGAGCCCTCAGCTATATCGGCAATGCACCGAATCTAATGGTGAAGGCAATCGCGGAACACGCTCGCGTGCCAGTGCCCGGCTTCTTCAACTACATCTGGAAGTTCGCGATACCGGTCCTCGTGCCGATTTTCGCCTTGATATCGATCTTATTCTTCTGGCGTTAGCGACAGAAAATCAGCGTTCTCCGTCGAGGGCGAGGTTTAGTTTAAGGACGTTGACGCCCGGGTCGCCGAGAATTCCAAATTGCGGACCATCGGTGTTTTGTTTTACGAGATCGCGCACGTTGTCCTCGCTCAGACCGCGCGTTTTGGCAACGCGCGGCACCTGGAGTTCCGCGTTCTTCACACTAATATGCGGATCGAGTCCGCTGCCGGACGAAGTCACGGCGTCCGCCGGGACGAGCACATCCGCCGTGAGATTGTTTTCCTTCCGATATTGCTCGACCGCGGCCTTGACCGAATCCATCAGCTTCTTCGAGGTCGGCCCCAGATTCGTGCCGCTCGAGTTGGCGGCATCATAGCCCGCGCCGGCGGCTGATGGACGTGGGTGAAAATATTTATCCCGGCTAAACGTTTGTCCGAGCAATTCGGAACCGACAAGCCTGCGGTCTTTTCCCTCGATCAAGCTGCCATTTGCCTTATTCGGGAAGAAAAGTTGGCCGGCACCGTAGACAATTAGCGGATAAATGCCGCACAGGATGATCGCGAAAACAATGGTCGCGATGACGGAGTTTTTGATTTCGATGAATATGTTTCTCATGGGTTGAGTCAAGCGAGTTGCACCGCAGTAATAATCATGTCGATTATTTTGATTCCGATAAATGGAATCAAAATGCCGCCGAGGCCGTAAATCAGCAGATTGCGCCGAAGAATCCTGGCCGCGCCGAGCGGCCGGAATTTTACGCCCCTCAGTGCGAGCGGAACCAGCGCGATAATAACCAGCGCATTAAAAATAACAGCGCTTAGGATCGCGCTCGTCGGTGATTGCAGCCGCATGACGTTGAGCGGGGCGATCAGCGGAAAGGTGCCGAGCAACATCGCGGGGATGATCGCAAAATATTTGGCTACGTCGTTCGCGATGCTGAACGTGGTCAGCGCACCGCGCGTGATCAGGAGTTGTTTTCCGATCTCGACAACCTCCAGCAGTTTCGTCGGGTTTGAATCGAGATCGATCATATTGCCCGCTTCCTTGGCCGCTTGCGTCCCGGTATTCATGGCCACGCCCACGTCCGCTTGCGCCAGCGCGGGCGCGTCGTTCGTGCCGTCGCCCGTCATGGCAACGAGGTGCCCCGCCTCCTGTTCCTTGCGGATGAGCGCGAGCTTGTCTTCCGGTGTTGCCTGCGCGAGGAAATCATCCACCCCGGCTTCCTTGGCGATCGCGGCGGCGGTCAGCGGATTGTCACCGGTTATCATCACCGTCCGAATGCCGATCGCGCGGAAACGTTCGAACCGCTCCGACAGACCGCCTTTGACAATGTCTTTCAGATAAATAACACCGAGTGCCTTATTTTTCATCGCGACCACGAGGGGGGTGCCGCCATGGTTCGAGATTGCCTCGACTTCGTTCTCGATTTCCTTGGGAAGCTGTCCGCCAACCCAATCGCGGATCGCGCCAGCTGCGCCCTTGCGGTAACTTTCGCCGTTATAATCCACGCCGCTCATTCGTGTATGCGCACTGAAGGGGACAAACTTCGCGTTTAGCATCTCGTGCAACTCGCGCCCGCGAATTCCGTATTTTTGTTTTGCGAGCACGACGATACTGCGGCCTTCAGGCGTTTCATCGGCGAGCGAGGAAAGTTGAGCGGCTTCGGCCAACTCTTGTTCGCTCACTCCCGGAATCGGAACGAACGCCGCCGCCTGGCGATTGCCGAGCGTGATCGTACCGGTCTTGTCGAGCAGCAACACATCCACGTCGCCGGCGGCCTCGACCGCGCGGCCGCTCATCGCGAGCACATTTTTCTGCACAAGCCGGTCGATCCCCGCGATACCGATCGCGCTGAGCAATCCGCCGATCGTCGTTGGGATTAAACAGACAAGCAGCGCCACCAGCACCGTGATTGAAAATGTCACGCCGACATAAATGCCATAGGCCTTGAGCGATATGAGCACGATGAGAAAGATGATCGTAAGCGCCGAGAGCAGAATGGTGAGCGCAATTTCGTTAGGCGTCTTTTGACGTTTCGCGCCTTCCACCAGGCCGATCATCCGATCCAAAAATGTCTCGCCTGGATTCGAGGTGATGCGGATTCTGATAATGTCCGAAAGGACGCGCGTGCCGCCGGTCACGGCGCTGCGATCGCCACCCGCTTCGCGCACAACTGGCGCCGATTCGCCGGTGATGGCCGACTCGTCCACGGTTGCTGCCCCTTCGATGATCTCACCGTCGCCGGGAATCAACTCGCCCGCTTTCACGATGACGACGTCTTCTTTGCGCAATTGGTCGGCGGGAACCTGCTCAAGGCCGCCACTCGAAGTGAGACGTTGCCCGAATGTCTGCGTCCGTGCTTTGCGCAGCGAATCCGCCTGCGCTTTGCCGCGACCTTCCGCCATCGCTTCGGCAAAGTTCGCGAAAACCACCGTGAACCAGAGCCAGAGCGTGACTTGCAGAAGGAATCCAAACGATGCCCCTTCCGTCCCAGTGAACATCAGCACGGTGGTGATCGCCGCGCCGACTTCCGTGACGAACATCACCGGATTACCCACCATGTGGAGGGGGTTAAGTTTCTTGAAAGCCTCTCCGATTGCCGGAACAATA
Source organism: Spartobacteria bacterium (assembly GCA_003167555.1). Taxonomy (GTDB): domain Bacteria; phylum Verrucomicrobiota; class Verrucomicrobiia; order Chthoniobacterales; family UBA10450; genus AV80. Next base: position 13,136 of record PMSN01000026.1, read on the forward strand.
ATCGTTGGGTCGAAGATCGAATGAGTTTTTGCAGCCATAGATGAGTTGAGAGTCTTTGGTTGAGAGTCGTCTTAGAACTGGTTGCCGGCGTGCATCATGAAATGCTCGATGATTGGTCCAAGCGAGAGCGCCGGGAAAAACGTGAGCGCGCCGACCAGCAGGACGGTGCCGACAAGGAGCGTGGTAAAAAGCGGACCTGAGACAGGAAAAGTGCCCGCACTTGATGCCACACGCTTCTTGCGAGCAAGCGAGCCAGCCAGCGCCAGGATCGGCACGATCATGGCAAAGCGTCCGAACAGAGTGGCCAGTCCGAGCGTGGCGTTGTACCAAGGCGTGTTGGCGCCGATGCCGGCAAAGGCACTGCCATTGTTACCCGTGCAGGAACTATAGGCGTATAGGATTTCACTGAATCCATGGGGGCCGCTGTTGTTTGTGCCGTCGGTCAGCGCGCCCATCGCGTCCGGCGCGCCCCATTTGTTCATGCAGGCCCAAGCGGAAAATCCGAGAATCGAAAAGCCCAGCACGAGAATGACGAATGACGCCATCTTGACATCGTATGGCTCGATCTTCTTTCCCAGGAACTCCGGCGTGCGACCAACCATCAAGCCGGCGATGAACACCGCCAGCACGACGAAAACGAGCATACCGTAGAGACCGGCTCCGACACCGCCGAAAATCACCTCGCCCAGCTCGATGTTAAGCAGCGGCACGAGTCCGCCGAGCGGCGTAAACGAATCGTGCATCGAGTTCACGGCTCCGCAGGAAGCATCGGTCGTGATCGTTGCGAAAAGCGCGGAATTAAAAATGCCGAAGCGAACTTCCTTCCCTTCCATGTTACCCGAAGCCGGATCGACGCCGAGTTGATGCATCATCGGATTGCCCGCGGCTTCGTAGTGCCAGGAAACCAAAACGCCGGTTAGAAAAACCACGAACATCGCGCTCCACACGGCCCAGCCGTGGCCCTGGTTCTTTACCATTCGCCCCAGGTAATAAGTGAGCGCACTCGGGATGGCAAAGATAGAGAGCATTTGCAGGAAATTCGATAGCGGCGTGGGATTCTCGTAAGGATGCGCAGCGTTTGCGTTCGCATAACCACCGCCGTTTGTTCCCAACATCTTGATGGCGATCTGCGATGCCATCGGACCCTGCGCGATCGTTTGCGTATCGATCTTTTTGTCTTCCATCACCGGTTTGCCCGCGGGATCGAGCACCGGATTACCTTTGTCATCGACCTTCGGCACTTGCGTCGTGAAAGGTTCCGTCAGGCTCACCGTGTCGTAGGGCTTGAAGTTTTGAATCATGCCCTGCGAGACGAGAACGACCGCGTAGATCGAGCAGATCGGCAGCAGCAGGTAATAAGTAACGCGGGTCAGGTCGACCCAGAAGTTGCCGATGGTCTTGGAGGAGTGCCGGGCAATGCCGCGCACTAACGCGGCTGCGATACTGATGCCGACGGCCGCCGACAAGAAATTGTGGCTGGCGAGGCCAACCATCTGCGAAAGGTACGACATTGTGCTTTCGCCGACGTAGCTTTGCCAATTCGTGTTCGTGGTGAAACTGGCGGCGGTGTTGAACGAGAGATGCTCGGAAACCGCAGCCATTTTTTGCGGGTTGAGCCACAACACATCCTGCAACCTTAGAATCGCGTAGGTGAACAGCATGGTCACGAAGCTGAAGATCAGCATCGCGGCGGTGTAACGTTTCCAATCCTGTTCCTCCTCCGGATCGACGCAGAGCAATTTGTAAGTGAGCCGCTCGATCGGCCTCATGATTGGGTCGAGAAACGTCTTGCCGCGCGCATCCAGGACGCGCAGCAGGTAGAGTCCGAGCGGCTTCGTAACAAGAAGAAGCGCGGCAACGTAAAGTGCGAATTGAATCCAGCCGTTGGCAGTCATAAGTAAATCAGAATTTTTCCGGACGAATAATCGTGAAGATGAGGTAGACAATCAGCGCGAGAGCGATGATTCCGACAATAAGGTTGGTCATAAATATATGGATCTCCGCTACGGCTAAACTTTTTCGCACGCCCAGATAAAGACGAGCATGAGAACAAAGAAACCAATCGTTAGTCCGATGAAAAAAAGGTCGTTCATAAAATTGTCAGGCGTAATGGTGAGGAGATCGACTCCAGCGACCGAGCGATCGCGTTGATTTGCGAACATTTCTGCGCTTTGCGGCCTTCTCGCAGAGCCACAGGGAAGTGAGTGGCAACGCGAAGACAACAACTATCAGTAGAAAGAGAATGAAGTCTTGCATGGATCATTAAGGGTTAGAACGTAAGGATGAAATCAACTCCGACGGTAAACTGGTCGCGATCGCTTGAGTTGTTGAACGGTCGCGTGTTGTTAAGAGAGCGGTCGTATCGGACCTCGGGCCGGATCGTCAGGGCGGCCAGGGGCTTGGGCATCGGTGGTTTGATGTTTACGCCGGCTGTAACCGCCCCATAGGTGGTCCTCCCTCCGCCGACAGTGCGCGGATCGATGGCCGGCTCGCCTGCCAGGACACGCATCGGGTCATGAGTGTCGGCAAACGAGACCACGTAAAAGCCCTGCTCATCGCGGAAGATTTCACCGCGAATGCCGGCTGTAAGCCAATTGTTGATCGTGTAGGTGAAATACTGAGCGATGCCGTAGGCCTTTGCGTCAGTCACTTCATCCAGCGCATAATTGAGATCGGTGATCGAGGTAAGCTTGTCGTTAATCTTCCACGTGGTTGTAATCGCGTTGAGGTAGCGCAAATCGTGGTCGTTGTTCGGCGTTTCTGGCCCGATGTGAGTAGAAGCGGCCACAACGACTTTGCCTTCGTTGAAGTTCAAACCGATCCCTCCGTGGAAAGCCAGCGCGTCGTTGTTGTCGTCGATGCTGGTGTTAACGCCACGCGTCACGCCACCCATTATGTCGAGCCACTTGGTCGCGTGAAACGTCGCCAGCGCGCCCGTGTGATCGAACGGGATTCCAAAATTGAAGATGTAAGTGTGCGAATAGAAGAAGTTTGTCCGCGGATCGATCGTTTCGGCTCCTTCCAGGGTAACGAACTTGCCCAGTTTCAAATCAAGGCCGCCTTCCGTGAAGACAGGAAAGTGCAGATTCAGATACGCCTCGACCAGGTCTGGCTGGACGATCGACGTAGCCGCCGTATCGCTGAACAGGCCAAGCGAATGGATGAAGCGCGCGTCGCTTCCGGACATGAGTTGCAACTTAAAGCCCCAATCGAACTCGCCGGGCTGCGGCGCCAGTGCGCGCTCGAAATTAATCACGGCTTGGTTTAGGAGTGGCTCGTTCGCGCGATCGTCAAAAAAACGGCCGAAGTTCTGATTATCTTGCGGGCTGTCCGGATTGAACGTGATGCCGCTGTCGATCCAACCAGAAATCTTGAAACGCGATTCTGGAGGCTTCGTTTCCACTGGCATACTTGTTTCCCCTGCGAACGCGACACGTGAACCAAGACTCATGATCGCGAGGACCACGAAACGTGTTGCAGACATTGAATCGATGCACATGCCAGCAGGTCTTAGCTGCCGGCGTGCCCAATAGACAAGCATGAAACTATCTCCTTTCGCTTGAACGAGTTAGCGTGATCTGCCGTGCTTGAAACGCGACGGGCTTCCGTGCAAAACGCAGGCATTTCAGTTTTGCGGAACTGCAAATTGCAAGAGCCCGCCGAGCCTACTCGCCGAGATTGATCGGCTCCTTGCTCGTGCCGAACTCAAATAATTCGAAGAGGCGTCGCATGTTTTGCTGCGCGGGTTCGTACTTGGAGTCAATCGCAATGGCGCGGCCATAACAGCGCTTCGCGATCGCGTATTCCTGCTTCATTTCGTATAAGACGCCAAGAAGATTGTGCGCCTCGATCATGCGGTCATTTTGTTTGATCACTTCCGCGAGGTGACCGCGGGCCTCCTCGAACTCCCGGTTGTTTATGGCGCGCTTGGCGGCGAGCAAATGCACGTTCGGCTCGGCCTTGTACTTCGGCGCACCCGGTTTTCGCCTCGGCACGAAAGGAAGCGCGTGTCGCTCGATCACCTCGCTCAAGAGGGAACGCAGTTGGTCCGGTGTGATTGGTTTGGCCAGGAAATCGATCGCGCCCAGCTTCATTGCTTTCACGGCATTGGGCACGTCACCGTACGCGGTGATGATCACGGCGGGCGTCTTGATATTCTTGTCCCGCATCACTTCCAAGAGCTCCAGGCCGTCCATTTCCGGCATGCGCAGGTCCAGCACGGCGACATCGAAGTTCGCTTGCGCGAACTTTTCCACCGCCGCCGCACCGCAATCGGCTTCAGTCACATCGAAACCCTCGGTCTCGAGAGCCGCTCGATAAGTCAGACGGACATTGCGTTCGTCTTCTACAATTAGGATTTGCTTGTTCATATTTTTTTTGCCTCCGAAATGACCGGCCGCGCCATCGCTTCAGCGGCGGGCAAGACGAAATAGAATTCGCTCCCTTTGCCCGGCTGACTGTCGACGCCGACCCAGCCGTCATGCGCAGTTACGATCTCGCGTGCGATGGCAAGCCCCAACCCCGCGCCACGCGAGTCCGTGCCGGGCACGCGAAAAAACTTCTCGAACATCCGCGGTTGATATTGGAGTGGAATGCCAGGGCCGTGATCCGTCACCGAGAACCGGACTCCGCCGTCCTGATCCCGCCGTGCCGCGATGACGATTTCTTCGCCGGCGCGCGAATACTTTGCCGCGTTCGAAACAAAATTGGAAAAAACGTGGAAGATTTGCTGCGGTTCGACCGCTACCTCAGGTAGGTCCGCTTCCACGTCCGGCTTAAGACGCGCGTTGCGCGCTTCGGCAAGATCGACAAGTTTGCTTGCCGCCTTTTGCACAAGCTCGTTTGGTGAGTGCCGTTCGAGACTCATTCGACGGGAGCCTGATTCAATCCGCGCCAGATCAAGCAGATCGTTGATCATCCGAAGCAGCCGTTCAGAATCTTCGCGCGCGGCCAGGAGAAGTTCGGTCTGTTTGGGATTGAGCGCGCCGATCTTCTCTTCGAGCAGGAGATGAAGACCCATTCGCACACTGGTCAGAGGAGTCTTCAGCTCGTGGCTGACAGTCGAAACAAGATTGGTCTTCACATCGTCGACCAAGCGGAAACGAGTAACATCCTGGAGAACGACAGCTGCCCCGAAGACATGGCCATGTTCGTCGTGCATGCCGATGACGCGGGGCAGAATAAAAGTTTCTTTGTCATCGAGACGCAGACAAAGCGCCTTGGCCAGATCGGTCGGCAAGAAATCCGCGCCGCCTTTCAAGACGCGCTCAGTTTCTGTCATAACCGGACTGGGCAGATAATCCTTGCCTAGCTTTGCAAACAAGCGGTCCGCCGCTGGGTTCTTGAAATCGATCTTGCCCTCCTGCGACAAAACGACGATTGCGTCCGGAAACGCGGAGAACGTGATCTCGGTCATCTGCCGCGCCTGGAGAATCTGGTCACTGGTGACCTGACGATAGGAGCGAAGCTTGCCCGCCATTTTGTTGAAGGCGTCCGCAAGCTGGCCAAGTTCATCGTGGGACACGACCGGCACGACCTGATCGAGATTGCCTTCGCCCAATTCCCTGGACGACGCGGTCAGTGCCCGGATCGGACGCAAAATGGAGCGCTGTAATCGCACGGCGAAAAACACCGCAACCACCAGCCCGCCGCCGATGGCGATGATCATGTAACGGATCGACGTCGCGCTCAGGGCGCGCGCGTCGCGATCAGCCTTCACCATCGCGTCTTGATTGATGCGCAGGATTCTATCGGCCGTGTCTTTGATCTCGGTGAACGTCGGCAACATCTCACCGAAGTACATCTGCCGGCGTTGTGTCAGGTCGGTAGTGCTCAAGAACGTCTCGGCCTGCTTCACGTAGCGGTCATGCAAGGTGGCAATCTTCTCCGCTAATTCCCTTTCGCCCGGCAACGTGATATTGCTAAGCTCGATCTTTAGGTTGTCGCGAAAGATCGGCAGATTCTGTTCGTACATCCGGCGGCCTCTCTCCTCCTCCGCAACCAGGGAAAAGAACAGCGACGAGTCCATGCGCTCGGCCGCTTCCTTCATGTTCTGGGCCGCCAGAACGCTGCGAAAGTTCTCCCGCAGGATCACATCAACGGCACCGCCCAGTTTGGCGAACAAAGAGACGGCGTAGATGCCCATGGCGATGAGGAGAATGAAGATGGGCGCGAGCCCGAGAATGATCCGGTTCCGCAGCATCAATCGCCGTTTTAGCTCAGGTTGTGCCATAGATGCAGCGCGTCGTGTTAGCTCGTCGCGTAAAGCGTCTTACGCAAATCGCCTGTTGGATCGATATCTCCCACGCATCGCATTTTGCATGATGTAGCCGTTGGCGACTAGGCAATCTGCAATCTAAGAGAGCTTCTTCCGTTTCCGGTAAAGCGTCGCCGCATCGGCGACGTTCGGCTCATTTACTCCGCCCACTATCCCGGGGATATGACGCAGCGATTTTTCCTCCTTTGGCCATTGCGATAATCCATTTCAACGCGGAACCGGCTATGGATGCATGGAAAAATATTCGAGGATCGGTCCCAGCGCGAGTGCAGGCAGGAAATTCAACGCACCCACAAGGATTGCCGTTCCCGCAAGCAGCACACCGAATAGCACTCCGTCCGAACGCATCGAGCCAGCGCTGGCCGGTCGTCGGCGCGCCGCGGCGAAGCGGCCCGCCAGGGCCAGAGCCAGGACCGCCAGACCAAAGCGGCCGGCCAACATGGTGATGATCGTCGTCGTGTTGTAAAAAACACTATTGGCGCTGAGGCCCCCCATGCTCTGGCCGTTGTTTGCGAACGTGCTTGCGTAGGCGAAAAGAATTTCGGTGAATCCATGCGGCCCGACGTTAGTCGTTAGTCCCGCGCGACCGGCGTCCGTAACGACAGCAGCAGCAGTCATCACCAGCACGGTGACAGGGCCGAGGAGCGTATAGAGTGCAATGAGCTTCATCTCACTCGGCCCCAGGCGGCGGCCAAGATGTTCGGGGCTGCGGCCGACCATTAATCCACCGACGAAAAGCGCGAGCAAGGCGACAAAGATCATGCTGTAAAGCCCCGTGCCCAAGCCACCGTAGACAATCTCGCCGAGCAACATATTTATCAGCAGCACCGCAACTCCGAGCGGCTGGAAGCAATCGTGCATCGAGTTGTAGGAGCCGGTCGCGCCGTTCGAAGTCACGACCGCTGCGAGCGCCGAGCCACCGACGCCGAAGCGCACCTCCTTGCCTTCCATGTTGCCGCCGGTGATCTCGTGCGCGAACGCGGGATGCACCCTTCCCTCCGCCCACTCACACACAACCAATCCTGCAATAAAGAGCGCGGTCATCGTCCAAAAAATCACCCAACCGTCACGCGGTCGGCCCACCATGCGGCCGAAGGTGTGCGTGAACGCGGCGGGCAGCACGACAATCGCGAGCAGCTCGATAAAGTTCGTTAGCGGCGTCGGATTTTCAAAGGGATGTGCGCCATTGACATTGAAAAAGCCGCCGCCGTTGGTGCCGAGGTTCTTGATAAACTCCAGCGCGGCGACAGGCCCTCGAGGGATGGTCTGTGTGCCGCCGTCGATAGTATGCGCGACGGCGTAGGGCAGGAAATTCATCGGCACACCTTGCCAGACCAGTACGATGCTGCCGACGACCGATATCGGCACGAGCACCCATAAGAGCGCGCGAATGAGATCAACCCAGAAGTTACCCAGGTTCTCCGTCTTTTCGCGCGTATAGCCGCGGATAAAAGCAACACCGACGGCAAGACCCGCCGCCCCGGCGACAAAGTTTTGCCCGGCGAGTAATAGCTGACTAAAGTAGCTCAACGTGTTCTCGCCAGCGTAGGCCTGCCATGTGGTGGTGGTCACGAAACTCACAGCGGTGTTTGCCGCCAGATCTGGAGTCATCAGCGTGGTCATTATCTTCGGAAAACACCACGGCAACCGTCCCTGCCAGCGCAGCAGAAAATAGATCGCGACAACATTGACGACGCTGAAACTCACGAAGGCCACCGAGTAACGTTTCCAATCCATTTCACATCGCGCGTCAATGCCCAGAATCCGGTGAATGAGGCGCTCGACTGGCACGAGCAGCGGATCGAGCCATGTTTTTTTCCACTGGAAAACCCGTTCCAGATACACGCCAACCGGCTTGACCAGCGCAACGACGACCAGCAGAAAACTGCCAGCCTGAAGAGCATCGACACTCATGCTGGAGACTCTTCCCAGACGATCAAGGAGCGTGAGCTATAAATCAAGCTGATCATCACGCCCGTGCTGCTACCGTTTGGAATCTTGGACGAGACATTCAATCTGCTGATCCCGTAGCTGATGAAAGTTGACGCGCTAACCCTATTCGGATTCGCGGCCGTGACGAGCATGATGATCTGCTACGCATTAGAAAAGCGGAGCCTTGGTTCATTCTAGGTTTCGCTCTTTCGTGCGTCTTGGGTTCGACATATGGATTTTTGCAAGGCGCCTGGCCATTCGGGATTATTGAGGCGGTTTGGGCTGTAGTCGCCACGCGGCGGCGGTGGCGAACTCCATAACCAAACTGTAATCACTGCCTTTGCGCCGTCCAGCGGCCTGCTCCGCGCGGTTGTTTAGGATGTTGGATTAAGAGGTTACGCGGATTTACGCTCGGATTCGACATCTCTTGCCCCTCGCACGAACTAGCCGTTGGCGACTGGGCAATCTCCAACTTAGGAGAACTTCCTGCGTTTCCGGTAAAGCGTCGCCGCATCAATGCCCAGGACAGCGGCCGCTTCCTCCAGCGTTGGGGAATTCGCGACCACCTTCTTGATGTGCGCTGTTTCGAGGTCTTCCAAACTTACCTTCCCTCCAATCCGGATATCAGAATTCGGCTCGATCGTCTCCGTCAGATCGCTGACCTCGATTTCATGATTGCTGCTGAGAATGACCGCGCGCTCGATCACATTCCGCAACTCACGAATGTTACCCGGCCAGTTGTATCGCTTCATCACTTCGAGCGCGTCCGCCGAAATGCTGTCGATCTTCTTGTCGCACTCATTTGCCACCGAATGCAGATGAGCCATCGCCAGGCGCTCTACGTCGTCCAACCGATCGCGCAATGGCGGCAGCGTAATCGAGATGACGTTGAGCCGATAAAAGAGATCTTCGCGAAAAGTTCCGGCGGCGACCGCCTTGGCCAAATCTCGATTGCTCGCCGCGATGACTCGCACGTCGGCGTATCGCACTTTGGTCTCGCCGACCCGCTCATATTCCCGCTCTTGCAGCAAACGCAGCAGTTTCGCTTGCGTCTCAGGCGGCAGGTCGCCTACCTCGTCCAGAAAGAGAGTGCCGCCTTCCGCCGCAGTCACCTTTCCCCACGTTTCCGCGAGCGCTCCAGTGAACGCTCCTTTGACATGACCGAACAATTCGCTTTGCAACAGTTCGCGCGTCAGGCTCGGGCAACTGACGGTGACAAACGCGCCGTTGTTCCGCGCGCTTCGCTGATGAATCGCGCGCGCCAGGACACTCTTGCCCGTGCCGCTCTCACCCAGGAGCAGGACTGTGGCTTCCGTCCCCGCCGCTTTGAATGCAACGTCGAATGCCCTCTTCATCACCAGCGAATGCGTCGTGAGATCGATCTCGGGCGAATCTGCGCTCAGCCGCGACTCCAGCTCGGCCACGCGGCGTTCCAGCTTGCGTGTTTTCTGGATGCGGCCGAGAACCTGTCGAAGCTGCTCAGGCGTACATGGTTTGGGAAGATAATCGAAAGCTCCGCGCCGCATCGCCTCCACGGCAGTGTCGATCGACGCGAACGCTGTCATGATCACCACGGCCAGAGTTGGTGAAACTCGAATCGCTTCATCGAGAACCTCGAGCCCGCTCTCCTGGCTCAATTTGAGATCGAGCAGCATCACATCGAACCGGCGGGCCTTGAGTTCGCCGAGCGCATCTGGCCCGGTCGCCACGTTCGTCGCCTCGTAGCCCATCGATTCGAGCGCGAGGGTCAAAGTGCGCCGAATGTTCTGTTCGTCATCAACAACCAGCGCTCGCATCTTCTCAAATTACTCGATCTGGCCTTAGACGCGACTCGTGCAGAACACGAACTCTCGCGGCGTGTGATACGCTTGTCAGGCAATGTTCGTCCGCTAAGGCGTGATCACAGTGGCTGGCCAGGCCGGATCACCGCGATGTCCACTTCCACGTACGCGGTCTCGCCGTGGATCGCCTCGTCGAGGCCGAGTTCTTCGTGCGCATCCTCGACACGCACCGGCGTAATGCGGTTGATGAGCCAGAGCATTCCCAGCGTGAAGACGAACGCCCAGACCGACGAGAACACCGCCGCGGCGAGCTGCTTCAGAAAGAAAATCGAGTCGCCGGCGAGCAATCCATTTACACCGCCATTAGCCGCCGGATTCCACGCCGTCGAGGCGAACACGCCAAGCAGAACGATGCCGAGAAAGCCGCCGACGCCGTGCACGCCCCACACATCGAGAGCGTCGTCCCATCGCAGCCGGTTCTTCAGCGCGCAGGCGTAGTAGCAGACGACGCCTGCCACAACTCCGATGATGACGGCAGTGGCCGGAGACACGTAGCCCGCTGCGGGCGTGATCGTAGCGAGACCCGCTACCGCACCCGTCAGCAAGCCGAGGAACTTCGGCTTTTTCGAAAGCCGCCAATCCACGAGCAACCACGCGATCGCGGCGAACGAAGCGGCCACGTCGGTATTGATGAACGCCACCGCGGTGGTCGAATCGACACGGAACTCGGAGCCAGCATTGAAGCCGTACCAACCGAACCAGAGCAAGCCAGTGCCTAGCGCAACGAGCGGAATGCTGTGCGGACCGCGGTCCACGACTTTGCGCTTGCCGACGTAAAGAATCGAGGCGAGGGCGGCGATTCCCGCGATGTTATGCACGACGATTCCGCCGGCAAAATCTTTCACGCCCCACTCCGCCAGGATGCCCCCGCCCCACACCATGTGGACGAACGGAAAGTAGACAAAGATCAGCCACGTGGTCAGAAACAGCATGTAGGCCTTAAACGTGATCCGGTTGGTAAATGCGCCGGTGATCAGCGCCGGAGTGATGATGGCGAACATCATTTGGTAAGCGCAGAAGACGAGCATTGGGATCGTCTCGTTCTGCGATGATGGAGTGGAGAGCGTGATGCCCCGCAGGCCCATCCAGTTCAAATTGCCGACGATGCCAAAGAAATCGGTGCCGCTTTTGTGATCGCCGGAGAAGCAGAGCGAGAATCCGAAGGCCCACCACAACACTGTGGTCCAGCCCATCGAGACGAAGCTCTGCATCATGATGGCCAGCACGTTTTTTCGGCCGACGAGTCCGCCATAAAAAAAGGCCAGCCCCGGCGTCATCAACATCACCAGACTGGCGCACAGGAGCATGAACGCCGTATTCCCTGTATCGAGATGAAGCATAGGTTTTCCTCCGAGTAGGCCGCGAGTATGGGCTCCGTCGGGGATGAGCGTCAAGAATGGCGACATCGGCAGCGTGAATTAAAACGGCTGGCGGAACGTATTAAAAAACCATTAACGTCGAAATCACTTCTTCCGGGGGTGCTCGGTCATAGCTCACCCGCAACGGACACCAACGATGATCACAACCGTTAAACGGCCCCGGAACGTCAATGTTCCGCGCGCGGCTGCGATCCTCTACGGGGACTGGGGCACGAGCAAAGCGTACGTCATCGGACTCGCGTTCGCGGTCGGCGGCTACGCGTCGTTCTGGCTGATCGGTGCGATGTGCGTTCTCACCGCGCTCGTCGGGATCAACTACATCATCATCTGCCGGCTTTATCCGGATGGCGGCGGCGTCTACGCCAGCGTCCGCCATCGCTCCGAAATCATTTCGATCGTCGGCGCGTTTCTGCTCATCGCGGATTACCTGGTCACCGCCGCGATCAGCGCGCTCTCCGCGTTTCGCTATCTCGGTGTTCCGCATCCGGAAAAATTTGCGGCTGCCGCCATCCTCGTCATCGGCCTGCTGAATTTGCTCGGCCCGAAACACACCGGCGGCCTCGCCTTTTTGATTTCGGTTCCAACTCTCATCGTTGTCATCACGCTCGGCCTTTTCAGTCTCCCGCATCTCGGCACTGCGATCGGACATCTGCAACCGCTGCAGGGCGGCTTCTGGCAAAACTGGGGGGGCTTCGTCGGGATCGTGCTTGCGCTCTCCGGCGTGGAAGCGATCGCAAACGCCACCGGGGTGATGCGGCTCGATCCCGGCAGCACGGATGCCAATCCATCCGTGCGCAAAACTTCCACACCCGCGCTGCTGTGGGTGATGATCGAGGTCTGCATTTTCACCGCGCTTCTCGGACTCGCGATGCACGCGCTCGGCGGTTTGCAGATCGCGAATGGCGACGTGAACGCGCCCGGCGCGGAGGGCGTGCGCGACTACATGCTGCGTTACATGGGCGAAACTTTTGTCGGCGGCGCACTCGGTCCGGCGATTGGCCACGCCTTTGGTTTTGCCGTCAGCATCACCTTTGGCTTGCTCCTGCTCTCCGCCGTCAACACGGCGATCGTTGACCTGATCACGATCCAATTCCTCATGGCGCGCGACCGTGAGCTGCCCTCGATCTTTCAGCGTCTCAACAAATGGGGCGTGCCGAGCATCGGCATGCTGCTCGCCACCGTTGTCCCCATGCTTCTCGTCGTTCTCGTCAAAGACATGGCTGGCCTGGCCGATCTCTATGCGGTGGGCGTCGTCGGCGCGATCGCCACCAATCTTGGCGCGACTGCGACTGACTGGAAGCTATCGATCAAGAAATGGGAACGGACGTTGATGTTCGGAACCTTCATCGTCATGGCCGCGATTGAAATGTCGCTGCTCATCGACAAACCAAACGCCCGCTACTTCGCCGTTACCGTTCTCGCGGTTGGATTGATCCTGCGCGGACTCGTCCAGGAACGCCGGATGAAGAAGGACGCCGCGCCCACAGCCAAACCTGTCGCGTTCCCTATCCAGGTCGCGCCTGCCAGTCCGGAATCAGGGTCAGAATTCACGAGCCCCGAATCCATTCTTTGCGCCGTTCGCGGCACGGGCCGCACCCTCGACTTCGCCTTGCGCGAATCACGCGAAACCGGACGCCGGCTTTATCTTCTTTTCGTGCGCGAGCAGCGCTTCATGACCGAGCAGGACAGCAAACGTAAATGGCAGGAAGATCCAGAGGCCGCCGAAATCTTTGCCGCCGCCAAAGAAAAAGCCGGCGATCACTCGCCCCTTTTCTGTTATGCCGTGAGCGAATCCGCCGCCGAAACCATCGTCGACATCGCTGCCACGCTCGGCACTTCGCGTCTCATCCTCGGCGCCCCGCGCCGCAACGCCCTCGTCAACATCCTCCGCGGAAACCTGGTCCGCGAAGTCTCCGACCTGCTCCCCGAAGAAATCGATCTGCTCGTCTACGCGTGAAGCAGACACTCGGCAAGCGCTTGTCATGCGTGTCGAAGGGTTGCCGTCGCATGCTTGACGATCTCTATCGGCTCTTGCGGGCGACAGCTATGTTGTAGAGTAGCGGATGCATCGAATCGAGCACGGACGTTTTCGGCATTCGCACGACTTCGCCCACGATTTCTCCCGCGCGGAGCGACGCACGCGGGTAGTGATAGCGATCACCGTTGCGATGATGCTGCTGGAAATCACAGCCGGCGTGATCTCGCACTCGATGGCACTCCTGGCGGACGGGTGGCACATGAGCACACACGTGATCGCGTTTGTGATGGCGGCCCTGGCTTATCACTTTACGCGAAGGCACGCGAGCGACGTGCGTTTCAGTTTTGGCACGGGGAAGATCGGAGTGCTGGGAGGATTCTCGAGCGCCATCGTGCTGGCAATCATCGCGCTCGCCATGGCGGGCGAATCGGTCCATCGGCTTTTTTCTCCGCTCACGATTCATTTCAACGAAGCGATCGGCATCGCGGCGCTTGGGCTCTGCGTAAATTTAGTCTGCGCTTTCCTCCTGAAGGATGACCCGCATCACCATCATTCTCACGGTGGCGGTGCTGAATCGGGACATGCTCATCATCACGATCTCAATTTGCGGGCCGCGTATATTCACGTGCTGGCGGATGCCGTTACGAGTGTGCTGGCGATCAGCGCACTGACTTCGGGTAAATTCTTCGGCTGGGCCTGGCTCGATCCCGTCGTTGGCATCGTCGGAAGCGGCGTTGTTTTCTCCTGGGCCTATACGCTTCTGCGCGACACGGGAGTGGTTTTGCTCGATGTGACCCCCAGCACTTCCGATTTACCGGACGAAATTCGCCGCGCCATCGAAAGCGACAACGACTCGATCGTGACCGATCTGCATGTCTGGCAGGTCGGCAGCGGCAAATTCGCCGCGATTATTTCCATCGTGGCTCATGAGCCGAGGCCGAACGAGACCTATCGCGCTCTTCTTCGCGAGCATGATGAGCTGGTCCACGTCACGATCGAAACTCAGAGCTGCCACGACCACGAATCGTCTCCTGCGCTCGGCTAGGCACTCTTAATTCGTTGATTATTCCCGGCTTTGAGCAGGGCATTTGCGTTTCACGGCGTTTTGGATGCTGGGACCGTGATCAGCGGGGGCGGTGAACTTGTAGCCAGTGAAAGCAGCTGGGAGACGGTGACGAATCTAAATCCTTTTGCCAGGAGCGCGTCGAAGGTTTCGGGCATCGCCGTGATGGTCTGCGCGTGAATGTCATGCGAAAGCATGATCGATCCCGGCTTCGTTTCGCGGATGATCCGCTGCGCGACAATCGACGGTCCAGGTTCTTTCCAATCGAGCGGATCGACGTCCCATAGGATTACTTTGTAACCGAATTCACGATTTACCCATTGCCGTTGGTTCGGGGTTAGTTCGCCATAAGGAGGACGCATGATCTTTGGATGCAAACCGATCGCCTGGGTAATGACATCGTCCGTGCGCTGAAGCTGGCTGCGCAGGGCTTCGTTTGAAAGCTTGGCTAGATTCGGATGCGACCACGAATGATTGCCGATCTCGTGCCCCTCAGCGACGGCGCGTTGCAGGATCTCAGGATGCCGCTGTGCGTTCTCGCCCAGCACGAAGAAGGTCGCTTTGATTTTTTTCTGTGCGAGCAGATCGAGCAGTTTTGGGGTGAGCGTCTGATGCGGGCCATCGTCGAATGTCATCGCGACGTAAGGCTCATTAACGTGAACGGAACCGTAACTGACCCTGGCACTGGGCGGAGGCGATGGGGTGGCTGGCCCAGGCCGCTGCGAAGCGTCCCGTGGCGATTGCGAATCTGCGTTTTGTCCAGCGACGACATGCGCGAAAAAGCAAAGAACAAGGGCCAGGCGCGAGAACATCAGAATGGAATTGCAGGGATTCTTGAGCCGCGTGCATCCTGACTTCGAGCCGCAAGCTTTGCCTCTATCGATCATATCCTGTCTGCTCCGACGATCAGCGGGAACAACAAAGCGAACCGTGACGAAGCTCATACTGTTTGGATGTATTTGCATGATTATTCCTCGGGCGGCTGCTCGGAACGGGACGCCATATCATCCGTGTCCCAAGAGCGCCGCGGCGTGCTTTACGATCATTAACCCTTTGTTTCCCACTTTGTAGCGGCCGGCCGCATCCTTCGCGATGGATGCGCGGCCACCGGCGAGCTCATGCAGTTTGTGCAAGTTGTTCCCGGCTTTGAGCGCGGCGTCCACTTCCGCGGCGTTGAAATCCGGGAACGCGATTTTGTTCAAGAGCGATTGCTTCTGATGCAGGCTAAGCCCGTAGGTAACAATTCGCTTCCAAAGCCGCGGATTGAGCCGGAGGCGAGCCCAGGTTTGCTCCGCGCCTTTCACACTCCCTGAGGCGCGAAGCGTTGCGACAAGTTCCCGGTGCAGGCGCGCCTTGGGATGATTGGCGATTTCAGCCGGAGTTTTCATGGTGATTGATCCGGGGCCGCCGCGGAACAGACTGGAGCAGGGGATAGGACCCAGCCCCAGCGGCCGACGGTTAAAGGTCGAATGGAGTCTTAGAAGTCGAAGGCAACCGTGCCGTAGAACCCGCGACGCTGGCCGAATTGCGGCGCGCCGACACCGATGCCGCTCCCGTCACGAAGTTGATAAATTTTATCCAACAAATTCACGGCATCGAAGCGCACGACGACGGAAGTTTTTGCGCTGATTTTGATCCGGCGTTGCAGGCTGAGATTGAAGGTCTCGTAAGGATTATTCTTCTGCGTATTAGCGAAACCGCGCCGAAGCCCGTTGCCGTAAAGGCCGTCAACCGCCGCCTTCCAATCGTTCCAAGTGTAGGAGACGCCGGCAGACGCGGTGAAACGCTGATCGTGGTCGAGGAAAACCCAGTGGTTGCTGATGTAGGCGATCTCGTCGGGACCAAAGAGAAATTGCCCGGAGCTGACCTGTGTTCCGCGCGCCCATTCGTAGCCGGCATTCAAATAAGCCGAGAACGGACCGTGATCGTAGCTGGAAGTAATTTCGCCGCCGTATATTTCACCTCGCTTGTAATTGAAGGATGAGAGGATGAGCGCCTGGCCGAACTGGCCTTCATCCAGCGTCGAGTGCGAACTCTTATAGAAGCCGTCGAGTCCGATGTTGAATCCTTCGGCGATTTTCTGCGTCACGCCGACATCGAAGTAGTGCGCCCGCTCGGAGGTAACAGGAGAGTTTTCGGTGACAGCCGATTCATTGGTCGTGCCGGCGAATTTGGCAATCGTACTTTGATCGACATTCTCCAACGGTGGGGGCGTGAAGTAGCGCGCATAGCCGCCGTGAATGGCGGTGCCTTTGAAGGGTTCGTAAACAATGTTAATTCGCGGGCTGAGTTGGTTTTCATTCGAGAAGGCATTCACGAAATCGAGGCGCCCGCCGAAATTAATCGTGAGTTGCTCGAACGGCTTCCATTCGTCCTGCAAATAGAAACCGTAGAAGTAGCCATATTTTTGGCTGTTATCGACGATCCGTTCCGGCACATCGCTCGTCTGATTGCCGTTCGCGTCGACGGGAAACACGAGCGTGGCTGTCCCGACGGTCGCGTGCTGTTCGCTGAAAAGAAAACCACCGCGAAGCGTGTGCTGGTCATTGAGTTTGTAGCTCGAATCGAACTCGATCCCGTTCGAGACAATGTCGCGATCCACGCGCGAAGCGACGCCGTTGAAAATCAAATCGCCGACCTCATCCGGCCGAAACAACACGGAACTGTAGCGCGTGAAGACGGATGCCTGCATGCTGAAATCGTCCATTTTCTTCTGATAGGTGAGGATCGCGTAGGAGGATTGCTCGGTCTGGTTCTCGTTGAGTTTCGACGAGTCGAACGTGGATCTTCCCATGTCGGTGAAGGCTTCCGCTTGCCCGGGATTGTTTGGGATTTGGAAGTCGCTGTGATTGCCACTCAGGAGAAGCGTCAGCCGGCTCGTCTCATCAAAAATGTAGGAGAAATAGCCGAACAATTTGTATTGATCGGTATTGTCGTGGATCGGATTGCTGCTGCCGGTCGGATTCTCAATGCCAATGCCGCTGTGCAAATAACTGGTCGAGACATAAGAGCTGAGTTTCCCGGTCACGTTGCCGAACTCGAAGCTCGGCTTGATCGTGTCGAAACTTCCGACGTAAACGGACGCCTCGCTTTGTTGGAAGGCGGCTCCGCTTTTGGTGTGGATGTCGATTACGCCGGTGTTGCGAAAACCGAACTGCGCCGGCAGCGCGCCCGTGATGAGCGAGATATTGTCGGCGAAACGCGTCTCGAGTTCCTGGCCGAAACCGGGAATGCTTTCCGGCAAGAGCACGTCGTCGATGCGGTATTGCAGGTTGGCGTGCTCGCCGCGGACGTGCAGTTGTCCAAATGAATCCTGCGCCACGCCGGGGAAACGCAGAATGGTTTGGTTGAACGACGCGTTTTCACCCTGGGCCTGCGAATCCAGCCGGTCGGGGCCGACCGTGTAACGCGTGGCGCCGAGGCTTGGGACAATCTGCTCGCGCGAGATGTCGAGCTCCTGGCTTTGGACGACGACGCGATCAATCTCGGCCGTGACGGCCGGTGTGGGAGACGCCATTGGTCGAACGGCGTCCTGGGCAATCGCAGCGCTCGCAACGGCGAGCACTGCTGCTGCTGCTGTGATAAGAAATTTTTTCATGGATAAAGTTTTTAAAAATCATTTTGTGAATGCGGGTTGATGCGGCGCTCGCGAAGCGAGACCGCAAGGGTGGATGGGCGTGCACGGAATCCGTGCCGCAGGACGCGCGACGAATCGAAACGCCGATACTCCGCGCGAGAACGCGGCTGGAGCCGTGCCTAAGCGCCAGCCGGCGGCGCGTGTTCGAAAACTCGCGCGCCGATAAAGGGCGAAGCTACCCAGACAGGGTGCAGCGCCGGGATGAAACAAAATTGGAGAGCAGGCGCGGGAGCGACAACCAAAGGCGCAGGCGCCGATTGCTTGAGCGTGCCGGAACTGACCAGCGTCACCGCGCATTCATGCTTCGCGCTCTTGGCATCAGAGTGGATCAGCTCGTGCCAATGCGGCGAGACACTCAGCGCCAGCGCCAAAAGGAGCGAGGCGCATATCCAACTCGCGACGGCACCCCGGATGAACGAGGACGTGTGCTGCCGTTGCATTGGTGCGCAGATTCTCCTGAGTGCGTGCTTAAGGCAAGAGTTTTCTCACCGCCAAGAGTCAATTGCACGCATCATCGTTTGAAAAACACGATCGAGATCAGCGCGAATGGACCGATCGCGATGGCGAGGAGCAAAATTCCGAACGGCAGCATGATCAGCCAGTTCGGTACCGCAACGCTCACACTCAAGGCCAGGGTCATTTCTCATTGGAACTAGCGGTGCGCGATCAGTCAATCGAAGTCGCATCTCCGATTGTGCGTGATAACATCATCCGCGCGTGAGCTCGCAGCATCGACCCATCGGAATAACCTTGCTCGTAATCTTCTTCGCCGCGGGCGCATTGATTTGTCTTGTGACGATGCTCGCGCTGGCATTTCCCGGCGGATCCCTGGAACCGATCTGGCGGCTGCGACCAGATGCGCGAGTGGAGTTTCAAAAAATAGGAAACTGGTCGGTGGGGTTGATGGCCGTGGTCGGCGTCGCTTGCGGCCTTTCCGCAATCGGCCTCGCGAGAAATGCGGAGTGGGGACGCCGGCTCGCCATCGGCGTCCTCACCGTCAACCTCATCGGCGACTCGCTCAATGCCTTGCTCCGCCACGATCCGCGCACCCTCATTGGCCTGCCGATCGCCGGGTTAATGATTTGGTATTTGCTTACAAGGAGGGGCGATTTCCAAATCGCCCGCTTTCCAAACGGCGGTTTGTAAACCGCCGCTCCTTGTTTCTGAATTGAGCGTTGGACGTTGAGCGTTGGACGTTTTCTTCCTGCTTGATTACCCCCGCGCCGTCTTCATCCCTTGCCGGATGATCCGGTCGATCAATTGCGGATACGTCAGCCCCGCCTTGCCCGCGGAAAGCGCGAAGTCTTCGTCCGCCGCGAGAATCGGATTCGGATTCGCCTCGATGAAATAGATCTCGTTCACCGCCGTCAGCCGCAGGTCGATGCGCGCGTAGCCCTCGATCGTGAGCAGACGGTAGATGCGTTTGCACGTCTCTTCGATCTGCGCGACCAGCGCCGGCTCAAGTCCTTCGGGAAACTGATTCTGCAAACCCCAGCGTTTGCGATACTCCTCGTCCCACTTCGCTTTATAGGTCGCGATCTTCGGCTCGTTCGGCGGCACTTCCCCAAAGACCAGCTCGCGCATCGGGAAAACCGCTAATTTCAAATTGCCCATCACGCTCACGTAGAATTCGCGGCCCTCGATGTATTCCTCCGCGATCACGTCGGCGTCGTGTTTCTCGTGAATGAAAGCCACCCGCTCGCGAAACTGCTCGTCGCTCGTGACGAATGACGCCTGCGAAATCCCGTAGGACGCTTCTTCTTTCACCGGCTTCACGAGAAGGGGAAATTTCGGCCGCTTGAGTCGCGCGATTCGCTGGCCGCGCGGGATGACCACGAAGTTCGGCACGTGGATGTGATGGTAGCCGAGGATTTTTTTGGAAGTTCCCTTGTGCTTGCAAAGGACGAGGCCGGTCGCGCCGCAACCGGTAAAGGGCACGCCTTGCATTTCGAGAAGCGAAGCGATGTTCTGGTCGAATCCGCGGTTGTTCTTGAACTGGTCGGCGAGATTGAAAATCACGTCGGGCGCGAAGGTCTCCAGTTTTTGCCGGAGGAGATCGAGGTTGTCGAAGATGGCGAGATGCTCCGTCGTGTAACCGAGCTCCCCGAGCGCGGCCAGGACGTTGGCCTCGGTCTTCCAATCCTCCGTCTTCATTTCCGCGCTCAAATCCTGGTCGATCGTCGTGGGACGAATCGCGTCGAAAAGGGCTAGGACTTTGAGTTTCTTTTTCACGCTACTTGGTGCGCTTGAACTTTCCGGTGAAGAGATAATTCATCACCAGCGTCGTGATGAAAGCCGAGACTCGGAAATCCTGCTGCGGATCGTCGTTGAGCACGTGGAGATCGAGCTGGTCGCAGCGGTCGATGAGACGCGCGAGTAGTTTGTTTACCCGGAATTTCTTCTCGTTCGTCCACTGGCAGACCGAGTTCATCAGCCGCCGCTTGCGCAAGCGCAGATAACTGCTCGCGTTGATCCCGGCCGCCGCGGAGAAGAGCTGCCGCAGATCGGCGTCGTAGAAATCCGGATAGGTGTCCTCGTAGAGTTTCCGCTTGCGCGCGTAATAGGTCTTGAGCTTCTGGTTCAGACAATCGTAGTCCGCCGCGCGATACTCGGGCGCGTGCACCGGCGGTTTCCCCGCGAGCGAGCGCATCAGTTCATCCACGTATTCGAGTTTTTGGAGCGCCTTCCAGCCCGCGTACCGCTTCCGCCAATCAAGCCCCGGCGTGAGCCAGACCGCGAACGTCTCCGCGAAATCTTCGTCCGGATGGCTCTGCGCGTACCAATCGTCGAGATTGACGACATAGCTGCGGCTGAAGGGTTGCGGGTGGTAGAAATCCGGCGTCTCATCGCGCGAGGTGTGCCCGAACATCTCCTGCCATTTTTTCTTTCGCGGCAACCGGTAGGCGTAACTGTAAGCATGCGCCGTTTCGTGCCGGATGAGTCTCATGAACCACTCGCGCGTCCCGCCCTCGACTTCGAGCATCATTGTGCGCTCCAGCGCGCGCAGCCGATCATGGACGAGAAAAAACGGCACGAAGATCGCCGTTATTCCGACCGGCACGAACCATTCATCGCCGATGTGACACGGCGGATGAAAGACCAGTCCGTGCGTCGAAAGCTCGTCGTAAAGCTGCCGGATAAGCGGTTCGAGTGCCGTGCCCTCGAGTCGCAACCCGAGCTTGGAGATGCGGCGCTCGAGAAGTTCCTGGTCGTTGAGTGATGCCCAATCGACAGGTTCCATTCCGCGCACCGTATCAGTGCGCGCCGGTCGCTGTCACGCCTTCGCGCCGCGCGGATCTGGCAAAGGCGGCTCGCGAGGACTTTTGGCGTTGAAAGCTGAAGGCGAGCGTTGGACATTGGCTTTACTCTGCTGGGCACTTGAGTTGCTCGCTATATCGTCGTAACATCGACGCATGACCACGCTTTCCCCTACGCAAGCCCGAGTCAATCTTTCCTCGCTTTTGAAACGCGCGGCGAAGGGCGAAGACATTGGCATTCTCCATGGCGACACGGTCATTGCGCTCCGGCCTGTGATGGTTCACGCCGACGACTACGCCCTTCGCGAGTACAGCGTTACCGAACAGGAGCTGGACCGCTTTGTGAAAAACGCGGATCGGCAAATCAATCGCGAGCGGAAAACTGGCAAGATCAAGAGATACAGCGGTAATCTCGAGGCCGATCTTGCAGATTGATCTCTTAGAATCCTTTCGGCGGGATGTTCGGAAACTCTCGAAATCCCGACGGCGCGAAGTGGCGCGCGCCATCGATGCAGTCCGCGACGGTTTTGGGAAGCCGCATTTTCATTCCGGTCTTGGTATTCGCCGCCTGCGACAAAACTATTTCGAATGCCGGGCCGGCGTCGCTCTCCGGCTTGTTTTCCGCGCCGAGAAGGGTTGCCTGAAATTTTTTGCCGCCGGCGATCATGATGCGATCCGCGGTTTGTTGAAGGGTCTCTAGTCCGAGCGTCGCGCCGGCCAAAAAAGCTTGCGTTCAGCCGCGGAGTTCCTGCTCAATGCTTCTTGTGGTGCTAAACGGAAATGAAGAAACAGCCATGCGTATCGGCGCCGCGCTGATCCTTGGAGGCGTTTTCGGTTTGAACCGCGAGCTGCACGGAAAACCTGCCGGCTTGCGCACTCATGCTTTGGTAAGTCTCGGAGCGGCCCTCGCCACGATTATCGTGCTCAAGTCTCCGGACGGTTCCTCAACCGCTGACGCCAACGCGATCGGTCGCGTCGTCCAGGGTATCCTGACGGGAATCGGATTCCTGGGCGCCGGAGTGATTTTGCGCGATCCCGCCGGTCACGTCACAGGACTTACCACGGCCGCGACGATTTGGATTTGTGCCGTATTCGGCATCGTCTGCGGACTGGGTTACTGGGGCATATTAGGAATCGCAGTCGTTCTGACCGTGTTCGTCTTGGTCTTGGGTCGTCCGCTGGAACGCCTGGCCGAGCGGTTGTTCAAACGCCATGGATCATCCGAACCGCCGGACCACAGCGTGTAGGTCGCATCCGTGCTCTTTCACCGCATCCGCTCTGTCTCGCCTTTTCTCGCGCGGTGCGTTGAGCATCTCTGGGTCGCGCGCGGCCGGCTCCCGTCGCTCTGGCGGAATATGATCCTCCCCGATGGCGCCGTTGAGTTGATCATAAACCTCGGCGATCCGCAGAAACTCTGTCATCCGGACGACTACTTGCGCTCGACTTCCTTCCGGCACAGCTGGATTTCCGGCGAACGCACAGCGCCCATCGTGATCGATGAAGCCGGCGACGTGCATCTCATCGGAGTGCGTTTGCGCGCGGGCGGCGCCTGGCCGTTCCTGGGTCTGCCGCTCAGTGAATTTACCGGGCGCGTCGTGGAACTGGACGCCGTCCTCGGCCGCGAAATCGACCGGCTCCGCGATGAACTCGGCGAAGCGCTTGATGATGAAGCCCGCTTCAATCTGGTCGAAGCATGGCTTCTGCGGCGGATGCGCGCTCGCGCCCAGCCACCGCGCGCGGTTAGCTACGCCCTCGAGATCATCCGTCGCGGCGGCGACGCGGTGCGCATCGGGCAGATCGCCGACGAAGTCGGCCTCAGTCACAAACATCTGCTGCGCGAGTTCGATCGTTGTGTTGGCCTCAGGCCGAAAATGTTCGCCCGCGTCTGTTCCTTTCAACGCGCCATCGATTGGATCGGACACAAACCATCAGTCGATTGGGCCGACGCTGCCGTGGCCTGCGGCTACTACGATCAAGCGCATTTCATTCATGAATTCCGCGCCTTCAGCGGATTGACTCCCGCGTCCTATCTCGCGAAGCGCGGCCCGTTCCTTAATTACCTCGCACTCGCCAGTTGAGGTCTCTGGTCGCGGCGATTTTTTCTAATCATGTCAATTTCCTACAATCCGCCCGCCCGAAAACGCGGTAGCGTCGACGCCATGAACATCTCGCTAACCATGAAACAAACCCGCTGCCTCGCCATCGTCTTCCTGCTCGGCCTTCTTCCTTCATCGATGCTTTTCGCCGCCGACGAAGAATCGCCCGCCAAAGCGCCGGCCTCGCCGCTCGCGCCTGTGGCGTTTTTCACCGCCCACGAATGGGATGCCAAGCTCCCCGATTCACCCGACGGCAAGAAGATGAGCATCCACGCCAGTTTCACCTGGGCGGAAAATCGGCAGGCCATCCGCATCAGCAACCAGTTCGTCATCGACGGCAAACCGATGCCTTACATCGACGGCGTTTATTTCTGGAATCCCGAGAAGCGCGCCATCATGTTTGTCTATTCCGATGCCAAGGGCAGCCTCTACCAAGGCACGGTTCGTCTCGAGGAGGGAAAGCTGGTGCACGAATTCCAGGAGATTCATCCCGATGGGAAGATCGACGCGCTCCTCGCGCGCGTGACGCCGCACGGCACCGAAAGCTGGGACAACGCCATCTTCGCCCGTAAAGACGGCACGCTTACTCCGCTCGTCCAGGTCCAGTATTTGCCGTCGCATTAGCGTTCGAATCACATTCGACGTTCGACGTTCGACGTTAGACGTTAGACGTTAGGCGTTGGTTCGACTTCCAGCGTGTATCCTATGCAGGTGTGTGCACGGAGACGAAAACGGAAAGCACAGTTATGAAATCTCGGAACAAGATACTTCCTTGCTGGCTCACCCTCTCGGCGATGTTGCTGTTGTCTCTGCCGCCCGCCGCGAGTCTGGCGCAAACGCCGACACCAACGCCCACTTCGACCGCGCCTCCTCCGCGCACGCAAGTCGTGCTGCTCGGCACCGGGAATCCTTCCGCCGATCCGGATCGCTCGGGTCCGTCGGTCGCGATCGTCGTCAATGACGCGTCTTACATTGTCGACTGCGGTCCCGGCGTCGTCCGCCGCGCCTCGGCGGCTTTCCGAAAAGGCGTTGCCGGCCTGGCGGTTCCGAAACTCAAGACTGCTTTCATCACTCACCTGCATTCCGATCACACGCTCGGCTACCCGGACCTCATCTTCACGCCGTGGGTGCTCGGGAGAAAAGAGCCGCTCGAAGTTTTTGGTCCCAGCGGGCTCAAAGCCATGACCGATCACCTCCTGCTGGCTTACAGCGAAGACATCGACATTCGCACGAACGGTTTGGAGCACGGCAACCGGACCGGCTACAAAGTGAACGCGCACGAGATCAAGCCGGGCGTCGTCTACAAGGACGAGAATGTAACCGTGAAAGCTTTCCTCGTGCATCACGGCTCCTGGCGCGAAGCCTACGGCTACCGGTTCGAGACGCCCGACAAAGTCATCGTGCTTTCCGGCGATTGCGCGCCGAGCCCGAGCGTCATCGAGAACTGCGACGGCTGCGACGTGCTGGTGCACGAAGTTTACACGCAGCTCGGCTACGACGAGAGCAAGGAAGATTGGCGGAAGTACATCACGAACTTCCACACCTCCACGAAAGAACTGGCCGAGCTGGCCACCAAAGCAAAACCGAAGTTGCTCGTGCTCTACCACCAGATGTTCTTCGGCGGCGCGAAAGATACCGAAGAAGGCTTGTTACAAGAGATGCGCCAGCACTACACCGGCAAAGTCGTCTCCGCCCACGACCTCGATGTTTACTAGACACGCGATGCGCCGATCTTCGCATGGGGAGCACAGGCTGCCAGCCTGTTGGTCTCGGCAGCTTGCCGAGACGGACTTCATTTCTCATTGTCCTCATGATACAGTTCTGTCACCACAGCCATGACTGCGGAATCACTCATCACCTCCGATACGAGAATTCTTGATGGCACGCCGGTTTTCAAAGGCACGCGTGTCCCAATCCGCATCTTGTTCGAGTATCTTTCCGATGGTCTCTCCCTGGAGTATTTTCTCAAGACTTTCCCGTCGGTTACGCGTCAGCAGGCGACGGACACATTGCGCTTTCAATCCACGAAATGAGTCTCGCGGAAATCAAGAACGCCGTTCGTGAGCTGTCGCCGAAAGAATTAGCGGAGCTCGCCGCGTTTATTTCGAAGCAGGACAACGCTGCGTGGAATGAGCAGATCGAGGACGATACCGCCAGCGGTAAGCTCGATTTCTTATTTGATGAGGCTGACCGCGAGCGAATTCCTGGGTAGCGCGCGCGTCTCGCGTGCGGGCGAAGGCGTCTCGCCATTGCGAACTTCGCCAAGGTCTGGATCTAAATGAAAAGAGTTAAACAAAAACGTGCTCGGAAACTTGGCGATGGTTACCCAGTGCCGCGAGTTTTCCGCCGCAAGGCGCACGGAAAGAAATCGGCGCGATTACTGATCAAATGCGGCGACTGCGATGAGAAATTCGAAATCTACTACGGCCCGGACAGCGAAGATTTGGAAATTGCCGGCGTTCTGGCTTCAGTCGAGAACTGGCGCAAGATTCTTTTGCCGTTGTTGAAAAAACCTGCTCGGCAAGAAATGGAATATCGACCTTTTGATGAGTATCTCGCCGAAAGAGCGAAACGAGACCGATAGGCGACTAACTCGTCACTTCTCCCGCGTCGGCCAATGGAGCGAGCTGGGAATGGAGCCGCTGGGAAGCGAGCGACATAGATGGGTAGACCCGCGAGGGTGAGACTTCGGGGAAGAAGGCGAATCAAGCCGCGACATAGATGGGCCAACCCGAGAGGGCGAGCAGTCGGGAGAATGCGAGTCAATGGAGCAAACCGGTGAGTGTGACGGTGGGGGGATAGGTCTGTAGTTGTAGGGCAAGCGCACCGCTTGCCCATCCAACCGTGGGCCTAATAGGTTCCCCGCTCGAGGTAAACGCTGAGCGCGTGAAGTCCATCGTCGCGCAGTATCCGGAGCATATCTTCGAGGAGATTGAGATCAGAGGTGACTGAGAAATGCATATCCAGCTCTGCGCCGCGGTAGTTCATGGCAAAGCCACGAACTACCGTAAGGCGTACGCGCGCTCGAATAGTTGCTCACGCAACAGCTTATCGGCACGACGGGCCGAGAGTACACGCCAAGTGGCACTTTTGATTTGCTCTTGAAACGTCAGGAGGATCGCGTCAAGCCCAAAATCAGACGGCCGAGAGGTTATCGCCTCGACAATCGCATTTTCGATCTTGCGTTTTCCTTCGACACGAGGCGCATATTTCGCTCTCGTGGCAAAGTCCACTAACTCGTAAGGAACGGCTTCTCCTACGACCGAGCCAGTGAGGTTAGGAACGCCTACCACTACGAATATGTAGGGCAAATGCTCCTTTTCTTGTTTCTGCAGCGCGCTGTATATCTTATAGGTCGCCAGAGCAAAGCAATCTTCCGGTTCCAGGCCAACAAGCTCGCGTGCTTTGCGGAATTGCGAGCCGTGAAACTTGATGTTCAAACGAAACACTTGTCGGTCTTGGCCATTGCGCACGAGATAGTCGGTGTCTCCACCGGAGGATCGATCGTCCTCTAATCGAAGTTCGGTGTTCCCGACTGTCCTGCGATACATTTCTTCAAAGACACGCTCAGCGAGATTTCCGATGATAAGTTGGCCCACGATTGCTCGGAGCTTAAGAGATTTCTCCACGAAGCCGGGGGGTAATTCTCCCATTAAGGCGATAACGATGTCCGGCGCATCAACGAGGCGCTGGAGATTCTTGGAGGTCGTCCCAACAGCCTTGGCGGCTTCCGCCGGAGATTGGCCGTCGCGAACCGCAGTCACGGCAGACAATAGGTGGAATGGCTTTGGCCAGTCGGTCGGGCCATAAATTCTCCGACGAGCTCCCTGCAATGCTTCCAGGGTCACGCTTTATCCTCGCGCGAACTAGAAACGGCTCGGAATCGCACGCGCGACGCGAGCAGATATCCCTCCCTTATCTCGGCGGCGATCCAACGTCGGTGCAGATCCTCCGCTACCGCGCCCGTCATGTTGCTGCCGGCAAAGGGATCAACAATTACATCATTCTCATCTGTCAAAAACTTGATGAAGAATTCGGGCAGCGCTCTTGGGAAACGCGCCGGGTGCACTTTATAGCCAGCCGCGGCGCAAGCTCTAATGTAGTCTGAGTTGCTCTCGTTATTCCCGCGTTCGATTAGATTCGATGGAATCGCGCCACCATGATCGTTTCCAAACTTAGCCGTGATGATGTGTCCACTCGGGCGCTGTTTCGGTTTGTAGCCCCGCCTAAGCAACCGCTTCATATCGGCACTATATTCGGTCAGAACTTTGCGATTGTTAGCTTTCGGAAAAGGCGTTTTGCTGAACCACCAGAGATGTTCCACTGAATCCTTCACGCGCTGGCGTCGCACCGTGACCCACTCCGCGGGGGCGGGAAGCTTGGCGGGATTATGCCAGAAGAGCTCCTGCGCAAGATGGAAGCCAACCTCTTCGCACAACATGAGCAGCGCTTTGAAGTGGTACAATGAACGTGTGGGAGAGCCTGGATTGTAGCTTCCACCTATGTTCAAGACAAAGCTTCCTGCCGGCTTTAAGACGCGAAAGATCTCGCAGCCAAAGGGTTTCAGCCAGGAAACATACTCTCCCTTCGCGACGTTCCCATATTCCTTCTTAAAATGGAGTGCATAAGGTGGTGACGTGACGACTAAGTCAATCGATTCGTCTGGCAACTCACGCAGAAGAGCAAGGCTATCTCCTAAGTAAGCGGCTCCGAACGTCGTTGTGTAGAAGGGGCGAGTCTTAACCAGGCCAGCGGGTGAAGGAGCGCTACAGGTTTCTGGAAGAAGTTCTCCTTGATTTGAACTTGTTCGCTGCGCAATCACGACTTTTCGTACCAGTCACTTCCAACGGGCGCAAGTTTCTTCTCATCGATTGGCATGTCGCGCAGACCGCTCTGCTTCGGGAAGCTCATCGCTTTTGAACTTTGTTAGGCGCGCTCACGGCGCAAGTGCTCCCGCGCCCGCAACATCACATCTTGGGTCCATTCGATTTTCTCACGCTCGCAATACCGCATCAGGTCCATAACAAGACTACAGACTGCATCTTCTGGCGCCTCGGTCAGGTCGACCGTTTCCGCAATTTCTCGCATCGTCCAGTCTCCGTCCGTCATCTCAGCCAGCATCTCAGGATCGAATGCTAAGACGTGAGCCTTCAGCGCCCGTTCGGCGGCGGCAGCTGCTTCGTTCTTGGTGAATTGAGTCGGGGGCACGGCTTTTTTTACCACGCCAACGGCTTCGACGCCACGAAATTGCTTCATCGGGCGGGCTAATCCGACAGCAACGTCACTGCGATAGTGGTGTGACTCTCGTCGCTGTGGCCGAGGCCGGAGCCGGAGCTTTCTTTGGTGGAATACGTGGTCACCAGTCTTCCGCCGGCGCGCTGAAACTCGCGGGTCTCGTGCTCGTGCACTTTGAAGCCGATGAGGAATTTGCTGAACTTCGCTTCGATGTTGCGATCCATCGCAACGGGGATGCCGTCGCCATCGAGCCAAAGCTTTTCGATACCCTCTGAACTTTTCACCGCCTTGCGCCCCTCTTCGTCCAGCCCGAGGTCGAT
The DNA here is from genome assembly GCA_003167555.1 of Spartobacteria bacterium. Taxonomy (GTDB): domain Bacteria; phylum Verrucomicrobiota; class Verrucomicrobiia; order Chthoniobacterales; family UBA10450; genus AV80. Next base: position 42,151 of record PMSN01000026.1, read on the forward strand.
GCGAATGACCAACAGCCGCGCCGGTTTTCCTTTGTGAGTGTCGGTTTTGTCTTCGAGCAGGACCGCTCGCTCCAGGCCGCGGCGCAACGGGTCGGCGGCATCGAGCAGGTTGAGCGCCTGACCGGGCTCGAGCGCTTTCAGCGTGGCGATATCGGATTTCGGCGCGTCGGGATTGGCGGTCTCCGCCCAGGCTGCTTTGCGCGACTGCTTTATCTGGTCGGGCGACCAGCTCAGTTTCAATCCCTCGGCGCCGCTCTCGACGATCACCGAAGAAACGCTCTCGGATTGTTTTTGTTTGCTGCTCTCTCCACCGGAATGGCGGCTCTTGATTTCCACCCGCGCGCGAATCGGCTGGTCGCTCTGAAGTTTTTGCAACGTGGCGCGTACGTCTGAGAGGCCGTCGGCGAAGAGGAGCGTGGGTGCGACCAGGAGAGGAAGAAGAAGGAATTTCACGAGGGCTCTGACAATGGATTCGAGGAAAGGTTCAAGGAGGAAGTCAGAGGATGGAGAAACAGAGATCGGAGGAAAGGCAGAAGAAAACGCCGAACGCCCAACGTCGAATGGAAGAAGGGAGAGGTCGGAGGCCGGAGGTCAGAAGTCAGAGGTCGAGCGGCCGCACGCCGGACTTGTCCGCTCCAGTTTCGTTGCGGCCCTGGATTCATCGTAAGCGGCTTACGATGCACCGGATTATTGCACAGAAGCAAAGGTCGCTAGACTTTCAAGTCGTTGGACAGTATCCTGTCCAGGTGAAATCCATTACCTACAGCGCGGCGCGGGAAAATCTGGCCAGCACGATCAATCGAGTTTGCGAAGATCAGGCGCCGATCGTGATTACTCGAAATCGCGATCAAGCGGTGGTGATGCTTTCGCTGGCGGAATATGAATCGCTTCAGGAAACTGCGTACTTGCTTCGCTCGCCGGCAAACGCCAAGCGCTTGCTGGATTCATTGGATGCGGCGAAGCGCGGTAAATTGATCCGAAAAAAACTGAAGCTCGACGCATGAACGTCGCCTTCACGCCGCAGGCGTGGGATGAGTATTTGTATTGGCAGCGAAGCAACCCGCAGATTCTCGCGCGCATCCATGAGCTGATCAAAGACATCAAGCGAAATCCCTCCACCGGCATCGGCAAACCCGAGCCGTTAAGGCACGCGTTGCAGGGCTATTGGTCGCGTCGAATCACGTCCGAACATCGGATCGTTTACAAAAAGACAGGCAACCAGATCCTGATCGTGCAGTTGCGATATCATTACTGAATCGTTGTCAGACGAAAACGGAAGCCGGCGGCGTTTGTTAATTGAATCCAAGTGCGCTGGTTGGCGCATCTCAACTTTGCGGCAATCTTGTCACCCATAACCTGGTACTCCTATGATGACTGATCTTCGTTTCGCGCTGCGGCAGTTGCGGAAATCGCCGGCGTTCACGCTGCTCGCGGTGATCACCCTCACGCTCGGGATCGGGCTGAATACGGCGATCTTTAGTTTGATCAACGATCTCTTCCTGCGCGGGTTGCCGTTCGCGGAGCCGGAGCGCGTCGTGCATGTCTTCTCCAGCGCCAAGGACCGCGACCTGGTGGATATTCCGGTCTCGGCCCCGCGCTTCATGCATTATCGCGATGGCCAGACGATTTTCGCCGGGTTCGCGGCGGAGAACGGCACGCCCTACACGTTGAGTGGGATCGGCGATGCGGTGCAGCTCAACGGCGGCCGGGTGACCTCGAATTATTTCGATGTGCTTGGCGTGCATCCGATTCGTGGCCGCAATTTTCTGCCGCAGGAAGAAGAGACCGCCGACGTGGCGCTGGTGACGGAAAATTTCTGGCAGAAGCGGCTCGGCGGCGACCCGAATGTGGTCGGACGCAGCATCGCGCTCGATGGCGTGGCGCACACGATCGTGGGCGTGTTGCCGAACATGCCGGCGGCCTGGTTCGGCCCGAACGCCGAAGTCTGGACGACGAAGCCGTTCGTGATCCTCGGATTTTCAAAGGAACGAATGATGCGCGGCACCGGGTTCCTGCGCGTAATCGGGCGGATGAAGCCCGGCATGACGATCGAGCAATTGCGCGCGGCGCTGCCGTCGCTCGAGCAAAGTTATCGCACCCAATTTCCGGACAAGATCGACAGCAGCGCGATCAGTACGATCAAGACCTTGCCGGAAGATGTGAGCGGGAACCTGCGGCCGGCGTTCGCGACTCTGGTCGGGGCGGTGAGTTTCGTTCTGCTGATCGCGTGCAGCAACGTGGCGAACCTTCTGCTGGTGCGTTTCAGCGGCCGGCGGCGGGAGATCGCGCTGCGGATGGCGCTGGGCGCGTCGCGCGGGAGCGTGCTGCGGCTCTTTATTTTTGAGAGCCTGCTCGTGAGCGTGCTGGCGGGAATCGTGGGCACGATCCTCGCGTGGCAACTCGTGCCGCTCGTCCCGAAAATAACGGCGAACTTTCTCCCGCTCGAACCCAACTACACCGTCGGGCTTTCGATCCCAGTCCTTTTGTTCACCGTCGCGCTTTCGCTCGTGACCGGCCTGGTGATGGGCGTTTATCCGGCGTGGCAAAGCTCGCGCGCCGATCTCGTGGATGGATTGAAAGAAGGCGGACGCGGAACAAGCGGCAGCGTGAAACAGCAGCGGTTCCGCAAGATTTTGGTGGGCGCCCAGGTGGCGCTTTCCGTGACGCTGCTCGCGGGCGCGGCGTTGCTCATCACTAGTTTTCTCCGGCTCAGCCGGCAGGACATCGGGTTCAAATACGATCATCTCTGGGTCGGTTTCCTGACGATTCCACAGGCGCAATATCCCGATGTGCCGGCGCGGCAGCGGCTCGCTGAAAATATCGAGAAGGCGGTGAAGGCCGTGCCCGGTTTTGAAGACGTGTCGGTGAGCGGCGGCGTCCCGCTGGCCGGCGGCAGCCTGGTGCTTTATTCACGCGCCGACATCGAGGTTCCGCCGGTGGACAAACGCGCGGCCGCGCCGGAAAACGACATCGGGCCGGGATTCATTCGCACGTGGGGCATCCCGCTTTTGGCCGGACGCGATTTCGATGAACACGATCTCGCCGATCATCAAAACGTGGTCCTGATCAGCCGCGCCGGGGCGCGGAAAGTTTTCGGCGATGAAAATCCGATCGGCAAAACGTTGCTGGTGACGAGCGCGGGGATGCCGGCCGAGATCGTGGGAGTGGTGGGCGACGTGCGCTCGGTCCGCCTGACGGTGGCGAACGGAATGGAATTTTACCGGCCGCTCGCGCAGGAAAACTTCCCGTTCGTCACGCTCACGGTGCGCAGCCAGTTCAAGCCCGATGCGGTGACCAGGCTGGCGCAATCGGCTTTGACTGGAATCGATCCGAAGATTGCGATCGCGTTGCCGGGCCCGATGGAGGCGCTCGTCGCGCAAGCGCTCGGCCAGGAGCGGCTCATGATGATGCTGCTCGGGATTTTCGCGGGCGTGGCGCTGTTGCTGGCGACGGTGGGCATTTACGGCGCGGTCGCTTACACGGTGGAGCAACGCACGGGGGAGATCGGTGTGCGGATGGCGCTCGGCGCGCAAACGAAGGACGTAGTGCGGCTGGTGCTGGCGCAGGGAATGAAGCCGGTGGTGTTCGGGTTAGTCGTGGGTTTGGCGGCGGCTCTGGCGCTGGGCCGATTGATTGCATCGCAGCTGTACCAAACGTCGGCGCATAACCCGATTTTGCTCGGAGGCACCGCGGTTGTTTTGGCGTTTGCCGCCGTCCTGGCGTGTCTTTTGCCCGCGCGGCGCGCGACGCTACTAGATCCAGTGGTTGCGTTGCGCGCGGAATAACCAAGGAGGGGCGATTTCCAAATCGCCCTTTCCCAGAAAAGACGGCGGTTGCAAACCGCCGCTCCCTGTCGCCCGCTACAAGGATCTGAGATGCGCGACGCCTTCGATCTCGGCGGTTTGAGGGAACATGTCGAAGGGGTGTGATCGAGACAACGGAGAAGCGCGATTGCAAATCCGCGATGTCGCGCCCCAGCGTCGGTGGATTGCGCGAGCCGTAGTCATGTTTTGCAAGTCCATTCTTACGGGCTGGCGCGAATAGAGTGCAAGAAGGCGCGCAACCTGCATCCCCCAGAGACATCGAACCGAACAACCCCATATCGGTTGAAAAGGACGCATCCGCCGAAGGCCAGCGAAGTGTCCCAGCTCCATTATTGGCGCTGCCTCCGGTGGCGTGTGGCTTCGCGGTCTGTATCGGCATCCTAGTCCTGATCGGATGGTCCTTCGATCTTGAACCGCTGAAACGGGTGCTGCCGGGTTTCGTGGCCATGAATCCCGCGACCGCGGCGTTATTCATCCTCATCGGAGTCGCGTTGGCCAGCGCGCTTCGTTCCCGCTCCCCCGTCACTGGCGTCATGGGAAAGGTTCTCGCTGCGATCGTCGTGGTCGCGGCCGCATCAGAGATCCTGGAATTCACGGGAATCTGGCACTCGCGCGTGGATGAAGTGTTGTTCGCGGCAAAACTTTCGGAGATACAAGGCGGGCTGCCGAATCGGATGGCGCCAAATACGGCGCTCAATTTTTTCCTCGCCGGTTTATCGATCCTGCTGCTCGATATGCGCGGACGACGCTCCTTCAGCCAGGTGCTCGCGATCCTTATCGGCTTTGGCGCGATCCTGCCGATTACCGGGTATGCCTACGGCGTTCGGTCATTTAGTGGCCTGACCGCTTTCATCCCGATGGCCTTGCACACTGCGGTGACGTTTTTGATCCTGGCCGCCGGAATTTTCTTTGCCGTTCCGCGCGCCGCGCTGGTCGAACCTTTTGTAACGAATGATCCGCGCGGCGTGCTCGCGCGCATTCTTTTTCCCGTGGCGGTCTTGCTTACACTCTTTTTTGGGTGGTTGTGCGTGTGGGGCGAGCGCCACCAACTTTATGAAAGCGCGTTTGGAACCACCCTCTACGCCATAATTCTGAGTGTCCTACTTGCCGTTCTCGTGCGCTTTGCGGTCTCGGCTGTAGGCAAACTCGAAGCCGAGCGCGCTGTGGCCAGTGCCCGCCTCCGTGACTTGAATCGGCGCAAGGACGAGATGATCGCTGTCGTATCGCATGACCTCTGTTCTCCGCTCACCGGGTTTCGAATGGTGATCGACCTTCTGCGCGATAAAAGGGAAGAGCCCACAGACGAACTGCTCGGCATCATGGACGAATCCGCGTTGCGCATGGTCTCAATGGTGCGCGGATTACTTGATATCTCGAAACTCCATGCCGACAAGATCGAGCTCGAGCTGGAAGATGTGCTGGTCAGTGAGGTGATTCGGCAATCGATGGAGCCGCTCGCCATCAATGCGAACGCAAAACACATCACGCTGCAGCTCCATATCGCGCCAGGAGAACCGATGCTGCGCGCGGATCGCCTCCGGCTCTCACAAATTTTCAGCAATCTCCTGACCAACGCGGTGAAATTCACGCCGAATGGCGGTGCAGTCGATGTCACGATCGAACCCGCGGCAGAGGGCGTCCAGGTGGAGGTCAGGGACACGGGACTCGGAATCCGGAAAGATGAGATAGCGCAAATTTTTGATAAGTATCGGCAGACCACGACGAAAGCGACCGCGGGCGAAGGTGGGACGGGGCTGGGGCTGGCAATCGTCCGCGAGCTTGTCTTGCTGCACGCCGGCCAGATTACTGTGGCGAGCGAGGTCGGCCGTGGCAGCGTTTTTACCGTTCGTTTGCCGGTAAATCCTGAGCGTCAGGATCGAACGTCTCTTTGACCAGCGCCGAGCGCTTCGGCTTCGAGGCGCGGCTGCAAATGCACCGCGCATTCGATCTCGGCGGTTTGCGGGAACATGTCCAGCGGGGTGATCGAGAGGACGGAGAATAGCTGCTGTAATTCTGCGATGTCGCGGGCCAGCGTCGGTGGATTGCAGGACACGTAGATCATCGTGCGCGGCGGGGCCTCGAGAATGGCGCGGCGCATTTCAGCGGAGAGCCCGGTAGCAGGAGGGTCCACAATCAACGCCGTCGAGGTGAGATCGCTCTGTTGCAAAAGCCAACCTAATTCTGTCGTGACGTCGCCTGCGACATAGGCTTCTTTTGCTCCCGCATCTTTCTGCGCCGCCTCGATCGCGAAGCGGTCCCAATCGATGCCGACTACGCGTTCGAATTGAGCCGCGAGTCGCTTTGAAAAGAATCCGGCGCCACAGAAGGCATCGATCAGGAATTTTTCTTCACCGGTGAGAATCTCGGCGATCAGTTTCGCCAACGCCTCGGCGACCGCGTCGTTTGTTTGAGCGAAGACGCGCGGTCCGGAATGCGCGCGCAAAGTGTAATGGCCGTCGCGCACGCGTCCGGCGCGCAATTGCGCCAGCGCATCGTTCACCTCGGGCATCGCGATTGGGCAGCGCTCGATGTCCATCAATTGATGAACGTCGCGCCGGTAGAATCCGACGACATTGTCCTGCGCGTGGACTGTGATCCGGTTGCGATAGCCGTAGGGTAGCGGCGAGGGGATGATCGTCCGCATCGGTGGTTCGGAGATCTTGCCAATGCGTCGCATCGCCTGTTCGGCTTGCCGCGCCTTTAGTTCCAACTGGTGCGGGTAACTGATGTGCTGGTAACTGCACCCGCCGCAGTGGCCGAAGTATGGGCACTCCGGCGTGACTCGATGCGTTGATGGCTCGAGGACCTCGACGAGTTCGCCTTCGGCGAACTGCTTTTTCTCGCGCGTGATGTTCGTCGTGACGCGCTCGCCATCGATTGTGAAGGGAACAAAGACAGCTTTCCCGCCATCGCGCGCGACGCCTTTGCCGCCAAAGGCAACATCTTCGATTTTGAGATCAACGTGCCGCATGGCGCGCACTGTAATGTGGGAGCGGCCTTAGTGCCGCGACAATATGCTACCGGTTGCCGAGCAACACGGCGATGGGTGTCGGGGCGCAAAGGCCCCTCCCACATTAGTACGTCCGCACGTAAGGATACTTCGATTCGTTGCCGAGCTCCGGCGGAAATTCCTGATATCCCGCGTGGATGTAGGGAATGTCACTGGGAAGAATCGGGTAGTAGGTGCCGCGATTCACCGGGAAAGGAAAACTGAATATCTCGAAAAGCCCCGCGTGAAAGCGCATGTAGCTGCGCCCCAAACCGCGCACGACTCCGTAGCCGCCCGCGGCTGAATTTCCATCGCGGTCGTTGACCTTAGCGATTGTCGTGGGCAATTCGGCGATTCCGTAAAGCAGATTCGAAAGACCGCGACCGAGCTTGCGCGTCGGGCCGTAATCATTCGATGGCGGATCCTGAATATCGGCGAAGGAAGAGATCGCGAAGCCGAAGAGGAAGGCAGCGGCGAGCAAGGTTTTCATAGGCTAATTCCAGCTAAGCGATTTCAGCCGGGGAATGCAACTTCAGTTTTGGTTTTCCATTTTGTTCTGCCTTCGTGTCGCGAGCATCGAGACGGTAATCGTGATGCCGAGAATCACGATGATGATGATGAGCGAGATCCAGTTTGGAATCGGAAACTGCTTGGCCAGGATCATTTTTGTCCCAACGAAACCGAGGATGATGGCGAGCCCGGTCTTCAAATAAATGAAGCGATCGACCATGCGGGCGAGCAGAAAGTAGAGCGAACGCAATCCGACAATGGCGCAGATGCTCGAAGTGTAGACGATGAATTGATCGGTCGTGATGGCGAAGACAGCCGGGATGGAATCGACGGCGAAGATCAGGTCCATGACGTCGACCAGGATCAGGACGAGCAGGAGCGGCGTGAACATGAACCGTCCGTCCACCCGGATAGTAAAACGGCGCCCGTAGAATTCGCGCGAGATCGGCAGCATCTTGCGGCAGAAACGCATGAAGAAGTTTTTCTCGAAATCGAGCTTCGCATCGCGATCGAAAAGCATGCGCAGGCCGGTGAGGAGCAGAAACGCGCCGAAGATGTAGAGGACGAAGTGGAATCGCTCCACGAGCGTCACGCCCAGCCAAATCATCACCCCGCGCATGACAAGCGCCCCGAGAATTCCCCAGACCAGGACGCGATGTTGGGAGAGGGGCGGGACGCGAAAATAGGTAAAGATGAGGACGAAGACGAAGATGTTATCGACGCTGAGCGAGTACTCGATGACGTAGCCGGTAAGAAAATCGAGGCCGTCGTCGCCGCCTTTGGAATGCCAGACGAGGAGGTTGAAGGCGAGCGAGAGAACTACCCAAACAAGGCTGCGAAAGATGGCCGCGCGCATGCTCAACTCGCGGGCGCGCCGTTTGAAACTGATCAGGTCGATGGCGAGCGCGAGGAAGACGCCCAGGTGGAAGGCGATCCAAAACCAGATGCTCGTCGACACGGCGCGAACCGTCCCATGCGCCGAAGTGGGTCGCAAATGCAAAGCGGCGGGTGGATCGAGCAGTCCCTTGCTCGATGTTAAGTTTGGCGGCGAGGCCGCGTAATATTAGCATCGCCCGCGGAGCGGCCGATCCACCTCGGAAACGCGCACAGCGCCAGTTTTCACTCGCGAACTGAAACGTTCTCCGTAATTTGTTCGACTCCGCATGGATCCCGCACTGGAAAAGCTCGTTGAATCAGGAAAGCTCACCGCTCGCGCGGCCGATCATCTCGAAAAACTCACCCCAGGCACCTTCTGCTTGCACAAGAGCTGGGGATTCGGCCGCGTCGCGGAGTGGAATCTTCTCCTCAATCAAATCCTGATCGATTTCCCGGGAAAGAAATCGCATGCGATGCAGCTGACTTACGCGGCTGATAATCTCACGGTCATTCCGCCGGAACATTTCCTCGCGAAGAAAGCTAGCGACCTGAACGCGATCAAGGAGCTGGTCAAAAAAGATCCGGCCGGCGTCATGCGCAACGTCCTCGAGAGTCTCGGCGGCTCCGCCACCGTGACGCAAATCAGCCAGTTGATGCTCGGCGATATTTTCAACGAAGCGGAATGGAAACGCTGGTGGGATTCCACGAAGAAGCTGTTGAACAAGGAGGGGTATTTCCTCATCCCGACCAAGAAAAGCGAGCCGATCCAATTGCGAGGCGAGAAAGTCTCGCGCGCGAATGAACTGATCGCGTTTTTCAATCAAGCCCGCCAGCCGAAGGAGCAGGCCGCGGCGCTCGACCAGATCATCAAATTTCACCACGAATTCGACAAACCGGAGACGCAGCTCCAACCGATCGTCGACACAATAGAAGAAGCCGCCGCCCGGAACCAGCGGCTGAATCCCGCGCTCGTCTTCGAGCTGGTCATGGCGCGCGACGATTTGCTCGAGCGCTGCCCGAAACTCAAGACGACGAATCCGAACCTGACGCTCACGCGTCTGATAGCAGAGGAGGAGACGCGGCTGGTCGCGATCCTGCCGAAGCTGCCCGCGAGCAAAGAACGGCGCGTCCTGCATGTGTTGCCGGCTGCGTTGGGACCTGGATGGACGGTGCGCGCGTTGCAATTGATGCAGAGCAATCACGCGCGGGCGGTCTTGCAAATACCGCGCGTTTTTTCCGAAGCGGGATTGCAGGCCGAGCTTCGTGCGTTTCTCGAGCGCGGGATTCGCGAACATTCCGTCACGAGCGAAGTCCTTGTCTGGTTGTGCCGGGAGCGCGAGGGCGAATGGCGCGGATTGATTGCGCCCGAACTGCTCGGCTCCATCCTTTCCGCGCTCGAGCGCGACCAGCACAACGAGAACAGCCGCGGCAGCAAACTGCGCGATCTGCTTCTCGACGATCGCGAGCTGATCCCGGATATGTTTGCCGGCGCCGAGATCGGCGTCGCGCGCGATGCCATGCGGCGGCTGATGCTGACGCCGGTTTTTGATGAACTGACGAAGCGCTCGTTGCTCGCCCGCATCATCAAGCTTTACCCGGAACTCGAGAGCGTGATCACGGGCGAGCAGAAGGAGGAGAAGAGCGCCGCGCTCATCGTTTCCTGGAGCAGCCTCGACAAGCGCAAAGCCGAATATGAGGAACTGGTAAACAAGAAGATTCCCGAGAACAGCAAGGAGATCGGCGTCGCGCGTTCCTATGGCGATCTGCGCGAGAATTTTGAATTCAAGGCCGCGAAGGAAATGCAGGCGGTGCTAATGCGGCGGAAATCAGAGCTGGAGGCTGCGCTCCACAACGCGCGCGGCACCGCGTTCGAAAGTCCGGACACGACGCAGGTTTCCATCGGCACGGTCGTGATGTTGCGCGATTCTGATTCCGGCAAGGAAGAGACCTACACCGTGCTCGGCGCGTGGGACGGCGATCCGGAGCGCGGGATTATTTCGTATCAAACTGCGATCGGCCAGGCCTTGCTCGGGCACAAACTCGGCGAAGTGGTGACGCTGACGGATCACGAAGAAACCCGCCGCTTCGCCATCATCTCGATCGAGCCCGCGCCAGTGGATGTCACGCCGCCCGATCCGTCGTTGACGGAAGTCCCGGCCGAGCCGGTGGCAGCCGAATAGGTAGGGACGTTCTCCGAAACGTCCGGCTTCTTAATCGCCGCGCGATCCTCTACACTCTGAGCAATGCCCTCTGTTTCGATCGGAGAAATCGTCGATTTCATCGACGGCCGTTATGCGGGGAACCGTGACCGCATGATCAGCGCCGTCGCGCCGCTGGCCGATGCAAACGACGGACAACTCAGCTTTCTCAGCAACCGCAAATATTCGGCGCAACTGACCCTTTCAAAAGCCGGCGCGATCCTGGTTCCGCAAAATCTCGAAGGCGAGGACGACAGATGGATTCGCGTCGATGACCCCTATTTCGCCATCGCGCGAATCATGACGAAGTGGTTCGGTGCGCGGCCCATGCCGAAAGGTATTTCAGCCCAGGCGTCCATCGCGCCGAGTGCAAAGCTTGGAACAAACGTGGCGATCGGCCCTTTCACGACCATCGGCGAGGATGTCGTCATCGGCGATAACACCACCATTTTTCAAAATGTCTCGATCGAAGCCGGCTCGAATATCGGAGACGACTGCATCGTTTATCCGAGTGTGGTCATCTACGACGGCACGCACATTGGACGTCGCTGCATCATCCACGCCGGCGTTGTCATCGGCTCTGACGGCTACGGTTTCGCGATGCACGACGGCAAACATCACAAGATCCCGCAGATCGGCATCGTCCGGATCGAAGACGACGTCGAGATCGGCGCCGGCACCACGATCGATCGCGCGGCCTTGGGCGAGACCGTGATAGGCGAGGGGACCAAGATCGATAATCTCGTCCAGATCGGTCACAACGTGAAAATCGGCAAGCATTGCCTGCTTGTCTCGCAGGTCGGCATCGCCGGCTCGACCGAGTTGGGCGATCACGTTTTCGTCGCGGGCCAAAGTGGCTTCTCCGGCCACCTCAAGATTGGCAACCGGGTCCAGGTCGCCGCGAAGAGCGCCGTCCTAGAAGACGTGCCCGACGACACCAAAGTCATGGGCTCACCCGCCATGCCCTTCACCGAATTCGCCCGCCGCCAAGCTGCGCTCAAGCGCCTGGCAAAAAAGAAGTCCTTGTAGCCGCTTCGCTGTGCGAAGCGTTTCTTGGTAGGGTGAGACTCCGTCGAGCCGAGGGATTTGCGCTCACTCCTTCGACGGCCCCGTCATCGGCTTCAGTCCCACTCGCGCGAGGTATTCCTCCACCTGCAAGAGATTGTCCGCCCCGCGTCGCACAATCTTTAGCAAATTATCCATCGACGACACCTCTTCCAACTGCTCCGTCAGGAACCACTGGAGAAAATTAATCGTGATGTAGTCATTCTCCGATCGCGCCAGCTCGACAAGCGCATTGATCTGATGCGTGACCTTCACTTCCTGGTCGAGCGAAAGCTTGATCGCTGCTTCCGCCGTCTTGAAACCGGCTTGTGGGGCTTCGATCGCCGGAATCACCACGCGCCCGCCGGCGTCCACGACGTACTTGATGAACCGCATCGCGTGCTCGTTTTCCTCCTCGGCCTGCCGGAAGAAATGTTGCGACAATTGTGGGAGCGCGTCCGCCGCGAAATGCGCCGCGATCGCGACATATTGCAATGACGCGCCGAATTCATTTCCAATCTGCTCGTTGATGGCGTCGATGACTTTATTACTGATCAGCATATAGAACCTTTCTGTGAAGAGATCATTCCCTACGCCACGATCGTCTCCTGCTCAAATGGTGCTTGGCGGAAATGTGCAGAAGCGTTCAGGGCAAGCAAAAGCCCCGTTATTTGTTTCCAAGCAACGGGGCTTTGTTCTGGCGACGTCCTACTGATTCATTCGCTCCCGCTCATTCAGCCTTCGGCCTTCCCGTCTATGTCGCGGCTTCCCAGCTCGCTCCATTCTCTGCTCGAGTAGGCGTGCCGGAAAACAAAATGCCCGATGAGATAAACTCACCGGGCACTTAGTTCTGGCGACGTCCTACTCTCGCACAACCTATCGTCGCACTACCATCGGGGCTGCAGCGTTTCACTTCCGTGTTCGGAATGGGAACGGGTGGGGCCACTGCGCTAGGATCACCAGAAGTAAGCGGCGAGTTTTTCGCCGCTTACTTCTGGTGAACTGAAGATTTCAGATTGCCGAATGACGATTGAATTCGTCCGGCGGTCAGAGACCGCCGCTACAGCAATCAGATTTCAAAGAACTATCTTCAATCGGCATTCGCCAATCGAAAATCTGCAATCTCTTCTGATTCTCTGATGTCTACATACAGGAAGTGTTCCGCATTTAAGGCTTCGTTTTCGTTAATTATTTAGAAGTCATTCCTCTCAATTTGCCGCCGCGTCAGGTTTTGAGGCCGACGCGACGGGTTAATTGAAAAGTAAATGACCAAGCCGAACGAGTTATTAGTATTACTTAGCTGAACGTATTACTACGCTTACACCAGTAACCTATCAACGTGGTGGTCTACCACGACTCTTCAGGGAGAACTCATCTTGGGATAGGCTTGGCGCTTAGATGCTTTCAGCGCTTATCCTTTCCGAACATAGCTACCCAGCACTGCCGTTGACACGACAACTGGAACACCAGCGGTTCGTCAGACTCGGTCCTCTCGTACTAAAGTCTGAACCCCTCAATTCTCCTGCGCCCACAGTGGATAAGGACCGAACTGTCTCGCGACGTTCTGAACCCAGCTCGCGTACCACTTTAACCGGCGAACAGCCGGACCCTTGGGACCTTCTCCAGCCCCAGGATGTGATGAGCCGACATCGAGGTGCCAAACCCTGCCGTCGATATGAGCTCTTGGGCAGGATCAGCCTGTTATCCCTAGCGTACCTTTTGTCCGTTGAGCGATGGCAATTCCACATTCAACCACCGGATCACTTGGACCTACTTTCGTACCTGCTCG
>PMSN01000025.1 GCA_003167555.1 Spartobacteria bacterium
CACCTTCAGCAACTTGGGAACGAGGAGGGCAATCGATGCAACGTCACGTTGCTCGCCGCTGGAGGCGGGCTTCGGCGAGATCAATATCACGCTGGATTCGGCGCAGGACTTCGTCGTTGATGGCTTCGTCGTTGCGCAGGGCGATGACGGTGTCGCGTTCCGACTAGACGCACTCGCTGGACGGGACGAGTCTTGCGCTATGCATTCACTTCGATCAACTCTCTTTATTCTCTCGGCCCTCGTCCTGACCGCGTCGCCGCTCCTCGCCCAGGAAAAACCGCGGGTGAGTCCGCATGAGACGGTGAACGCCACAGTCGCTGACGCCAAAATTACAATCGTTTACGGCCGGCCTTACTCGAAGGATCCGAAGAGCGGTGAGAAGCGCAAGATCTGGGGCGGCCTCGTTCCGTTCGGCAAGGTTTGGCGGATGGGTGCAGACGAAGCCACCCTTTTCACGACCGATAAAGCGATCTCGATCGGCGGGACTTCCGTCGCGCCCGGCACTTACTCTTTATACCTCCTGCCCGAAGAAGATGGCGCGAAGTTGATCGTGAACAAGCAGACGGGCCAATGGGGAACAAAGTACGACGAGAGCCAGGATTTGGTTCGGATCGATCTGAAAAAGCAGACGCTCGACGCGCCGGTGGATCAATTCACGATCGCTGTCGACAAGGGCGTGTTGAAGCTGATGTGGGAGAACACCCAGTATTCAGCCGGGATCGCGGTCAAACAATAGGCTAGTCGGACCAGCCGGGCGCTGGGAAGGCCTCTGCGGTTTCTTATCGTCGCCGCTGGAGGCGGGCTTCGGCCAGGTCGATGTCATGCTGGATGCGGCGCAGGACTTCGTCGTTGATGGACTCTTCGTTGCGCAGGGCGATGACGGTGTCGCGTTCTGTTTCCAAGGCTTCCCGGGCCAATTCCTCAAAGTCCCGCGAGAACAACCGGCGGACGCTTTCTTCATGCGAAGTGTCCTTGCTCAATTGCCGGATACGGTCGGCGTATTCCGCGCGCAGGCGTTCGATGCTCTCGGGCCTGGCCTGATTCGACGAGCCCATCTCTTCGATGCGAGCCAGCGCGGCTTCGTTCGCCTTCAAGCGCGCCAGTCTCTCTTCTTTTTCCGGAACGTGATCGTCCACAATTTTCAGCCAGCGAACGAGAGGCTTGAGCGTGAGTCCTTGCACGACGAGCGTTCCGAAAATGACGCAGAACGTCAGTAACAGGATGAGGTCGCGGCCGGGGAAGGGCGTGCCATTGGCCAGGACAAATGGAATCGCGAGCGCGCCGGCCAGCGAATCCGCTCCTCGCATCCCGGTCCACGCGATCAAAGCCGTCTGTTGCCAGGGCGCGGGGTTTTTACGACGGAACGTTCGGCTCAAGAGCCGTGGCAAATAAGTGGCGCCGAACAGCCAGAGGAAACGAACGAGCACGATCATCAAGAGGACGAGCACGGCCAGCTTCGCGACAGCCATTGCCGAACCGGGAGGGAGCGCGTGGATCACCTCCGGCAGTTGCAGCCCGATGAGCATGAAAAGGATTCCATTGAGAATGAAGACGACCATTTGCCAAACCGGCACAGCCTGGAGTCGCATCCGTCCGCTCAAGACACGCGGGGCGCGCCACCCGTAATAGATGCCGGCAATGACTACCGCCAGGATGCCGGAGACGTGCAGCTTTTCCCCGCTGAAGTAGGCCACGTATGGAGTAAGCAGGGAGAACATGGTTTGCACCGGCGGATCGTCCAAACGCTTCTGCACTTGCGTTGCCAGCCAGCCGACGGCGAGACCAACAGCGATGCCGCCCGCGGCGACGAGAAGAAATTGCACGCCCGCCTGCCCGAGCGAAAAGGTCCCGGTCAGCACGGCGGCGATCGCAAAACGAAAAGAGATGAACGAAGTGGCGTCGTTGACCAGGCTCTCGCCTTCGAGGATGACAATGATCTTGCGGGGCACCTTCAGATGTTGAGTCACCGCCAGGGCGGCCACGGCGTCCGGTGGCGAAATAAGGGCGCCGAAGACAAAGCCCGCGGCCAAAGGCAATCCCGTCAGGACATGGAACAGGTAAGCAGTCGCTGTCATCGTCAAGAGGACCAAGAAGATTGCCAGGGGGAGAATCGACCGAAGGTTTGCGCGGAAATCTCTCCAGGACGTGTAGACGGCCGCGGGATAAAGGAGAGGCGGGAGAAACAAATTGAAGACCAGTTGAGGATCGAGGTGAATCGCCGGAAGGCCGGGCACCAGAGCGAGAACCCCACCCCCGACGGTGAGCAGGATGGGATAAGGGACCCGGATTTTGCGCGCGACGATCGCAAGCAGTGCGACGGCCACGAGGCAAATCAGAATTAGTTCGGTCTTGTCCACGATGGTTCCGATTGCGCCCAAACTCGCTGGGAATCAGATCAGCAAAAGTTTTTCAGCTTCAGCCGGCTGCGAATGTGATCAGTGAGCGCGTTCACGGACTGATTGAGCAGATTTGAAACTGACGCGCCAGATTCATCCAGAATTTCGCCGCGCTGTCGAGGATGGAAAGTGACGAGTGACGAGCGGGAAGAAGACGGAGCACGACGCTTCATCCATCATGAGAGGCTTCCTGGTTTCCTCGCTTCTTGATTCATCCGTCTCCGCAGTTTCTCCTAGGCTTGCGCTCGATCGCCGCAAAACGTTCTGGAGGTTGAAATCAAGGCCGGCGAAAAGCGTTACGATCATTGATGGCAGTGGTGATGGTTGCAACTGGTGGATCGGGCGGTCCGCCGCGCGATGTTTATTTCGCTCCGAACGCTTTGAGGGCCATTCTGAAACATCGAGCGCGGAGCGCTCGATCCATCTTGAGCGAGCGACTCGTTTCGCATTGTAGTCTGATATCAGGGTGGATAGTGTGCGGTCGGAGAGCCAGCCTCACCAATTTCATATGAAAAAGCGTAAACCATCTTCCAACGCGGCGCGGTCGGGGAAAAAGGCTGCGGCCAAACCGCGCGCGAAACAGGCGAGTCAGCCAGTCGGAGACGAGGTCACGCAGAGCGCTGCTTTTCGCAGGGCGACGGCGGATGCGGAATCGTATCTCGGGGATTCCAGGCAGCTCCGCCAGCTGGTCGAGGATGCAGTGGGCAAGATCAACATTATTCCGCGCGGGCCGTTCGCTGATACCTGGCCTTATCTCATGGCGATGATCCGGGTGATCCGCGCGTATGACCGCGGCGAATATCGAGACATCTCATCGCCGAAGCTGCTCATTATCGTCGCGGCGATCATCTACTTCGTTTCTCCGTTCGATGTCATCCCGGATTGGATTCCGGTTTTGGGGCATATCGACGATGCCTTCGTTGTGAGCCTCGCGCTTAAGTCTGTCCGCGCTGATCTGGATACTTTTATGGCCTGGGAGACGTCGAAGGTGTAGCACGCTGGTTGATGTTGATCGCGAAACCGGGAGAAAGGGCTCCGCAGTTGGAAATTGACCTATGCGCAAAGTGAATTTGGCCGGTTTAGAGGAACAAGAGAGGCAATCCCCCAAGGGAAAATTCAATAAGTTTGTCAAAGATGTGTCGATCGCACTCGGGCGCGACCGCGAGTCGCTCGATCTGGCGAAGCGGCATCCGTTCGACCTGGCGATGGTCCGGATTCCGAAAGGTAAATCGTATTGTCCGTACCATTCCCACGGCGCGGAGTCGGAGCTTTATCTCGTCATCTCCGGCCGCGGAAGCGTTCGAGACAAGAACGGAACCACGGAGGTGACCGCGGGTGACGCGTTCTTTTTCGGACCGGGCGAGGCGCATCAACTCACGAACGCCGGCGAGGAGGATTTCGCCTATTATGTTATCGCCGATAATCCACGCGGTGATTCCTGTTATTATCCAGACAGTGGCAAATGGGCGGTTCCGTGGGAAGGTTCCGACGAGGCCATCGTAAAGGGAAACGTAGCGGACTATTACGAGGGCGAAGAGTAAGGATTACTTATGGCGCGACCAAATTATTCGGGTGAAAAGCGCAGGAAAGACCTGGCGAAAAAGGCGAAGAAGGAAGAGAAACGCCTCCGCAAATTGCAGGCGAAAGAAAATCCAACTTCGGAGAATGCCGAGGCAGGGGAGCCGGACGACACCACCGAAGAGACGAAGGACGAAGGATGACGAAGGGGGATGGGGGGCGAGTGTTAGTCTTGGTGGATGAAGCGAATGTCGTTAGCTCAGTTCGGGCCTTGGGACGCGGCCTTGATTGGTTGAAACTTCGCGACTTTCTGGCCGGCGCGAAGACCGGGCGGAGACTAATCGAGATGGTGGTCTATGCAGGGCTTCCGCCTGGCATCGCGGTCTGGCAGGAGGAGCGGGACAAGAAAAACAAGTTTGTCCATTGGCTGCGTTCCAACGGATTCCTTGCGGTGACGAAAGATGGCGCGCCTGCCGAAGAAGGCCACTACAAGGCGAATGTGGACGTGATGATGGCGATCGACGCGGTCGAGCTCTCCACGCAGATGCGGCCCGATGCGATCGTCCTGGTGACGGGTGACGCCGACTTCGCTTACCTGGCGCTGCAACTGAGGCGGCGCGGGATTCGCGTCGAGGTCGCCTCGGTCGCACAAAATCTTGGCAGCGCGTTGAAAGCCGCGGCGAATGCAGTCATCGACCTCGCGCCTTTGTTCGCGACGTTCGAGATTTTGTAGGGTCGAGACCAGCAACGAGATGCCGACCAGGTAGTCGGCCTACCTCTTCGGCTTCACCGTTTGCTTGGCAGCCCTGCTGTCATTTTTTTGTTTAGCCGCGGTGTTAGCTTTCGCTTGTTTCTGCGCCGCCTGTTTATTTTTTGTCTTCGGTGATTTATCGCCCATATCTGTTGACTCTCGCAGACTCGCGCGCAATCGCGAGAGGGGATTGGCAGAATTCTGACTTGGCTCCGGGCTCGTCTCGGAACCGGCTTCCAGACCCGCTATTATCAAGAGTTGCGCGATGAATTGGTAAAGGGCGATCTGACGGGCAAGGGTTCATGAACAGACGCGCAAGATTTTGTTCGCTGATCGGAATGAGCTGCCTTGCGCTGGTGACGCGGGTGCCGGCACAGGGCTTGGGATTCGGTGTCAACAGCACGGGAGACGGCGATAACGTTGGCTCGAGTAATTTCTGTGACGACGGCACCGGCCACTGCACTTTGCGCGCGGCGATCCAGGCCGCGAATGCCCACCCGGGCGCGGATTTCATCGGTTTCGTGATTCCTGCCTCGGACCCAGGCTGCGACGCCACTGGCAACTGCACGATCAACCTGCCCCGAGCGCTCCCCGATATCTCCGAGGGTGTCAGCATCAGCGGCCCTGGCCCGGGAAAAATCATCGTCCACAGGAACAGCAAGCAGACGGCCTATCGCATTTTCAATGTGACTGCTGCAACAGGCACGGTGGCGTTTTCGGGCATGACCATTGATAACGGCACGGCCCCGAACAGCGGCGGCGCAGGCGGCGTCAACAATTTGAATGGCGCTACCGTCAACATCACCAACTGCGTGTTATCTCAGAATCATACTTTCAGTGCTGGCGGCGCTGTTTCGAACAACGGCAGTGCAACCCTCAGTATTTTCAACAGCACCCTGAGTAATAACAGCGCTCTTGTGGGAGGCGGCGCCGTTTATAGTGGCGTGAGCGGGACCGTAATTATCAATAACAGCAGTCTCAGCAGTAACACATCGACTGAAGACGGTGGCTGCGGTGGTGCCGTCTACAACGCCGGTGCCCTAACTATCACCAACAGCACCCTAAGTGGTAATAGCACTACTCAGAACCTCACTAATGACGGCGGAGGCGGCCTGCGCAACTCCGGAACTGCGAATATCGTCAACACCACGATTGCCGGTAACTCAGTCCTTCGCCGCGGTGGCGGGATTTGCAACCTTGCCGGCGGCACCGTAAATCTTAGCAACAGCACAGTCAGCGGCAATTCCGCTAACGCG
Source organism: Spartobacteria bacterium (assembly GCA_003167555.1). Taxonomy (GTDB): domain Bacteria; phylum Verrucomicrobiota; class Verrucomicrobiia; order Chthoniobacterales; family UBA10450; genus AV80. Next base: position 5,922 of record PMSN01000025.1, read on the forward strand.
AGTAACGGCGGCGGCGGCATTTATAATGCCGGCACGATGACGAGCAAGAGCAGTCTCATAGCTCTCAACACCGCCTTTTTTGCTCCGGACGTTCATGGCACATTCAGCTCGCAGGGTTTCAATCTCATCGGCCAGTCCGATGACAGCACTGGCTTTACGGCGGCCACGGATCGGACGGGCACAATTAGTTCGCCGCTCGACCCGAAGCTCGATCCGAACGGGCTTCAAAGTAACGGCGGCGCTACCAAGACTGTGGCCATACTTTTCGGCAGCCCGGCGATTGACAAAGGATCGAGCGCTGGGCTGACCGGGAACCTGGCGCTCGACCAGCGGGGTTCCGGTTTTGCCCGAATGTTTGACGACACTTCCATCGCAAACGCCGCCGGCGGAGATGGCACCGATATTGGCGCGTTTGAAGTGCAGACCGCGGCGCCGACCGTGCTCGCTAATATCTCCACCCGGCTACGGGTCGAGACGGGCGATAACGTTCTCATTGGCGGCTTTATTGTTACGGGTACGCAACCGAAGAAGGTGATCGTGCGTGCCATTGGCCCGTCGTTCCCTCTCGCTGGGGTGTTGGCTAATCCTAGCCTCGAGTTGCGTAACTCTTCCGGCGCTCTCCTTAACTCCAACGATAACTGGCGCAGCGATCAACAGGCGGAAATCATTGCCACCACCATCCCGCCATCGAACGACCTGGAATCCGCCATCGTGACGACGTTGCCAGCTAATAACGCAAGCTACACCGCAATCGTTCGCGGCGTTAATAACGGGACTGGGGTGGGTTTGGTGGAAGCGTACGATTTGGATCGCTCGGTCGATTCGAAGCTGGCGAATATCTCGACCCGCGGGCTTGTTCAAACCGGAGACAACGTTCTGATCGCGGGGACGATCGCGCTCGGGCAGGCGCCGCAAAGGGTGTTAGTGCGCGCGATTGGTCCCTCCCTTACCAGCGCAGGTGTCACGGGCGCGATGCAAAATCCAATCCTGGAGTTGCGCGACCAAAATGGCACATTGCTTGGGCTGAATGATAACTGGCGGAGCGATCAGCAACAGGAAATCATCGATACCACGATACCTCCAAGCAACGACCTGGAGTCCGCGATCGTCCAGACGTTACCGGCCAGCGGCGCGTTCTGCACCGCGATCCTGCGCGGCGTTGGTAACACAACTGGCATCGCCGTGGTGGAAGTCTATGCTTTGAACTGAGAGAGGAAGACCTTCGGGTTGGCCTTTTGTTACAACTGGAGAGCTGCGTTTTCATGCGGGATGAGAGAAGGCCCATGGGGCCGTGGCGACAAAGGAGCACGAAATAATGTGTTGACGGTTGGGCAGCCAACTCTCAGTATCGAGCCTGCAACCGACGACGTTCGATCAGAGCGGGCGCTGTCTTGCAAGACACCCCAACCCCAACAACAAAAGCGCTGGCAGCCGCCGGCGCTTGCAGTTCACAACCCCAAACAAATCCAATCCAAGTACGCATTGGAACCAACCGCTCCACATTATGACAATTCCTCTTACATTCAGTAAACCGAAACGAGCTTTCAACGATCCGGTTTCGCCGCCTCCTCGCAGCCCGGCGTTCATTCGACCGCCGCTAACTAACAACGTTAACTTAAGTGTGCCGCTCGACGTTATCCTGCCTGGAGCGGATGCCAGAATAACAAAGGCCAAAGCGATGGTCTTTCACGCGGTCGGAGACAGTGGTGGAATCCACGGCACGGAAACGCAGGAAGGGCTGGCTGGCGTGATGATGAAACAAATCGAAGACAGCCGCGCAAGTAATAAGCCTGCGGAGGAACCGCTGTTCTTTTATCACCTGGGAGATGTCGTCTACTTCAACGGAATAAGCCGGGATTATCCGGTGCAGTTCTATGAGCCATACCAGAACTTCGATGCCCCGATTGTCGCGATCCCGGGTAACCACGATGGCGATACGCGCACGCGCTCAGGCGATACGCCTGACGACGAGACGACGCTCTTCGGTTTCATCCAGAATTTCTGCGCACCGAGTCCGCAGTACATCTTCAAGCACCGCCCGACGATGACGCAGCCCTATGTTTATTGGACGCTCGACACGCCGCTGGCGACGATCATCGGCCTTTACTCGAACGTGGATGGACAGCTGGACGGACAAGGCACCTTCGAGCAGCAACGTTGGTTTGCGCAACAACTCCAAGGCGCTCCTACCGACCGCGCGCTCATCGTGACGGTTCATCATGCTCCTTACTCGCTTGATTACGCTCACGGAGGTTACGCTGACATCGGAGATGCCATTGACCGGGCAGGTACGGCGGCGGGCCGGATGCCCGACCTTGTTCTCTCTGGACACGTCCACAACTACCAGCGATTCACGCGCAAAACGAAGAAGAAGAAGGTTACCTATGTGGTCGCAGGCGCCGGCGGGTATGCCGATACGCTGCGAGCGATGCATCGGGTCGCGAAGGATCCGGCGACCGGCAAGACGATCAAACCTCCTTTCCAGACTTTGCGGCCGGATGTGAAGTTCGAGGCCTGTATCGACACTGAGCCCGGCTTCCTTCGGATTAAGGTGACGAAGAAAGCAGTTCGCTGCGAGTACTACACCACCGACTTTAACGATAACCCACTCGGTATAAGGGATAGCTTCACAATTACCTTGTAACGCTTAATTCTTCTTCTCCGGCGAGCTCTGCGTTGTCGCCGCCAGGTTTTCAACGGCGCTGCTGATCGCTTCGACCAGGCGGTTGCGGTAGGCTGGGTCGTTGAGCTTCGCTTCTTCTGCGCGATTCACGATCACTCCGCACTCCAGCAGAACAGCTGGCATTTTTGCGGTCTTCAACACGATCAGGTCGTCGAACGCGTAGATGCCTTTCTCCCGGTCGAGAACAAGGCGGTTCTCTTGAGTCTCATGATGCAGACTGGGAGTAAAACCCGCGTCCAGTAAAGCCCGGCCGAGCGTGGTGGCAAAGCCGAGACTTTCAAGTGGCTTTGCGTTCTTGCTCGACATGAAGATGGAATAGCCATGGAAATCGTCGCAATACTTTTGCGTTTTTCCATCCACCTCCCATTTCTTGAGGTAGCTATCCTTGACCGAATCGTGATGGATCGCGAGAAACAGATCCGCCTTCTGGCGACTAGCCTCTTCCGCTCGCTTAGGCAAACTGATTTCCGCCCCGCCGGCATTGATGAGCACGGGGCGAACGGAACGCGAGGTTTTCAGCCTTTCGAACAACTCCTTCGCCAGGCGGCGATTGAATTCGTATTCGAAAACGCCGTGCGCGCTGATTGCTCCGCCTTTCCTGGGCAAGTGACCTATGTCAATCGCGATCGTGAACTTGGTAGAGGTCGCGATCTCTCCCGGAATAGTTGCGGGCGTGGCAGACGGCGACGGACGAGTCGTCGCCGGGCGTGACACGGCGCTCGCCTTCCAGTCCGGCGCCGCAGTTACTCTCTCGCTGGGACTCTTAGCGGGCTCGACCGCTAATGCTCCGGCGGAAAAGGTGCAGAGTCCCAGGGAGGCCGCCGCCTGCAAGAACAAGATTCGAATGCGCATTGATAGTGCGTCCAGTTTTGTCGACTAACTCCGCGCGCGTTTCGCTTTGGTGGCGAGCAGGACGTCGCGGCCGACGAGATAGAGAAGGACGCAGAGTGCGACGAACGGAATCATCGCGAGTAGATCGGACGAAGGACCCTCGAAGAACGGGTTGTGGGCGGTCGCCCACTTCTCGAAGCCATCGAGTCGATCCTTCATCGGGATGGCGAGGAAAGCGAACAGCACGCCTGCCAGCGTGCCACCAGCGATGTAGCCGGATGCGAGAAGCACGCCGTTGCTCTTGTCGCTTTCAGCCACGAGCTGATCTTCCGTCAGCCGTGCGCCGGCGTGTTTGCGCCGGGTGTATTTGTCCACGAGCCAACGCACCATGCCTCCGACGTAGATTGGCGCCGAGGTGGAGATAGGCAGATAAACACCGACCGCGAAGGCGAGGGAAGAAACGCCGGAAAGCTCGAGGACGATAGCGATGAAAACGCCTAACAAGACCAACCCCCACGGCAATTGTCCGCCGAGGATTCCTTTGATGATGTAGGAGACGAGCGTGGCTTTTGGCGCGGTGAATTTTTGCACGCTCGAGCCGTCGGGCCGTTTGTCGTAGACGCCGTTGATGCCGGGGTCGGCGAGATAAACCGGCACGCTATCGTTGTTCACGAGATAACGACCGGCCGGGCCGTTGGCGGTGTTGGTCTTGTGGTAAACGAAGTACTCGTTAGGATCGGCGCCGGCTTGCGCACCGGACAAGCGCTCGCGTTTCGGTTGGCCCTTGCTGTCTTTAAGGTAATCGGCCGGATCGGCGTGAAAGCTCGAGGGGAAAGCGAAATCCTGGTTGCCGGCGACCGGAACGTAAACCGTGCCGGATTGATTCAGCTTCATTAGGATCGGACCGAGGATAATGCACGACGCGAGTGTGCCGATCAGGATCGCGATCTGTTGATACTTGGGCGTCGAGCCCACGAGGAAACCGGTCTTCAGATCTTGCGAAATGGTTCCGCCGTTCGATGACGCGATGCAGACGATGCCGCCGATGGAAAGCGCGGTGACAAAGTAGGGCGGCGCAGTCCAACCGATGATGAGGAAGATGAGACACGTCAGCAAGAGCGTCGCGATCATCATGCCTGAGGTCGGACAGGACGATGAGCCGACTTCGCCGGTCAGCCGCGACGAAACGGTCACGAAAAGGAAACCGAAGGCGATGATGAGGACCGCACCTAACAAGTTAAAGCGCAGATTCAATTGCGGCGCGATCATGATGACGATGAGCAAGGCGATGATCCCGCCGATCACCCATTTCATCGAGAGGTCCTGATCCGTCCGCGGCACATCTTCGCGCACGACACCGGAGCCGCGGAGGTCTGTGAGTCCGCCTTTCAATCCATGCCAGATGAGCGGAAGCGAGCGAAAGAGACTGATGATGCCGGCGGCGGCGACTGCACCTGCGCCGATGTAGAGAATGTAGCCTTTCTGAATTTGCTCGACCGACATGGTGGCGATGCTGTGCGCCGTTTCCGGGGCGAGCGGCAGTGTTCCGGCGGAGCCGAAATACTTGATCGCGGGAATGAGGACGAGATAGGACAAGACGCCGCCAGCCATCATGAGCGCCGAGATGCGCGGACCGATGATGTAACCGACGCCGAGCAGCGCGGGATTGTTCTCGAGGGAGATAGACGCGCCATCGAATGGCTTTCCGAAAAGTTTCTCCGGCGCTTCCTTCATGATTTTGAAAATCTGCTGGAGCCCGTAGTAGATGAAGCCGATTGCGAAACCGCCGATGATGATCTTGCCACCGCTGACCGCTTCGTCCGCCGCGGCGCGCGCAACTGCATCGCCGGCATGCGCGGCATCGCGCGATTCAGGCGACGCGGCGGCCTTCAACACTTCGGCGCAGGCCGTGCCTTCCGGGTACTTCAAGTAACCGTGCTGCTGCACGATGAGCGCGCGGCGCAATGGAATCATCATCAGGATTCCAATCAGGCCGCCGAGGATTGCGACCAGCATGACGCGCGTGATCTCGAGATCGAATCCGAGAATCATGATCGCAGGCATGGTCACGCCGAGACCGAAGGCGATTGATTCGCCGGCTGAGCCCGCGGTCTGCACGATGTTGTTCTCGAGAATGGTCGAATCCCGCAGGCCGAGCTTGGAAAGAACGCGGAAGATCGTGATCGAGATGACCGCGACAGGAATGGACGCACTCACCGTCAGCCCGACTTTGAGCACGAGATAAAGCGAGGACGCGCCGAAGACCATCCCGAGCAGCGTGCCGATGATGAGCGGCAACGGCGTCAGCTCGCGCAGCCGCGCGCGCGGCGGAATGAACGGCCGGAAGCGGGCGAGGATCGGGTTTACCGGATGAGGGCCGACGATGTCCGGAAACTCGTTAGGCGGATTATCAGTCGGCATGAGGAAGCGGCTTGCAGTCGGCAACCGTTAGGCCGAACGCTTCTCCGCCATTCCCAGAATCCAGCGGTACATCAGGAAGCCGATTAGCGCGAAGGCGGCGCCGCCGATGATGATGGCAGCGGTTTCGAAGCTGGGGCCGACCAATGCGAGTGGCGCCGCTTGACCGGAGAAGGCGGCGATTGCGGTAATCACGACGAGAATAACGCTTTCGCCGACGATAAGACCCGACGCCAATAACACGCCCAGTTGCTTCGTCGCTTCGGGTCTGGATGTCCGGTTGGCACGGCGATCAAAGATCCACCCGACGACTGCACCGACCACGATCATGAGGGTGCTCGCGGTCGGGAGATAAATCCCGAGGCCGACGGCCAGCGGGGGAAGGCTCATGTGTTTGGTTGTGCGCGACAGGGTTTCGTTCAGCGCGATGAGGGTGACGCCAATCAAGCCGCCGATCTTGATCAAACTCCAGTCGATGTTGCCGGAGATCACGCCCTGCGCGAGCGCAGAGATGAGGCTGGCCTGCGGCGCGGGTAAGGTGTGTTGCCGTAACTCCGAGCCCGGTGCGCCGGCGAAACCATACGCATGATTCACGAGGTCGAGCACGGGCGGAATCACGAGCGCGCCGGCGAGGACACCGATGATGAGAGCGACCTGTTGTTTCCAGGGTGTTGCATCGACCAGTTGCCCGGTCTTAAGGTCCTGGAGGTTATTGTTCGCGATCGCGGCGACGTTAAAGACGACGGCGGTGGTGAAAAGCGCGAAGGCGATCAAGGCTTGGTAAGCAGTGGGCGCAACGTACGGCTTTACGCCAAAGACTAGGAGCAAGGCGGCGCCGATCACGACCAGAATGCCGATGCCGGAAAGCGGGCTGTTGGAAGAACCGATGAGGCCGGCCATGTAACCGCACACGGTCGAGACGAAGAAGCTCATCAAAAAGATGTAGAACACGCCGCCGATGATGAGCGTGGTCATGTGCTCGCCGAGGCCGCTCGTGTTGGCAAAGTAGCCTAGCACCCAGGCAATCGGCAGCATGCAAACCAGCGTGACCAGACCGACGATGCCGATCGGGATGTCGCGCTCGGTGATCGGCAACGTGGCGGCCTGGCCGGCTTTGCGCGCGCGGTTCGCGGCCATCGCGCTGGCGAGCCCTTGCACGACTGGCTTCACCAGCTTCAGCAATGTCCAGATAGCGGAAACGCCAATCGCGCCCGCGCCGACGTAGCGCACATAATTGCTCCAGGTTCCTTGTGCAATCGCCGGGACTTCACCCGAGCTCACAGCCTTGACGAGCGCTTCAAATGTTTTCGTAGTCGGCAGCGCAGCCCCGGAATGAATCAAGTCCGTCGCGATTTGTGCGTAATACGGCACTCCCCAGCCCCAGCCGATGAACGCGCCAACTAGCATCGCAATACCGACCGACAAACCGACCAGATGACCGACCCCAAAGAGCGCGAACGAAAGATTGAAATCGTAACCGGTCACCGAATCGCGCCGGCCGATCCGAAAAGTTTGCGCGACGTCCGCGGCGAACAGCTGCGTCGCGACGATCACGGCAAACACCGCGGAAACAATCGATCCCCATAGTACCGCGAGCAGACCGGCACGACCCTGTTCGACTTCGGACGCGTTCGCCTTGTCGCCGCTGCCGACTTTGAGCATCTCGGCGCAGGCAACGCCTTCCGGATATGGCAGGTCGGAGTTGGTGACCAGGGCGCGGCGGAGCGGAATGGAATACATCACTCCGAGAATGCCGCCGAGGGCGCAAATCAGGAACGAGATCCAGAACGGGAAGGTGGTCCAATAACCGATCATAATGAGACCCGGCAGGACAAAGATGATCGACGACAGCGTGCCCGCGGCTGAGGCCACCGTTTGCACAATGTTGTTTTCCTGGACGGTTGCGTTCTTGAAGCTGCGCAGGATGGCCATCGAAATCACCGCTGCCGGAATCGAGGTCGAGAAAGTCAGGCCGGCTTTGAGCCCGAAGTAGACGTTGGCGGCCGTGAAGACCAACGTGATGATCACGCCAACGATCAGTCCGCGAACCGTCAGTTCAGGCCGCTTTTTCTCGTCGATGTCGAGGATAACGGGCGGCGGATTTCGTGGGTCCATGGTGGTCGTCCAGTTGTGAATTCGGTTTCCGCCGAATGGTTGCGCTTGCCGGAGGAAAGCGATTCCCAGCGGGGAATGCAATCGCAAAGATTGTGCGCCGGGATCGATGCGTGGATGATTCGTTGTGCGAATTCCAGTCGCGCTCGCCCTTGGAGCGGCTTTGTTTTGTTCTTCGGCGAGCGCGTTCGAAACCTCCTTTTGGGTTTGGCAACGCAGCGAGCCGCTCTCCGACTCCGAGCGCGCCGAACTTTCCGCGCAAGGCGTCCACGCGATTTACTGGCAAATCGGCGAGCTGGAGAATGTGGGTGAAGCGTGGCGGTGGAAAGCGCGCTTTTCTTTTCCGGGATCGAGCGCGAGCGGCTTGCGCTTCGTTCCTGTCGTGCGCCTCGAGTCGCTTGAGCGCTCGCCATTTTCGAAAAGATCAATCGAGTCGCTGCTCGGCGCGCTCGCTGGCGCCGCGAAGGGCGCGGAGGAATTGCAGCTGGACTACGACGCGCCGGATCGGCTTATCGCGGAGTACGCGGCGGCGCTGAAGAAAATCCACACGCTCGTTCCGAAGCTCAGCATCACGGCGCTGCCGCATTGGGCGCGCGGCTCCGCGCTCAATGTTTTGGAAGGGAGCGTCGATGAATTGGCGCCGATGCTCTACGACTTCGAGCCTGATCCCATTGTCGAAGGCGCCGCGCCGCTCCCGCTGCTCGACCCGGACAAGTTGGAGGCGTGGCTCGCCGACTGGAGCAAATGCAAAACGGGCTGGCGCGCGGGGATGCCGGCGTTTGCGCGTGTGACTCTCTTCGATCCGAACGGCAAATCGCGCGGGCACGTCCGCGAGTGGAATTGGGACGATCTCTGTTTCAACAAATCGCTCGCACCGCTTCAGCCAACCGCGTTGGGTCTCACTCTTTTCAAGGCGCAAGCATCTACACGCATCACGAACACGCCGGTGAAGACAGAGCAACGTATCGCGGTGCGTTGGCCGGATCGCGCTGCGCTGATTCGAGTAATCGAGCAGGTGCGAAAAACGAACGCGCGCGGCGTTGTTTTTTTCCGCCTGCCGGATTCGAGCGCGCCGAGCGGCTGGTCGCTCCGGCAGCTCGGGCATCTCGACGCGGCGCCGCATCTCGTTTTTCGAAAAGCGGAAGCGGCGCAGCAACTCGAATTGGTCAACGAGAGCGACGCCGACCTCGAGCCGCGCCTCGCCGGCGCGCACGACAAAGGCGGTCTCGAGCGCGGTTACGCACTCGAAGTGGACGCGCCGGCCGCGGTGTTTCGCGATGCGCACGAGGGAGATTTCTGGCGCGTCATCGGGCATGTCGATCCCGACGGCGCGCGGCAGGCGGTGGTCACGCCGCTGGCCACGCGGCTGACATTTTGGTTCAGTCATCTGCGCGCCCGGCAATCGTTGCGCACCGGAGTGATTCAACTCGCGCCCGGCGCTGCTTTTAGTCAGATTCGCTATCGCGTTCTCAGTGTGCCTGGAAATTCAGAATGGAAACAAATCGAAGAATAAAAATCGTCGCGACGGCCGTCGCGCTTCTCGTGGCTGCGCCCGTTTCAATCGTTCACGCCACCGGCGGCGATTCCTTTGACGAGCCGGCGCCGGTCCTGGCGGACTCGCTCGATTTCTTGCCGGGCAAATCGCTCGGAGAAATTTTCCTCGAAACGGCCGCGCAAGTTTCTGACAAGGAGACGCCGGATTTCGAAAAGGAAATCGTCACGATTTCGCAGCGTCTGCGCAGCGAGCCGGCCGCGCCATTGGTCGCGGTCGCGGATGGTTTGCTGGCGCAAGCGCGTCAGCATTATTCGAGCGGCGGCGACTGGTGCAACCTGCTCCACGATGTGCGCGATGTGCTGAGCGCATCGAGTGGCGACAAGAACGCGGCCGCGGATTACATCAAGTGGCGGATCGAGAATAAGCAGCGGTTTGGGTTGCAACCGAAACCGAAAGAGAGCGCGGACGAGACGGACAAATCGAAGGAGCCCGCCGCGTCCACGACCGATCTCGAGACCCGGGCGCGCGAAGCTTCGGGTCCGCTCAAGGCGCACTGGCTCTATCTCGTCGGCGCCACCACCTACAAAGCGGGCGACCGAAAAGATTGTCTGACGTGGTTCGAGCGCGTGGTGAAGGAATTTCCCAACCATCCGCGAGCGGAGATCGCGCTGTTCATGCAGGCGCGCTGCGCGTTTTCAGAATCGCGCCGCGGCATTGAGGCGCAGGACGAACGCACGGCAGAGCAGGCGAAGGAGCGCGGGCCCGCGCGAAAAAAAGGCGCGGAGATGTTCGAGCGTTACCGCAAACAATATCCGCATGGCCGCTTTGAAGCGGACGCGCTCGGCTGGCTGGGCGCGCTGGCTTTCGACGACGAAAATTATTTGAAGGCGCTCGAATGTTACATCGCGCAAGCCGAGACGCCGGGACATCCGGAGACAATTAAGCCGGCGGTTTTCATGTGCGAGAAATGCCTGGTGCGCGTCGGTGAGAAACCGGACAGCGCGGCGGCGTTTGCCTTGATCGCCCGGCATCCGCGCATCGCGATGGGATTCACTTATCTCGTCCTGAGCGCGCCGGAGGCGAAGAACTACGACGGCAAATACGATCAGCCCGCCGACGTGAAGAAATGGCGGCGCACGATGCTGCCGCGGATCGCCGCGGAAGTGGTGAAGCAAAAGCAGATTTATCAAGCGGGCGATTGGCAGCCGCGTTATCTGGCGATGCTGGCGCAGGCCGCAAGCGCGAGCGGAAACCAGGAGCAGGCGTTGCAGCTTACGAATCTCGCGCCCACCGATCTCGAGCGCAGCGACGACCTGCTCATGGTGCGCGCGCTGGCGTTCCAGCGAGCGGGCAAAGCGGCGGAAGCGATCGAAACGTATCGGAAATTGCTCGGCAATTTTCCGAAGTCGCCGATGGCTCCGGGCGTGCGTCTTCGTCTTGCTTTCGCGTTGCAGGATAATCACCAGGCTGGCGCAGCGGTCGTGGAGTTAAAACGTTTGCTGGCGCTGCAAACGAAGAGCGACACGAAGCCGGAAGCGGAGACGACGAAGAGCGATGATTCGAAAACAGAGGAGACCGAAACCGAACCGGCGTCGGTCGATAACGCGAGCAATTTTGAATTCGGAGAATCGCGCTACACGACGGCGGAGACGTATCCCGAGGGAGAAGAGGGATGGGAGCTGAAAGAGAGCGCGGTCTATCCGAACATTACCGGCGCCGATCTGGACCAAGTCCAGCAAGCGATCGACACGCTCCTGAATTTTGCGCCTTTGACCGAGCTGGCGACGGCGGGCGATGACGCCGCCTTCGACGAAAAAGAGAAGAAGGAATTCCGTTCCGTCATCGCGCAACGTTATCTGGCGCAGGAAAATTTTGCCGAAGCGAAGAAATTCATCGCGCCGGATGAGTTCAAGCTCGTGGCCGCGAACCTGGAAACGTTGACGCTGGCCACGGCCGGTTCGCCGCAGGAGAAGGCGGAAGATATGATGCGGCTTGGAGATGCCTGGGCCAATGCGCGAGGAAAGCTCTTGCGCGCGCCGCTAGACACGACGGTGCATTTTTTGAAGCGCTACCACGGGCTGGATGCGTTGAGCCGACGCGCGAACGGGCGCTCGCTGCGCCTCAAGGACGTCGACAACGAACTCGAAGAGCGGGACGAATTGCGTCATGCCGCGCGCTGGTGGCTGAGCGCGGCGCGGGCGCGACCCGGCACACCGCTCGGGGCGCAGGCGCGCTGGAAGGCGCTCGAGACGATGCCGAAAGTCGCCGCGGCCTCGGAGTATGCCGAGCAATTGGCGCGCGAAATAAAAGGTGAGGCGGTTTCGCGCGAGATTTACACAAAGCTGCGCGCTGAATCTCCGGATTCCGTCGAGGCGAAACGGCTGGCGGCTTACTGGAGTTTTCCGCCTGCGCCCAAGATGGAGCCAGGGGACTACGACGAAAATTTTTCCCGACGCGACGCGAAGATTCTCGGATACCTCTACGACGACTTCGGGGCCTTCGGGGTGAAAAATCCAGATTATGATTACCAGGAGCGGACTGCCTGGAACGACCTCACCAAACGCGTCGCTTCGTTGCCCGAAAAAGCGGCGCTCGCGGAACCGGCGGCGATGGCAAAAGAAATTCGCGAGCTTGATGCGCTGGTGCGAAAGAACATCACGAGCATCGGCGACGCGACGTGCGCGAATTTTTTGGACGATCTCGCCCAGTTTTTCTCCGAGCCGAACCTCACGCGGGAGATGCAGAAGACTTACGTCGGCATTCGGTTCGATGTGCTGGAGAGCAACGGATGGGATCAACCGGGTGGCGTTCCGGATTCTCCCAAGCAAACCGACGATGAAATCCGCGCGAAGATCGATGCTGCGTTGAAAAATCCGGCAGTGAAGTCGGTGGCGGATTATCTCGAGTTTAGCCGGATCGGATTGAAGGCAGGAGATCGTATTGCGGTCGAGACCGACATCGTGGATCCGAAGGCTGACAACGGCAAAGCCAGTTACACTTCGCGCGACCACGCCGGCATGGAAAAAATGGCGCGGGATTTTTTAAAGAAATATCCGCGCAGCCACAAACAGGAAGCCGCGCTTTTCGTCATTGCGCGCTCGGTCCAGGCGCTCTCGCGTCCCTACGTCTGCGACGTGGGCATCCCGGCGCCGGGCACGGTGCCCGTGGACGCAAACTTCGACGTCGTTCAGAAATCGTATCAACGGGAAGCGTTCGATCCCAAGCGCGTGCTGGGGGCCTTGGATGACTACGACCGCGAATTTCCGCGGGGACGCTACGCGGCCGAGAACCGGAATCTCCGCGCCATGACGCTGTGGCGGATGCATCAGTGGGGACAAGCGCTCGATCTGACGCTGGCGCAATTGGATGACAAATCGAAACCGGATCTGCAACCGGAAGCCGCCGTGCGCTTGGCGAATATTTTCGCCGACATCGCGCAGGCCGAGTTCCGCGCGGATTTGATCGATGCGATTCGATCGCGCCCCGCGGCGATTTTGCGGCTGAAGCAGTTTCTCGAGAAGGGCCCCAAGGACCGCACCCATCCGCTCCGCTATCTGGGCGCTTACCTCGGCGACCAGTTGAAAATAACGGGCGTCGCGAGCAATTAACAAACTGCCGGTCTACGTCTCCGGATTTTTTTTCCGGAGAGGTCTCCTGCCCAAGAAGATTTCCGACTGTGAGGCGTTTGTTCGGCTGCTCCAGACTCGCGACGAACTGCTGGAACCGCTCCGAGAACAGATCGTGCCGGAGTCGCCAGTAGTAGATCAGGCCCGGCGAAGCCAGATAATGTTCGTAGAGATTGCGCCAGCCGCGCCAGACCTGTTCCTCCATCAATCCGTAGATGTAATGGAAATGGATCGTCTCCATCGCCTTGAGGAATTGAAACGCCACGTGAAAAAAGCGCGCCTTCTCTTCCGCCGTTAACGTCTCGATATCTTCGATGCCTTTGCCCCAGAGCCGTCCCACCTCGGGATTCTCCGCGGAACGGGCGGGTCACATCGCGCAACGCGGTCGTGGCGGCGTCCTGCGCGGCCAGCTTGGCGATGCGCGTGCTCGTCTTCGCCGTCTTCGGGTCCAACGCCTTCCTCCACTTCATTCCGATGCCGGAAATCCCAGGCGAGGCCGGCGCGTTCATGGGAGCACTCTTCAAGAGTGGCTTCATTTATCCCATCGCGGTTCTTCAGGTCCTCGGCGGTATCTGCCTGCTGATAGGCGCGCGCTTCGTTCCGCTAGGTCTCACGTTGCTGGGACCGGTCATCGTGAACATCGTGCTCTATCACATCTTTCTCGATCGAAACGGTCTCCCGGTGGCCGCCCTGGTCTCGCTCCTCGCTCTCTTCCTCCTTTGGATCTATCGCTCCAAATTCCCGGCGATCTTTCGACCCTGATCTCCTTTGTGTCCTTCGTGGCCTCCGTGTGAGCTGATTGGTCCCGCTATTTGAAGATCAGGTGGGCCACGTCGGATTCGAGATTCCAATAGATAAACGCGAGCGCGGTCAGGTCGAAGGCAGCATGTGCAACCATCGGGAAAAAGATGCGGCCTGTGCGCGCGAAGATCGTTCCGAAGACAAGGCCGGTGATCATGGCCTGTTCGGTGCCGGCGAGACCTTGAACAGAATAATGAGCCAGGGCGAATAACACAGAAGTAAACAACACGATGAATGTCCTGGCCCACGTGCTGGGTCCGAAAAGCTTGCCGAGCCGTTCGAACATCCACCCGCGAAAGAAGGTTTCTTCCCCGAAGCCCGCGACCACAATCATCGTGAAGATCATCCCTGGCATCGTGGCCGTGTTTCCGGCCAGATAATGGTAGGCCTCATTGATCGCGGGCGCGCCGAGCAGTGGCATCACGATCGCCTTCATCAAGAACTTGAACGCGCACCCGAATGCGACGCCCACCACCACGCTTCCGATCCAACTCTTAGGCCGCACGTACCCGATCTCGCGCCAGGGCGTGCGCGATAGCCGCACCCACCCCAGCACCAGAATAGCGCTCAGCGGCGCGAAGAGGAAATTGCCCGCGAGGATGACGAGAATCGCGAGAATGCCGAGCGGCCCGAATCCACGCATTGCCCTGGCAACGGGATCGTCGGCGCCCGAAGGTGGATCGCCCGCTCCGTCGGGCGATGTTAGTTCACTTGGCTTCTCCGGCATTTGTTAAGAGCGCGTCCCGCGCCGCCAATTACTTTGATTGTTTTTGTGCCTTAAGTCCACGAACATATTCGAGCTCGGCCGTTGCTTTCGTGTCGTTCGGATTATCTTTCAAACATTGTTGATACTTCTTCTCGGCCTCGTCCAACTTACCAAGCTCAACCAGGACGTAAGCTATTCCGCGGCGCGCCCTGCCTAGTTCGTCGACCTTCGCTTCATCGGGAGCTAACGGCGCGTTGTCCTCGGCCGCCTTAAAGCTTTCCATCGCCTTCGGCCAGTCCTTCTCAAGTAAATAAAGGCTGCCGAGCTCCGAAAGGTACTGAGAGCTCCATGGCGATAGTTCGAGCGCCTGTTTAATCGCCGACTTTGCTTCGGCGGGTCGACCCAAGTCCTGCAACGCGTAGCCTTTCATGAAGTAAGCGCCAGACCAGGTTGACGAAATGACAATGGCATCATGCTTGCCTGCTTCAAATGTACCCTTGTCCATCGCTGCGGCGGCCTTCACGAGGTAATCCAGGTTTTCAGCCGAGGTACGCGCGCAATAGATCTTGTGCTTGCTGCCGGCATAATATGTTTCGAAGAGCGCAATGACCTTTTCGCATTTCTCGATTCCGGCCTGCGGTTTTTTCCCGTCGATGAGAGTGCGTGCCTCTTGGAGGAGCTTTAGAGTCTGAGGATCCTTGTCGGGATCAGCGGAAGCAGCGCCGGCTTGCGGACTGTCGATCGTGGCCGCAAGGCACAAGGCAAGTCCCAGGACGAGTCGAACACGGAGAGTCACTCGGGCGATTATGCCTGCGATCTCGTCAGAATATCCAGAAATTAAATGGCGAGTGTCACAGCGGTCTGTTTCGTTTTGCCTTCGCCGGGATTCTCCCGATTCAACGTCGCTGCCGCTTCTCCAGTTGATGTTGGAAATAGCTTTTCCAACTCTCCGGCAATGCCTCGAGTTCGACGACTCGGCGGAGTCCTTTGACATCATCCTTCTCGAAGGCATAGAGACGAGTGATGTCAGCCACGGCGGTCTCTTGCTGTTCATGACCGATGAATTGGATTTCATCTCCAGCAGCGACCATTCCCTCTCGCGCCACCGCGAAATAAAAACCGCTGCGGCGACTGGCGAGAAAACGCTTGATGATGTCGGCGCGGCCAAACTTCAGTCCCAGCTTGTAGCAAGGCAACCGTGGTTCCGTGACGATTACTTCAGTGTCGCCGATTCGAAATTTGTCCCCGATGCAAGCGGCTTCCTCGAGCAACCCCTCGGTCGTGAAGTTCTCTCCGAACATTCCCCACGGCAAATCGACTCCTGGCAACTCGGCTCGCCAATAAGCGTAATGTTCCGATGGGTAAGCATAAACGGCCTTGTCTGCGCCGCCGCGGACAGTGAGATCCGCCTGCCGGTCGCCCTCCAGGTTTAACGTGCGCAACATGACTGGCCCATTGACCGGCTCCTTGAAAATTCCCGTCGTGACGAGCTTCCCCTGCCAGTTCACCTGCCGCGGCAATCCAACGTTCACGGACAAAATTCTCATGACGATCCAGCTGCGGGCCGGTGATTATGACATCCCCATGATCGCCAAAGCCAGCACGTTCCTTGATTGGCAATCGATGCCGGTAGTCGTTAGGGATTCTTGCCCTGAAGGGCGGGCCACGCTGGCGATAGGTTTACCAAAGCGAAATTACCGCGCAATCCGCCGCCAGACCCAGAGCAAGGCGATGCAGGTAATGAGGGACGCCAACCCGGCTGTGCCCAGTATGGCAATAGTGCCAGCTATCTCGTGGATCCTTGCTGGCAGGATACTTAGCTTGGTTAACAGTAACACAGCCAGGCTCAAAAGGGCCGGGAACGCCAAGAATGGGAAAATTGTCCCGCGCACCAACCATGGAAATTGCTTCCAAGCTTTCGAAGGATTTATCCGGTCTGGCACCTGCCCAAGCTCTGCGCTCGGGAGAGTGAGGAACGGCTTCCAGTATTGCGTGTAGGCAAATTCCAAGTGGGTTACCCGATCCACACCTGCGTTTCGCTGAAAGAACCCGCTCTTGTCGGCAAACTGCGTGATCGAAAATAGATCGCTATGCCCGCAACCTTTCGCCCGGACATTGATTACCTCTCGGCCGTCAAAACCTCGGCGACCCGAAGGGCCTGAGTCGTGGATTGTCGCCTGGGCAAGCGGCACGACCGAGTCCTTTGTTCCATAGTGGTTTAAAACTTCTTCAACCAGGCCCGTCTCTTTGATTTTTCGCCAATTGAAATCCGGACGAAGGATGCAGCCAGTCAGAATAACCCGGCCGAAATGCAGCGGCGCGTCTTCGCGGGTGAGCTCTTTTTCCAAAAGGTGACCTAACAGCCAGGTGCCAAAACTGTGGGCGATAACGTCCGGTTTGCCGCGGAATCCGCGCAGTCTTGCTTCATCGCGGAGAGCCGCGAGTTTGATCCGGAGATTCTCCCGAAGCTTGTGTCGGCGCCCCGCCATGATCACTCCGGCGATGACGAAGCCATACTTATAAACGGCGACCGGGACCGATCGCCCCCACGTAGTGGCCAGATGCCAGGTAAACGCCTCCTGCCAGGCGCCGCGTGTGTTCATGCCGTGAATGGCTATTACCCAATCGACATCCCGAGTCTGGGGCAGATTGCGGCTGTAGAAGATTTCAATTGATACGCCGCCATGGTCACTGAAAGCCTCATTGCAGTGAACGCACACTTCTTCCCCGGCTTCGGTCGCGGTGAGGTCTTCCTTACATTGGGGACACCTTTGCCGCTGTCGACGCTCGAGCCAGCCGTCTGCCGCGACGCGGTCCAGGAGTTCGGTGGCTGAAGCAACCGGTACCGGAAGAGCAGTGGGGGTGAATTCGATGAGACGCGCGTCAGATAAGTCCCGCAATCGATTCACCTGGTCTGCGGGAAACCTACTTGCGAGGTCCTGCCAGTAAGCTGCCGGAGGCAACCGCGAAATGCTTCCCTTGCCTGCCGGAGCAGTAGCAGTTTGAGAAGAAGGGGGCATTGGGCCTACCTCGGCAGGGATGCATCGATCTGGCCAAGGATGCTCCAGACCTCATCTGCGTCCATCTGGGCCCAAAGCCGGACCCGCTTCTCCGCCCCATACAATTGGACGCGGAGCGAGCGGGCATCCGAACCCGATCCTCCCGGGAAAATGAACGATCCCTCGGTACCTTGAAAGACACGCAGTTGTGCGAGACCTACCGATTTGCGCACATCTCTCACAGCGGTTTCCTCCCAAAACGCTCTGTCCGTTGAGGTCGCTGCGAACTCAACATAGGCGCCGCCGGACGTTAGCCTGGACTTCTGAGTTTTGATCTCCGGCGTCGGTGCAGCATTTGTAGGAAGGTTTTGTTGATCGAGGTTTTTGGACACGATAGAAATATCCAACTGTTCTTTTTCGAGCGCCTTCAGATCCATCACCAAGCCGATCACGCGCTTTGCTTCCACAACTGCGGCTTGGTGTTCGCTCCCTTGAATCGGACTTGGGATAAACAATCCGGCGATACCTTTATCGAGGTGCGCTTCGAATCGAGTGAAGATTCGCCGCTCGACCCACAAAAAGGCACGGTATTCGTACAAGTCGAGACCTTCCTGCCTCGGAAAGTTCTTCTTCGGGACGGGAGTCCACATTGGGGAGGCTTCTTGCCAGATGAGCCGGAGCACTGAGTCGGTGAAGGAGATTGAAGTAAGGTTCGGTTCGTTGGGAAATGCTAACACCGTCGACGCCTCCCAAACCTTTGCCAGGCTGGCGTTCGCCTGGACCCGCTGACGAATCCTACGCGTGGTCAGATCGCTCCGCAGCGGCGGTGAGATTCGGTATAAATACACATGCTGGTTTCCCCATCCTTCCACGCTTTTCAACCACTCCGCCACCTCATGCAGCCTAAGTTTGCCATCTTCAATCGCGCCGTTGAGGTTCACCAGGAAATCCTCTTTGGTATCGCCAATTCGGATTTCTCTTTCGCGCAGGAGTTCTTTGATAAACCGGTTACCTTGCGCGCGAATGACGCCCTCGACCAGCCGCTTGAGCGCAGCGATCTCGCTCGCGGTAGGCGGCAATGCTGGGGAGTCTTCGTCGTGCGCAATCATACCGTCTCTCCGGACTCTTTCGGTTCGGGAAATATGGAGCGATCTCCGCGCTCTTAGCCGAATCGACCGTCAAGTGTTATGTGCTTGGCTCCAGTTTTGCCTTTGGAGCCTTGGAGACGCAAGCCTTTTTCGTGCTTTCCTGGTTTCCTGATTCGGCGATTCTTCCGACGTGGCGAAATTTGTGCTCATCGGCAGTGGCTTAGCTGGCGGCTTGCTTGCCGCGTACTTCGGCCGGCGCGGCTACGAAGTCGATTTGTACGAACGACGAGCCGATCCGCGGGCGGGCAACTTCGTGGGCGGACGGTCGATCAACCTGGCGCTTTCGACGCGGGGAATTCAAGCGCTCGATCATCTCGGCATCGCCGACGAAGTGATGCGGCACGCGATCCCGATGCGCGGCCGGATGATCCATCCCGCAGGCGCGGGATCCGGCGATCTCCATTTCTCGCCCTACGATCGCGATCCGAACAAGTGCATCAACTCGATCGGCCGCGCCGCGCTCAACACGACGGTGATCGAAGCCGCGCTGCGTCATCCCACCGTGCGCGTCCTGTTCAATCACCTTTGCACCGATGCCGATCTTGATTCGGCAACCGCTCAACTTCTCAACACCTCAACCTCTCAACCGGTCCAGGCCTCCGGCGATGCCGTCATCGGTGTCGACGGCGCTTTCTCTGCGGTGCGCCAGGCGATGCGGAAAAAACTCAACGGTTTTGATTACGACGAGAGTTATCTCGCCCACGGCTACAAGGAACTTACCATTCCGCCAGCGGCTAATGGTTCGTGGGTGATGGAAAAGAACGCGCTCCACATCTGGCCGCGCAAAAGTTTCATGATGATTGCGCTGCCGAACCCCGACGGCTCATTCACCTGCACGCTCTTCTGGGAATTCAAAGGGCCGCGGAGCTTTGAGACCACCACGACCGATGACGAGGTCCGCCGCTTCTTCGACGAAGAATTCCCCGACGCCGTTCCGCTCATGCCGGCGCTGCTGGAGGAGTACCGCGAAAATCCAACCGGCTCACTGGTGACGATTCGCTGCGCGCCGTGGTATTACAAAGGCAAGGTCGCGCTCGTCGGCGACGCCGCGCACGCGGTCGTGCCGTTCTATGGCCAGGGGATGAACGCCGCCTTCGAAGATTGCGTCGTGCTCGATGAATGTCTGGCCGAGTTCCCCGGTGACCGGGAGCGCGCTTTCGTCGAATACTTTTCCCGGCGCAAAGAGAACGCCGATGCGCTCGCCGATCTCGCGGTCGAAAACTTCGTCGAGATGCGCGACAAGACCGCGTCGAAAACATTTCGCGCCAAGAAGAAGCTCGATCGCTTGCTCGAAGGTTTGCTGCCCGGGATCTACCTGCCGCTTTATACGATGGTTACTTTCACGCGAATCCCATATGCGACGGCAGCGCGTCGCGCGCGCCTCCAGGACAGGATTGTTTACGGCATCTTGGCGGCCGCGACTGCTTTGGGCATTGCGGTAATCGTTCTGCAACTCATGAGTCGCCGTTAAGTGGACATGAGGCGGGCTGTCGATCTCTCAACGCCGATCGCCGGCGCGTCGGTTTCTTCCTAGACCACATCGAACTCAGTTCCGCTCGCGCCTTAGAACTCGACTGGATAAACCAGTCGAGTTTGCCGAGGGTGCGGTGTTGCGCTCCGATTCAATATCGTTGCAATGGACATGAGACGAGCGGAGCTCTTCTCGAGCGGCGAGCTAGTGTCTTGCTGAATTGGTCCTACCCATCTGACACCACTTCTCAGTCTTGGACCCGGAATGCTTAGGGCTGCTCCACATCGGCGCTAGAAACTCGACTGGATAAACCAGTCGAGTGTGCAAGGGCTGGATTCTCTTCATCGTGAAGGCGTGGGGTGCGGTATCCAAGAAAGAATCATGTTCCGATGACCAAAGCGGAAGTGGAAGGACGCTTTTGAGCTTTTCGCTTCTTTGCGATTGGGATGTTGGCCGCCTACACTGCAACGCATGAACACGGATCTAGCGCAACTGGCCTGCGACCGGTATGAGATTGCGGATGCGCTGCATCGCTACGCCTTTGGTCTCGACCACGGCGATGCCGATTCGCTCGCGTCGGCCTTGACCGAAGACTGCCTTTTCGATTTCAGACCCGCGGGCCGCAAGCTCCGGCTCGATTTCCCCAAGCTCGCCGGCCGCCAGGCTATCTTGGACACAGTTCTTCCGCTTATCGGTCCGCTCGACACCAGTCACACCGCCAGCAATCTCCAAATCGAAATCAGTGACGATTCGGCCACGCTGTCGGCGTTTGTGATGTCGCAACATTTCATGCCGCGGGAAGGATCGCGCCGCGGATCGGAGAACGCGCTCTTGATGAACCGCTACGATTGCGAGCTGGTGCGCGACGGCCAGAAATGGCGCTTCAAGTGTATAACGATCGACAATGCCTGGGCGCAAGGCGACCCGGAAATCCTCAACGCGCTGGCCACTCACCGAGCTTTGACTTCGAAACCGAAGCCGCCGAAATAACTCCGGGCCCATCTGCGGGTAATTAGATTCATTTGAACCGCGGATTACGCGGATGGACACGGATTAATCTAGACGGGAAGGGGAAGGCCAGTTCCGTAATTCCCTTATCAGTCCCAATCCGTTTAATCCGTGTTATCCGCGGTTAATTCTCTTCCTTGGGCGTGAGAGTTACTCGCGTTCGAAGCGCTCGATCTCGTCGAGCATAGCTTGCGCGCGGTTAACGCTGCGGCCGGCTGAGCTGTTCTCAAGATTCTTAGCGAGCTTCTCCCGGCCGGGGCGACGGGACCAGAAAACGATCCCATAGAGGAGCCCAAGGCAGACAAAACCGCTCAAGACAAACCAGCCAACAACGTCCGGATTCCGGATCCAAACATCGGCGCCGAGTTTGTAAAATATAATGAGCATCAGTGGAATCCAAATGAAGCAACCCGCGATGCCGAACCAAATGGCGGCCCGCACGTGCCACGCGCGCAAATCGGCGATCTGCTTTTGGAGCGTGAGCACCGGCGCGGCGTAGTTCAAACGTGAAATCAGAAAGAGATCGCGCGCCGCAAAGACAATGAACATGATTCCGTAGACGTGGAGGGAGATGCCGTAGAGCATCAGGTGTGCGACGCCCATGTGGGCCACCCAGAAGTTTCCCGCGAAGATGGAAAGGAGCACGCCGCAGATGAGTTGGATGATTTGCCCGACTATCAGCGGACGAAAGCCGGAGCGGAACCGGTCGAGCTTGCTCTCCTTGAACTGGTGCAAGGCCAGCGTGTGCTGCCGCTCCAGGTTCCGGTTCAGGTTCTGCCAGACGAGTTTTAGGTCATCGAGTTCTGTAGTAGGCATGATTATTCTCCAGTGATTTGCGTGATGTCCCGGCGGACACGTTGTTTGAGCCGGTTAAGTTTGGTTGCGACATTTGTCTCGGTAATTCCGAGGATGGAACTGATTTCGCGGTAACTGTGGTCGTCGAGGTAAAGGAGGAGCAGAGCGCGATTGAGCGGATCGAGCCCCGCGATGACGCTCTGAAGAATCGGGATACGCTCGTCAGGCTCGCGTGAACCGGCGGCTTCATCGGCAATATCGATTTCGTCCAGCGGCACGGTTTGCCGCACGGGACGAGTGTTGCTGCGCAGGAACGAAATCGCGACGTTGAGCGCGATCCGGTACATCCAGGTCGAGAAAGGCCGCTCCGGCGAATAGCGCGGGTAGGCCTTCCACAATTGCAGATTGATCTCCTGCATCAGGTCATGCCGGTCGGCGAGGCTGCTGCTGTAACCAGCCGCGACCTTGCGGATGATCCCGGCGTGCTGATCGAGCAGACGCAGGAACGCCTCCTTCTCGTCGATCGTTAGGGTCATGGCAGCCGTATCTTGATACATTTGAATCGCACCTGGAACATTTCGTTACCAGAGTGATTCGCGCCGCCTCGCAAAAAATCACAGTGATTCCAGCCACCGCTGAAACATTTGCTCTCCACCTGATCGAGCGCGCGACGCCTTCGCTGCCATCCTTACTTCATTTACTATCGAGTGAAGTCGGACGAGCGTGCCGTCGAGATCATGGAATTCTGGCATGTCGCGCGCCGCGATCCGCAACTCTGAAAAATCTATGAAAACGAGCCAATCAGCTACGCGCAGAAAATTCATCAAGGCCGGCGGGATTTTGATCGCGGCCACGGCCATCGACGCGACCGCTCGCGTCTTCGCCAAGGAAGAGGAGAAGAAGGACAACGAAGTCTCCCCGCCCGAAGACCTCATGCGCGAGCATGGCGTGTTGAAACGCATCCTGCTCGTCTACGGCGAAGCGCTCCGGCGCATGGACGCGAAGGAAGACCTGCCGCCCGAGCCGATCTTGGAATCCGCCAGGATCATCCGGAGTTTCGTCGAGGATTATCACGAGAAACTCGAGGAGAATTTCCTCTTTCCGCGTTTCAAAAAGCCGAACAAGCTGACCGATCTGGTCGATGTGCTATTGCTGCAACATCAGGGCGGGCGCCGGCTCACCGACATCACCATCCAGTTCGCCACGAATCAGGCGCTGAAGAATCCCGACGATCGGCTCAAGCTTGCCGACTCCATGCGGCAGTTCATCCGCATGTACAATCCCCACGAAGCGCGCGAAGACACGGTCCTCTTCCCGGCCTTTCGCGGGATTGTCAGCGCGCACGAGTTCGATTCCCTAGGCGAAGATTTCGAGAAAAAAGAAGACGAACTCTTTGGCGACGACGGGTTCGAAAAGATGGTCGATAAGGTTGCGAATATCGAAAAGAAGCTCGGCATCTACGATCTCTCGCAGTTCACGCCGAAGGTGTGACTGCGCGCCGGCTCCTCGCGCGTTCGGTCCTCCATCCCAGTCTTCCTTCCTCACGAAATGAGAGGGGTGCGGTCTCTCGGCCAAGTCTGCGCCCGACCCCGCTACGAGCAGAACAATCTCCTTCACGATCGACGACACCCCTCCCTGCAAGGGCAAGAAATGCCTAGCAAATTGCAAGATCGGCAAAGCAATCGCCATTGCCGTTCATCACGTTTCAGGAGTCCCTTATTCTATGAAGGCACTTCTCGCGATCGGAACCCTGTTTGTTTCGTGCCACCTCTACGCAGGCACAATCTCCTATGTGCCGATCCCCGCATCCAACAGCGATGCCGGATCGGGGATCAGCGACAAGAACTCCTACACTAGCGCGGTGGATTCCGGCGCCGCTCCCGATGCCACCGCGGTAATTAATGGAGTAACTCTGCATCCCGTGATCGGCGAAGGGCAGACTTCCACCAACAATGGCATCACGCTCAGCGTGGCCACTGGCACCTTGATGAACGCCGGCGGAAAGAGTGCGACCATTCAGGCTGACGGTGTGCTCGGCAGCGTCCTGAATAACACCGTGTCCAATAACGGCGCCGAGAATAACTCCGAACAGTATCTCGCTCTCGATGCGCAGAGCTTGCAACCCGGCGTCACCTACGACCTCCGGATTTATGTCGCTAACTCCGCCAGCCAGGACCGGCAGGTCAATCTCTCTTTCGCAGGCGATGGCAACCCGGCGGTCGAAACAGATTTCTTCAACGAAGATGACGCCACCACTTCCGCGGGCGGATTCGCCGATCCCAATCAGGTCTACTACATTAACTATCGGTTCCAGTGGGACGGGCAGACCGTTCCGGGGGTCACGATCACGCAGAGGGACGGCGGCACCCCCTTCTGTCTTTATGCCATAACCAATCAAGTCGCCCCCGCGGATGGCGCAGCCCCGCCGGCGCCGGCCATCTCCGAGGTCGCGCCCGCTGCCACGGAGCCCCCGTCCGCTCCCGCTCCGGAAGCGGAGACGGCGTCGGACGACGTGGGTGTTGCCAGTGAAGTTTTCTACAACGACCCAGGACTGAAGAAGCGTGGCCGCTGGGTCAACGTCGAAGGCCAGGGGACAGCCTGGGAGCCCGCGGGCGTATCACGCAATTGGACGCCGTATACGGATGGATCCTGGGCCTACTCGGATGACGCCGGCTGGACTTGGACCACGGATGAAGAATGGGGCTGGGCTACGTATCATTACGGCCGGTGGGTTCGCGCCGGCCGCTGGTACTGGATTCCAGGAAGGGTCTGGGCGCCTGCCTGGGTTTCGTGGCGTTACGGAGGCTCGTATGTCGGTTGGGCGCCTTTGCCGCCCGACGCGGGATTTAGAAGAAGCATCGGGATCAGCAGGTGGGCCGATCGTATCTACGACATCGGCCCTCTTAACTATAGCTTTGTGAGAGTGCGCGACTTTGGATCGGTCAACATATCCAGGGTTGTTATCAATCAGATCCAAAACGTGAACATCATCACGAAGACGGTCAACATCACCAACATCGTTAACAACAACACGGTGATCTACAATGGCGGTCCGAATCAAATCGTAGTTAACAAGATCATCCAGAATACCGGCGGAAACCTCATTCCGACCATTAAGGTGAATCGCGATCCCGCGTCGACCCTTCCCGACGGCAAACATACCAACCTCAAGAACGGCATCCTTTCCATTACTTCTCCGGTGGTAAAGCCGGAGAAGGATCTGAAGAATCACGTGAAGCCGACGGAAACGATCGGAAAGACAAAGCTGGATCATGGTTGGAACGCCGTGAAAGATCCCAAGCTCGCGAATGACCTGAAAAATCACATCTCTTCCGAGACCAAGGGGCAAACGCCGGAGAACGCGCCTGCGAAACTTCCGAAAAACCTTACCAATAAGACCACTCCCGTGGTGGGCGGCACACCCGGCCCGGGAATCACCACGCCCAGCCCGGGAATTACCAAGCCTGGGACCACGCCGGGACGGTCACCGGCTGTCGCACAAACGCCTAGCCCGGGAATTACTAAGCCTGGGACCACGCCTGGACAGTCACCGACCGCCATGCAAACGCCCAGCCCGGGAATTACGAAGCCGGGGACTACACCTGGACAGTCGCCGACCGTTGCACAAACGCCTAGCCCGGGAATCACGAAGCCGGGGACTACACCTGGACAGTCGCCGACCGTTGCACAAACGCCTAGCCCGGGAATTACTAAGCCTGGCACCACGCCTGGACAGTCACCGACCGCCATGCAAACGCCCAGCCCGGGAATCACCAAGCCTGGGACCACGCCAAGACAATCACCGACTGTCGCGCAAACGCCTAGCCCGGGAATTACGAAGCCGGGGACTACACCTGGACAGTCACCGGCCGTTGCACAAACGCCTAGCCCGGGAATTACAAAGCCGGGGACCACGCCAAGACAATCGCCGACCGTCGCGCAAACGCCCAGTCCCGGAATCTTCAAGCCCGGCGAGAAGATCACCAAGCCTGGAACCACGCCGGTGCGGTCGCCGGCTGTCGTGCAAACCCCTGGCCCGGTAATCACCAAGCCCGGACCAGTCACAGTCCAGACACCTGCGGCAGTGCAAAAGCCGGTCGCGACCCCCAGTCCGCCCGCCGTTAGCACCGACAAACGCCCGCACCCAACCGTCACGCCGCTGCCCGCCGTCACGAAGCGTCCGGAAACCAGCGTGCCTCCGGTGAAAAATGTCCGGACAACTCAAACACCGGTCCCGACGCAAGTCCCAAAGCCGCCGGCCATACCGGTTACCAAACATGTAGAACCCCCGAAGGCGTCGGTAGAGAAGCCCGTTCCGGTCGTCAAAGCGCCGCCGAAACCTGCACGAGTTGTCAAAGCGCCACCGAAACCAGCGCCAGTGGTTCCAGCGCCACCGAAGGCGGCCCCGGTAGTGAAAGCGCCGCCGCCGAAACCGGCCCCGGTTATCCAGGCGCCACCGAAACCACCGCCACCAGCTCCCGCGGCCAAGCCAAAGCCCACGCCTACGCCGGCGAAGTAGCCCCATCTGCAGGCTCATCTCACGGAATAACGGCGTTCGAAGGTTGCGCTGTCCCGTGCGGCCCTGTCACACTGCGCCATGGAACAGCCGGAAAAAGCGGCGCTGATGCCGTCGTTGTGGAGACCCACGTTGATTTCGATCATTCACGTGGTCGCCGCGACCGCGGTCTACTGGCATCTTATCACGGGTGGCTGGTTGACGAATCATTACCAGCTCAACGATCCCAACATCGTGAACCTGGTGCTGGCCGTCTTTGAACCGATCGCGATCGTCAGCGTTATCGCTTACTGGCTCTCGCGAAAACGTTTTCTCTACCGGCTCATGTTCGTCCTGTGTCTCGTCCAGATCCTCATCGGCGCTGGTGCTCTTGTTTTCATTCTGTTGTTCATGCTTACCTGGCATCCGAAAATGATGTAGGTGCGGTGGCCCGGCTCTAAGCCAAACGCCTGTTGTCGACTAAGAGTCGTTATTTCTTGGTTTCCAACTCTGCCAAAAGCTTTTCGTACTTCTGGGTGGAAGGATGCTTAGGTCCCAGGACTTTGCGCGCGCCTTCAGCCGCTCGCCGGGCAAACTCTTTCGCTTCCTGGAGCTTGTTCTGGCTCTTTAATCCAGAAGCAAAGTAGTAATAGGAATCCAGCGTTTGGGGATGCTGAGGTTCAAGTGCTTTCTCCTGGAGCCTGATTACCTCGCGAAAATCTGCTTCCGCCTCGGCATACTTGCCCTGTCCATAGAGCCCTCTTGCCAGAGTAGCGCGGCTCAAAAGCGTATCCGGATGCTCGGGTCCCACGACTCTTTCCAGAATCTTGATCAGCGCGCGTTCTTCCGCTTCCGCCTCGCCATACTTGCCTTGATCATTAAGGGCAACGCCCAGGTTGTTGCGGCTCCAAAGCGTGTCGGGATGCTCGGGTCCCATTACTCTTTCTTCAATCTTGATCAGCTCGCGGTCTTGCGCTTCCGCTTCGCTGTATTTGCCTTGATCATCCAGGACACCCGCCAGGTTGTTGCGGGTAAAAAGCGTATCGGGATGCTCCGGCCCCAGCACTTTCTCTCTTACCTTGATGATCTCGCGATATTGCGCTTCCGCCTCGCTAAATCGGCCTTGATCGTTAAGCTCAGCGGCCAGGTTGTTCCGGCTCCTCAGCGTGTCGAGATGTTCCGGCCCCAGCACTTTCTCTCTCAGCTTGATTAGCTCGACGTCTTCTTTTTCCGCCTCGGCAAACTTGTCCTGGTCACGCAGAAGATTGGCCAGGACACTTCGCGCTGAGAGCGTATCCGGATGCTCCGGCCCCAGGATCTTTTCTTCCAGCTTGATCAACGCACGAGAATCCGCGTCCGCCTCCGTGTATTTGTATTCTTTCCAAAGAGCGCCGTCCAGGCGGCCCCGGCTCTTGAGCGTGTCGGGATGCTCGGGCCCCAGCACGCGAGTTCTAAC
This sequence comes from Spartobacteria bacterium, assembly GCA_003167555.1. Lineage (GTDB taxonomy): Bacteria > Verrucomicrobiota > Verrucomicrobiia > Chthoniobacterales > UBA10450 > AV80. Next base: position 33,966 of record PMSN01000025.1, read on the forward strand.
TAAAACAACACTTCGCAGTATGTTCTCAGCGTCATTGTAATGTCCCTGATCAATTAACAGATCGGCAATCGCGTATTGCACTTCCGCCCAATCCTCCGGAGTTCGCTCGCGATCGGTTAGCTTCTCAGCTTCGCGGAAGTGTTCCAGCGCTTCCGCATACTGGATCCGTTTCTGGGCCGATTGGCCCGCTAACTCATAGCCCTGGATCGCCTGCTTGCGCCGATCCTCTTGCACGCGCTGCGCCGCCTCATACCCTTGCCGGTCCTGCTTCGCGCCTTCCAGACTAAGCCGCTCCGCTTCCTCAAAGTGCCCGAGAGCGTAAGCCGCCCGCGCGCGCATGAGAGGGGTAGTATCGCTGCGATTGTAAAGCTCCAGCGCGAACCCGGGAAGTTCTTTCGCCAATGCTCCCGCCGGAAGACCAAGCTCCCTTTCCAGGAGACCGTAGGCATTGGCTCGTTGTTCCTCCGGCGACGCTTTGGAGCCGGGGGCCTTCGACTGGGCTTCGACATCAGCCAGGCGCACGAGTGCTTGCTGCATCTTCTGATAGCGATCCACAATCGTGCTCACTTGCTCGCTCTGCTTCTGGATCGCGCCAGTTTGCCGGCGCTGCCCCTGCACAATCCAAACGCTGGCTGCTACCAGGACAAGGAGAAGCGCAATCACGGTGAAAGCCCATTGTTTGACCCCGCGGCGCAGGCGCGTGAGCTCGTCGCGGAGCTTGAGGACCCCTGCCTCCAGGGCTTCGCTGCTGTTGAGCGGATGGAACACGTGCGTTTCAGATTGCAAGCGACGACGATAAGCAGCTTGCAGCTCACGCACTTCGTCAGGCTCGACTTCACAAACGTCGCCAGGAAAGTGCTCATCGATGAACAAGTACCAGACTTTCTTCCCGCGCTTTCGCGCGTAAAGGGCTTCGTATTGCGTATAGCTTATCCGGCCTAACTCCTCATCAGCGGTGGGCGGCTCGGCGCCATAACATTGTCCCACGAGTTGAACGACTCCTTTGCATTGATCAATCTGCTGGCGAAGCAAAACACGCAGATCGCCAGTTTCGGTCCCAAAGATGTCTTGCCACACTGGTTGATAGCCGAGAAAAGTCAGCGTATTGGCGACGAGTTGCCGGGCGCTTTTCAGCTCACGACTGACTGCGGAAATGAAGATGAGCGGGCGTGGCGTCAGGGCAGGAAGGACGTATCAGATTGCGCTCGTTTATCAAGCTGGATCGGGCAATCGCCGGCGCTCCGCCGATCCTCACTCCTCTATCTTCACCCGCGATCCTCTATCCTCGATCCTCGCTGCTCAACCCTCGCTCCTAAACTCACCTGGCATCTGAAAATGATGTAACGCATGTTCCTCGTCAAATCCGCCCGTGCAGTTGGAGGAAACGATCATAAGCGAAGGCACTCTGAGCAATCTGGCGGCAGGTGCAGCCATCAAGGTCACGATCCGGTCCCGCAATTCCCGCGGAGGCGAAAGCGCCCCGAGCGCTCCCGCCTCCGGGACCGTGCCATAAGAGGCGGGTCCTTACGAAAAGGGCGGGGTCCAAGTCCCTATCTTTTGCATTGCGAGGCTTTGCTGAATTCACTACGGTTGAAATCGTGCACCTTCCTCCCTTCTCGAATCGTGATAGACGAAAAAATGTCCGCCTTTAATTACGAACATTCGTCTAATTCTCGTTAGGTCTTTACCGTGCGTCTTCTCTTCACCATCGCGCTACTCGAAGCCAGCACGATCGGATTCGCTGTGGCTAATCCGATCGCGATCGATTTGGGTGAACCGATTTCGCTGATCGCGGAGAGCGTCGATATCGCCATTCATGAGAGTCAGTCAGTTGTATCAGGAACGTACTCTTTTCGCCAGGTGCAAGGACGACTGGTTGCACCAGACGACGGAATCTTGATCCAGGTGCCGATCATAGTTCACGGCCCGCAGAATTTTGCGTCGCTCAAATCGTCCACCGCTGCTTCCCTCAGTATCGGACGACGAGTGTTTCATCCTTCACGGGCGTCCGTCGGCTCGCCGCTATACGACTTGCCCTCGGGCTGGAAGCTCTATTACTTGGAGTTCGAGATTCCGCGTCCTGCTGTTCGCTCCGTTTTCACCCTCGCTATTCGCTATATTCAACCGCATCTACCGGGTAATGTCGTACCGTATTATCCTATCCATCCGCCTGAGCGGTGGGCTCCGAGGTCTATCGTCCGTTACTCGGTGGCAGGGCCCGCCTCGCTAGCACTAGATTCGAAGGGCGAGAAGGTTATCGAGGCCCAGCGCACGCGCATATCCGTTCAGCCGCAGCACCACAAACTGATCTTGGTTCGCGTGAACAAGACCTAACCAAGCGATGCAGACAGGCTATGACTGGTTGCAAGGGTTTTATGCAGCATTTTTGAGCGGAAGGTTAGGGTTAGACTGATAAGGTTTTCCGGAGCGCAAGACGGCCACTAATCTGCGGGTGAGGATGCGCATGAGATGGCTGAGAGCGACGTGGTGAGTTTTGCCTTCGGAGCGTTTGCGCTGGTAAAAGGCCTTTAGCTCTGGGTCATGTTGGGCGGCACTGAAGGCGGCCTGGAAGAAGGCGGTGCGCAAGGTTTCCACCCCGCGCTTGCTCATTTTGGTTTGTCCTTTCCACTGGCCACTTTCCTTGAGCCTCGGGTCGTTGCCCATGAAGGCCTGAAGACGGGCGGCCACTTTGCGATTGCTGCCAGAGTGCAAGAGTGCGCTGGGAAGGTAAGCCAGGACTTTGGCGGCAGTGGTTGGACCCAAGCCGGGCATTGATTCCACCAGCGCTTTGGTCTTTGGGTCCACGCTTCGGTCGGCGAGGGTTTCGATCTGTTGATCCAGGCTGCGCAGCCGCGTTTCCATCGCGCCCAGGGCCTGGAGGATGGCTTGCAAGGCTGGGGCACTGGCCGCGCTGAGCTCTCGATCGGCCAGAGAGTCCGCCGCCAGCGCTTTGAGCGCCGCCGCTTTGGGTCGAAGCATCCAGTTCTTCTCCAAGGTGGAGAGGCGCACCCGCGCGATCGCGGCCGGGGTGGGCGCCCGCTCAAGCAGAGCGCGGATACCCACCCCGTCCACTTCGAGGAGTTGGCCCAGCTCCGGGAAGCTTAACTCCAGCACGCTTTGATAGGTCTTCTTCAAATTGGTCAGAGCGTTGCGCAAGGCTTTGCGGACAGTTTGCAAGCGCTGCAGAGCGAACTGCTCTGGCTTTAAGCCAAAGCGATAGTGCGCCAGGAGTTTTTCCCCATGGAGTGCTCCGATGGCGCATAACCCGCGTGCATCAATTGGATCGGTCTTGTTCTCGCGCAGGGAGTTTTCCACCGTGTAAAGCCGCCGCGCCATGAGCGGATTGATCACCGCCACGGCATAACCCGCTTTGGCCAGCGCCGCGGCCCAGTTGAGATGCAGCACACCGGTCGCTTCGATCAGCACCAATAATTGCGGCCCCTCCGCGACAAACTGCTTCAAACTTAAAAGCAGTTCGCGCAGACCGGCCGCGCTCGCCGCCAGATCTTTTTCGAAGAGAAAACGTTCGTCTGCTCCGCTCAGAGCGGCCCGAACTTTGTGTTTGGCTGTATCAATTCCAAGGATATAAGTTGTTTTCATTGAGGTGGGTGGTTTCTGAGTTTTTAAACAAATGGCCTCGGTGGCTTTAGCTTATAGCCAGGTGAACGATTCCTTTGCTGGGTTCGTTTCAGGCGATCAAAGCTCAGCGTGGCCGGTGAAAAAAGGGGCCGGCAGGTCTCCTCTGCGTCCAATGCTCCCACGAGGGGGCGATGGCGAACGGGCAAAGACTCTGCCGACCCAAAACCCACTAAACCAGAACCGCCCCCTCAATCCACTTTCCCATGAGAGAGAAGCGTTCACACCAGACACATAAGCGAGCGGCTACCCGCCTCGCGATCACGTTTCCCCATGACTAAATCACTTCCACCTCGATTGACGCTCGCTCCCGGTAGCCGTCGCTGATCTAATTGATTCACTCATGCCATTCGTTCACCCTTCGGGCTTGACTCGTTCGCTCCCGCTCACTCGGCCTCTCGGCTTGCCCATCTACGTCGCTCGCGTCCCCGCGGCTCCGTTCCCGTCTATGTCACGGCTTGGCAGTCCGTTCCATTCTCGTTACGCCTACAACCGCCCATTCATGAACGACCTGCTGCTGGATATTCGTTATGCGCTGCGCGGGCTGTGGAAGTCTCCCGCGTTCACGCTCGTAGCCACCCTCACTCTGATGCTGGGGATTGGGGCAAATGTCCTCGTCTTCGGAGTAGTGAATGCGGTGCTGCTGCGTCCGCTGGATGTGAGCGAGCCTCAGAACCTCTACGAGATTCGTCTCAAGCCGTGGACGCATTGGAAACTACTGACGACGTCGTATCCTGCGTTTGAAGACTACCAGCAGCGAAACACCACCTTCAGCGGTCTGGCCGGCTATGATGGATATTCAGGGGGGAGATTGCGCTGGGGTGACACGGTGAAAAAGGTCTCCGGCTATTCGGCTACCGGCAACTATTTCGATCTGCTCGGAGTGCAGCCGGCACTAGGGCGGTTCTTCCACGAAGCGGACGTCCACGGTCCGAATTCAGCGCCCTATATGGTGTTGAGCGATCGCCTTTGGCGAAGCGCATTTAACGCCGATCCCGGCGTGGTCGGCTCCAAGGTGCGGCTCGGCAAAGATCCGTTCACGGTCCTGGGCGTGGCCCCGCCGCGGTTTCACGGCACGGAGCGATTTGAATGGCCGGACTACTGGATACCCGTTGTGAACCATATCGACGCGGAGCACCTGAAGGACCGGACGGGCCATCCTTTGACGGTGCTGGGCCGGCTTAAGCCAGGCGTGACGCCCCAGCAGGCTGCGGAGAATCTCAGTGCGATCACGGCCCAGCTGGCGAAGGAGTATCCAACCACGGAGACCGGAGTGCCGCTGCGGCTGATCCGTCCCGGACTTCATGCCGACGAAGGTGACGTCACCCGCGGATTTCTTTACAGCGTGACCGCGCTCGCCCTGCTGGTGTTGCTCGCGGCGTGCGCGAATCTGGCCAGCCTGTTTGCGGCGCGCGCGGCGGATCGCAGCCGGGAACTGGCGCTCCGTGTCGCCTTGGGAGCGAGCCGGTGGCGGTTGGTGCGGCAACTATTTACCGAGGCGATGGTGTTGTCGATGCTGGGTGGCGCTGCGGGGATGGCGGCCGCAGCTCTGTTGCTGGGCGCGCTCAACCGGTGGGGATTGCCGGGCTACGGCGACCTGGCAGCGGAGGTCGATCTGTCTGTTTACCTGGTGGCCCTGATCTTGACGCTCGTCAGCGGGCTGCTCTTCGGAATGATTCCGGCGAGAAACGTTTGGCAGAGCAGTCCGTTGCAAGCGCTGAAGAGCGGACCGGTGGATGCAACGCCCCGGCGCCAGTTAGGCCTGCGGGACCTGCTCCTCGGCGCGCAAATTGTAATCTGCACGTTGCTGGTCATCGCCTCACTCGTCGCCGTGCGAGGCATGGTGCGCCTGCTGCACGCGCCGCTGGGCTTCCAGCCGCAGGGGGCGATGGTGGCCGAGATGGATCTGAGCGAGGTGGAAGGCGACGTGCCGCTGGAGAAAACGAAAGCGATGATCGACGCCCTGCGAAGCATCCCTGGTGTGACGTCCGCAGGAACGGTAAACAGAGTACCCTTTACCGGCGGGATCCGGGGCATTCCGGTTTTTCCGCCGGGGACAACAGAGCTCACGTTGAACAATTCTGTGCTGTCGCCGTACGGGTTCACGCTATCCCCAGGCTACCTCGAGGCTGCCGGCACCCGGCTCCTGCGCGGCCGGGATGTCTCATGGCGTGACACCACCAAGACGCCGTATGTCGCGATCGTGAACGAAACTTTTTCTCGGAAGATGTGGGGCGACACGCCGGCGATTGGACAACGCTTTATTTTCCTGGACCACTTGAGGGAAGTGGTCGGCGTGACGGAGGACGGCAAGTATCACGCGATTCAAGATCCGCCCCAGCCTGTGGTCTTTCTGCCGTTGCCGCAAAACGAAAAGGCCAACACGGTTTTCGTCGTGCGATTGGACCGGGCGCAGAACGAGATCGCGGCCGCGATGGAACGCACTCTAAACGGATTTGAACCGAATGCGCAGATAACGGTGCAGAGCTGGCCGGATGTGATCGCGGGTGCGCTCTTCCCGGCCCGGGCGGCGGCAGCGGCACTGGGCGTCATGGGCCTGCTGGCGGTGGTGGTGGCGGTAACCGGCATCTTCGGCATGGCTACCTACAACGTGAGCCGCCGGATGAAGGAACTGGGTATCCGCGTCGCCTTGGGCGCGCGCACGAAGCACGTGATGAGTGTGGCGGTTCGGCGGCCCATCGTGCTGCTTGGGCTCGGATCGTTAGCGGGGCTGCTGATCGGAGTCTTCGCCAGCCCGTTACTGGAACAGTTCGTGTATCAGGCGAATCCGCGGGATCCCGTTGTGTTGGGGGGCGCGGTGTTAACGATGGCGCTGCTGGGTCTTGCCGCGTCCGCCATTCCAGCCCTACGAGCGCTTGCAATCGATCCATCCAAACTCATGCGGGAAGAGTAAGGCAGCGTCGGAAATGATGAAGGATGAATGGAGTGAAATGGGGATGAGCGACATAGAAGGTAAAGCCGTAAGGGAAAACGGCGACTGAGCGGGGAAGCGAAGGAGTTTCAATTATGAAGGATGAAACTGCAGTCAAGCGCCACAAAGTTTACCCGCCGCGGCGGGCTAGCGGTCCCTGATCTTGCGTCTCGTTAGGCCTATGAAAACCACACTATCCATTTTGATCGCCGCAATGCTGGCGGGCGCAGCGTTTGCTGAAACTCCAGTTGAAGAGAAACGGGTGCGCGAAGTTGTGCAATCGTTCTACGCTGGCTTTAACTCCCATGGGTGGACGCACGCAGCGGATTACACGACCGAAGATTGGAACCACATTAATCCGGGAGGCGGCTGGGCGCGTGGACGAGCCGCCGTGCTCAAAGAATTGGAGGAGGTGCACAGCACCTTTTTGAAAGGCGTCTCCGATACGATCGAAGAGATGGCCGTGCGGTTTGCGAGTGCGGACGTCGCAGTCGTTACCGTCACCAGCCGGATGAGCACATTCACGATGCCCGACGGTGTCAGACACGAAAACGAGCAACACATCCGGACGTTTGTTGTGGTGCAGCGAAATGGCCACTGGTTGATCATGCAAGATCAGAACACCGCTGTCGCACGCCCGAAGGCGTAACCGGGCGATGCCGTTTCGACAGGCTCAAGGCTCCGAGCATTTGGTCCAGGGGCAGCGAACCCCGAAAGCATTCGCGAGTAGGCCGGCTTGCCAGTCTGCTCCATTGATTCACTCCCTCCCGCTCGTTCACATTCCATGCTAGGGTCTATCTCGCTCTGCTCCCGCAGGCTCGATTCTCGTTAGACACGCAGAAGCCACGTGTAAATGAATTACATCCAAGACTTCATAGCTGGATTCAAAAGTCTTCCGGCGCACGGCCTTGCTGCTTTGGGGGTTCTTTTGCTCTATGCGGTCGAATCCGAAATCCGGTTCGGCGCAAAAGCGCGCACCATGAGTGCGGGGCCGGCTGACCGTTGGAGTACGATCGCGGTTTCCTTCGCGTCAGCCGTACCGGTGCTTGGTTTCATCCTCGCGATGCGGGGGGGCAACTCCACGCTTCTGCGCACTTTACCACCTTGGCTGCGCGATCCCGGCACCATGCCTGGCATGCCGCTGATTGCCTGGTTGGGGGTGGGACTTGGGGTGACCGGGCTACTTTTGCGATTATGGGCACTCCTCACCCTGCGGCAGCGATATACCCGCACGTTGCGCGTCGACGAAGGTCATTTGGTTGAGCGTGGCGCTGCGTATAAGCTTGTTCGACATCCAGGTTATCTTGGTTCTCTCATGTGCCTCAACGGCCTTGGCCTGGCCTCCGGCAACGCGGTAGTTTTCCTCGCGACCCTTGTCGCGACGATTACGGCCTACACCTACCGAATCCACGTAGAGGAAGAGATGCTAGTTACAGCATTTGGAGCTTCCTACGAGCGTTATCGGCGCGAGGTTCCAGCGCTTTTGCCATTCCTGCGATGAGCGTAAAGTGGTCTAACCGGACGATGCCGTGTCGACAGGCTCAAGGTCCTGAGCGTGCCGAAGGACAGCGAGCGGCTACCCGCTGCCCGATCAAGGTTGAGGGATGAATTATGAAGGATGAAATGTTTTGACCGCCATCACCCCATGAGCAAAGACGAAACAAAAGACTTGGTTAAGTTTCTGAAACCCTTTCCGGATGAGATCACGAAAAGAGCCTTGTGGTTAAGAGGGTTCGTTTGGGACCTGTATCCGGACTGCAACGAACTCATTTACGATAACTACAACGCGGTGGCCGTGGGCTGGTCTCCCACCGATAGAGTCGGACACACCTTTTGTTCCATCGCGGTGGGGAGAAGCTCCCATAATGTCCATTTCGGTTTTTACTGGGGCTCGCAAATTGCCGATCCGAAAAAAATCCTCCTGGGAGAAGGAAATCAGTATCGATACATCCTGGTTAAAGACTTGGATGACTTTCCCGAGACCTATATCAAAAAGCTGTTAAGAGAAGCCTTCGCAAATTCACTCGCGAAAGTGAAAGACAAGAACCAGTTAATGAAGGGCGCGACCATCACGAAATCCATCTCGGCGAAGAAGAGGCCCGCGGGACGCGTTACAAAGGGGACGAAGAAGAAAGGATAAGGGACGCTCCGTTATCGCCAGGCCCCCGCTTTCTTCTTGAGAACTCAGTTGCTCGCAACCACCGGCGTGTAGGAGGAGTGGAAATAATTAGCGCGGTACTTGTGGGCACCGTTGTACGCGTAGAGCGGGATGTAGGTTGCCGGGTCGTGCTCAGTGGCTCGTTCGACGGCGGTGTTGAAGGTGGGATCGAGAAGGTAGGTGCCACTGGTCGTGTCCCACTCCAACCAGGCGTGGGTCCTCAAATCATCGATACGGTGTTTGCCAATCACGAAGCGAACATGCGTCGCCCCATGGGCCCGCATCGTTGCATAAAGCAGCATGGATTTGCCCTTGCAATCCGCCGCGAGAGCTGATCTGAGTTGTGCCGGTGTTTTCCACTGAACGGAATATTGGTACGGGATAGTGCGCAGATGGATCATCCATTGGTTGATAGTGGTCAGGGACATCTGGCCGGACAAGCGGCGAGGGGCCGAGTTCAGAACGCATGAAATCGGACTCATTTGATGATCGTATGGCGTGGAGGCGACCGCCAACAAGCTGGGTTGTGCGAAGCAGGAGACGGAGTTCAAGCCAAGACAGGCAGCGAGCAGCGAAACAGATCGCAGGAGGCGAAAGGGAGAAAGCGATATGAAGACCATCTCAAGTGAATGTTCAAAGCATCCCCCGTGCCCGTTCCGGGCTCCCCGTCTATGTCGCGGATTGGCAGTCCGCTCCGTGGATTTGGCTTCATCCACAATGCGTAATTCATTAATTGTTCTTCTCCTCGCCCTGCCGTTGTCCACGCAGGCAGGGGGTGGGAAGCCGATGCCAGCAAAAGAACTCGCGGAGTTCCTGGGGCCGGTGTCGCCGAAAGCGATCGCGTGGACGAAGAGTGTGGGAACTGACTTCGACGCCTATTCCGGTCGTGCGATGCCGCCATTGGCTGGGACGGTGAATCTCTACATCGGTGGCTGGCCGCATTTCAAAGCCAGCGCGGCGAGCAAGACTGTAACTGGCCGGCTGGGTTTGTTTCCGGTGACGTGGCACAGGAAAGTCGCGCCGGACGGAACCATCAGTCAGGAGACGGTGTTTCGGCTTTACGGACTTTGGAAGGTCGACATCTGGCTCGAAGCGAAGCGGCAATCAGACATTGATGGAATGATCGCCATTTTGACGAAGATGCCGACCTTCACGGAGAAGCCGAAGCCGGTTTCTTCGCAATAAGACCGCCCGCGTCGCCCACAGGGCGACGGCTACAGCTGCAGCCGCTTCGCTATGCGAAGCGATCGCTCTTTGGGCGGCTCCGATTTTGCGGCGGGGAAAAGGTGGGTATGGTGACGCGTTATGGCGAACCAGGTTTTGGCGGGGAAAATTGGTGTGGTTTTCGGCGTCGCGAATAAGCGGAGCATCGCCTGGGCGATCGCGAAAGCTTGGGCGGCGGCGGGGGCGCGTCTGATTTTCAATTATCAGGGCGAGCGGCTGAAAGAGAATGTCGAGGAACTCGTCGGCGAGTTTGGCGAAGGGACGCCGCTTTATCCGTGCGATGTCTCGAGCGACGTGGAGATCGCGGAGTTTTTTAACAAAGTCCGCGGGGAAACGGACCGGCTCGATCTGATGCTGCACTCGGTAGCGTTCGCGCCGAAGGAAGCGCTCGAAGGCGATTTCGTCAGCACGACGCGCGAGGCGTTTCGGACGGCGCACGATATCAGCGCGTATTCGCTCGTGGGCCTCGCGCGGGAAGCGGCGCCGATGATGACGAACGGCGGGAGCATTGTCGCGATGACTTATTACGGCGCGGAGAAAGTGGTGCCGCACTACAACGTGATGGGCGTGGCGAAGGCGAGCCTGGAAGCTTCGACGCGTTATCTCGCTTATGATCTTGGTCCGAAAAAAATCCGGGTGAATTGCATTTCGGCGGGACCGGTTCAGACGCTGGCAGCGCGGGGAATCAGCGGATTCAGCGCGATGCTGAAGCATTATCAGGAGCACGCACCGCTGAAACGAAGCTGCGATCCGGCCGAGCTGGGTGAGACGGGAGTTTTTCTGGCGAGCGACGGCGCCGCGGCGATCACGGGGCAGGTGATCTACGTCGATGGCGGGTATCAGGTGATGGGAATGTAGCGATCGCGGATTGCGGATCGCGGATTTCGGAAGGAAGAAACAGCAGACTGAAGGCGCAACTAATCGAACTGCTGGGCGCGGAGGCCGTGTCGGATGACGCGGCGGAATTGGAAGCGCATGGTGGCGATAAATGGTTCGCGAACCATCCGCCGGAACTTGTGGTTTTCGCGCAGTCGACGGAAGAGGTGAGCAAGCTGCTCCGGTTCGCGTCGCAGGAGAAAATTCCGGTGACGGCGCGCGGCGCGGGGTTTGGGTACGTGGGCGGTTGCGTGCCGGTGCGCGGAGGGATCGCGCTTTCGCTGGCACGGATGAATCGGATCAAGGAGATCAGCTTTGCGGATTCGATCGCGATCGTGGAGCCGGGTGTGATCACGGCCGAGCTGCAAGCGAAAGCGCGAGAACAAAAGCTTTTTTATCCGCCGGACCCGGCGAGCAAGAAGGATTGCAGCATGGGCGGGAACGTCGCGACGAATGCGGGCGGACCGCGTTGTTTAAAATATGGAGTGACGCGCAACTACGTGATCGGGCTGGAGGTCGTGCTGGCGAGTGGCGAAGTCTTACGCACGGGTGGGCGCGTGCACAAAAATAAAACGGGCTTCGATCTCATCGGGCTGTTCGTCGGCTCGGAAGGAATGCTCGGAGTGGTGACCGAGATCACGGTGAAGTTGCTGCCGATGCCGCCGGCGCGCGCGACGTTATCCGCTTCGTTTGCAAGCATGCCGGAGGCCGCCGCGACTGTGCAGAAAATTTTCGCGGCGGGATTTTTGCCGTCGTCGCTCGAGCTGGCGGATCATTTTACCCTGGAAGCGGCGCGGCGAGATTCCGGCGGAGCGGATGTGCCGGCGGGGAACGCGCACCTGCTGGTGGAGTTCGATGGGCAACAAGAGTCGGTGAAGTTGGAAATGGAAAAACTGCGCGGACTGGTGAGCGAACGCGTGCCGACAACGCTGCAAGTCGCGACGACTGAGCCGGAGTGCGAACGGCTCTGGGCGTTGCGCCGCGAGTTCAGCAATTCGCTCCGGGCCACGGGCCTGACGAAATTGAATCAGGACATCGTGGTGCCGCGGAGCCGGCTGGTGGATTTGGTGGAATTTGCGGAAGCGCTTTCGAAGCGTTCGGGGTTTCCGATCGCATGTTTCGGTCATGCCGGCGATGGCAACATGCACGTCAACATTATGGCGGACCGGTATAACCGCGATGCGGCCGTGCGGGACAAGGCGGAGCAGGCGCTCGACGAATTATTCGCGCAAGTGCTGGCGTTCGGCGGGGTGATCACGGGCGAACATGGAATCGGACTCGCGAAAAAGCGGTGGTGGCCGCAGGCGACGAGCGAGGTCGCGCGCGAGGTGCATCGGGCGATCAAGGATGCGCTCGATCCGGCGGGGATATTGAATCCGGGAAAATTTTTGTAGGGAACGTCAACGAGCGGACGCCGCAGCGCAGCGTCCCTACCTGAGGTTCAGCACAGCATTCACGGCGCGGTGATCGCTGGATTGCACAGAGGTGGGAGCGACCCACGCTTTGCTCAGCGTGGCGCCGCGATAAAATATTTGATCGAACGCAGCAGCGGGATAGCGGGCGTCGGCGGGCATCGTGATGCGAGAGGAAAGGGGAATGCCCTGCCACACCCAGCTGAAGCCGTCGGCCAATAAACCGGGCACCGTTTTTTCGCCGGCGAAGCGCGGCTCATCGGGCGCGGTGTTGAAGTCGCCGCCGACAATCCACGTGAGCGCGCCGATTTTGCCGTAGGCGGCGTTCATCGCTTTCATGTGCGTGCGCAACTGCTGCATCGACTCTTCGCGAATGCGGATGTCTTCGTGAACTTCGCCGCGATTGCTTTTCAGATGGAGCGCGTAGACGAGGAGAACTTGTTTCGGCGAAAGTTGATAGGCCGCAAAGGCGAAACCGCGTGGAGGCGTAATGGCCGCGCCCGGTTTCCAAGGTTCGGCCCAGGCGCTCAGCGCGGGCCAGCGGCTGGCAATCGCGATCTGTTGCGCTTCGTTCTGGCCTTCGCGCGGCGGAAAATTTGAGCAGACGTCGACTTTGAAATCGCGGAGTGGCTGAAGGGCAAGTGCCGCATGCTCGAAGTCGCGCACTTCTTCGAGGCCGATCACATCGGGTGTGAGCTGCGCGATGTCGCGATGGACGGAGCGGACCTGCCGATCCTCTTCGGCGCGCGAAGCGTTCGGGCGCCGGCCGGGGAACCATTGGATGTTCCAGAAGGTGGCGGTGATCGAGGTGGGAGAAGAGGTCGAGCGCGGGGACGGGGAGAGAGGAGGGAAAGGCCAGGGAGATGTTTCGGCGAGGAGGGAGCCGGCGATGAACGCGATCGGAAGAAGCCGGAAGAAGAATCGGCGGGTCATCAATGCACGTTAGTTGTCCCCCAGAAAGGAGAGAAACAAGAAAACGTCGAACGCCCAACATCCAACGTCCAATTGAAGAGGAGAGAATTATCCGCGCTGGACGATTTTGCGCAGTTGTTCGATGGCGGCTTGCTCGGCTTTTTCATCCTGATCGTAGCCCCACGCTACGATCTCGAGCATCTGCGTTCCGACGTCGCGTTTGCCGCGGCGCACAGCATCAAGGCGACCGGCGATGGTCCAGTCTTCCTGGTCGAGCATGCCGGGCTCGGGCGGCGTTCCATCCCAGTAGCAATAGAAGACGTGGAGCAATTGTCCGCCATCTTCGAAAACATACGAGCGGATGGGGAGGGGAACGCCATTGACGGTGAGCAGTTTGTTCTGCACGCCGCCGCGCAGTTTCATGCCGCTCGCGGGCAGGCAAACATCGGGGCGATGGTTTTTTATGAAAAGGCCGGCGGTGCGGCCGGGGAGCCAGCGAAAAAAGTACATGGTCCAATCGTGGCCGTCGTCGCCGGTCCACATGCCGCCGCCGCCTTCGTTGTAGCGGAGCAGTCCCTGGGCGCTCTCGGCGATCGGCACGGTCTTCCAATTCTGTGCTTGAGACGGCCACGTCACGCTCCACGGTTCGACGCGAGCCGTCTGCGCTTCGTGCGCGCGATACCAAACCTGAGTGCCGGCTTCAGCCAGAACGGTGAAGCCCAGCAAACAACCGAGCACGAGCCGCGGCACGCGGCATGAATGCGCCGGTCGTGATGGTTGCGGAATTGCGGTGTCTTTTCCGCGGAGGAAAATGCTCACGCCCCAAAGGGCCAGCAAACAAATGATGAGAATCGTGTGGCCGGCCGGGTCGTGCCAGCTTTGGATTGTCGCGGAGCCATGTTCGGCGCCGAGCCAGACGAGGAGGAACGTGCGCCCGAGATTGCAAACGAACGCGAGCAGCGCACCCAGGCCAACGAGAAGAAGCCGGCGCAAGGTGGAGAAATCGTAGAATTCACCGAGGAAGAGCGACACCATGAAGGTCGCCTGGAGCGATCGAATACCGGTGCAGGCTTCGTCGATTCCGACAAAACCGGAGCCGACCTCGATGACATTTCCCAATTGCACGGCGGGAATGCCGATGGCGTTGAGGATTTCGACGTTGAGTGACGCGTCCGCGCGCATCAAGCCCTGGATCACGAACTGCTCGAGACCCGTCGGCCACGGCACTGCCACGAAAAAAAATAGAATGGGAAACGCGAAGTGCCGCAGCCATGGCTTTCCCCCGGACAAATAAATTCCGGCCGCCGTGATGACCGCGGCAGAGCCGGCCATTGCCCAACTGAGCAAGCGCCAATCCGGACTCGCTTCCTGGATGAGGCGGATCGGGATTAACAACGCGGCGGCTGCAATAATCAGCAGCGCGGAAAACATCCGGAATTTCGGGGGTAATGCCGGCGGCGCGTTTTCGTAACGTCGCCAAAAAAGATATGCGGCGAGGAATGGGACGGTCCAGCCGTAGGCGTACTGCGGATTGATCGACCATTCGAAACGGAGCCGCGAGATGAGCTCGACCCAGACGAGCAGGAAGACGGCGATCGGAAACCAATTCAGCGCGCGCGCGATCTTCTCGACTTGAGGCTGGGCAACAGCGGTGGCGGCGTTCATGCGTGGCGCGGAGGAATCAGCAGGTTACAAGCCGGGAGGCACGGGCGGCGACATCGTGGCTCGGTGGCTGCTTCGCAGGTAGATTCATTGTTCACTTCGGTCGCGCCCTTGACTTAGAGCCGGCATAGAAAGCTTCCTCAACTTGGAACATCCTCACGACAAAATCGAGCGCTCTCTCTTCAAGGTCGTGGCGTGGACCGTGGGAGTGATCGTGCTGCTGGTGGCGGGTGGCGTCCTCGGGCATCGATCGTTTAGGAACTGGCAGCAACGGCGGCTCGTCGCGCAGGCGAACGCGTTCGTGAATGAGGGCGATTACAAGCACGCCAGCCTGAATGCGCGGCGATTACTTCAGATCAATCCCGAGAGCGTGGAGGCGTGTCGCATTATGGCCCGTCTGGCGGAGAAAGCCGGGTTGCGTTCGGCGATCGAGTGGCGGCGCCGCGTCATGGAACTCGGCGCGGCCGCGCCGGGCGATCTCCTCGCTCTGGCGCGCGATGGCGTGCGCTTTGACGAACGCGCCATCACGGAGTTGGCGATCAGCCGTTTGCCGGAAAGCGCGAAGACGACGGCGGAATATCACGCGCTCCTCGCCGATATCGCTTTCGCGAAACGCGACGGCGTCGAGATGGAACGGCAGTTGAGCGAAGCGCACAGGATCGAGGCCGCGAACAAGGATTACACGCTGCGGCTCGCGGCGCTGCGAATGGGATCGAATGATTATGCGATGAGCGTTCGAGGGAAGGAAACCCTGGTCGAGTTGCAGAGCGAACCTGCTCTTCGCCGCGATGCCACGCGTTATCTCGCGGAGGATGCCCTGCGCCATTTCGATTTCAAGGAGGCGCTCAGACTGGCGCGGCAACTCGATGGGTTCCCGGAAAAGAATTTCACGGATCGCCTCGTCCTCCTGGCCGCCATGCAGGCGGCGAGCGATCCGGAATTTCAACCTTTACTCGAGGAATTGCAAACCGTTGCCGCGGACGATCCCGAGCGGGCCGCCGCGCTCATGACCTGGATGAACATCCACCAGATGTCGACCCTGACGATTGCCTGGAGCGCGAAGCTTTCTCCCAGCGTCATCGGCAGCAAGCTCGTGCCGATCGCGTTGTCGGACGCTTTCGTCGCCGTGCGCGATTGGTCGGGGTTGCAGCGTCTGGTTAAGTCGGGCAACTGGGGAGATCTCGATTTTATCCGGAACGCTTTGTCGGCCCGCGCGCTGCGGGAGTTGGGCAACGAGCCCGACTCGGCCGCGCAATGGAATGAAGCGGTGAAAAAGGTCACCGCGAGTCCGCCCTACATTCTGATGCTGGCGGAAACGGTGGAGAAGTGGGGATGGCGGAACGAAGCGATCGACCTGCTCTGGCTGGCCGCGAAAGATCCGCTGAAAGGCGATGACGCTTTGATCACGCTCTACCGCTACTTCGCGCAGAAGGGAGAGACGCAAAATCTTTACCGCGTCATGCTTCACCGCTCCGAGTTGCACCCCGACGATCGCAACATCCAAAATAATATCGCGCAGCTCTCGTTGCTCCTGAACTTGAATATGGATCGCGGCCAAAAGATCGCGCGCGAGCTTTTCGAAAAAGAGCCGGCGAATGCGGCGTATGTTTCCACCTACGCGTTCGCCCTTTACAGCCAGGGCGATTTCAAGGGGGCGGTCAAGGTTCTCGGCGCCTTGACCGACGCACAGTTGCATCAACCCGACGTTGCGGCGTATTACGGAATCATTCTCGCGGCGGCGGGCGATCAGGCCCGGGCCGGCGAATTCCTCGATCTGGGAGAGAAAGCCACGCTCCTGCCCGAGGAAAAAGCGCTGTTGGAAAAAGCGCGACGATCCCTGGCGCAACGCTGAAACTGCGCCATATTACACCCGCGACGGCCCCGCAGATCGATTCTTAAGAAAGGATCTCATTTCTGCGCTTTTAGCTGGCGTCGCTTTTTTCCGATGAAACCCGGAACTCTCACTCACACCATCGCGGTTATCCTTTCGTCTGTGTCGTCGCTCTTCACCCCGAGCGCGCCCGCCGCCGTGCCTGCGGCGAAAGTGAAGCTGAGCAATAAGTCGAGCAAACCGCAGGACGACAACCTGCTCAAAGTAGGTCCGATTTCTTACTCGCCGGCGGCCAAGGCAGATCCGCCGCTGGTGAAACCGGCCGAGCGTTATCCCTGGAAAAAAGAAATCGTCACGACCGTTTTCTGGATCGGGGAGAAACCGACCGGCAGCAATCCGGTCCCGAATCGATCCAGCTCCTGGGACGCGAGTTGGACGAGGAACTATGGCGGCTTTGACGATCCCGAGAGCTCGCATCGGCACGATTTCATTCCGGCCAGGTTCACGCCGCGGCAAAATCCATTTTATTGTGCGCTGCCTTACAACGACAAATCGACCAACGGCCACCGGGCTGAGGCGCCGCGGGTCGTGCCGTGGTTCAAGGAAGCGTATCAAGGGCCGGGCGTCTCCACCTGCAAGGGCCGGTGGATTGCGATTCGAAAGGGGAACAAAACCGTTTACGCACAGTGGGAGGATGCTGGGCCGTTCCGGACCGATCATTGGCAATACGTCTTTGGCAACGAACGTCCGAAACCAAATCTAAACAAGGGCGCCGGTCTCGATGTTTCACCGGCGGTGCGGGACTATCTCGGCTTGGAGGATACGGACGTGACCGATTGGAAATTTGTCGACTTCAACGAAGTGCCACGCGGCCCGTGGTCGAAGCTTGGCGACAACAACACCTTCGTCATTAATCAGCGCAAGAATGACAAGGCGCTGGTCGAAGGCCCAAAGCCCGGCGGCATGACGATTCTGCCGTAGGAATATTGGTGGATCGAGCGCTCCGCCGCTCGATGGCCGAAGTGCAGGCGCAGCCGGGAGAAGAAACATCGCGCGACGGAGCGCGATCCACCTGCTCTCAGAACAATTCCGGGTGCTCGTCGGCGACTTCCTCCGGCCCGATCACCGATCGGATCTTCGCGAGCAGAACGTTGAAGTCGTACGGCTTCTGGATCGTATCGAGCACGCCGGCCTTTAGCATCTCGGAGCGAATCGCCGGCTCGAGATAACCGCTCGCGACAATCACCCGCACGGCCGGTTTCATTTCCTTCATTTTCAGAAACGCTTCGCGCCCTCCGAGCCGCGGCAAGCCCAGATCGCAAATCACCAGCCCGATCTCATCACGGTTCGCCTCGAAGAACTCGACGGCTTCCATCCCATCTTTCGCGGCGATGACGCGGTAGCCTTCGCCCTCCAGGATTTCCACGCCAAGGTCGCGCAGCATTTCTTCATCTTCGACGAGGAGAATCGTCTGCGGCGCCGTTTGTCCGCGCGGAATTCTCGACCCTCCTTCGCCGCCACGTTCAGCGGCGGAATGCTCGACCGGCAGATAGACAAGAAACGTGGTGCCCGCATTCGGTTCGCTTTCCACCTGCACAAAACCGCGATGATTATTCACGACCCCGTACACGACGGACAACCCGAGCCCCGTTCCTTTGCCGCGTTCCTTTGTCGTAAAGAACGGCTCAAAAATATGAGACTTCACCTCGCGACTCATGCCGCTGCCCGTGTCGCGCACGCGGATGCAGGCGTAATTCTGCGCGGCGACACCCGTAAATGTTTCCATGAGCTGCGGCCCCGGCACCATCGCGGTTTCGAGCGTGAGGGTCCCGCCCTGCTGCATGGCGTCGCGCGCGTTCACACAGAGATTCAACACGACCTGATGGATCTGGCTCCGGTCGGCTGTGATCGGCGGCAAGTCCGACTGCAAATGCAGCTCGAAGTTGATCATTTTCGGGAAGGTGGCTTGCAGCATTTTTTCCAGCTCGCGCACGAGTGCGTTTAGATCGAGCGAAGAAAAGCGCGCCTCGGTTTGCCGCGCGGAAGTCAGCAATTGTTGCACGAGCGCGGCGCCGCGTTCGACTGCTTCCTTGATCACCTTGATCGCGCCGGGGACATCCTTGGGTTTCGTGCGGAAACTTTCCAGCCGGTTGGTGTAGCCCAGGATGATGGCGAGAATGTTGTTGAAATCGTGCGCGATCCCGCCCGCCAGAGTGCCGAGGCCCTCCATTTTTTGCGCCTGCACCAACTGCTGCTCGAGGCGTTTTCGTTTCGTGTCGTTAAAAAGGTAAACCTGCAGCTCGGTCAGCTCGCCGTTGCTGAATCGCCCGATGACGCGCGCCACCACATAGACGGGGTCGCCATCGCGCTGGAGCATCTCCAGCTCGTGCCGGTCGACAATTCCTTGCTGACGCACCATCTCGAGTAATTCGACCGCGTCCTGCCGGGTGCGAAGCAAGGCCACGAAGTTCCCGGAAAGCGCTTCTTCGACGGAATCGAAACCGAAAGTGTTGGCGAACGCCGGGTTGCACGTGACGATCTGGCCGTCCGGCCTAACGATCAGATTGGCCGTGAAATCTTCCGTGACGAAACGCCGGTAGCGTTCTTCGCTTTCGCGCAACGCTTCCTCGACCCGTCTCCGCGCGGTGATGTCGGTGTTGATCTGCAACCGCGGCGAGCCGGCGCCGGCGGTCGTCCACCGGCTCGCCACCAGAATGCGTTCGCCGTCCCGGCGGGACTGGTGAAGGTCGCCCTCCCAATGCGAACTATCCCCCATGATTGTTTCGAGCTTTTGCGTGGGATCGGGAGGCTCCGTGCGAAGCAGCGCGTGCACATTTTGGCCGAGCGCATCCTTTTTCTCCCAACCGTACATCCGTGCCGCGCCCCTGTTCCAGTAGGTGATGGCGCCGGAAGCGTCGGTGAGAATAATCGCGTCGTCCGCGAGTTCGAGGAGGTCCGCCGGATCCATGAAGTCGTCAGGCATTAGCGCGAAGGCGAAGAAGCAGGTGTGGCGGTGACCGGCGGGCCATTGCGAGAACGCATCTCATCCAGGCGACCGGAGGAAAAAACGAAATAGAGGGCAAAGCTGGCGGCGAGAAGGACGATGAAAAGGAAAAGAAAACTCGCAGCCCGCCAGGTGTTCCGTCGCGCGCTGGCTTGCTGGCGCGCCGCCCGTTTCTGGATCATCTCGATCTCCAGCATGCGCACGAGCATTTCCGGATCGACCGGTTCGGGCTTGCTCTCGCCATTGGAATTCATCGAAAAGAATCTTAACCATTCAACCGAAAGACCAAATGGATTCTGAGAGCGAAGAATCGGGCAAGCGAGCACTCGCCGCGTCCGTGCTGCCGATGGCGGCTTTTCTCGGGCTCCTTGTACTGGCGAGCCTCCTGCCCGGCGTCGGTAAAGGTTTCGGACTGGTCTCTCCCGAGTATTGGATTTACCCGGTCCAAACATTCATTTGCGGCGGACTGCTCATTTGGTTCTGGCGCGAATATCACTTTCGCCCGCCGGCGAGGATCTTGTTCGTGTCCGCGATCGGTCTGCTCGCTTTCGCCTGCTGGGTTGCGCCCCAGCAATTCTTCGGTTTCGTGCCGCGCCCAAAGGGTTTCAACCCGGACGTTTTTGCCGGCCCGGCATACTTGACGACGGTCATCCTCCGTTTCGTCCGCCTCGTGCTCGTGGTTCCATTGGTTGAAGAGATTTTTTGGCGCGGATTTTTGTTGCGGTATTTGATCAACGAAAAATTCCATCGCGTCCCGTTCGGAACATTTTCCTGGCTTTCCTTTACCGTGGTCACACTCGGGTTTGGATTCTCCCACTCGCCGGAGGATCGGATCGCGGCGCTCATCACCGGCGCGCTCTATAATTGCGTGGCCTACCGAACCAGGAACCTGGCCTCGTGCGTCCTGGCCCACGCCGTCACCAATCTCCTCCTGGGCCTTTGGATCATGAAGACGCGGCAATGGGGCTTCTGGTGAAGGGCGTCACTGGCACTGCTTCTGCTCCCTAGAGCAGGTCATGCACGCGACCTTCCTTCAAAAAGTCATTCTTTGCATGATCGCCGGCTTTTTTGCGGCCTGCCTCATTCAATGGGGAAAAGTCTTTGTCGAAGGCGCGGACGACGCGCTCAACAAAGGCTACAAGCATACTGCCCCCACGATGAGCCTTACGGCCAAGCCGTAGCCGGGATCGAAAGCGATTGCCGACCGGCGCGCCGCGCATAACCTGCGTAGCACGGCATGAAGATCGGGTTCGCTCAAATCAATCCCACCGTCGGTGATTTGAACGGCAATTTTGAGAAAATTCTCGGTGCCTATGAGCGGCTCGCCGCCGCCGGTGCCGAGCTGGTCGTTACGCCGGAGCTCGCCATCACCGGTTATCCGCCCCAGGACCTGCTCTTCAAGTCGCGCTTCGTTCCGCAGAACCTGGAGGTCCTGGAAAAACTGCACGCGCACGTCCGCGGCGTTGCTCTGCTAGTCGGTTACGTCGAACGCAATCGGGGGCGCGGGAAACCTTTCCATAACGCCGCCGCCTTGCTCCAAGCAGGCCGGCCCATTTCCAAAACTCACAAATCGCTCCTGCCGACCTACGATGTCTTCGATGAAGATCGCTACTTCGAACCTGCGCATAGTGTCGAGCCGTTGCTCCTGGGCGTGACGAAGATCGGAGTCACGATCTGTGAAGACATTTGGACCGAGCATTATCTGCCGCGCCCCTTCTATGACATCGAGCCGGTCCGCGCTTTGGTGGAGCAGGGGGCGGAGATCATCCTGAATCTGAGCGCGTCGCCGTTCAGTTTGAACAAGCCGGCCATCCGGCGCGAAATGGTCACGTCGCTCGCGTGCGCGCATCAACGGCCGATCTGTTATTGCAACGCGGTCGGCGGGAACGACCAGCTGGTTTTCGATGGCAATTCGATTGCCGTGAACTCCGCCGGCGAATTGATCGCGCAGCTGCCTGCTTTCCGCACGGCGGAGGAGATTGTCGAGACCGGCACTTCGCGGCCGATGGTTCTCGAAGAGCGCGATGTTTCCGCGGACTTGTTCGACGCGCTCTCGTTAGGTCTCCGGGATTACCTGAGCAAGTGCAACTTCAAGTCGGCTGTGCTGGGATTGAGTGGGGGCATCGATTCGGCTGTGGTGGCGGCGATCGCGGTGGATGCGCTCGGCCCGGCGAACGTTCTCGGCGTGTCGATGCCGAGCCCTTACTCCTCGCGCGGAAGCATCGATGACGCGCTCGCGCTCGCGCGAAATCTGGGCATCAAGTGCCTCCAAATTCCGATCGCGAACGCCTTCGCCGCCTTCAAAGGACAATTCGCGGAAATTTTCACCGGCCTCCCCGAAGACACGACAGAAGAGAACATGCAGTCGCGCCTGCGCGGCATGATCCTCATGTCGCTCTCGAACAAGTTCGGCCACTTGCTTCTCACGACCGGCAACAAGAGCGAGCTGGCGGTAGGTTACTGCACCATTTACGGCGACATGGCCGGCGGCCTCGCGGTTATCAGCGATGTGCCCAAGACCATGGTCTATCAGCTCGCGCGCTGGATTAACTCGGACAAATCACCCCTAAGCGATGGTAGTGAAGTTATTCCTCTCTCAACCATCGAGAAACCTCCGAGCGCTGAGCTGAAGCCCGGCCAGAAGGACCAGGATAGCTTGCCGCCCTACGATGTACTTGACGAAATCCTTCGGCTTTATGTCGAGGGAAACCTGAGCGCACGAGATATCATCGCCCACGGGTTCGAAGAGAAAACGGTGCGATGGGTGCAACGCCGCGTCGACATTAATGAATACAAGCGCGAGCAGGCCGCTCCCGGCATAAAGGTCACCAGCCGCGCTTTTGGAGTCGGTCGCCGGATGCCTATCGCGCAGAAGTATGTCGAGTAGCTCGTGTCTCCTAAGGCTTAACTAGCGGCTGATGATTTCGCAAAATGATTTCAGCGCCGGTGGCTACTGGTAAGAAATCAAACCATTATCGGCTAAAAAGGCCATTATTAGAATGTTATCGAATTGAGTTCGAATGATGGTTGCAGGCGCTTCACTTCCTTATTCGAATGATACAGTGATCCTGGGATGAAAAAGGGACCTAACAAACCTACAACAGAGTCCATCGAGCATGGAGACACTTCCGTCCGACGCCAGGCGCGGAGGATCCCCAAGTGGCTCAACACTGCACTTACACTGGCGGCGCTTTATCTTCTGCTATTGCTGGGATTCTCGCGCCTCGCACCGCTTGTGACGGGTTCCCGATGAAGCGATCGCACTAACCCCAGCTGGCGGTGGCCTGGGCGCCGCGGTGCACCAATTTCTGGGGCGACCGGGCGGGACCGATTTCCTGGTTGATTATGCAAGCGCTTACGCGCTCGTGCATCACGGCGATGCCTACGAGATCACGGAGAAGCTTTCCGAGCGAGTCGGCGCACACTGGGAGGTCAGCACAGCCAACCCTCATCCGCCGACCATGCTGCCATTCATCCTCCCGTTTCTCGCCGGTGACTACCGCAGCGCGCTCGGCGCTTGGTCGCTGGCGATGTTGTTCGTGCTGATTTTGTCGATGCGATTTCTCGATGTGCCCTGGGCGGTCGCGGGCGGGGTCGGTGTGGCTCTCGCCGTCAGTTTTCCGGGAGCCTACGGCATCGGCAATCCCGTTCCTCTCATCGGCCTCGGCCTCGCCATCGCCTACCGATGGCGCAACCATCCGCTTCTCGCCGGGCTGGGTATCGCTCTCGCCGCGGCTCCGAAAATCTCGGGCATCCTGATCGTTATTCCATTCCTGCTCGCCCGACGTTTTAAAGCGGTCGCAGTCGCGGCTGGTGTCTACGGCGTGCTGGCTGGCCTGCCCGTGCTTTTCCAGTCCAACGTCTGGAGCCGCTACTTTCAGGCCGGTGTCCGGGCGGCGGTATTGAATGCCTCGCGCAGCGACAACGCGTCGTGGCTGCATCTTGCGGAGAGGTGTGGAGTTTCGAGCTTCGTGGTGATAGCCCTGCTGGGCGTACTCGCGATCGTCGCGGCCATTATCACTCGCGATACTTTTTGGCCGGCCGTTTGGCTGATCGTGGTTGCGTTGCCGATCGCGTGGATGTACTCACTGCTGACGCTGCTCCCTCTCGCTGTCCACGTCGTCCGAAGAGGATCCCCCACATCCATCGGCCTCATCCTCGCAGCTGCGGGTCTTATGATCGGGAGTCCGCCATCCTCACACTGGCCGGTAGTGGTCTTCCCCTGGGTCACGATGCTCGCGTTCATCGGGCTTTTGCTGACTCGACCGATGACCGACGAACGCTTCTGGCTCCCTCATCGGGCCGCCACATTCGTGCCGCGGATCGGCTCGCTCAGTAGGACAGCGAGATCGCGCTTCCAGCGCACTTTCTGAATATCCAACTTCTCGCAGCCTTGTTTACATTAGCTGTAGCAACACCTGCGTCGTGGAAACCTCACCCCGTCCCGGTGAGCAGCCCTCTTACTCGAAGCGAGGCGGCGAAGGCCGCAGGTTGTATTTCAGGATGGCGTAACTCGCCCTGAAGCCGTCACGCCAACTGATTTTTTTCCCTTCCGCGTAAGTTCGGCCGTAATAGGAAATTCCTACTTCATAGATGACGAAACCGCGGCGGGCCATCTTTGCAGTAATCTCCGGCTCAAATCCGAAGCGGTCTTCCTCAATGTGGATGGACTGGATTACCTCTCGCCGGAACACCTTATAGCATGTCTCCATGTCGGTAAGATTTAAGTTCGTAAACATATTCGACAAGAGAGTGAGAAATTTGTTTCCCACCATGTGCCAGAAATACGCCACACGATGAGGTTGGCCTCCCATGAATCGAGAGCCGAAAACTACATCGGCGCCATGCTCGAGAATCGGCTCAAGTAATTTGGCGTAGTCCTTTGGGTCGTATTCCAAGTCAGCGTCCTGCACGATTACTATATCGCCCGTCGCGACTTTAAAACCGCTCCGGAGCGCGGCTCCTTTCCCGAGGTTTTCGCTGTGATAGATGACATGGTCGACTTCCTGCCCTAGGCGGTCGCGGAGCAGCTCGCGGGTGCCATCGGTCGAGCAGTCATCTACAACAATGATTTCGAGCGGATAGGACACCGCTTTGACCGCTGCCAGAAGACGCTCCAGGGTAAGGTGTTCGTTGTAGCATGGAATCACGATGGATATCTTCATGGAGCGGAGCTAAACCTTCTTTAAACAAAGGGGCTGCAATCTGTCAAGGCGTGCAACGAGAGCTGGAATTTCGAATAGCATCTGTTGCCTTACCAGGGAGTCTGTCAGCGACCATCAATGTCCTTAAAGGAGCGCAACGTTAGCGCCGGTTAGTAATCCAAAGGCGCGCGCGAGCAGCCCGGTCCAAACGAACATGCCTTTCTCGACGCTTGGGTAATCATTCCAATTTGCCGAAAACGGCGCTCCCATCGATGCCGGGTACTTAGGCAGGATCGGAGGCGCCTCCCCGCTGGCGAACGCCTTAGTCGTAGCCAATTGGAACCACGTATCTTCATCGTAGGAGACCGGCGTGGCCCAGGCAGCCGATGTCCAGCGGTTATAAGCGGCGCACCAAGTCACGGCCACGATACAGAGAAGGAGCGCCAGCCAATACCAATCGGTGCGTGCGCACAATCCCTCTTCGTGCTTCATCAGTTTATGATTTCCTTGGGCCGCTTCCACCGGACTGTCCAATGCAGGTTTCCATACTTGATCTGACGCAATCCTGAAAGCGCTCCCGGGTCGACCTGTAATGGTGAGTAGCGTAGCTTTGTGGATAGAAGAATAATTGTTCCGTCCGGCCGAAGCGAATCTTCGAAATCACTCTTTCGAATCAACCGCCTGCCCGCGGCGACGAGGTCGGGACACGCGTAGGATCCCTCGAAGAATATCCAATCCACAGGCTGGGCCCCGACTTGGCCGCCAATTACTACGGGTAATGTGTTCGGCAACGAACCTATGGTCCGCTCCCTCAGGTAGACAAAGAACACAGGAAAAAGCAATAAAGGAACGGACAGATAGGTCCAACGCCCGATTTTGTATTTCCATGCTTTGGTCACGCTAAAATAAGTTGCCAACACCATTAACGGAATGGTCCAAAGCAGGTAATGAACGCCGTGATAACGATAAACCGTGCTGGGCCAAAAATCATTGTAAAGAAAATACAACCCGTAAGTGGCAAGAACACTCAAGATGACACCGAGCGCCCGCGTTCTGTATCGAAGTAACAGATAGACAACGCCCGGTAGAACAAAGATTGCCCACGGAAAGTGGCGCACGAGCGCCGCCTCGGG
Source organism: Spartobacteria bacterium (assembly GCA_003167555.1). Taxonomy (GTDB): domain Bacteria; phylum Verrucomicrobiota; class Verrucomicrobiia; order Chthoniobacterales; family UBA10450; genus AV80. The sequence continues at coordinate 59,890 of PMSN01000025.1, forward strand.
CTCGCGGAAAATCGTATTGCCATCGATCAATAATCCGAAGATCTTGCTGGGCACTGAGTAAGAAGCAACACCCATCTCCTCGTGGAGCCTATCGTAAGGAGTCCGCCAGGCGCCAAAGACGGCATGATTGACAAATAAGATTATCAGGACGAACGCGCCAACTATGGCGATGCCAGCCGCTCCCACGAACACCCTGGTCTTCCAGCGCGTCAACCCTAGGAGTGCAATCGCAGGCACTGCTGCCATACAAAAGGCGTCCCCTGTCCGGCAGACGAAGATCAGACTAATACAGACGAAAGCCGCGAGTATTCTTCTCGGACTCGGCTGGCGGAATCCGACCAGGAAAATGATCAGGTAGGATAGGAAGAGAGTTGGGGTTGTGTTCCACGGCTCGACTAACGTCATCTGCAAGAGGCCAGGATAGGACCCGATAAAGACCAATATCAAGAGGATGGCTTCGAGAGGGCTTACGAGCCTGCGACTGATTTTGTAAAATAGGAAGGCACTGCCGAGGACACACGCGAGATTCGGAATCAGAAAAGCGTGTTGCGGCGCCCAGCGGTAAAATAAGGCGCCGATGAGCGGATAGCCCAACGGATACCAGTACGTATCGGGAGTCAGTTGGCCGGCGGCGAGCGCCGCGGTGCATTTGAGGTATTGCCCCTGGTCCCACCATCCCCACCAACCTATCGGCGCGGATAGATCGTTGCCTGGCAACACAGGGTGTCCAAGATAGGCGAGTAGGTAAAGTATGGTAAGTCCGGTAAGGAACAGCACCATAAAGCCAAACGAATCGAAGTAATGGTTGACCTTTACCAGCCATCCGCCGAGATCGATTCCAAAAATCTTACCGTGTCGTCTAGATGCACTTTCGGTATCCATTGTGATGCTAGTTTCGCCGCTTAATGCTTATTCGGAAGTTTGCGCCAGGTGGAAGCTTATCCGGATAAAGCCACAGCCAAGTATTCTCGGGTCCGCGGAAACTCCAGCGGTGCTTGGCGAAATCGCATCAGGGAATTCGAAAGCCATAGTCGCGACGGCGCGGCTATTCCATTTCTCGGCAGGGATGCGAAGCTTCAAGACGGAACGCTCGTTGACTTGAAACGATTGCAGGGGCGCGCCGTTAAACGAAATCGACATGCGCTGAGTCTTGGTGGTGGAAAACTCCTCGGGAAAGACCTCGAACGCAACCTCTACATCCTTGGAAGCGGGAAGACCCGCGAAATACAAAAGACCGCTGTTACCGGTGCTCCAGGAGAAAGGGCCTGTCGAAACGTCCCAGCCGGAAACAACAAAGGCTTTGGCGTTCGACTCCGGTCCGGAGAAGGAAATCTCCGAGTCAGTCGGGTTCACCGAGGGCGGAGTGTAGGACACCCAGTCACCTCCAGCCACGGCCGGCGATCGAATCTTCCAGAAGGCGGTCGTGTGTTTGGCAAGCGTTTCGGTTACATTCGCCACATGCTGGTTGTCGAACATGAAAGCCCAATCCTGAGACACGGCATAGTCGCGGCCGATCCGTTGTAAGGCGAGCGCAACTCCGGCAGCCCAAGGCCAGTCGGCATGTTCGAAGGATAGGAACTTAACCGGAACGCCCTGCTTGTCCGAGCGGGCCGCGTGCCGTATCTGGTCAAACCAGGTTTTGGTCTCTCGCGACATTGTTGGGAAATCCGAGGCCCAGGTAAAATTCCTTGCCGTCATCAACCAAAGAGGAACGGAAATGATGAGGAGGCCCCGGGAGATGTAAGTCGCGTGTTGCAGCCGAGGCAAGGTGGCCAGTGCGATGGCGAGCAGAATGAATGGAAGAAACAAAAGGGCGTAGTTGAAGTAGGAGTTAAAGGCAAACATTTGGCCGTTAATAAACGTCCCCCAAACGATGGTGAGCAAACAGGCCAGGGCGAAATAGATTGCCAGCCAGTGGACAAAGAGTCGGGAGCGAGGATCGCCTTGCGGGGCCCGGAAGCGTGGAAGGACTAAGGCGAGCGTCCCGACCAGGCACCACATCAACAGGAGAGGCCATCTGGATAGTAATTGAACGGCACTGGCGGCAGTCAGGCGATCGCAGATGATTTCTGGACTCGAGACATAACAGAAGAACGAGGCGAAGTAGGCGAACGATTGAAGAAAGGTCTTGTGATCATCTGAATGCTTGCCAAAGTGCGCCAGAATCATGCTGAGGTTGCTTGGTCCTTCGCGGAAAACGTCGAGGGCGATCGGCAGCAAGAACAAGAGCACGATGCCTGCCGCCGCGGCATGAGCATAAGGAGACGATCGGAGGAACCTCGAGAGTGATCGCTTATGGTGCAAGGCGAGGACCGTATAAGCCAGGAGGGCGAGGGGAATGACAAATAGCGGTTGGGCGACATGGCCATGGACCAGGAAACTGCCCGCCAGAGCCAGGGGCACAAGATCGCTGGCATCGCCGCTCGCCACAGATGCACCGGCTACAAGAAAACAAAGGAATGGGCAAAGAAGAACATAGGGAGGCCAGATGCTTTCAAAAGCGCTATCGGGCATGCTGAAGTTCACCATCCCGAAATGCAATCCGGCGAAAACGAGGAGCAAGGGAACAAGCAATGGCCGGCGCACGTGTTTGGATACAATCGCCACGGCCCAGGTGAAGAAGAGCGACTGGAGGAGAACACCGACGAGCAAATGAGCATTGAAGGGGGATGGCACGACCTTGAGGCTATCGAAAAGCAATGCCTCTCCTGCCGCGTAAGCGTAAAAGAAAGCAGGTCCAGGATGGTGAAATCCCCACCTGGAATAATTGCCGTAAAGCTCGTGGAACACCTTTGCTTTTCTGATTTGCAAAGCATTGGCAGCAAAGTCCCCGCCTTCGTAATATGGTTGTTTGAAGTAGAAGCTCAAATGACTCCCGATCAACAACGCTGCGATGCAGGACCAAATGACGAAGAACCGTCGCCAGCACTGGATCGAGACAGCCGCGCGCGCCGGTGGCGGAGAAGGCTGCTCGATCATGCAAGCTTCGGTTACACCGCGTAACGGTGTAGCGTCAATCCGAAAAGAAGAGGGATCACTTCGCGTTGGAGTGCGTTTAAAAAGCTGACGGTGGTCTCTCCCCGCTCTTGACAAAGTTGACCGTGGAAATAGTCTGGCACTACAGACCGCTTAATTGGAAGGAGGCCGGTAACGAGTTCACTTGGGATAGAGCGATCTTCTCGTCTCATTTAAAGGTCCAAAGCTATTATGTATTCCTCAACGAGCGAGCAGGCGATGGATGTCACGTCGCCGGGCCAGACATCCTTACCTCGAGGCCCTGATCTCGCCAGTGAGATTGAATTGTCAATAGTCATGCCCTGCCTTAATGAGGCGGAGACGGTGGGCGCGTGTGTGGGAAAGGCGGTGGCATGGCTTGGGAGTAATGGTGTTAAAGGCGAAGTTATCGTCGCGGACAATGGGAGCACCGATGGCTCGCAACAAGTCGCGCGAGCTGCGGGAGCGCGCATTGTGGATATAGCGCCGCGAGGTTACGGGAGCGCGTTAATGGGCGGGATTGCGGCGTCGCGCGGGAAATTCATTATCATGGGGGACGCGGATGGCAGCTACGATTTCTCCGACTTGGGAAGCTTTGTCAGTCGGTTGAGGACGGGAGCGGATCTAGTGCAGGGATGCAGGTTGCCGTCGGGGGGAGGTCGGCTAATGCCGGGTGCAATGCCCAAGTTGCACCTCTGGTGGGGTAACCCAATGTTTTCCGCCATGGGACGGCTTTGGTTCAGAGCGCCGATTCACGATATCTACTGTGGGCTTCGTGGATTTACTCGTGAGTGTTACGACCGTCTGGGCTTGCGGTCCACCGGGATGGCGTTCGCCACGGAAATGATCATCAAGGCGAGTCTGTTCGGGAAGAAGGTAACTGAAGTGCCAATTGTCTTGTATCGAGACGGTCGCAAGAGTCACAAGCCGCACTTGAAGACATTTCGCGATGGCTGGCGGACGCTGCACCTTTTCCTGATGTACTCGCCGCGCTGGCTCTTTGTTCTTCCTGGATCGCTTTTGATCGCGCTTGGCGTAATTGCTTATGCGCTCGCGCTGCCGGGAGTTTCCCTATCCGGCGCCAAGCTGGACGCACATACACTCCTCTTCGGCAGTCTGGCGATTCTTTGCGGATTCAACTCAATCTGGTTTGCCATCATGACGAAGCTCTTCGCCGCCACGGAAGGAATGCTTCCCGACGACCCCTTGCTAAATCGGCTAATGAAGCTAATCGATAGCGAAAAAGGTTTGATGGCGGCTTTTGTGGGAGGCTTAGCCGGCATCGGGTTGCTGCTCGTGGCCATTAATCGTTGGCGACTTGTAGGTTTTGGCAACTTGGATTACGCGGCCGAAATGCGCCTCGTCATTCCGGGCGCCACCCTTAGTGCTTTGAGTTTTCAAATGATATTGGCCATCTTTTTCATTGATATCTTGAAGCTGCACCGGAAGGGCTAGTTTCACGATCGAGGAGTGCCAGGTAATCCCTCTCAACTCGTTCCCAGGAGTAACATCGCTGCACATACGCCTGGCCCTGCCGGCCGAGAGTGCGCTTTGTGCCTTCATCGACAATCGCCAAGGCCGCGCTCCACTCCTGAAAGTTGTTATACCAGAGCCCGCCGTGGGACTCACTGCAATGGCTGGTCAGAACGTCGCATGATCCATTGACGAGGGCGGGGCGGCCAACGCTCCAGGTTTCCAACAGAGCCATCGAGAGGCTCTCGTACGGAGACGGCACCAGCAGCCAGTCACACGCGCTCATAGCTTCCCATTTGTCTTCGTCGCCGACAAAACCGAGATGAATGATGTCGTCGTGAAACGGAATGGGCATCACTTCTGTTCCGAGCAGGACCAACTTGTGAGGAGTGCCTCCTTCGCTCTTCCAGCGGAGAAAGTAATCAAACATCGCGGTACATCCTTTCGATTCGTCGATGCGACCGACATAAAGAAGAAAGGGCTCGGTTATTCCATAGCGCAGGCGAAAGCGTTCGGGGTCGAGGTTCTTCGGAGGTTCGATGCCAACCCCAATGACTGGACCGTCCTGGGAAAGGCGAGGGAATCGATGCCGAACTAATTGGCGTTCGGCATCGGTGTTGAAGATGAAGGCTTTCGGCAAGGCGAAGAAACGGTCCCACATGTTGAAGTAGATTGTCCACTCGTCGTGTGCGAGCGGCGCCAGGAAGGCTTTATCGCGGACAATGGGAAGGCCGAAGTAGCTTGTCGCGTAGAGATATCCGAAGAAGACAAAAACATCATAGGAGTTTGCGTTTGAGCGCAGGTAGTTCAGCAAGGAGGTAGAGAGAGGACCTTGTGCCCGCATCCAAGCTTCCTGTTCGGCCAGCGTAGCGGTCTCTCGCCGCGGGTTCAGTTTCTCGGACAAGGCATTAAACGTTTGGACATCGCGGGGCGTGTCCACAGGAAAGCGTCGAATCAATGTGCTTCCTACTTCTTCGACTCCTTCGGGATAAAAATTCTCCCAGGTCATGTAGTCCAGGGCGCAGGTCGTAAGGACTTCCGTGGGCCAATGCCGGGCCACGCGTTGGGCAATTTGCAGGCAGAGGGATTCGGCCCCGCCGTTGACCTCAGTGCCGGCTCGCTGGACAACGAAACCTACTCGAAAGGTTGCACGCTTTAGCGGCTTCATGTCACCCGCACCCGAATCGATCGGGGCTGTGATCCGAGGATTTCGAACCAGGAAACTCCCTCCGATACTAAATCGAAGGCTACGGTGAATGTTCCGCGCGAAGGAAATTGGAGAAACGCTGTGGTGCGCACCTCCTGATTCGGCAAGACATTATCGCCAAGGGCGTGTCTCGAAAAATTCAGCTCAAGAAGATTACCATTTTCATCATAAAGATGCGTGCCGAGCTTAACGACGCCGACTCCATAAACGTTGTCAGTAAGCCACTGAGCGGTGCCGTTGTTAGAAATGGTTACGTCCATGTGCAACGGTTCCGCCAGCGAAGTTTCAAACTCGGACTTTCCGATGTGGATAATGTGTGAAAGTCCGTCGGAACCTCTGCTGTCCGGAACGAATGCTCCTTTATATAGGAAGAAAATCGTCTTCTCCGTCATGGCATGACGGATATTCGAAAGGACAGCGTCGTCCAAGGCAACTGTATCACTCTGCGTAGGCGTGCCTTCTTCCGAATTGTTCAAAAGCGTATTGTACTGTCCCAAGGTGAGTTCCATGTTGCTGACCAATTTGCAAGAAACCCGGGAGAAACCCGCCTCTTTGGCGAGTGAGAAGATTGTGGTGAGGTCGATGTCGTTCTCGAGGACGCCGTAGTTCTTCATTTCCATCTGTGATTGAGGCTTCCTAGAGTGATGTTTCCCTGGTTCGCTGAAACCGGCGATGCCACCGTGGTGTAGGATTCGCGCAAATTCCGAGAGAACGAGCCGTTGATCTGGAACGTGGTGAAAAGCGTCATTGCAAACGATTCGGTCTACCGCGCCATCGGGAAGATCGATATGCTTTCCATCGAAAGGAAGGAAGCGAGGCTTAAATACACCGTCGCCCAAGAGTGGCAACTCCGTGAACAGCCGTTTCCCGATTTCCAAAGCGGCCTCTGAGACATCGCACGAAATCGTCTGGCATTGTAATTGACTGAGGATTCGCGAAAACCAACATGGCCCGGCCCCAAAATCCAGCACGGTCATTGTCTTCCCAAGGTGCAAGCCGGATAAGAGAAGGCCAATATTTTGGAGCAATTCAGGGGCCTCGACGAGAGACGAAAACGGCTTAATCATCCAAGGCGTCGGATCCGACAGCGATTTGAAATAGTTGTTGGCCGTCCGACAGAGGTGTTCGACGCTCGTCTCCCGGGCAAGTTGTTTTGGGTCAATCACGTATGGCTTTGGGGAATTCGCCGGCGAACGCCAGCTCCTTGTCCCGGCGGCACGACGGTCTCGCCAGTGCGCAGGTAAGGTCCACCCCAGTTATTGGTGACGATCGGGCTGATCAACTCCAGGGCACCGGCTTCGTCCGCGATGGCTCTGCGGACAAGAGTCATACGGGCTTCGAAGTCGTTCTCGGCCAGTGACCGCTGGAGGAGCGAGGCATTGCGTGGGAGGGGCTCGAAAGCGTAGACATGGCCGGCAGGACCAACGCGCTCGGCCATCAGCACAGAGAAGAAACCAATGTTCCCGCCGATGTCGATGGCGATGTCACCTGGTTTCACTGTCGCCAGAATAAACTCGCGCTCCTGCGGTTCATAGGAGCCGCTGATCACATTGAGACCGACTTGACTGTCGGCCAGGTCGACAAACAGACGCAAGTTATCGGCGATTTCCTTGATCACAATATTCGTAGCGTCAAAGTTCTCGAAGGTATCAATCTGCTCGCGGAATTCAGTCGAACTGACGAACTGACGTCTTAGCTCGACCACTGAAGGAGCGGAGCGAAGTTTCTGCTCGATGACCGCCTCGGACTCCGGTTCCCGATTCAGGAAAAGCCGGTATCCCCAGATGACGTGCTCACGGCTGGGCTTCATTGGATGGTTATTCTTACGGTCATTTCAATCGATGGAAGCGACTGTGGCCGCCGCCTCTTGCTCCCGGAGGAACGGCGCCATCGCCAGTCCCCCACGTCACATGCCTGGGGAGAGCTGAGAGGAACACCGAATCAACCCTTCGAGAGCTCAAGACTCAGGCAACAAACGCCTAGGACCCGGGGATCCGCATTAAGTCCCAACGCCTTGGGCGAAGTAGCTTTTGGTGTTTTAAGAGTGATGGTGAGCTCGCCACCTTTCTTGGTGATATCATGGGGAATCGCCGCGACGAACTCCGAGACATCGCCCACCTGCCAGTCCGCCATCTTCTGGCCGTTGACTTCCACTTCGACTGGCTGAAACGGCAGGGCCGGTTCTTTCATCAGCCCGGACAGCCTCATCTTCAGGGTGACCGAGGCAGTCGTGGCGGCGATTTTCATTTTTAATGCGGCGACCGTCCCTTCCGTCCACGTAAACTTCTCTTCGGTCTTGCTCCAGCCGGATTCCCGGAAGCGCTCGGAGCCGCCACCCTGCCCAAAACTGACCGTCGCTCCGTAAGCAAGCTCCGCGGAGCCGGCGGAAACGTCTGCGTCGTCAAGCGGGCTGGAGCGATTACAGGCACCAAGAGATAAGAGGAGCAGGAGGAGCAACGCTGAGGCCCCGATTGATGTGCGGCCAGTGGGCCTTTCCTTAGCTAAGACTGGAGTTGCTGACATAGGGATGAAATGAACTAGCTTATCCTCGAAGTCAAGCACGGCTAGGATGACAATGAGCTGTGCTCGTCGGCTCGCGGGGCTTTGACAGCGCGAGCGAAATAGAAATAGCCTGGATAACCCGGGCCCCCTACGTCAGTGGGCACGATGAATTCCAGCTGCATTCCGTGTTGATGAAGAAGGGCGACGACTTCACGGCGAGGGATGTAGTGCATGCTGAACCCTTCAAACGCTTCCTCGACGGCAGGCGGCGCGTCCCCAAGATTCCCGGGGGGTCTGATGTCCGCGTCACTGGGCGCCATCGGTTCTTCGGCAGCGCGCGGAAGGATTTCCACGGGTAGCCGTAGCGTCTGCGCTCCCTTGTTCTTGAACCAGGCAATGCCCTCTTGAACCAAGTCGAGCTCAATCGTGTAGCGCCCCGCGGCGGGAGGAGTCTTCACATCGAGAGTAAGGCCAACCGTTTCGCCGGGTCGCACTACTTGCGGCAGCACGGCGCGCCCATCATCCTGCCGGATCATCTGGCCCGCTTCATCGAGCCAATGGTTGCCGAGCATGATGGGTTGTCCCGGCTCACAGGGCCACAGAACAGGGCTTGTATTCTGGACGCTGACCGCCAGCGTTGCCCGTGACGAAGACAACCAGGATAACTTTTGCTCTGGGCAATGAATCGAGGTTGAGTAAGCGGCAGCAGGCAACCCTTTTTCGTTTTTGAACTGGCTTGGAAGCTGGAAAATCACAAGCCCGCCGGGCTTTAGAATCCGGCCAAATTCAGCCAGATAGTTTTTGGCCACCTCCGGTTCCATGTGCTGGAGAACGATATTGGAATAGACAAAGGAGAATCGATCGTCCTCAAAAAGACGCAGATCAGGCCGCGCGTTGAGATGGTAGGTGCACTTTTCCTGGTATTGGTTAAGGTTTCGGGCGTTTTCGATCATGGTCGGAGAGATATCGACGCCGCAGACTGACTCGAAGGAGCGCGCGAGAGCTTGCGTTAGGCGGCCGACGCCGCAGCCGAAGTCAAGTGCTGAGCTCCGCTCAAATTCAATATCGTTCGAAGAAAGTGTCTCCAACAATTGATCGATCTCGTGCCGGCCGGTTTGGAGGAATTCATTAAGGTCCCATTTGCCGCCCATCTTTCCGGGCGTGGAGATAATCGCCCAAAGTGGATCGTCCTTGGCATGGGTCTCCCAGACGTTTTGGAGCCGCTCCAATACCTCTCCCTGGTCCTTAGCAGTGTTTGTCATGTCGAATACGCGGCGACGATCTGCTTTACGATCTCGGTAAGGCGCAACGAGACATTCCCTGGCAGAAAGCTGAGACGGCGCTCGGCCTGGCCGCGAATAAGTTTTTGGCGAAGCGCTTGGTCTTCGATGATGCATCGGGCCAGTGCGGCGACTGCCGCCAGATCGTTCTTCGCGGTGAACATGAGGGCCGCATCGCCGAGCGTTTCCGGAACCGCGGAGCTTTTGAAGGCAAGGACCGGAACGTTAAACCACATGGCTTCGATGAGCGGGACGCAAAAGCCTTCGTGCTCGGACATCGACCAGAAAAGATGGGCCGTGCGGTAATAGGCGGCCAGTTGTGCGTCGATGATACTGCCAGTGAAAAGGACGGATTCTTCCAGACCTAGTGATGCCACTACTTGACGCAAGTGCGCCACGTATGGATCTTGTTCTTCCGGCTTACCCACCAGGATTAACCGAGCATCCGGATCAAGTGCCAGGTAATGAGAAAAGGCAACGATCAAGTCGTCCTGTTTCTTGTTAGGCGCAAAGCGGCCGACGAAGAGGAGATTAGTCCTGCCATCATGAAGCACGTCCATTAACTGTGGGTCGGGAGAGATGGACCACTTATCCGGGTTAACCGCGATGGGCAGGACGCCTGGTTCTTGGAAGCCGGCATCCGCCAGCTCGAGAGCATTGTACGCAGAATCGCCGCAGGAAATCGGAAAATAAGCAGCTAGACGATGCAGTTCCTCGCGACCTTGTGCGAGGATGGCTGCGAACTCGGGTCGATAAGGCTGAAAGAACTCGGCGGGAGTAATGTTATGATAGATAAGGCATTTCGGGCCGTGGAAAGCGACGAGGTGGGGAGTAAGCTCTGTGCCGATGCTATGGTGGTAGATCGCCGCGTCGGCAGCATGCAACGCCTCCGGTTTGAAAGCATGGCATTGATGGGTGACGCGGACATCGATGTAACGGACGTAGATCTCCGATCGGAACCCAAGCGTGCGCAGCTCGTCGCGAATCCAGATGGCGTGATTCGAAATGGCATCGCCATACTCGAGGTTCGGCAGGAACTGGTTGATCGCTTTGTCCTGTTGTCCGTCGACTACCTGTGGCTCTCGCGGAGTTTCCGATTCGAACAACGCACCTTCATAGCGTTCCATGACGGCATTCCAATCGGCGGCCACTTCGGCGTAGCGTCTTCCCTTGTCGCCCAGCTCGCGCAGAGCTTTCTCGGGGGTGCGATCGAGCTCGACGAGCAGACGCGTCCAATCCTCTTCCGAGTCCGCGAGCCAGCCCGCGCCTGTTTTTCTAACTGGAATTGCAGTCGCTGGACAGCGGGCGTGAGCCGCCACCGGTTTCCCATGCAGCCATGCTTCCATCATTACCCGGGAGAAGCTTTCGTTTTGGCTCGGCTGCATCAAAGCGACACAATCACGCAGTAGCTGTAGTTTTCTTTCTTCGCTCACTAATCCCAGGTCCTCGGTGCCATGGTCGCCACCATTCAGATCGAGCGCACCGTTGCCGGCAAGAAGGAGACGAAGCGATGAGTTAGGCCGGACGGCGCGAAATCGGGCAAAGGCGTGTAAGAGAAGCGGCACGTTCTTTCCCGCATCCTTGCGGCCCAGGTAAAGGAGAAAACGATTGGGAGGAGGCGATTGCGGAGTAGTGGAGGAATGGAGCGATGGAGTGATGGCAGGCGCAGTGCCATTCGATGCGGCTGGGACGACATCGACTTCCACACCTTCGCCTACGAGGACGGACTTGGTCCAGATGCCGGGGCCATAAAGGCGCAAAGCCAGTTCCAGTTCGCCTTCACTGTTGAAGAGGAGACGCTCGGCGCGGTAGAATGCTTCAGCTACTTCGGGCAGGTAAGCGTAAGACTCATCATGCAGGCATGGTTGAAGGAATGCCTGGCGACCCAGGATGTCGATAGCGTGCAAGACCGGCCCATACAGATAAGGCAGCAGAATGAACGCGCGATAGTCTTGTTTGTTCTCCTTTAGGTGTTCGAGGAGCGCTGGCGCCTTGATAAGCTCGTTCACGAAGACGCTGGAATCGTCAGCGCTCACCGGCGGCACGCCCGGTTTCAGCGTCGCCGGATCCAGACTTAGCAGATTCCCACAGACTCGATCGAAGGCGGCGCGATCGCGCGGCACTACTGGGAACCGGCGCACGGCAAAACCTTCGTGCTCCATCGACAAGCCATCGGGGAGATGATTCGTTCCCCAGTCGTCCTGGTGCGAGCGGCAGCAGGTAGTCAGCACTTCCACATGATGTCCCCGGCCGGCCAGACGCGTCGCAATCTGCCAGGCTTGTTGCTCGGCGCCGCCCTTTAGCTCACGGCCGAACCAGGGGATAATGATCCCCAGCTTCATCGCGCCGCCGGCTTGTAGGCTATGACTCCAAAATCCTGCGGCCCGTAAAGCAGGTCCTTCACGATTGCCAGTTCCTTTGTCCTAGCGTCGAACTTCACGTCGGCCACGGGCGCGAGGTATTCGATTTGGATCCGTTCGAACCCGTGGCTTTGCAGCATAAATTCAGCGGTCTCAGGAAAGACTGGATTACGATGGGTAGGATCGATGTTGAATTGGGCGGCGCCAACGACCAGGTTCTTGCAATTGGGCGACTCGAAAATCGCGACGCCTCCCGGCTTGAGGATCCGCCGTGCTTCTCGAAAGAAATCCATCAAGGTCTCGAACGGCAAATGTTCGATGATGTGAAAGCCGGTCACGCCCCCCTGGCTGTTCGCACGGAGTGAGCGCATGTAATCGATCGCGTCCCGATGAATGACCTCGAGATCGTGTTCCTTGCACTGGGCGATCATGGCCGAGTTAAGGTCTACGCCGCGAGCATCCAGCTTGTTCTCCTTAAGTAGCTCGAGCCACTCACCGCGCCCGCATCCCAGGTCCAGGATGGGCCGGCCTTTTTCCCCCGCACGAGCGGAAGCAAGAAAGGGCAGGTAGAACTGGACACGCTTCTTGATCTCGGCGCGCGAGCCACGAAATCGGTTTTCGAAGCTGAGGTAGAATGAATCCAGCGCGCGCGCGTGTCTCTTGTCACGGGCATCGTCAACAGTAGCTCGTTTCCCGGCCGGAACCTTCGCGCGGCGATCTGTTCCCAGGATCTGCTGTAAGAGTGACTGTTGTTCGGATAGCTCTCCCTTGACGAAAATGGCGTCGTTTGCTTGGCGCTCGCTTAGTTGCTCGAGACTGTGTTGCACCGTGTCGGCCTTCGCCGTCTGTTGATCGACAAAGCCTTGCAAGTTGTTGATGTGGACGCCGAGGCGGTCCGCTTGCCCTTGCAGATTTTTCAAGTGCGCCAGCGCATGGTCGATCTGTGCGTCGCGGTTGCCTTGCTTGAACTGTGCATCCCAGTGCGCTTCCAACTGCCCGAGATGACCGCCAGTCGCATCTGCTTGTGCCTGCAAGTTTCGCAAATGCTCGCCCGCGCGATCCATCTGCAGTTGCAGGTCGTCCGCGGTCGTATGGGTGAGAGCGATCTGCAGTTGCAGGTCGTCCGCGGTCGTATGGGTGAGAGCGATCTGTTGTTGCAGGTCGTCCGCAGTCGTATGGGCGAGAGCGACCTGTTGTTGAAGGTCGGTCGTGGCTGAGTGCACGAGATTCACTTGCTCGAGCGCTTGGGTGGTCTTCACCCCGTTTGCGTCTATCTGGGCGCCCAGCTCTGCCTCGAGCCGGTGCAACTCATTTTCCTGCGCGGCGATCATCGAGATGGCGGGGGTCGCGGCCGTCATCCAGGTCGCATCGGCTTCGCGATGTTGATTGAGGGCGAGGAGCCAGCCGTTGAACCGCTCGAGGCACAAGGCAATCTCGCGCACTCTCTTGTTCAACTCGACACTGCTCTGCGCGAGCACGCCGAGACTCTCCAGCACGCTCGTGTTGTAGGCGCCTTGTTTGCGAAACAATCCGCGCAGGAACTTCGGAATGATCGAACTGACTCGCGTCTTGCTTCGCGCGTTCTGGAGCAATTGGTCGAGCCGTTCTTTTTTCGGGTTGATGGGCTGCGGGATTTGGACTGCCGGCACCGGTGGTAAAACAGCGATCGGCGGCAAAGCCGGCGGAACCAGTGCGGGAACCCGGCGCACCCGGCGCGGCCGCTCCCTGATCCTGGCCGCCTCCGCCCGAACGCGCTCCATCAACTCGTTGACGTCGATTTCGGGGTTGGTCGATTCGATCATGGTGGCCGCTCTTCGCACTCACTGTTTCGCCCGGACTATCGAAAAATTCAACCGTGGCACTGTAGTCACGGGCCCGATGGGCCGTCCCGAGAGAGCGAATGATGCGGGTATCTTCGAGCGCCCCGCAGGCCCGCGGCTGCCAGGGCGGACCGCGAACAAGAATGTGCACCGCGTTGGAATCGAACCAACAACCCAGTGATTAAGAGTCACTTGCTCTGCCAATTGAGCTAGCGGTGCAAAATTTGATTTTACCTATGAAAACCCGGGCCAATGCTCCTGGAACACGTCCTTTCGCGCTGGAGAAATCGGGAGTAAATTCGGCCGCGCATTTAGGATCGCTCCGTCAGCCTTGGTGCATCAGGGATCGCAAATTACTCATCCCGGTGCGCTGCACAATGCGGAAGTTCTGCTTTCAACGTCCGCTCGCCGGGAGGAAATCACTGGCATATCCGGTTCATTCCCCGTCGGTCAACGGAAAATACGGACTGCGCTTTTCGGAAGCCCGGCACGAACGTGATCGCCGTAGCGAGGTGAATTTGGTCCCGGCGCGGGCCGATTCGGATCGATCATCAAACGGTCGAGAAAAAGCCCCTGACGGTTTGATCGGAACGCTCTGCACACTGTCCTGCGCGGCGATTTAAACGGGCGATCATGGTTAAGCCGCGACAGGAAGCCCTATCACGCCCTCTTTTTGGCTCAGTGCGCGGCGCAGTTTCGTGAGCGCGATATTCTCCAATTGACGGATCCTCTCGCGCGAGACACCCAATCTCCTGCCGACTTCCTGGAGCGTCTTCCGCTTTCCGCCGTCGAAACCGAAACGCTGGGAAATGATTTTCTTTTCTCGATCGTCGAGTTCTTCGAGCAACCCGCCGACCTCGTTCTGGAGATCTTTATCGCGTAGCAACTCAAACGGCGTTCCCGCCTCTTCGTCCGCGACACTTTCACCAAATTCCGTCAGATCATCGTCACTAACGGGCGCGTCGAGCGAAGCAGGACGAATCGAAGCGGTCTTTAATTGCGAAACCTTTCCGCTGGCGATGCCAATCTCTTCGCCGAGCTCGTCATCGGTCGGCTCGCGGCCGAGCTCCTCGCTCATCTGGAGCGAGACGCGGCGCATCTTCAAGATCTTGTCGCCGAGATGAACGGGCAATCGGATTGTCTTGCCTTGATTCGAGAGGGCTCGCTTGATGCATTGCCTGATCCACCACGATGCGTAGGTGCTGAGCTTTGCGCCCTTCGCCGGATCGAACCGATCGATCGCTGTCATCAATCCGATGTTTCCTTCGGAGATAACGTCAAGCAGCGGCAAACCGAGATTCGCGTAGGCCTGTGCGATCGTGACCACGAGACGTAAATTCGAATTGATCATGAGCGAGCGCGCCTCGCGATCGCCCTTCTTGATCTTCGCGGCGAACTCAATCTCCTGCTGTGGCGTCAAGAGCGGGATGCGCCCGATCTCACGCAGATAAACCTTCAGTGCGGTGTCGTTATTGTTGGCAGTCATATGGCTTTTTATGAAGTGGGTTCGTGCACGGAGTGTCGTTTAGCGCACATGCTAGAAAGAAATGCTGAAGAATTTGATTCCGTTCCCTTTTCCGGGGACGTCGGGATCCAGCGAAACGTTCTCTTCCGCCGTGCCATATTTCGCCGGCGCGCGAGGGTTCAGCATTTGCAGCGGATCACCGCCGCGGATCGCGCTCGGAATCACTCCAGAAACATCACGCTCGGAGAGGGTCGGGGGCCGAGGAGGTCCGTGCGCATGATGCCTGGGCTCAAATGACGTAGGGTGCGGGAGAGCGGTAGCAGGTTTAGCGGCGGCCCGCACGGGTTGGCCTAACGTCAGAAGCCCAGTGGCCAAGCAAGCGATCAATGTCTTTGTTTTCATGTCCAAGGTTGCTTCCGTTCCAATCGTCCTTCCACGCCGCGTTGGTAGGATTTTGCAATGCTACTAAAGAACTGATGGGTTCTCCCTCTTTTGAGATAGTTTCTGTCGAAGCCTACTTCGGAGGAGCGGTCCGCGGGGGTTTCGGGCCAAAGGCGCGGGCCGTGTCGCGTTGAGGGCGATTCGTTTGGGAGAGCGCGCGCTGCCGCGCCAACTCTGCCACTGCCTGCTCCGTGTAGTTCGCGCTTGTGAGCGACGTCATGAAAGCTACAAGATCTCCAATGTCACGCTCGGACAGGGCAAGCGGCTGGATGTCTTCGTCGAGATACGGATTCTGCAAGCCGGCGCCTTTGTTATAGTGGTCGATCACATCCCAAAGGGTCTCCTGCGAGCCGTCGTGAAAGTAAGGCCCAGTCACGAGTACGTTTGCTCGCGTCGCTCCTGCTCCGGCGCTCGTGCGTTGCTCGGTTTTTGTCCCGACCGCATTCAAGCGCGAGACGCTCTACGGAGATTTCATCACTGAAGCATCGCGCTTAATGGCGGACGCTTTTGATCATTCCCTGGATAAGCCCGAAACGCTCGGACAGCTTTGTGCCAATCTTGGCCGTATCCGCCTCGTCTCATCCGCCGCCGTTCTGGCCGCGGCAGAGGAATGTTGCGATCGCGTTGTTGATTTGTACGCAAAACCCAACAGGACAATAGACCAGCTCTTCACGACGCTACACGATGGCGAGCTGGAAGCCTTCAAGCACTTCAGCGACGCTTGTCGCGCCGAGCTTCGCAGATACTCCGCTTATTGAGGAGCTGTTGGTTCGCGCTCCTTCAAACGGACGAGAAAGGTCTTCCCTCTTTGGAGGTAGAAATAATTCCGTCCTATGTCCAATGGCTAGCTAGTGCTGCGAGCGAGTAGGCTTCCGTTGTGAGTAAGGACAACATCAAACCAAAATAAGGAGAACAAACCATGGCAAGCAATCGAGGAGTAGCATATCTAGGCACGGGAAAGGTCGAGGTCCAAAGTATCGACTTTCCAAAACTGATTGGCCCTGCTGGCAGGACGTGCCAGCACGGCGTCATTCTGAAAATCGTTTCTACGAATATCTGCGGGAGTGATCAGCATATGGTCAGGGGCCGCACGACGGCACCGGTGGGAATGATCCTTGGTCATGAGATTACCGGGGAAGTGATCGAGGCCGGCCGGGATGTGGAGTTCATCAAGGTCGGAGATTTAGTTTCCGTGCCTTTCAACGTGGCGTGCGGCCGCTGCCGCACCTGCAAGGAACAAAAGACCGGCATCTGTCTGAGCGTCAATCCGGGTCGCGCCGGTGGAGCTTATGGCTACGTGGACATGGGCGGCTGGGTCGGCGGCCAGGCAGAATACGTGATGGTGCCGTATGCTGATTTTAACCTCCTCAAGTTTCCGGACAAGGCACGGGCGATGGAAAAGATTCGAGACCTGACCTGTCTGACGGACATCCTTCCAACCGGATTTCACGGCGCCGTCACGGCGGGTGTGGGTCCGGGCTCAACGGTCTACGTCGCGGGTGCCGGGCCAGTCGGTCTTGCCGCCGCCGCTGCAGCGCAACTGCTTGGCGCAGCGGTCGTGATCGTGGCCGACATGAACGAAGCGCGACTCGCGCACGCGCGTTCGTTCGGTTGTGAAACGATCAACCTCAAAGAAAGCGGCGCGCTCGCGGACAAAATCGAACAGATTCTCGGCGCACCCGAAGTGGACAGTGCGATTGACTGCGTGGGCTTTGAGGCGAAGGGACACGGCGGGGACGTTCACACCGAAGCGCCCGCAATAGTGCTCAATTCTGCGATGGAGATTACACGCGCCGGTGGAGCGATCGGCATCCCAGGTCTTTATGTCACCGATGATCCGGGCGCTAAAGATGAGGCGGCCAGACGAGGAGCGATCTCCATCCGTTTTGGTCTCGGTTGGGCGAAGAGTCATTCATTCTTCACGGGCCAGACACCCGTCATGAAGTATAACCGGCAACTGATGATGGCGATCCTGCACGACAAGATCCAGATAGCCAAAGCGGTCAACGTCACTGTCATTACGCTCGATGATGCGCCGAGGGGCTATGCTGAATTCGATCAGGGAGTGCCTAAGAAGTTTGTCATCGATCCACACGACAGCTTAAAGGAAGCTGTCCGCTAAAGTCGAAATTAGCGATACAATCATCGCATTTAATCCGCTCTTTGTTCAAAGCATTTCAAGTGGGGAGTGAGAAAATAGGGTCGTATTCGACGAGTCTCCACTCCCGCGCCACGTTCGAATCAGAAATCAAACCACTGTTTTGATTTGTGCGCCAGCCATCGCGCAATCTTACAGTGATTAACGGGCCTATAGCTTATCTATGAACGCAGAGACTCAACTCTCTTCCCATTCTGTTCATGAACCATCGACGCACGGTCAGAGCAAGCGGCTGAATGTCTTCGTCGAGATACGGATTCTGCAAGCCGGCGCCTTTGTTATAGTGGTCGATCACATCCCAAAGCGTCTCCTGTGAGCCGTCGTGAAAGTAAGGCCCCGTCACGAGCACGTTGCGTATGTTTGGCGTCTTGAAGGAGGCAATGTCTTTCTCCTGCTTGGTAACGAGAAAGCGGCCCAGCGCTGACATGTCGGTTTGGATGGCGGCGCGATCGACGGCTTCTTTGTCGCCAGAGCTAACGAGTTGCTCGGCCTGGCGCGCCAGCGCGACGACGTTGTGTTTGACGACAAAGACGCCGATGTTGTGAAAGTCGTTGTCCGTGAAATACGTGACGTCACGCTGGGTATCCGTCAAGGCATGACACTTATTACAGCGGGCCTGATTGTTGAAGAGTTCCCAGCCGCGCTTCGCGGAATCGTCAATCGCGTTCTTCTCGCCGGCGATGAAGCGATCGAACGGAGAATCGAAGGACAACTGGGTGCGTTCATAGGACGCGATGGCACGCAGCAGATCGGGGCCGTTAACAGGACGGCCGAAGACGGCGCGGAAGGCTTGCTGGTACTCTTTGACCGCTGCAATCTGCGCCACAGCGGCAGCGAGGTTTGGGTGGCCCATCTCGACGTGATTGACAATGGGCAGGGCTGCTTGCTCCTCGAGCGTGTTTACGCGGCCGTCCCAGAACTGCGTTTTGTTGTAGAGGGCATTTAGAACTGTCGGTGCATTGCGTTGGCCGACGCGGCCCTGGACGCCAACAGAGGTGGGCTTCCGGTCGGTGAAAGCGAACGCTGGGTCATGCGGTCCCCGCCAGCATCACCACAAGGATCAAGATCCGTTCCCCCTTAGAACGAGGCCTGAGTTGCGCCTCAGTCGTGATATTATTTCGGGCTTCGCGCTTTACGCGCGCGGATGGTTGCCGCTTCGTCGTGAATATTGAGGATAGAAAGGTGGGTGGCACGGAACAGGTTCACGCAGCCAACGACCAGCCCACCTACACCGACAAATCCGAGCGCGATGCCGATGCCGCGACAGCATGAAGCCAAAGAGCTCCGGCCACGGAGATAAGCCCGGCGCCGAGCAAAGTAACGAGTGTGGCACAGGCAAATGCAGCCAGCGCGATGTAAATAGAGTGCAGAGCTCGTAGGAGCAGCGCCGCTTGTTTTTCGACACGCTCCACTTGTGCGGCAAAAAAATTAGACAATTCGCCGGCTTCCGATTTCGCGAAAAAGCTGTGCATGCGGTCATGCGCGCGCATCATCCGATTGACGGTACTCATGGCCAGCACGCTCGACGCGTTCGTCAGCAATGCGGGCGCAACGACGAAGGTCAACGGAGCGAAGGGGCTTTGCAAAAGAGTTGATGGATCCATGGTTACCATTAGGCGACTTTTCTCCGGATTGTTTCAAGACTTCTCCCGTGCTCGCTCGTTGAGTTGGGCTCCTTTCGATTGTCGCCCGCCATGAATTGGTAAATGGCCGAAAAATCTTCGGTCTCGTGTCCGTCGCGCATCGCGAACCGATAGATTTCCTTGGTTAGGTTCGCTACGGGCATTGCGACGCCGGCTTCGGACGCGCTCACCGAAGCGAGATGCATATCCTTTTGCATCCAGCGCAGCGGAAATTCGGCTTCGTAATTTCCTTTCTCGATGTTCTCTCGCTTCGACGCCAGAAACGGCGCGACCGCAGGCATGCCGAGCAGAGAATCAAACAGCATCTTTTGTGAAAGCCCGAGTCCCTGGCCCAGCGCCATTGCTTCGGCAAAGGACGCCATTCCCACGCCTAACAAGAGATTGATCACCATTTTCATCGAAGTCCCCATGCCGTGTCCGCCGGTGTGAACAATTTTGTTGCCCATGGACAGCAGCAACGGACGAACCATTTCCAGGTCGATGGCGTCGCCGCCTACCCAGAAAACGAGCTTCGCCTCTTTAGCTACGGGCGCGGAACCAGTCACGGGCGCGTCGAGAAAACGTATCTGCCGGGCCGCGGCGCCCGTCGCCATCTTCTTTGAGAAGGACGGGTTGACCGAGCTGCAATCAACCCAAAGAGCACTTGGCTTGAGATGACTTAGAAATCCATTCGCGCGCAGCGCTGCTTGTGCGACGGCGTCTGGATGTGCCAGCATCGTGAACAGGATGTCGACCTGGGCGGCCAGTTTGGCCGGCGATTCGGCAAAGGTTGCGCCTTTGTCCAGCAGTGGCTGTGCCTTTGCGCGAGTGCGATTAAAGACGACCAACTCGTAGCCGTGCTTTTGCAGGTTCGCCGCCATGCGGCTCCCCATGATACCCAGTCCAATGAATCCAACTTTCATCTTGATTCCTTTCTCAGGCAGCCGTGACTAACTCCGGCTCGTTTATGTTGTTGCCTTCGATCTCGGCGATTTCTTCGGCGGTCAGACAAAGGTCCGCCGCGCCCACGATGCCCTCGACCTGCCTGGCGCTGCGTGCGCCGACGATCGCGCCGGTTACTGCTGGATTTTGCAGTGCCCACGCGATCGCGACCTGACCCGGCGGGCGCTCGTAGCGCTCGCCGACTTTCCGCAAGCGTTCAACGAGAGCGAGATTCTTCGAGAGCTTCGGCTCATGAAACTCGAGGTCGCGACTGCGCCAATCACTGTTAGGAAGGCGTGCTGCGCGTTCGCGTGTCATCGCGCCCGTCAACAAGCCGGAGGCCATTGGCGAATAGATAATCGTGCCAAGTCCGCTAGATCGACAATAAGGCAGAATTTCTTGTTCGACTTCTCGTCGAACTAACGAGTAGGGAGGTTGCAGCGAAGTGATCGGAGCGATCGCTTGCGCCCGGCGCATTTCGTCGACGCCGAAGTTGGAGACGCCAATCCATCGGACTTTGCCTTCTTTTTGAAGCTGAGCCATCGCGCTCCAGCCTTCTTCCAAGTCCTCGGTCGGCCAGTGAATTTGGTAGAGGTCGATGACATCGACCTTGAGCCGGCGCAGACTGTCCTCGCACTCGCGACGGATGGACTCCGCCTGCAAAGAGCGATGAACGTATCCCTGCTCGTCCCAGCGCAGACCGCATTTGGTGAAAACGTAGGGCCGAGGTCCCGCCCAGCCTTTCAATGCGGACGCCACAACTTCCTCAGAGTGGCCCATTCCGTAAACCGCAGCGGTGTCGATCCAGTTAACGCCCAGCGAGAGAGCGCGATGAATCGCCGCGATCGACGCCTGGTCGTCCTGTTCTCCCCAGCCAAATTCCCACCCTGACCCTCCAATAGCCCAGGCGCCGAAGCCAAGTGGGCTGAGGAACAGGTCGGAGTTACCGAGCTGATTCAGTGTCATATTCATAGGGTCGAGTTTCGATGTCATGGTCCAGTTCCTTTCGGGTTGGGTGGCGGTTTATGCAGGGTACCAAAAGAACTCGTTCGCGAATTCCAGAATCGCAGCCACTGCAATCAGAATGAGCAGGCCATACACGACCGTCTCAAGCAGCGCGCGTTTCTTTTCCTCCGAACGCACGAGCAGTGAGTAGGTTGATTCTTCCCTTGTCTTGTTTGGTTCGTTTGTTTTCATAGGTTTCGTTTTTATGTGAGAGTTTGTTTCGTTTTATGCCTTGCGATTCTTCGTTAGGCCGCCACCAGTTGGTAATGCGTGGCGTTTAGGTCTGCGATGGCCGCGGTGAGCATGGACGCATGGCGCGGCTTAGTGAGACAACTCCGGGCACCGTTTGCGTAGGCAACCGCAGTGGCATGGTCTGCGTCTTCCGACGTGGTTACGAGAATAGGCAGTTGCTCGTAACAAGTATGCACCGCGCTGAGGAGTGTCATGCCACGACAGCCTCCGTCGAAGTCCATTAACGCGAAGTCCAGGTTGCGACCGCGTTGACAAACAATTTGCAGAGCGTCGGCGACAGTTCGGGCGATGCGAACGATGGCGCCGGTGCCGGATAATGCTTCACGCAGCAGGCTGTCGAAGTTAGGATCGCGGGTGTAGAGAAGAACCTGTGGCTTCATTTCCAATTTCCTTTAGTCACTGGAGATGCGTTGTTCAGTTCGTCGCAACCTGCGACAATCCCAAGGCTTGGAGCGTGTCAGGCGTAAGACTTCCGGTGACGGTCAGGTTTTGCTGTGCCTGATAGCGCGCGACTGCGTCACGCGTCGTCGGTCCGAATAAGCCGTCGATTGGTCCGCCGTAGTAACCTTGCTGGCTTAGCTGCGTCTGGACGGCTGTGACCGTTGGATCAGGCGCGGAAGCAGTTGTCGTTGTGCCTTGGTAGACTGGCGGAACGTCCGTGGAATCACCTATGAAATAATCATACGGGTAGTAGTCGTAGGTGTAATACGGGTAGTAGTCCCATGGGTAAAATCCGGCATCGAGTCCGATCCAACTATCGCCGTTGTAGGCCCACCAATGATTATTCTCATAGTGTGCACGCCGGCGGTCCCAATCAGGGTGTGAGGTTGCCCTTTGACGCTGATAGATGTGGTCCGTTCGTCCATTCAGGGCCGTTGTTCCACGGGCGGTCGGCGCTACCGATGGGTTGGTTGGCCGCGATCCTTGGGTAATACGATTGCTGGACGAACGAGTCTGTTGCCGATTAGGCGCATTTGTTGAGCGAACGGTCGGAGTTACCGCTCGGTTCGTTAGTCTGTTGGTACTGCGAGCAGATGGGGCTACCGGCCGTATGGTTGGTCTGGATGAGACAGAAGGCCGAAATGATGGACGCGCCCCAAATGAAGACATGCGCGGTGCTCCGCCAAAGCGCGGACCTCCTCCAAAGTGTGCTCCGCCACTAAAATGTGCTCCACCTCCGCCGCGAACCGACGCGACGTCAACGAGGGCGATCGATGTGATCCCGACTAAAGTTAGTAATGTCAATGTTTTCATATCCCAAGATCGTTACTCTTCCGTTCTGCGACCATGATGCGTCCGTGGGATTTTGCGTTGTTACGTAAGAGTTGCCGCTGGCTCCCTCTTTCGAGTGAGAGCCTCAAAAAAGCGGCCAGAACATTGCGATCAATGCGATCAGTATCGCCATCCCTGGAAGGATGAGATTGCGTGAACTGGCACGGTCCCATGTGGGACGATAGGCACGCCGATTCGCGGGGCGTCCCAAGATAAGACGCAGACTATCCGGATGGTCATCAAAAATTAGAATGCGCCGTATGGTCTTGACTGGGCCGGTTGTTGCCGGCAGACGGCTTGTCTTCTTAATGACGAAGATCCTCCTTCGGAGGCAGGGCCGCTCGCGGACAGAAGGCACGGCATTGCGATCACTGTGCTCGTTCTGTTCCCTAACGAATTGGGTCGGGAACGTCGTTGATCGCTCCGGAAAGTTATTTCTTTTCATGACTCTCACCGTACGGTGGCGAACGCCCCTGTCGCTACGACGCGTGCGAGGGATTTACGCGTGACCCTCAAGGAGAGTGTGTGGCTCCTTCTTTCGGTAGATTGGCCAGGGATATGTCCCAGCGTGCTCTCAGATCGGAGCTGCCTTCTTAAGCACGCAAAACGTCGATTAGGATGCCGACTATCAGCGTTGTTAATCCGCCCCAAACCAATACGAGTAACTGTATTCGATCGTCGCGGACTTCAGGCACATCATTCTCGACGGTGGGGTCGCGAGCAAAAAGTTGGTGTCGCCTGCGGAAGATCAGAATGCCCACTAAGACGAGAGCAAGGGCTGCGATACTGAAGGCTCCTCGTAGGGCCGGGACGCCGGTCTGCTCAATTGCAGCGATAACCGGGGTTATTTGACGACTGATCAGATTTTTCATTTTTAGGTTAGCGACCGGGAGCGAGTGAGGCCGTGCCCGGCAGGTTATTCGATCTAAGAGCCCCTAGTTTCGGCGGCGAGATAAAAATGGGAACGAGAACTGACGCCGCCATTACTCCGGCAATGATGTGCAGCGCTCCACCATAGGAACCGTCTACCTCCCGCATATGCGCAATGAGGAGCGGCCCGAACGCGCTGGCGGCTCCCCAGGCCGTGAGCATCAGGCCGTAGATCGGCCCAACATTCCTGGAACCAAAATAATCCGCGGCAAATGCCGGCATCGTCCCGAATCCGCCGCCGTAACACATCAGCACAACGAACGTGACTATCGTCATCGACAACGCAGCTTGGCTATTTGGAAGTAACCAAAAAAGGAATGCTTGAACGACGAACATCACGACAAAGGTCGCCCGCCTTGTCATCAAGTCAGAAGCCCAAGCCCAAAAGACCCGGCCCACAGCGTTCCCGATACTAACCAGGCCGACCATTCCCGCCGCCGCGACGGCAGTCACGCCAGTTAATTCCTGAAAAATAGGCGCCTCCTGCGAGATGATCGAAATGCCCGCGCATGTATTTAGAAACAGCAGGAGCCAGAGAGCGTAACATTGCCAGGTTTTGAGCGCCTCGCTCAGGGTGTAGTCGTGTCCGGCACGTTGTGAGGTTTGGGAAGGTGTCGACCGCCATCCCTCGGGTCGCCAACCATTGGGCGGATTGCGCATAAAGAATCCGGCAACGACCGTCACGATCAGAAAGGCGGTGCCGAGATACGCAAAGGTGTTTAAGACTCCCACGCTTTGAATAAGTCGGGTTGCCAAAGGTGCCGTGATAAGAGCTCCTGCCCCGAAGCCACCGACGGCGACGCCGGTAATAAGTCCGCGGCGATCCGGGAACCATTTTACCAGGACCGCCACCGGAACAATGTAAGCGAACCCGAGACCGATCCCTCCAATCAAGCCATAGCTAAGGTATAGCCACCACAACTTGTTCGCCGAAAAGCTCGCCAGGAATACTCCAAGCCCATAGAGCGTGCCGCCGGTGACCGCGACAATGCGAGGTCCTTTGCGATTCAGCCACAGACCGCGAAGGAACGCGGCGATGCCGAGAACAAAGATGCTAATCGTAAACGTCAGCGTTACTTCGGAGATACTCCAACCGAATTGCTTCGCGAGCGGACCACGGAAGACGCTCCAGGCATAGACAGCGCCCAAGGCCAGCTGCATGCACACTCCGGCGAGCGCGATGTGCCAACGATTAAGTGCTTTCATAAATTCTCCTAGGAGAGAGGCATCATCACAGCGCCATTCTTCGGTATCGCATCGAGCGTCGCCTTATCGATGCGCAAATGCGCCATGACCAGCTCCGGCGGTGTGTGAGCGAGCCACTCCGAGAGCGAGAAGTCCGCATAGTGATCGCTCTTGAATATCTCGAGGAAGACAAGGTCGGTATCGCCCGTATTCTCGACGTAGTGCAGCAAGCTCTTCTGCACATATCCGACGTCTCCCTCCTGAAAGTCCATTGTCCGAGCTTTGTTGCCGGTCGCCACCACAGTCATTCGTCCCTTGCCGCTGATAAAATACTGCCACTCGTCCGCGTTCGGGTGCCAATGCAGTTCCCGCATTCCGCCCGGATGAACGGTGACCATGGCCATCGCTGTTGTTGAGACTTTGAACTTGCTCGAATCAACGATGCGCACGTCGCCCCCTTTCGTCTGCTTCGTCGGCGGCATATCCAGCGTGCGAAAAGCGAAATCCTTCGGTGATTTTCCCAGTGCTCCGGCCGCTGCTTTCTGATCGACCTCCAGTCCTCCTGGAACATCCGTTTGGAAAATAAACAGCTCTTGCTTGGGCACATTCTGAAACGCTTGTTCGCCAACTCCAAAATTTTTTGACAGCACCTCGGGCGGTAGATGCGCCATCGCGTCGCTCAACAGCACCGTCTCTGACTCGGAAAACTCACCGTCGTCGAACACGAGCATGAATTCGCAACCGTCGGGCTGAAGCCCCTGAATCGAGTGCGGGATCCCGCTGGGGAAAAACCAAAGATCGTTTTTCTTCACATCGGCGACAAAACTCTTGCCGTCCGCGTCAATCGCCGTAATCCGCGCGGTCCCGTAAAGCATGATGGCCCACTCAGCGGCCGTGTGCCAATGCAGCTCCCGGCAGCCTCCGGCTGTGAGTCTCATGTTTACGCCCGCCAGGGTCTTGGAGACGGGCAGTTCCCGAACAGTCACCTCACGCGACCATCCACCTTCGTAAACCCGCTTGTTCGCAAAAGAGAACGGATACTTGAAGTTTTGGACCAGGCTCTTGGAGTCCGTGCCGGGTGGCCAGATGGAATCCGCGTTCTGGGCATCGAGCGCCGGATTGGCCGGGCCAGGATCACTCCTGCTTCGGTCCGCGGCCACCGCCGGCACTACTATTCCGACCGCGGCCAGTGCCGCCGCCCCTACTCCAAGAAAGCGCCGCCGTGAAAGATCGTGCTTACCAAAGGTGGAATAGTTATCTGTCGTTTGTTCTGTTGTGATTGGTGAGTTCATGGCGACTGGGTTGGTTGATAGTTAACGCTAGCAGCGCAATCACCGGAATGGTCCTGCGCGTTGGCAGGATTTTCTGATCCTACTGAAGAATGGAGCGCGACTCCCTCTTTAGAGGTAAAGGCGCGAGAGAATTGCCGCTCACAGTGACGAACTAGCTTGAAGCCTCACCTCGCCTCAACCAGCTTCTTAAAATTGTGAAGATACGTATCGACTCGATGTGAAACAGCGCCGCCGAAGCTTGAGGTCAGCTTCAGCGTAATCCAGGTGCTTTGGTCCAAAAGCGGCGTGAAAGAAACGACTCCCGCGGCGAAATGATTAGGAGCGCGCTGATCGGCAAGAGTGCGCCAGGCGATTCTGCGCTCCGGAACGCGGAGCATCATCTCAAGGGTCGCTTCGTGCTGCTTTCCGTTGAATGCCAGCGACACGGAAAAATGGTTTTGATCCAATCTTCGCACCCGTTTGATCGCGGTGATGAATTTTGGATAATCCTCAAAGGCCAACCACCGGTGGTAGACGGCGGTTACCGGCGCTTTGACCACGATTGATCCCTTCGCGGCGTCCATCGCCAGCGTCCTGCTCTCGTTCTTTGCCATCTTTTTATTTAGGTCCAGGACCGGCCGTATTCATTGTTTGAAAACGTGCGGCTCCAGCCGTCGGTGAAATTAAAGGTCGACATGTTGAGCACGAGCAACCGGTCGTGTCTGCGTGTGCGCCGCCGAAAGATCTGGCGCAGCCTGCTCCTGAAATTGTTTTCGGATTGTTTAGTTTTCATTCTGTGCGTAAAAGTTTAGACACCGCTCCGCTTCTCACCACGAAGCAGTGGCGGGATTTTTCAGTGCCTCTTTCGAGGGAGGAAAGAAGAGTGGCGCGTTGAGCGCTGGATCGTTAAACTTTAAAGGGCTTGATCGCCCCAAGTAATTTTTGGAGTCGAGAAAATGTTGAGATCAGATCCTGGTGCGCGAAGAATTGTGCCGGCCGTTTGGCGGTACGGTCTATCTGTCTTATTGGTCGCGATCTGCACTGCCGTCACGATGCCGCTGCAAGTCTACGGCGTCCGCACTTCTCTCTTCTTTCCGGCCGTTCTCCTCAGCACGTGGTATGGCGGTACCGGACCTGGGCTGCTGGCGGTCTTGCTCTCGACCTTGTCCATCAACTTCTTCTTCACCGAACCGTTTCTCGAATTTCAATTTAGCGTTCAGGATATCCCTACCACGGTCGCTTTTCTTCTCTCAGCGTTGATTATTAATTCATGGAGCGCCGCCCGCACGCGCGCCGAGAAGCGCCTGCGCGACAATGAGCAACGCTGGCACGGATTGACCGAAGCGCTGCCGCAACTCGTCTGGGGAGCCGCGTCGGATGGCGCGTGTGACTACTTCAGCACGCAGTGGACGGCCTATACCGGTGTGCCCGAAACCGAGCTGCTCGGCTGGCAGTGGATGAAGGTGCTGCATCCCGACGACCGCGAGCCGACCCGAAAATTCTGGACGGATTCAGTCGCGGGGCGCACGCCCTACGATGTGGAGTACCGCGTCCAACGGAAGAACGGGGTCTATGGTTGGTTCAAGACGCGTGGCGTGCCGATCCGGAACGAGGAAGGTAAGATCGAGAAATGGTTTGGGACGTGCACCGACATCACTGACCGCAAACAAGCCGAGGCCGCTCTGCGCCAGAGCGAATACGAACTGCGGAAAGCGCGAGATGGGCTGGAACGCAAAGTCAAAGAACGAACGGCCGACCTCAGCCGAAGCACTGAAGCACTGCGCGCGTCCGAGCAAGTGGCGCGCGGACAAGTTGAGGCCTTGGCGCAGAGTTTGGATGTCCTGGCGACCGCACCGGACCCGGAAAAGTTTATTGGCCAGATGCTGATCACCATTGGCCGCCTCTTGAGCGCGCAAAGCGTGACCTTGTGGTTATTCGATGAAACGGCCGACTCGCTCGTCTTGCGCTCGATGGCGGACGGCGGAAGACTAGTCGCACCTGATCCGGAGCATCCATTCGCGAAGGACCCGTTGTTTTGGAAACAGAACGCAGCAATCCAGGAATTGCTTTTCACGGCCGGTCCAGTCGTTTGCGACGACGTGGAGACTGATCCGCGCGTCAATGGCGAGTGGGGCGATTATTTGAAGCGAAGCGGAACGAAAAGATTTATGGCAGTTCCGATTTTAGTGGGTGGCCAGGTCAGGGGTTTTGTTGGAATCCGTCATGTCGACCGCGCGCCTTATCGGCCGGAGGAGATCGAACTAACTCAGGCGCTGGCCCATCAAGTCATGCTTGCGCTTCAACTTAACGAGTTTGCCGAGCAAGGTCGGCGGGCCGCCATTTTCGAAGAACGAAACAGGATGGCGCGGGACATCCACGACACCCTCGCACAAGGTTTTACTGGCGTGATTGTGCAGCTGGAAGCGGCGGAGGACGCGATCTCGTGTGGCCGTCAGAAAGAGGCGGACAAGCATCTGCATCGCGCGGCGGCTTTGGCTCGTCAAAGCTTAAAGGAGGCGCGTCGGTCTGTGCACGCGCTGCGACCGGACGCTTTGGAGCGGGATAATTTTTGGGAGGTCCTCAAAGGAACCATCAAGGGCACCACTGCGGGAACCGCCCTGCACACCACGTGCGAGCTGCGCGGCAAACTGCCGGACCTTCCACCGCTTTGGCAGGAAAACCTTTTGCACATTGGGCAGGAAGCTTTGACTAACACGCTGAAGTACGCGCAGGCTCGGAATTTTAGAACGCGTTTAAGCTGCAACGGGAGAGGAATTCGGCTGGAGTTGCATGATGATGGGCACGGATTTGATCCCAAAGATCGACATGATGGTTTGGGTCTAACCGGAATGCGTGAGCGGGTTCAACAAATGAACGGTGAGCTGCAAATCACGAGTGCACCCGGCGAAGGCACCAACGTTGTCGTCGCTGTGTCGGTCAACCAGGAGTCGATGTCATGAAAAGCAAGAAACAAAGCGTGAGGAAGTCTAACAAGGATGTGAAAAAAACTGCGCGATCTAGTCCGAAGAGTGCCGCAGAAAAATCGCGCATCCGCGTGCTTATCGTCGACGACCACAGTGTCGTTCGTGAAGGATTGGTTTCACTCATCAGTCACAAAGCGGACATGACGGTTGTCGGCGAAGCCGCCAATGGACGCGAAGGGGTCGAGCTTTGGAAGCAGCATCGGCCTGACGTAACGCTGTTGGACTTGCGGATGCCCGAGCTGGATGGCGTTGGCGTGATCAAAGAGATTCGCAGCAACAATGAAAAAGCGCGCTTCGTCGTCCTAACCACCTTCGATGGTGACGAAGATATTTTCCGCGCAATCCAAGCCGGCGCGAAAGGCTATTTGCTAAAAGATGTGCCGCGCGAAGCTTTGATGGATTGCATTCGCCGCGTGCATGCCGGCGAAACTTGCGTCCCCGTGCACCTCGCTATGAAACTCGCGGAGCGCGTTAGCGGCGAAACATTGAGCCAACGCGAGATCGATGTGCTCAAGCTGATGGCGTTGGGAAAAAGCAACAAGGAAATTGGCTCTGCTCTCTTTATTAGTGAAGGCACCGTGAAATCGCACGTGAAAAACATCTTCGCCAAGCTCAACGTCATCAGTCGCACCGAAGCGGTAGCGAATGCTACGCGCCGCGGATTGATTCAACTGTAGGAACGAGTTCAGAAGGTCGGTCAGCCGTTCTCTCCAAAGAGGGAGACGCCGCCCACCCTGACGGGTCAGGGAAAAATCCCACCCATGCGCGATGGCGGCTCTTTTATCGCAGAGCGTAAATTCAGAGCGTGAAGACAAACTGCTATTTACTGAGCCGCGCGGGAGAAGCGTTATGTGGATCATTCGTCTAGCTCTCAATCGGCCTTACACATTTGTAGTAGCAGCGTTGCTGCTACTGTTGGTCACGCCGTTTGTCCTGATCCGGACACCTACTGATATTTTTCCATCGATTAACATCCCGGTTGTCAGCATTATTTGGAGCTACACCGGGCTGAGCGCGCGCGAGATTGAGCAGCGCATCATTTACACGCAGGAACGCGCGCTGACCACCACGGTCAACAACATCGAGCATATCGAGTCGACCTCGTACGATGGGATAGGCATCATCAAACTCTATTTTCAGCCGGGGGTCACGATTTCGACCGCCGTCGCCCAAGTCACCGCCGTGTCGCAAACGATCCTGAGACAGCTCCCGGCCGGGGCGACACCACCGCTTATCATTCAATACGACGCCGCGACCGTTCCCGTTCTGCAATATGGCATCGGTAGCAACACACTTTCCGAACAACAGACTTTCGACATCGCGCTCAATCAGATCCGCGTCGGTCTGGTCAGCGTTCCGGGCATCGCGATTCCTTTCCCTTTCGGGGGCAAGCAACGACTCGTCTCGGTTGATCTCGATCCAAGAAAATTGCAGGAGAAAAACCTGACACAAACCGATGTAACGAACGCGATCAACAATCAGGCGCTGGTCTTCCCCAGCGGCACGACCAAGTTTGGCGCGGTCCAATACCCGATCGACATCAATACCTTTCCGGGGAAGATCGACCTACTGAACGATCTGCCCATTAAGGTAGTCGATGGCACCCAGATCCGAGTGGGTGACGTCGCCCAGGTGCGTGATGGCTACGATCCGCAACAAAATATCGTGCGACAGGATGGTGCTCGCAGCACCCTGCTTAGCGTCTTCAAGAGCGGCAGCGCTTCCACCTTGAGTGTGGTCTCGGGAGCGAAACAGGCGATGGCCAATGTTCTGAAAACGGTTACAAACGCCTTGCAGGTAAAAGAGTTCGCCGATCAAAGCCTCTTTGTCCGCGCAGCGGTTAGCGGGGTGGCGAGAGAAGGTATCATCGCGGCCGCATTAACTGCGCTGATGATACTGTTGTTTCTCGGTTCCTGGCGCAGCACGATTATCATTGCCATATCGATCCCACTCGCGGTGCTGTCATCAATCGCGGTCCTCAGCCTGATCGGCGAAACGATTAATCTGATGACACTCGGCGGCCTTGCTCTGGCCGTCGGTATTCTCGTCGATGACGCCACCGTGACGATTGAGAATGTCGAGCGTCACATGAGTTTGGGAGAAAAGCTGGAGGACGCAATTCTCAAGGGAGCGGGTGAGATCGCTCTGCCGGCGTTCGTATCGACGCTCTGCATTTGCATCGTGTTTGTGCCGATGTTCCTTCTTTCAGGCGTGGCACGTTATTTATTCGTCCCGCTGGCCGAGGCCGTTATCTTCGCCGTCGCCGCTTCCTACCTTCTGTCGCGCACTTTGGTGCCGACACTCATCATGTGGTTCGAGCGCAACCATCATAAAGTCGCCGCGGCAACTCCGGCCGATGGCGGAGCGGGCGACAACCAACGAGTTCCACTCTGGATCCGGCCGTTTACCGCTCTCCAGCAGCTTTTCGAACGCGGGTTCGATCGCTTACGCGCAGGTTATCACAACTTGTTAGGCGCGATCCTGACGCACCGTGTTGCCTTTGCCGTGGTCTTTCTCGGACTTTGCGCAGGTTCATGGATCCTCGTCCCATTTCTTGGCCAGGACTTCTTTCCGGCCGTGGATGCGGGATCATTTCAATTGCACGTGCGCGCCGTCGCTGGAACGCGCGTCGAAGAAACGGCCAAACTGGTAGATCAAGTCGAAGCCGCGATCAGAGAGCGGATCCCAGCGCAGGAACTCAAGGGCATCATCGATAACATCGGCCTTCCTACGTCCGGAATTAATTTGAGCTACAACAACAGTGGCACAGCTGGATCAGCCGACGCTGACGTTATGGTCGCGCTGCAACAGAACCATCAGCCGACCGCAGATTACGTGCGGCAATTGCGGCTCGATCTGCACCAGAAATTTCCAGGCGCCGAGTTCTATTTCCTGCCGGCAGATATCGTAACCCAAACGATCAACTTTGGGTTGCCGGCACCGTTCGATATTCAAATTTTAGGCCGCGACCTGGCGACGGATCACAAGATTGCGGGCGAACTCGCGCAGAAGATTCGGCGCGTTACTGGGGCAGTCGATGTTCGTGTCCAACAGTCCGCGCATTTGCAACGGCTGCAATTTACCATCGACCGAACGAAAGCCGCAGGCGTCGGACTCACCGAGAGGGATGTCGCGAGTTCGGTGTTGTTAAGCCTCAGCGGGAGCGGTCAAACGGCTCCGAGCTACTGGCTCGACTCAACCACGGGCGTTCAATACCTGGTCAATGTGCGAATGCCGGAGTACCGGCTGACGTCTCTCGACTCACTCCAAGCCCTGCCGGTGAGCGCTTCGCAGCCCGGCGCCGCCAACGGACAGCTCTTGACGAACCTGGCTTCATTTACCCGGACGAACAGCCAGCCGATCTACACGCACTACAACATCCTGCCAGTGGTGGATGTCTACGGCGGAATCTCGAATCGCGATCTCGGCGGTGTCTTGAGCGACATCAAGCCAATCGTTGCCGAAGCGCAAAAGAACCTGCCACGCGGCACTTCGATCATGCTGCGCGGTCAGGCATTGACGATGAACTCCAGTTTCATCGGGCTGAGCGTTGGTCTGGTGGCGGCCGTCGCGCTTATTTATCTACTACTGGTCGTGAACTTCCAGAGCTGGCTCGATCCTTTCATTATCCTGACAGCATTGACCGGTGCGCTCGCCGGCGTGATCTGGGGACTCTACGTCACGGGGACAACATTGAGCGTACCCGCAATGATGGGCGCGATCATGTGCATGGGCGTCGCCACGGCTAACTCGGTCCTAGTTGTTACCTTTGCGCGCCAGCAGCTCGACGAAGGATTGGATCCGCTGCATGCCGCATGGGAGGCAGGAACGACGCGCTTGCGACCGGTGTTGATGACGGCCATGGCCATGATCATCGGCATGTTGCCGATGGCGCTCGGTCTTGGCGAAGGTGGCGAACAGAATGCCCCGCTCGGCCGCGGTGTCATCGGCGGCCTGACGATCGCCACGATCGCCACCCTGTTTTTCGTGCCGGTGGTATTCAGCCTTTTGCACCGGTCGTCCCATGCTCGGAGCAAATCCAAACGAGAAGAAGAAAATCCATCGGGTGGCCCTCTTGCGGCCGTCCCTGCAACCTAACGAGGTAGATGTCTTATGAACGGAACAACTCTCAGTGGTATTCTTTTAACCGGACCAAAGGACGGATCGGCGAAGCCTGCGCTCGGAAAACGTAGATTTCGTCTTCTCGTCATCCTTGGGCTGGCGTTGTTGGTTCTCGCAATCGTCGCCGGCATACTGCCGCGGTTGTCACAGCGACGACTAGCAACCACCGACGCCAAGCAACTAGCTGTCCAAACCGTATCGGTCGTTTCGCCCAGCGTTGGGGCGCCTCCGGACGGACTGATGCTGCCAGCGGAGGTCAAGCCGTGGCAGGAAGCGAGTATCTTTTCTCGCGTTAATGGATACCTCAAAAGCTGGGTGGTGGACATCGGCGCCCATGTCGATCAAGACCAAGTGCTCGCAGAGATCGACACACCTGACCTTGATCATCAACTCGAGCAGGCGCGTTCACAGGCCGCGCTGGCACAAAGAAATTTCGACCTGGCCAAAGTCACGAACGACAAATGGCAGCAATTATTCAAGGAGGGTGTCGTCTCGGATCTCGACGCCCAGAACACCGCCACCGCGCAAGAGACTACCAGGGCCAACGCGGATGCCTTTGCCGCCAATCTTCGCGTGCTCGAACAGCAGGTCGCATTCAAACGTGTGACTGCCCCGTTCCCCGGGACGATCACGGCGCGCAACCTGAACGTCGGCGACCTGATCGTCGCCAACAACACCAGCCTGGAGATGTTCCATATCCAGCAAACCAACACGCTGCGGGTTTATTTCCGGGTCCCGCAAGCGAACGCCACCGACATTCATGTCGACCAGCCAATCGATCTCGTCTTCCCCGATCTGGCGGGCAAGACCGTGCAGGCGAAAGTGGCGACAACCTCGGAATCAATCACGCCAAATTCCCGGACGTTGCTCGTCGAGCTTCACCTCGACAACCCAGACAATCAGATTCAACCGGGCAGCTACGCGCAGGTACGGCTGACTCCGGGTTCGTTAGGCCAGATTGTTACGTTGCCGAACAACACCCTCTTGTTTCGCGCCCAGGGATTGCAAGTGGGAGTGGTGAAGCCTGACAACACGGTCGAACTCCACGACATCAAAGTGGGTCGCGACTTGGGCACCACGATCGAAATCGTCCAAGGCGTCACTCCCTCGGATAAGGTCATCCTCAATCCAGCTGATTCCCTCGTGACCGGCGACGCTGTCCGTGTGGCTGCGACGCCTGCTCCTGCTCCTTCGTCCACTCCCGCGCTGGCGCAGAAATAATATTCGCATCGATCGGGCGATTGGGTTCGACTGATCTGGAGAGAACGCTGTGGCCAAAAATTTCAAAGACCTTTCGGAACAGGAAATCCTGGCGCTGGCAATTTCTTCCGAGGAAACGGACGCGCGGATTTACGCGGACTTCGCCGCGGGGTTGAAGGCTGATTACGCGGCCACCGCTCAAATCTTTACGGAAATGGAAGCGGAAGAGAACGAGCATCGCCGCGTCTTGATCGACGAATATCGCCGCCGTTTCGGAGACCACATCCCTCTGATCCGACGAGAAGACGTGAAGGGGTTCGTGCACCGCAAGCCGGTTTGGATGATCCGGCCGCTCGGAATCAAAACGGTTCGGCGCCAGGCCGAGATAATGGAGACGGAAACCCAGCGTTTCTACGAGAGCGCCGCCAGTAAAGTGAGCGACGCGTCAACGCGGAAGCTACTCGGTGACTTGGCCGAGGCGGAGCGAAAGCATGTGACCTTAGCTGACAATCTCCAAAAGGAACACCTGACTCCGGAAGTTGAGGCCCAAGAAGAGAAAGCCCATCGCCGCTTGTTCGTTTTGCAAATCGTGCAGCCGGGGCTGGCGGGGCTGATGGACGGTTCGGTCTCAACGCTCGCGCCGGTCTTTGCCGCAGCCTTTGCGACCCAGAACAGTCACGACGCCTTCCTGGTTGGCCTCGCCGCCAGCGTCGGAGCAGGAATTTCAATGGGATTTGCTGAGGCCGCTTCTGATGACGGCAGCCTGACCGGCCGCGGCAAACCTCTGCTTCGTGGCATCGTCTGCGGGTTGATGACGACGGCCGGAGGCATTGGTCACACGTTGCCCTACTTGATTCCGCATTTTCGAACTGCTACCGCTGTCGCTGTCGCGGTCGTGGCAATTGAGCTTCTGCTCATCAGTTGGATCCGAAACCGATATATGGACACGCCGTTTCTTCGCGCCGCTTTTCAAGTGATTGTGGGAGGAGCATTGGTGTTCCTGGTTGGGATCTGGATCGGAAGCTCGTAACAGTTTGACCCCAAAAGAACTGGTAGTGGCTCAGTTTGAAAACTAAGGCGGGGAAATCTCAACGCGCAGCGGTTCATCGATAGCGGCATCAATAATCGGCTTTCGGAGCAAAATGGCTTGTTGGTCCTTTTCCAACTTGGCGTTTCGCAACTCGCCAATCGTCGGCGGCATTCGTCGCCAGATCACGAGCAAGGTCGCGAGGATTGCCACGAGCAGAATTGTGTTGAGCGCGTCTAGCAGGGATTTCATCCCATCATGCTAGCAGATCGATCAATTCGTCCAGACTCCAGACATGATCGGAGACGCCAGCTTCCATCGCAGGGGTGACGCGAAGCGATTGATGGATGCGGGCGAAATTGTAGTACATGTAATGCAGCGCCAGCATGTGCTCGTGATTCTCGACCTTCTTTGAAAAGCCGTTTGTCAGGCGAGTAAACCGGCGCATAGACATCCGCATCGTGAGATTCTGCCGCTCGACGTAGCTCGTGGAAATGTGTTTGTGATCGGGCCTGCCGGTGATTACCGCCTTGCGAGCGCCCATGCAGATTGCGGGACTGTAGCGCGTCTCTGGCGACTCGTTCACGCTGCCATAAATCTTTTGGAGCATCGCGTAATCAATCTCCGTTCCGAATGCTCGTTCGGTCGCGTCCAAATAGGCTCTGTGGCCGTCCGTTGTCAGTTGAACGCGATTCGCCAGGCGGTCTTTCAGATCGGCGAGAAAATGATATGCGCAGCCTGCGTGACGTTGACCAACAAACCAGCAGGGAACGAGTTTCGAATCCGGGTCGAGTGCAACCCACGTCCAAATGTCGCCCCACCCATGCGCCTTGCTCTCCGCCGTTGTGTTCTTTTCTTTGCAGCCGACGAATGACCAAATCTCGTCGCATTGAATGCGCTTGCACGGGAGATTGCGAAGGGCGTTATCCTGATAGACTGAACAAACCCCGCCAAGATCAACGAGCAGTTTGTCCACCGTGTTCCGAGAAACGCCCGTCATTCGACTGATCGCGCGCATTGAATTTCCCTCGACCAAAGCCGCAACAATTCGCGTCCGTTGGTCTGTGCTCAGCTTGTTCATGGATTCAAACTGAACGATAATGCATGACCAGTCAAGAACTATTTGAGGCGATTTTCCTTGCGCTTCGAGCGGTGGCAGATAGGTTCGCGAACGACTTACCGAAGCCCTGAGTGGGGCTTCATCATTACTGGCGGCGAGGGAGCAATTCCTCGCCGCCATTTTTATACCACGGCGAACTCCACTGTTTTTAGATATTCTTTTCGGAACGTGCGGACATTCGCCCGAAGCGCCCGAATGAAGTCGTTTTCGCTGTATTCGAGATCGTGCTGATGGAAGTCGATAATGTCGTCAAGCAGTGTTGGCTGCTCTAGAGGCCATTCAGAATCATAAGGCTCGACCTTGCGCCATCCGTGCTGGCTGATCTTAATCATCAACGCCTTGTAATAGGAGTTTCCCAGCGCCCCCAATTTTTTTGCCCAAAGCAGAATCCACTGCATTGAGACGCGCCATTTCAGTTTCAGATGCACCAACTTTTCCAAATTCAACGGAAACAGGGACGGTCTGATTTCCTGCTCAGGCATCATAAATTCAGAAGCGAACTCGGCCGCTTCGTCGTGCATGCTCCCGGTTGGCATTCGGTGCATGATGACATGCCCCAACTCGTGCGAGAGCGTGTTGCGCTGGCGCACGTAGGAAACGTCGCGATTAAGCAATATTACCGGAGTATCGTCGTCGCAATAGATCGTTAGGCCGTCCACCTTGGACGTCCCAAAGTCGAAAAACGAAACAACACAACCGGCGTCCTCTATGATTCTAACCAAGTCCTTTATCGGCCCTATCGGCAGATTCCAAAAATGGCGCAGATGTCGGGCGATCTCCCTTGCGCCGTCAGCAAAATCGTCAACTGACCAACTCGGTCGTTCCTTCTTATCGAGGTCCACTTTCCGCACGAGTTTACTGAGTTCCATCCGCTTGATGTTTATAAGCGCTTCCATGCGCTTGAAGATCCTTGCAGGAACGTTTGCGCGGCGGCGGAAGAATCCGTCGCCCAACGAGACTCTACCCCCAGGTTGCTCAAAAAAATCAATGGGATACCCTGACTCATCGGACAGTCGCTGTAATGCGGCTTCATCAACGAATACGGTCAGCCCATCTTCGAGCTTCGATAGCTTCGTTTGCGAAAGGCCCATTTGCTTGGCGCATTGCGCTTGCGTAAGGCCCGTTGCTAGCCGGGCCATCGCAACCATTTCGGGGTTAACTTTCTGTTGACCCGGTAGCGGGTGGGTTTCGCCGGGTGATTCTTCGGATTCTTGACGGTGGTGGCGTTTTTGGATCATTAGGCAAAATGCTGATTATCGGTGGTTGCTGTTCATCCTCATCATTCTTGTCCAACCGCTCTACCCATTCGGGCCGATGGTTGACGATACGTGTCATGAAAATTCCTTCGAGGCCGTGTCCTTCGCGTCCGACGTAACCCACGCTTATCAGCGGGAGTGGAAACAACAATCCTGGCAGTCCGCCAATTTCCCCGAGCATGTCGAATTGGTCGGCCTGCGGCGTGGGGTAATTTGAAGTCATAACCTTACCGTTAAACTTCTTGAACTGGACCAATATCTCCCCTCGAAAACTGAAAACGTTCCGATTGCCAACTTGGATCAGACGAAACTCTTTTTTGGGGAGCGTCTCCGATGCGGCCCGAATCATGTGATCGTACCGCAGGTTTGATTGTGTTCGTTTGGAATGAACCTCGGCTGTATCGCTGTATAAGCGATGGTGAGATTCAAGTCCCTTCCGGACTGCCTTCTCAAAGTGAGGAAAGTAGCCCCCGATGCGTTTGATAATTTCTGACTTACTCATTACGCAAGAGCTTTTCACACCCGCCAGTAACTTTCAAGACAAATTTTATTCAGATTTTATTCAGCTCGCTTCCACCTCGCGCGAGCCGCTTTACGCGCGATGGCCCTTCGTTTACGGGGACTCAACTTAGCCGCTCTCGCCTTTCCGCCCTTGAGTCCGCCTAAACGTCCGAGCAGGACGGCGGCCGGATTTTTTTCTTTCTCTGGCTTGGCGGTAGTGTCTCGTTTTGAATTGCCGGTAATGTCCGGCTCAGGTTGCCCCGTAGAGAGCGCCACGATGCGCGCCGCTAAAGAATTGCTGTCGCGTGGCAACTTCCGTTTCTGCATGTGGACAACATGCTTGAGCGCTTCGAGCTTCGCGAGCTAAATTTCAAACTGAGCCACTACCAAAGAACTCGACGCATCGCCTGAATAACATTAGGAAAATAGATTGGGTATCGAATGGATAGCACCGATACGCATTCGCAGGATCTGCCGGACCCGGGGCACTCGGGTGACCCCAGGCACGAACCGCGGCTCGACACGGTGGCCCAAAAGCCGGGGAATATGGGCCGCGGAGCGCCCGCGAGCGGACCGGCGGTTGATGCGCATCGCGACAACGTGACTTCCACTCCTGGCGCACAACCACCTGAGGAAACGAAAGGGCCTTCCTTGCGTGAGCCGCATCGCGTCGCGGCGGGAATGAGCGCGCTGACGCAAAGCATTAAATTCACTCTTCGCGAGACTGGTTTCACGCGCGGCCTCGGCGCCTGGTTGAAGGTGAACAAGAAGGATGGGTTCGATTGCCAGAGCTGCGCCTGGCCGAGCCCGGACGATCACCGGCACGTGTTCGAATTCTGCGAGAACGGAGTAAAGGCGTTGAGCAGTGAGGCGACGCGAAAGCACATCGGCCCGGAATTCTTTCGGGAACATTCGATCGCCGATATAAGCAAGCAGAGCGATTACTGGCTGGAGCTGCAAGGCCGGCTCATTCATCCCATGGTGAAGTGGTCAGGCGCCACCCATTACGAACCGATCACCTGGGAGGAAGCGTTCCAGCTTATGGCGCGTGAGTTAAACGCGCTGCCGACGCCGAACGCCGCAGCCTTTTATACCAGCGGCCGCGCCAGCAACGAAGCTGCCTTTTGTTATCAACTTTTCGCGCGGCAATTCGGCACGAACAATCTGCCGGATTGCTCGAACATGTGCCATGAATCGAGCGGCGCCGCGCTCAACGAAGCCATCGGCATCGGCAAGGGCTGCGTGACCCTGGAAGACTTCGAGCACGCGGACGGCATTTTCATCATCGGACAGAATCCAGGGACTAATCACCCGCGCATGATGACCGTCCTTGAGCGGGCGAAACACAACGGCGCAACCATCGTGGCGCTCAATCCCATGCCGGAGCCTGGACTCATGCAGGTGGTGAATCCGAATCCGCAGGAATACCTCTACCGCCATCTGCTGCAGTTTCCGATCAAGATGCTGTTCGATGTCGGCACGCCGATCACAGATCTCTGGTTGCCGGTCCGCCTCAACGGAGACATGGCGGCGTTGCGCGGGATCATGAAGGAGATGCTGGCCGAGGAAGAGAAACGGCCCGGCACAGTTTTCGATCGCGAATTCATCGCGAACGACACTGATGGCAGCGAAGCATTTCTCGAACACCTTCGCGCTACGAGTTGGGAAGTGATCCTTCGCGGCAGCGGCTTAACGCGGGAACAAATCCGCGCCGCGGCCGAGATCGCGATGAAGTGCAAGCGCATCATCTGTTGCTGGGCGATGGGCCTGACCCAGCACAAGAACGCGGTCGCCACCATTCAAGAGGTGATGAATTTTCTGTTGCTCGGCGGCCACATCGGCCGGCCGGGCGCCGGACCTTGCCCGGTGCGCGGGCATTCCAACGTGCAAGGCGATCGCACCATGGGCATTTGGGAACGCATGAACGACCACTTCATGGCGCAACTCGGGCGCGAGTTCGCTTTTACGCCTCCGATGGACCATGGGACCGACACGGTCGAGACAATCAAAGCCATGCGGGAGGGGAAGATCCGATTCTTTCTCGGGCTTGGCGGAAACTTTCTTGCCGCCACGCCGGACACCGAATACACCGCCAAGGCCCTCCAGAATTGTCGCCTCACCGCGCAGATTTCCACCAAGCTCAATCGCGGCCATCTCATCACCGGCGAGATCGCGCTGATCCTGCCGTGCCTCGGCCGTTCCGAAATTGATCGCCAGGAAACCGGCGATCAATTCGTCACGGTGGAAGACTCAATGGGTATTATCAATTCTTCCCGCGGCCATCTCAAACCGGC
The DNA here is from genome assembly GCA_003167555.1 of Spartobacteria bacterium. Taxonomy (GTDB): domain Bacteria; phylum Verrucomicrobiota; class Verrucomicrobiia; order Chthoniobacterales; family UBA10450; genus AV80. Next base: position 100,573 of record PMSN01000025.1, read on the forward strand.
GAGCAAAGACCTGCGGAGCGAACCGGCGATCATCGCCGGGTTGGCGGAGGCGACTCTGGGCGCGCGGACGACAGCGGATTGGAAAGGTCTCGTGGCTAACTACGACCGCATCCGCGATCACATTGAGCATGTCATCGACGGCTTCGAGAGCTTCAACGAACGGATTCGCGAGGATGTGTTCTACCTTCCGAATGAAGCGCGCGATAAAAGGAAGTTCAATAACGGCATCGGCAAAGCCAAATTCATCATCTCCGAGATCGATCCGCACGAATTGCGGCCAGGCGAATTCTTGATGACGACCGTCCGCAGCCACGATCAATTCAACACCACCATCTACGGCCTCGACGATCGTTACCGCGGCGTTTACAACGGCCGCCGGGTTATTTTCATGAACGCGGAGGACGTGAGCGAAAGCGGCCTTCAGCAAGGACAATTCGTTGACCTAACGAGTCATTACAAAGAGGAGACACGAGTCGCCAGACACTTCATGGTCGCTCCGTTTAACATTCCCCGTGGTTGCACCGCGACCTATTTCCCAGAGGCGAACGTGCTCGTGTCGATTAACAGCACGGCGGACCGAAGTAACACTCCTGTCAGCAAAAGTGTGGTCATAACCATCGCGCCTACCGTGGACACCGCCGAAGCGGTCGCCGAGCTGCGGCGGGATATCAGCGAAGCAGCACGACGCTAGCGTCGCGTAAAACTGAAGACGAGAATCTGGGCGTGGCGCGGCTCCCATCGGTGAAAGTCGACGCGGAACCGCCCGACCTTTTCGGCACGGACATCGTGTCCGGAATTGATGAGCCCAAAGAGCTTTTGTGTTTCTGTTTGGGCAAAGAAGGGTGCATCCAAAAATTCAGTTACCCAATTCATTTCGTGCGCATCCGTCAGGTAAAAGGTGACCTGCATGTCGGCATCGGAATTCTCCACGATGATCAGGCAATAGTTGTAGTTGTTCGCGTTCTTGAATTCGCCTTCGAAGAAAACGGTGCAGCGCTTTTGCACTTCGATTGGCCGGAACCGCGCCTCTTTGAAGAACGAAACCACGTTCGCATAGGTAAGCGGTTTGTTCGCCGCCGTGTCCGGCTTGCGCTTTGGAGCTTCGGCCGCAATCGCACTGCAGGCCATCGCGCCCAGCATGATGAGGGCCCAGGTTTTCATATTAGTTCTCCCTTTGTGAAATGAGCGCCGGCCGTTCGTGGCTCGGCACCACCAGGACCGGGCACGACGCATGGCGCACCACGTATTCCGCGGTGCTACCGACGAGGATGTGCTTGAAGCCGGTTGTGCCGTGGGTGGAAGTCACGATCACGTCCGCATGGTGCTGGATCGCTTGCGCGCAGATTTGCTGGCCCGCGTGCCCGATTTGCAGCGACGGCTCTACTTCGATTCCATTCCAGTCCGTCTTTGCAATCAGTTCGCGCATTTGCTTTCGCGACGCCTGCTCGGCTTGCTGCATCAGGAGCGGAAGGTCGTAGCGCGCGTATTCGTCGCTCGTGATGAAATATTGCAGAGCGACTGAGTTGAGCAGGACGAGCTTCGATCCAAACTGTCTGGCCAACGCCTTCGCGTACTCCAGGCCTTTCATCGAGCAGTCGGAGAAATCGATCGGCACGAGGATTTTTCCGAAGCCCACCGCGCGCTTGATCATTTTTCCATTGTTGCCCACGGGGCGCACGATCAGGACCGGACACGGCGAATACCGCACCACGCGCTCAACCGTGCTGCCGAGCAGGAGATGTTTCAGGCCGGTGTTCCCGCGAGTGGACATCACGATCAAATTGATAGCGCGCTCGCGAGCAAGCCGGCAGATTTCTTCAAACGCGCGGCCCTTGACGGCGTGGATATTTTCCCGGCGCAATGGGACCGAATATTTGTTGGCCACGTCTTTGAGATGACGCCGCACGCGCCGGCCGATTTCCAGCTCCGGCACCACGAGCGGCAGGGCCATCATGCTGGAGAGCGGATAATCCGGCTCGAAGACATGCATCAGGTGAAGCTCCGCGCCGAGCTGCTTGAGCAAGGGCAGGGCGCACTCGATTGCTTCCAGTGATCGCTTGGAAAAATCGATCGGCACAAGCACGTTGCTGATTTTGACGCGGGCCGGTTTTGAAACCGCCCGCCGAGTGCGGCCTGAAATTCGCCGGTTCCGCCGCGTTCTTGGAAGAGTTGCCGTTTTCATGCCTTAAACATGAGTGCCACACGCGGCGTCGCTCTTCCTCGGTTGCTAAACACTCGTCATTTTTTGCGCGGAGCGACGCCGAGTGGGAATACGCCAAGCGCAAGAAACGGCGAGCGAATCACAAACGCCGCCGAGAATTCTCCTCGCGTTTGCGTAGGCTTGCGGCGTGATGGAGAACAGGCTGCCCACCTCGAGCCGGACAACGCCCACGCCGCGCACGTGGTCGCGCGTCGCCCAACTGGTTCTCGATTATCCGGAAGTGAAGCGGGTGCGGCTCGAGACCGATGTGCACGGCGTCACCGTCGGATTTTACGAGCCGCCGTCGCAGCAAACTCTCGAGCAGATCGAAGCGGCGGTGCGCCAGGAATTGTCCGGACAATGGGATGTCTCGATCGAGCCCGATGGCGCATCCCCAATTCTGCATCTGCACAAGATCGACAGTCACACCACGGAGGTTCATCGCGCGCATCCGGCGGATGAGCCGCCGGTAATTTGGAAACGGATTCGGTTGCCTGTATGGCGCAACCGTCCGGTGCCGCCGCCGGTCGAGCGCGATCATCGCCTCATGCTGCTGCTCGCAGTGATCTGCGGAGTGAGCACGCTCAGCGGATTTTTGCTCCACCGCGCCGGAGTCGGCGCCGTGCCGATCGCGCTTTGCTTCGTCGTTGCCTACCTAACCGGCGGCTGGTTTGCCGCGCAGGATGTCGCGCACGCCCTCAGGCGCGGCAAAGTCGACATCCATTTTTTGATGATCGCGGTCGCGCTCGGCGCGCTCGCCGTGAACGCGTGGACCGAAGGCGCCACGCTGCTTTTCTTGTTCTCACTCAGCAACGCCCTCGAGCAGTTCGCGAATTATCGCACGCGCAAATCGATTGAGTCGCTCCTGAAAGCCGCACCGAAATGCGCTTTGCGGCGCGAGAACGACGGATGGGTCGAAGTGCCAGTCGAGCAAGTCGGCCCCGGCGATGACCTGCTCGTTAAACCGGGCGAATTGTTTCCCGTCGACGGCACTGTCCTCGAGGGCGCGAGCTCAGCAGATGAATCCGCGTTGACCGGCGAAGCCATTCCCGTCGCCAAAGAAGCTGGTGATGCCGTGAGCGGCGGCACGCTCAACGTCGACGGCCAATGCGTCATCCGCGCGATGCGCGCGCTGGAAGAGAGCGCGCTCAGCCGGATTCTTTCGCTCATCGAAGTAGCGCAGCAACAGAAAGCGCCGGCGCAACGTTTCACCGATTCGTTCAGCCGCTACTACACCTGGGTCGCCCTTTCGCTCAGCGCTCTCGTTTTCGTTGTCCTGCTCATGCTCCATCGGCCGGCCGCCGATGCCTTTTACCGCGCGATGACGGTGCTCGTAGTGGCGTCGCCCTGTGCGTTGGTGCTCTCGATTCCATCAGCCATTCTCGTCGCCATCGCGGCGGGCGCGCGTCGCGGGATTTTGTTTCGCGGCGGCGTCGCCATTGAGAATCTCGCCGGCGCTACGCAGTTCGCATTCGACAAGACCGGGACGCTGACCAAAGGCGCATTGATCGTGGCCAGGATCGGCGCTTTCGAAGCGCAAACCGAAGACGGTGTTCTCCAAATCGCCGCATCCGTCGCGCAATTCTCCACCCACCCGCTGGCGCGCGCGATTGTCGCCGAAGCGGAAAAGCGCAAGCTGCCCCTGCTGAAAACGGACGACTTCCTGAATGTCGCGGGCTTCGGGATGGAGGCTTCGATTGACGGCGGCAGAATCTCCGTCGGCAACCGGCGATTGATGCGCGATCGCGGTATCAGGCTGCCCGTGATCGCCTCCGGAAATGAGGCGGAAGTGTGGGTCGCCAGCGCGCGTCCGCTCGGCGCCATCTATTTGCGCGACGAGATTCGCCCGGCTGCGAAAGGCGTCGTCGATTTTCTCAAGCGCTCCGGCGTGTCGGTCACGCTGCTCACCGGAGATCGGCCCGGGCCGGCCAGTATGGTCGCCGATCAGGTCGGGATCGAGGACGTGCGCGCCGAGATGAATCCGCAGGCGAAGCTGCAATGCATTCACGATTGGCGCGCCGCGGGAAAAAAAGTGGCGATGGTCGGTGATGGGATCAACGACGCGCCGAGCCTCACCGCCGCGGACGTCTCGATCGGGATGGGCGCGCGCGGTTCCGACGCCGCCCTCGAGCAAGCGGACATCATCCTCATGCATGACAAGATCGAGAACGTCGAACAAGCATTCCGATTGAGCCGGCGGGCGCGCGCCATCATTCGCCAGAACATCGCCATCTCGCTCGGCGTGATTTTGTTCCTCATCGTTTCCGCGCTGGCGGAAAAAATAAACCTGACCGCGGGAGTCATCGGTCACGAAGGAAGCACCGTCCTTGTAATTTTGAACGGTCTGCGTCTTCTGCGTTCTCGATAAACGTCAGCCGCGTCGCGCGTCGCTTATGGACGCACCGTCATCACGCCTTTCATGCCGCCGGCGTAATGCTCGGGAAATGTGCAAAGATAATCGTAGGCCCCGGGGACACCGGGTGCGGTGAACGTCACGCTGTCCGATTCTCCCGGCCCAAGCATTTTGGTTTTGGCCAGCACGTAGAACTCTTGCTCGAACGCGATGTAGCCTCCCTCAGGATGTGAAGTCCCCGCTTCGACAAATTTCGGAGCGAAAGCCTCCTTCGCCAGCAACACCCAGTTGTGCGCCACCGCTTCTCTCGGCAACTCGCCGACATTTCTTAGCTTCACGGTCACGCTCTGTCCCGGCTTCGCGTCAAAGCTCGTTACGCTGAACTTCATGAAATCATCACCCGTGATCTCGACGATCTTCGGCGGCGCGACAGTGCGCGAACAGCCGATGAATGGCGCAGCGAACAGCAGCAATGCGAGACTCGCGACCTTCATACGCTCACCGATCATCGCCGGGATGTCGGAGCGAGGTCAACCCTGAGGATGGTCGATCCTGTAGCGGCGGTCTGTGACCGCCGAAGTCTGTTGCTTGGCATGTTGCTTCTGATTAGTTTCCCGGCGTCGTGCGCGCCCTCCCCATCAAAGCGAATCACAAACGGGTCGCTGCTTTTCACGTATCGCTCGCAGAGGGAAATTGACCGGTGAGCGTTGAGAAAATTCTCGAAAAGCTTCTTCGCGGCGAATAGGATGCAAACCTTCGCTTCAGCGAATTATGCCAACGATATTGGGCGGTCAGCAGCCTGCCCTGAGCGGAGTCGAATGGGTTGGGCGTTCAGCGTTCGGCTGCCTGCCCGCCGTAGTCTGCGAAGGAGGGTTTTCTTCTTCTATCCGCCGTCGCTTTTTCCCACTGAAAAATCAGAGTCGATTGACCCGTCCTTTCGTCCTTCGCGAAACGAATCAAAAGTATGATCAAGAAAATATTGCTCCTTGTGGCGGTTGCCGTCACGAGCGTTACTTTCGGGTCCGCCGTTCAGGCGGAAGGAATTCGGATCGAATTGGGTGACCGGGCATTCTACAATCATGGCCCGCGTTACTGGGACAACGACTTCGAAATGATTTGGGAGCCCGGCCATTGGTCCGAGCACGGACATCATTGGATCCACGGCCACTACCGCCGCGGCGAACATCGCCGCCACGAAGACCACCGCCGCGACGACCGCCACGATGACCGCCACTAATTAGCGTCAGGTAGGATTGATTCGGGCTCGGCGGCTGAAGAGCTGCCGGGCCCGATTTCTTTTGCGATAGCGGCGGCCGGCGATTGCTTCTTATTTCCGACCTCCGTCCTCTGCCCTCCGCCTTCTGCCTTCTGCCTTCTGCCCGTTCGGCGTTCGGCGTTTGCTTTCCACGTTGCCCATCGCCGAAGTCTGTTGCCTTGCCCTCTCGCTTCGGATTACTTTCCTGGCGTCGTGCGCGCTCTTCCCCTTAAGCCCAATCACAAACGGGTTACTGTATGCGTGACGAGTTGAAGAATGCCCTGGAGGAATTCGCGCGCTTTGGAGCTTCAAAGGCGATGAGAAGAGCAAGGCGGCAAGCCTTTCTCGAGCATTTTTCCCGTGCGCCCGGAATAGTGCGCTATATCTGACCTGATTCTCCAGTGCTAATCCCAACCAACGACGTAGAATTGGCATTCTCTCGCGAGCCTCATCGAGGGGCATTTCCTTTGTTCTGCAATTCGCTTGTTGCACTTGAAGCTCCCCGGACGCGGACCTTTCCAATCCTGACGGCAAAAGCGGGGCCCGACGGTGGTATGGACGGCGAATGGGACGTAAGTGGGGTCGATGGTTTCGTTGCTGTGTCTATCGCGAGTGCCGGTTGGAACGTCTATCAATTTAAGACGTTGGACGTACCGACATTGGGAGCGCAGAAAGCATTCTCCGAGTTGTGCAGGCGCGTGCGCGGAGCGGTCAAGAGTGTCATTGCCAGGCAAGCGGAGCCAAAGACGCTCGCAAAATATATTCTCTTTACGAACCTACGCCTTGGCCTTGAGAGCGAGTCGAGTACGGCTAACGGACGGTCTCTCAATACTCAGCGTGCAGACTTACGTGATGAAATACTCAAAGGCACAGCGGGAGATGTTGATGTTACTATTATTGATGCCGGTCAGATTTCTGGTTTTATCGCTCGCCACCCGGCTCTTCGTATGGGCTGGTTTTCTCCGGGACAAGGAACGGCGTGGAATGAAATGCAGCAGCGGGCGCGCCGATTAAGTAGAGTGGACGTTCCCCTCATCGGTCGCGATGCAGAATTGGCCGATGTTCAAGGGTGGCTCGGTGATCCTGACGTGCGTGTGATTGCGGTGAGCGGCCCAAACAGTGTGGGCAAAACGCGCCTAGTAATTGAAGCGACCGAGCCGTATGCACCAGTCACGTTCTTTGCCGAGGACGTCCACGCCTTAGCGCATGACGGCGTCCGCGTATATGCAACCGCCGACCAATTTGTGGTGCTCGTTGTTGAAGATCTGCCCGTTGACATGGTAAAGCGACTTGCGGAGCAAGCCCTCGGTTGTGAGAAGCCGATTAAGCTAATCATAACCCTCCCGTCTCCAGAGCACGCTCCCATCATACGCCTGGGTAATGATTCGGCCGTCAAACCTCGTCAGATCCCGCGACTGCCAAAAGACGCATCGACGAGACTTGTCGAATCTGTTGATTCTGATCTCGAACAGCGATTACGCGATTGGATCGTACAACAGGCGGGCGGCATACCGGGAGTGCTTGTCGCGGCTGCGTTAGTCGGCGAGGAGCTTCATCGCGAATCAGGGTCTTTGCGCAAGCAGCTCTCTCAAAAATTCAGCCAAAGCTTGGAAGACAAGGCGGGCAAGGACGCGCTGCCCCTCCTTCAGGCACTGTCTCCTTTGGTTTATGTACGAGTTGGTGGAGAATCGTCTGAGTTGCCAGTTCTGCTATCCCATATAGCACCTGAGATACAGGTGCCCAGCGTTCTCCGGCGACTGGGCGAATTCGAAGCGCTCGGGTTTCTGCGGAGGCAAGGTGAGTATGTGGCCGTCGTGCCTCCGATGTTTGCCGCCGGACTGTTTCACGATCTTGCACATGACAATCCGTCCCTACCGGAACAACTGATGGCCAGCCTTGACCTCGCTGGTCGTAAGCGATTGCTGGAACGACTGGTCACGGTCGAGCTCTCTCACGCGACGCCATTCACGTCGTTCGTATTTGGTCCCGGAGGTCCGTTTGGTGATACGGAACGCTTTAGTGGAAACCTTGAACTGCTCGACTACTTGGCGCGTGCCCTTCCGGTGGAGACAGCACGATTTCTTCGGCAACAGCTAGATGAGATCTGGCGTGATGTTGTCCAGCGAGGACAAAACGGCATGGAACGCCTGCTCGCGGCCATTAACGAGTTGATAGACGAGCCAGCAACGACCGCCTCCGCGTTCTCTATCCTAACAGATTTGGCAACGCGTGAAGCGTTGGAATCGGATGGGACCGCTGCCGCTAACGACTTTACGGAATGTTTTGTCTATTGGTATCCGCGCTCAATCTCTTATCAAGAACGTGAGGCAGCACTGGAGCCGATGCTCACAGCTTCTGACCTCACGCTGCGAAAACTCGGTCTGAAGGCAATCATAACCGCCACGAATCCGCCGGACACTCTAGGCGGGCGCTCAGTAACTGTCCGCCGACTGGGTAGCAGGCCGCGTTACGGAACATGGAAAGACTGCTGGGATTTTTTGCTTAGAATGGTCCGTCGCCGCCTCACGATGTGCCTTGAAAATGAGCCCGAGCTCCGGGCTATGGCGCTTGATAAACTACCGAACGCGATTTCGAGATTATCGGGACATTTACGGGTTGAAGATGCGATGCAAATTGTTCGCGATATTTCGGAGCAGTATTTTCGAGGAAATGTTCAGCTTGATCCTCTCGCGCTACGCGAAAATGTGAAATGGCTGCGGGGCTTCTATGAACGAAGCAGAGGGAACTCGGGACAGGAAAAATGGCAGGAGGGATGGGCTAAGACTATCGAGGAGCTGGATGCGTTGCTGACCCGTCTTGAGAACGGCACCTTCGATCATCGGCTGAGATTGGCGATTGGGCGCACTTTCGAACACGGTGATGTGGTGTTCGAAGATCGTAAATTATACCAATACCAAGTTCGGATTCTGCAACTTGCCCGCGAAGCTTGCCGCGAGCCTCAAATCATGAGCAATGCCACGTGGGAACTTCTCAGTGACAAGGAAGCCTTGAACCGTGGCGACTTTGCCTTTTTTCTCGGTGAGAATGATGAGCAGCATCAACATTTTCAGGCAATGCTTGCGCGGGCCGTCGACTTTCAATGGTCTAGGCTACTAGGGATTTATCTATCGGGAGCTATGAAGTCGATGGCTTCGTGGGTAGAGGCCACGCTGGATGAGATGCTCATCTCTCCCACAGCGCCGAAAAGCTCGTTGCTTATTGCGATTTGCGGAATTGGTCCGACGGAGGGGAACCGCGCGCGCCTGAAGCAATTGCTTCTTAACCATTCTGTATCTGCGGACGAAGTTGCCAACGCCTTTTCGTACGGACGCTGGCTTGATGGCTTGCCCATCGAAGAAGTGCGAGATGTTCTGAAGTTCATCCTGTCAGAACCGGATCATGAGGTGGCTCTGTTGAACGTCTCATCTCTATATCTCCACCACCAAAAGCCACTTCCTCGCGAACTCTTTGACATCGTTAGGCCTGTGCTCAACGCACCCATCCATGCTCGGATGAACTCGACATACGAGCTCGATCAGGTAGCGACAGGACTCGCGCGAACTGATTTGGAAGCGGGTCTTGAACTCCTTCGGGAAGCGATCCGGCGTCTGTCTGATGCAAAATCGCGGGTTTGGTGGATGGGTTGGAATCCTTTTGAAAGCTACGGCACACGGGACTTCTGGGAATACCTACGCACACAGTCACCGCAATGCGCATACGAAATACTCGGCGCATGGGACGTCAAGTCCCCCGGGCCGGACTTACAAGACCATGGTCAACGTTATTTGCTCGATCTCTCGGCACACCAATCGGTTTTGGTGAATATCGCGCGAACCAATCGGAATGCGGCCTGCATCTTTGCTAAGTGCATGCCGTCTGTCCAGCCCGGCTTCTTCCAGTTCGCTTATGAGTTGATCGAGATATATCCGGACGACAATGGCGTCGTTGGCGCCCTCAATTCTGCCCTCATCCCGACGAGTGGGTGGGGTTATGAGTACGATTGGCTGACGAAGGCCAGCGAAACCGTGCAGGCTGAACTAAAGGTAACGTCTTTGTCCCCGGCGGCACGCGGGTGGCTCGAGTCACTGCAGGAGGTTATCTTAATGCGGCGCTCCGAATCGCGTCGCGATTTCGGATCATCCGAGCCGTCATTTTTGGATTAAGCCCTCGTTTGAAGACTTCTCTTGCTGTCGGGAAAACAGGTAGGACAAGCTCTCCGGGGGCTCTGGTGTGGACGGCCGGAACTTCAGCTCGGGCAGTCTCTCAGGGACGGATCGCGACCTTTAGGACACCGTCGCGGCGGGAGCCGAAGAGATCGTAGGCTTCAACGATTTGATCGAGCTTGAAACTATGGGTCAGGAGCGGGGTGGGATCGAAACGCTTTGATTGCACCATCGACATCAGGCGGCGCATCCGTTCTTTGCCGCCGGGACAGAGCGTGGTGACGATTTTGTAGTCGCCGATGCCGGCCGCGAACGCGTCGTAGGGGACCTGAAGTTTTCCCGAGTAAACGCCGAGGCTGCTCAACGTGCCGCCGGCACGCAAACTCCGCAGAGCATTCTCGAAGGTCTCCTGCAGGCCGAGCGACTCAATGGCCACGTCAGCGCCGCCGCCAGTGAGTTTTCTTACTTCCGCGACAACGTCGCACTGCTTCGGATCGAGCACGACATCCGCACCCATTTGTTTCGACATTTTCATTCGGACGGGGTCGCCGTCGACGGCAATAATGAACGACGCGCCCATTAATTTTGCGCCAGCCGTCGCACAAAGTCCGATGGGGCCTTGCGCAAGAACGACCACCGTATCCCCGATGCGAATGTTGCCGGACTCCGCGCCGCTGAAGCCGGTCGAGGCGATGTCGGCGAGGAGCACGACTTGTTCGTCGCTCAATTCATCCGGAATCTTCGCGAGGTTCGCCTGTGCGTTCGGCACGAGAAGATATTCCGCCTGCGCGCCATTGATCGTATTGCCGAAACGCCAGCCGCCGATCGCTTCTACGCCTTCGCCGTGGCCGCATTGCGACCATTGCGCCGACAAACACGCGCGACACTGTCCGCACGGTGTGATCGCGCCGACGAGCACACGATCGCCAATCGCGTAGCCGGTGACGCCTTCGCCGAGTTCTTCGATCACACCGACCGGCTCGTGACCGATCACGAGACCGGGCTTCACGGCGTATTCTCCGCGCAGAATGTGAAGGTCGGTGCCGCAGATTGTCGTGAGGGTGATGCGAATCACGGCTTCGCCCGCGCCGGCGCTTGGCCGCGGAACTTCTTCGATCCGAATATCATTCGGTCCGTGAAAAACGGTCGCTCGCATGGTGCCGCGTGCATTTGCCGATGACTGCAATCTGGTAGGGCGAGACTCTGTCGAGCCGGGGTCACCGCGGTTGGAATCAATTGCCGTTTTCATGCACCCAGGATTCACGAGCACCGAGATGCGTGCTCCGCAGTAATTGCGATTTAGCGCGCGTTTTTTGCGTGCTTGTTTGTCTCGCCCGCGTGTTAGCGCGGTCTGGCAGCCGGTTCCAACAGCTTGGAAACCGTCACGAGCCGAAACCCGCGGCCTTGGAGATTGGCGATGATCGCGGGCAGCGCGTCAGCCGTGCTCTTGATCCCGACATGCATCAGGATGATGGCGCCATCGAGTTCCGCGTCGGTCTTGCTCGTGATGCGGTCGATCAGGAATTGTGGCGTCTTCCGCGGCTCCACGGAGTCGAGGCTGTCCAGCGTCCAGTAGATCGATCGGTATCCGAGATTCGCCGCGATCCGCAACACTCTGTCATTGCGCGCGCCGAACGGCCCGCGCCATCTCGGCCGCGGACTCTGGCCGGAGATGTCCGTCAACAAAACTTCCGCCCGCGTGATTTCTTCGCGCACGATCTCGTCGGTTTGCTTGGTGAGATCGAGATGGTTCCAGGTGTGGTTGCCCACTTCGTGCCCGTGCTTTGTGATCGCCTTCGCGCACTCCATGTTCCGCTGCGCAAAGTTTCCGGTGATGAAGAAAGTGCTGTGGACATCCGCGCTTTCCAAAGCCGCGATCAAATCCTCGAAGCATTCCGCATTTGCGCCTCCATCAAAGGTGATGGCGATTTCCGATTTGCCGCGGGGGCCGCGAACCACTTCGCCAAAGGGTGTGACCGTGCGGGCGACGGACTGGCGGCTCCGGTCGTCAGCTTTGGGCCGCGTCGCCTGCGAAAGCGAGCAAGCCCAGAACAAGAGAAAGAACGCCACCAGGATCGGCGTGAATTTCCACGCACGACTCCCTATTGCGCGCCTTAGTGTCGTTAGTTTCATGCTTCAAACCTAGCGCGCGCGTTATGTCGCGAGAGGCGCTGCTTGCTTTTCACTGCGCAGAAATTGCGCGGGGACGACCCGGAAGCCGCCTGCCGTGATCGCCTGACGAAGCTTGTGCTCCTCGGCTCCATCGCGTCCCTACCAACCCGCCCGCCACAGGGCGACGGTTACAGCAGCGCAACACTTCTGTCCCAATCCCGTGAATCCTGTTAATCCTTTCCAATTATCGTGGACGCGCAGCCATTGAACATTGAGAACCGGAGAACGCGCTCGCTCGGGCAAATCTGCCAGGAGCCGTTCCGGATTTTCTTTCCGGCCGGTGCGTTGCTCGGGCTCATCGGAGTATCGCTCTGGGTGCTCTTTTATCTCGGCGCCGGCGTCACGTATCCGAATGTGGCGCACGCGCGGCTGATGATTGAAGGCCTGATGGCCTCATTCATCTTCGGATTTCTCGGAACGGCCGGCCCGAGACTCACTTCGGCGCCGCATTTCTCGCTCACGGAAATTGTGATCGTCTTCACGCTCGATCTGCTCGCGGCCGGCGCTCACACCGGCGGCGCGCATCGGCTCGGCGATATTTGTTTCGTTCTTTGTTTGCTCCTGTTCGCGTGGATGGTCTTGCAGCGTTTTCAGCAGCGGAAGGATAATCCCCCGCCGAATTTCATTTTGGTCGCGCTCGGACTGCTCAGCGGAATTATCGGCGCCGCGCTCGTGGCCTGGTCCGAAGACGCGCAATACTCGATTACGTATCAATCTGGCAGCGCCCTGCTCAACGAGTGTTTCGTGCTTCTCCCGATCCTCGGCGTCGCGCCCTTCTTCATCGGACGTTTGCTCGATCTGCCTGGATCGGATCTGCCGGAATCCCGCGTGTTCTCGCAGGGCTGGAAGCGACAAGCGGCTTTCAACGCTCTCATCGGCGGCGCGATCATCGCGTCATTCATGCTGGAGAGCTTTGCACAGTCCAGAGCCGCAGGATGGATTCGCGTCGCCGCCATCACGGTTTACCTCGCTGGCAGAATGCCCTGGCGAAGTCGGACGTTTCTGGCGGATTACTTGCGGACCGGGCTCCTCTTTATCCTCGCGGGCTTCACCATGATCGCGCTTTGGCCGAACTATCGCATCGGCTCATTGCACACCGTTTTCATTACCGGTTTGAATCTCATCGTGTTCACGGTCGCGACGCGAGTCGTCCTGGGACACAGCGGGAATCTCGAACGGTTGAAGACCCGCCTCTGGTTCTTCATCGCAATGAGCGCGCTTCTTTTTTTCGCCATGGCCTCTCGCGTCACCGCTGATCTTTCGCCCCGCGCGCGCATCATCCATTTGCTCGCGGCCGCCATCTGCTGGCTCGCCGCTTCCCTCATCTGGATAATCAAAGTGCTGCCGAAGGTGACGATCAGCGAATCCGAATGACAGATCATCTTAGCGGCCGCCGCATCGTTATTCTTCCCAGCGATTCATTCGAAGACTGGCCAAGGTCATCATCGCCGCGGACCACACCACTGCGATTCCGGCGAACCATGCGCCCGCGTGGGCGGTCCACCAGCCGGCTAGCGGAGTTTTATTCGCGGCTTCGGCCGGGATTTGTTGTAACGCGAAAAGCGCTTCGATCCGGAAGGAATCGAGCGGATTTAACATCAGCAGCGTGACCCAAAGATCGGGGAATTTCTGGATACCGCTCCAGCGAGCGGCGAACAGTGCCACGAGATCGACGCCGAAAAGGAGGAGGAGCCAGGCGCTCACGCCGACGATAAGTGCCTGGGCGCGATCGTGCGCGAAATAACCCGCGGCGAGGCCGCAGGCGAGAAAGGTGGCGGCGAGCAACAGCGTTTGCAGATAGAGCAGCCCCATCATGCTCAGATCCGCTCCGGCAAAAAGCGGGGGCAGAAAAAGAAGGAGGAGCACGCCGGCAAAGATCAAGGCGAGCGCAAGAAATTTGCCGATGACGTAGCTCGGCCGGGGCAGCGGTTGAGTGAAAAGCAGTTGCCATTCTTCCCGCTCGGCCTGGGCGCTGCCGACCCCGGCCAGTAGCGCGAAGAGCGAGACAAAATAGAGAGCGACTTGCAGATGGAAAAAGCCGGTCGCGTTTGCGTCTTCGCTGAAGAGCGCGGCCGCGATCCCGCCGATCAAGGCCAGCGCGGAGAAAACGTGGAAATAGCGGTTGATGAGCGCGAGACGAAACTCGCGCGTGAACAGCGCCCGCGCGGTGTTGCGATCAAACAGCAGTGACAATGCGCGTTTCATCTTCGTTGTCATCGATCACCGCAGTTTCGATTTCAGGGAAATCGTGCAGCAGGTCGGAGGGATCGAGTTCCTGTTCGATGACGCCATCGCGGCAGAGCAGGCAGCGGTCCGCCACGTTGTTCCATTCCGCGATCAGATGCGTCGTAACGAGGACTGCTTTGCCGCGCCGTGATTCGAAGTGCAGCGTTTCCTGCAATCGTTTCCGCCAGCCGGGGTCGAGACTTAATCCCGGTTCGTCGAGCAGAAGAACGGGCGCGTCGGCCAGCAACAAAAAGGCGATGCCGAGCCGCTGCCGCATTCCGCCGGAAAGTTCCTGCGTGCGCGTGCGGGCGGCGTCGTTCAATCCCGTCAACTCGAGCATCGCGTCGCAGCGGGTGAGGGGAACTCCGCGAAGCCGCGCGTAAAAGCGCAGCACTTCCAGGCAGGTGAGCCGGGGATGAAAGCTCGGCCGTTGCGGCAAGTAGGCGAGCGAACGCTGTGCGGCGATGGTTTGATCGACGATGTCGAAGCCGTTGATCCGCGCGCTGCCCGCATTGGGGCGAATCAGGCCGGCCAGCAATTTCACCGTCGTGCTCTTGCCGGCGCCATTCGGTCCAACCATGAGGGTGACTTCGCCGGCTGTCGCGCGCAGCGAAATCCCGCGCAAGACCGGCTTGCGCCCGTAGTTCTTCGTCAGATTTTCGGCCAGGATCATTTCTCGCGAAGCAAAGCGTGGGAACGTTGCGCCTGAATTTTCCAAAACCGCGAGGTGAGCGGTGACGGATCTTCGATCGCGCTCATTCCGGGAATGACGGCGCGCTCATTGGCGAAGCGCAACAGCTTCAAGGCCGGGCTCCCGGAGAGAAATGCGACCGCGGGAAAATCGCGGCGCAAAATTCCAAAGGAATCGAGCTCGCGATGCGGCAGATCGTTGATGCCATCGTGATCGAGATCGACCTCGAGATCGTTCTCCCAAAAATTGCCGACCCCGTTCACGGCCCACTGGTTGCCGGAAACATCCGAGCTTCCGGTTTCGATCGGATGCAAATTGCGGGTGAAAACATTCTGCGTGAAACGGTTCCCGCCGGAGTTCGATCCGAACCGCAGTCCGATATAATTTTGGGTCACGCGGTTGCCGGTAATTTCGTTGTCGTTGCACTGATTGAACGAAAGACCGACGGCGTTCGAGGTGATCTCATTTTGTTCCAGCTTGCTTCGGTCGGACGATTGAAAGATCAGGCCGTAGGCGCGATGCCCGCGGTTATTGATGAAACGATTCCCGCGCACCAACAACTCCTTGGAGAACATGATGGCGGCGCCGGCGGCGTTTTCGGTGAAGGTGTTGTTGAGGAAAACGTTGTTGTCCGAATACATGTAGTGCAGGCCGTAGCGGACGTGGTGAATAAGGTTGTCTTCGACGAGACAATTGTTCGTGAACGAAAAGTAAATACCGTCCCGCGTCTCGCTGATTTCGTTTCCGCGAATCGTGGTCCGTTCGGAATTCCACTGGTGGATGCCGTTGCCGCGGCGATTCGAGACCAGCGTCGTGTCGCAATTCTCCGAGCCTTGTCCGATGCCTTTTTCGACCGGTTCGGCCGAGGGTGAGAGCGTTGTTTTTCCCTCGATCCGATTGTTGAGAATCTGCGTTCCGGAAACTTTCTTGAGGTAAATGCCGTGGAGGGAATCGGCGATGACGTTGTTCTCAATCCGGGCGCGATTGGCCGTGATGAAAACTGCGGCGTCATCGTCCGATAAACGCAGGCCGGAGCCGGTGATGCGCAATCCGGTCAGCGTCACGTTATCGGCGGAGATGGTGATCGCGTTACCGGATCCGTTGCCTCTGATCTCCGCGCCCTTTTCACCGATGAGGTTCACTGGCTTGGTAATGAGGAGCGCGCCGGCGTGCACGCCGGGTTCAACGCGAATGGTGTCGTTAGGCGCGGCCGCGTCGATCCGCTCCTGGAGCGTCGCTGCGTTTGTAGGGCGTTTCTGTGAAACGCCATCCGGGGCGTCTGACACAGACGCCCTACAACTGAAGGCGACGACCCACAAAAGCACGGCCGCCATCGTCCTCATGCGGCCTTCTCCTTTCGCGACCACAAACCGGCGAGCACGATGAGCACGACGGAGCCGCACAGCAGATATGCGCCGGTCTGCGGGAAACTGTATTCGCGAAAATTAGCGATTTGTTTCACGCCAATCAGCAGCGGCGTGAACGGCTTGATGTGCATGGGCGCGTGCGGGTTCAGATCGTGCCCGTACTGATAAAGCCGATACCAGAAGGAGCCGATGGAAAAGGCGCCGAAGTAGACGTAAACCGCGAAGAGATCGACCACGTTACTCATCTCGCCGAAGACGATGGAGCGCAGGGTCATGAGAATGATGAGGCCGAACACAAACGGCATCCAGCGCATCTCGAGGAAATCCGCCTCCTGGATTGGCTTCATCCCAATGTAATGATTGAGATTGTTGATCTCGACGAGATGCTGGCCGTTGAATCCGCCGCCCTCGATTTTGTAGCTCGAGATGTAGAGGTCGAGGCCATCGGAGTATTGCGGCGCCACCAGGTGCAATTTCCAGAGCGGATAAAAAAGAGACACCGCGATCGTGATCGCGGCTGCGAGCAGAAACAGGCGCGAACCGAGATTGAGCGGTTTGTGCAGAAACCGAAATTCCCGGCGAAGCAGACCTGCGACTTTCTGAAACATGACGATCGAGGAGGCGCAGACGGAAGATCGTCTTCCGCCGCACGTCTCACATCTTATTTCTGCGCGAT
This sequence comes from Spartobacteria bacterium, assembly GCA_003167555.1. GTDB lineage: Bacteria > Verrucomicrobiota > Verrucomicrobiia > Chthoniobacterales > UBA10450 > AV80. Next base: position 117,676 of record PMSN01000025.1, read on the forward strand.
GCCGCCGGGCGCGCCAGAGCCCGCCGCGGGCGGGGCGTCGCCGGCGTTCCACACCACGAGATACCCCTGCATTTCCTGATGCAACGCCGAGCAAAAGTTCGTGCAGTAAAACGGAAACACGCCGGCCTTGGTCATCTTGAGGTGGAATGTTTTCGTCTCGCCCGGATCCATCACCAGGTTGACGTTTTGTTCGAGGACGCCAAAGCCGTGAATCATGTCGCGCGTTTGTTCGATGTTGGTGACGCTCACGGTGAGCTCGTCGCCCACCTGCGCGTCGATCCGGTCCGGAGTGAACCGGCTGCGGATGGCTGTCAGCTTTGCCAGGACTTTATTGCCGTTTCGCGTGACGCCCGTCGCCTCTTTGTCCCAGACGGCGTTCGGATCTTTGTTGTCCGCTTTCGCTAGAATTTCCTTCGGCTCAATTTCACTCACCTTGAGGATCTGCGCGAAGTGCGGCTCCGGTTCGGTGTAAGCCTCAGCGACCATTTTCATTTTCTCGCCGCTGATATCGATGAGCTGGCTCGATTCGGGTTGGGACGGGCCGACGTTGATGTGGCGGCCGGCCGAGAGCTTGTTCATCGCGACGCACCATTTTCCGTACGGCTGCGCCGTGTCGCTTCCCGCGACGACGAGATGGCCGGTGCTGAAATGCGTCGGCATCTTATCGAGCACGACCTTGTTCAGATCTTTTTTCTCCTCGTCAGTCCAGGGCGGCATCTTCCACTTTGTGATGTTCGAATCGATGAACATCGAGGTGTAAGCGAAACCTTTTCCGTCGTATTGCGTGTGGAGCGGGCCGAGACCGACCGGCACTTCGCCCTCGACGACGGCGTCGTATTTCACGATCGGCACTCCCCGCATTTCGCCCTCGAAAGTCTTGGCGTTGATGGCCGCTTGCAGTTTCTCGAAATTAACCACCGTCGTGCTCGGCTGCAGTTTTCCGCCGGCCACAATCCATTTCCCGGTCGGATCGACGTCCATGCCGTGGGGCGATTTGCCGATCGGAATGAAATAAAGCACGCCCGGCACTTTCGCCGGATCGATGATCGGCACGCCGTCCATCATCGTCGCTTTTCCATCGGCAACCGCCTTCTCAGCCGCACGCCAGTTCACCACTGCGCACAAATCGCGATCTTTCTGGCTTGAGTTCACTTCCATAACGTCGTGCGCCATCTCGGTGTTGTAGCTGGACCAGAAGGCCCAGCCGCTGCTCGGGCCTTTCCCGGTCGAGCCGAGATCCCAATCGAACGGCGGCGTCAAAATCTGCCAGCCGACACTCATTTCGCCGGTCTGCGGATCGACCTTGATGCCGCTGACCATGCCGTTGAATTCCTTCTCGTAATCCTTCGGATCGGCCACGCGACCTTTCGGCAGTGGCACGGAGAAACGGGTCGCGCACAAAATATATTCGCTGTTCTCCGTGATGAAGGAGGAGCCGTGGTTGCCCATCGAGTTCGGGATGGGCCCGAGGATCTGGTGCGTTTTGAAATCGCGCAGATCAATCCGGGCGATCCGGTTGTTGGCGTTGTCGTTCACGAAAAGCCAGCGGCCATCGTATTTCGACTTGGTTTGGGACAAGCCCGGGTGATGCACGTCGCCCCAGGTGAAAGCACCCATCATTTTTTTCGATTCCTCGTCGAACCCGTAACCCGTGGCCGGGTACGGAGCGAAGACCGGGATCGTGATGATGTGGCGCATCGACGGAATGCCGGCGACGAACACCTGGCCCGAATGTCCGCCGGAGTAGAAGAGGTAGTATTCATCTTTCTCCCCGGGCGCGACGTAACTGGCAAGGGCGTTCGCAGTGCGATCGGCCTGGGTGGTCCCGCTTTGTTTTCCGCAGCCGGTGAACGTCGTCGTCGTAGCGAGTGCCACCGCGAGCGCGAGCAGCTGATTGATTAATCTTTTCATAATGAGTGGTCGAATCCTTTGGTTGCGGAGCTTACTTCACGGTCATGATGCCCTTGGTGCCCTGAGAATAGTGGCCGGGAAACGAACAGAGGTAGAGATACTCGCCTGGCACATAGGGAGCCGTGAAGGTGACGGTTTCTGTCTCACCCGGGCCGAGGAGCTTGCTGTGGGCGAGCACTTCCTTGGAGCCCGGCGGGACGTAGTCGTGGGCCGCTTCCGTGGAGGCGGCATCGAGAAATCTCGTCACGTTGCCCGTGTTCACCGTCCGATCGAGCATGACGAAGTTATGGCCCATCGAGAATTTCGGGGTTGTCCCGATGTTCTTGATCGTGACCGCAATTTTCTGGCCGGGTTTCGCGTCGAACGCGGTCACATCGTAGCGCATTTTGTCGTCGGCTTGGATCTGGACCTCCTTCGGCGGCGCTTCCGGCGCTCGAGAGCAGCCGGTCATGGAAGAGAAAAGTGCGCCGCATCCGAGCGCTAACAGGAACGTTTTGGTAGATTTCATTTATTGTTTGGCTTTCGTAGGCCACTAACGCATCCGTGCAGGTTGACTGCTCCGCGAATCTTGCGGAGAACTGCGCAGTTCTTGGCGTTAAGAGGGCTTCTTGATGTGCAGCTTACACCGAATGCGGCGTTATGGGTTGATTTAAGAATAAGATTTGCGGGGATTTCTCTGGACGCCTTCCGTGGGTCATTTCAATTGCGGAATGCGAAATGCGTTTGTTGGCCCAATCGCGACGGCGTTTTGCTTGATCCTCGCGATCGCCGGCTGCGATCGATCGCAAACGGCGGACACCTCGGCGCGTTCCTATCAAGTGCGCGGAGTTGTTCGAGGCTTCGCCCCAGACCGAACCACGGTGAGTATCCAGCATGAGGACGTTCCCGGGTTCATGCCGTCGATGACGATGCCGTTCTCGGTTAAGGATCAAAAAGATATTGCCGGCTTGAAGATCGGTGACGGCATCGCATTCCGGATGACGGTCACGGACGAAGATTTGTTTCTCGACCAGGTGAAGAAAATCCCCGCGACCGATGTTCACGTGGCCGAGCCCACTCCAACCGCCAACGTTTCTTCCAAAGCCACAGCGCGCTTGCGGGAAGGGGAGATCGTCCCATTCTTCGGCCTAACGAATCAAGATGGAAAGCGAGTCACACTCGACACCTTCCGTGGCCAGTCCTTTGTGCTGACGTTTATCTTCACGCGTTGTCCGGTTCCCAATTTTTGCCCGCGCATCTCCCAGAATTTTTCCGAACTGCAGGAGGCCATCAAATCCGAGAACGGCGCTGCGGGAAAAACGCGGCTGCTCAGCATCACACTCGATCCGCAATTCGATACGCCCGAGATTTTGAAAAGCTATGCGCAACACCAGAAGGCTGATCCGGACATCTGGACGTTTGCGACCGGTGAGTCCGCTGAAATCGACCATCTGACTCAAAGCTTCGCCGTTTTCGTGCAGCCGGAGGGCGGCACAATTTCTCACGGTTTGGCCACCGCTCTCATTGGTCCCGACGGCATCGTCATCAAAATCTGGAGAGGAAACGCGTGGAAGCCTTCAGAAGTAATCGACGAGCTTCGCCGAGGTGCTAGGTAGCAGGCCGGCTCCTTCACCTGGAGGGGCGGACTTTTCCTCGCCACGATTCTTCAGCGCAAGAAACGCCCGGCTTTTCCCAAGAGGCGTGTGGAGCATCTCCGCCGAAGCCAGTACTTGTTTCATCAAGGAATTTATGGCGAGACATCGAATTGCATGGCTGCCAAGCGGCGGGATCGGGGGCGAGGTGATCGACGTGCCCGAAAGCGTGTCCGGCAAAATGGGACTGAAAAGCGAATACCTCGGCGGCGACATCACGATGTCGGTGCTCCCTCGTGAGACGGCGCCGGTTGTCGTTCCGAAAAACCCGGCGTTGCCCGAGGGACTTTTCTCCGCACGCACCCGCCGCATTGGCAGCGAAAACGCATTTCGGATCGGTCCGCAAGTTCGCGAGCTAGAGCGGATTCACGCCGCGGCGAGCGATGTCGATGGATCTCAGCAGTTCGTTCAGGAAGGCAAACACTTATGTTAACCAATCTCGTTTCCAGGCAAATCACGCCGGGTCGCAGCAGCGATCCCACCACGATGTCGTTCGGTCCGCGGCGCGGCGTCTATATTAATGCGGCCGATCGCGTGGCGGAAGAAGGCGACCCTCTTGATGAGACCGCGCTCGAACATTGCGAAACCTTCGATCTCTTTTACCGCACGCTCTGCGCGGCGATGTACAACTACGCGCCGCTCTCGGGTCATCCAGGCGGATCGATTTCCTCGGGGCGTTTTGTGCAGCGGCTGCTCTTCGAGACGATGGATTACGATCTCGCGCATCCCGGGCGGCAGGACGCAGACATCATTTCCTACGCGGCCGGGCACAAGGCGCTTGGGCTTTATGCGATGTGGGCCTTGCGCAATGAAGTGGCGCGCATCGCCGCGCCTGATCTGTTGGCTTCGGAAGAAAAATTCCAACTGCGCTTCGAAGACTTGCTCGGGTTCCGCCGCAACCCCACCTGCGCGACGCCGCTCTTCAAAAGTTTTTCCACCAAAGCACTCGACGGACATCCCACCCCGGCGACGCCGTTCGTGCGGCTATCCACCGGGGCATCGGGCGTGGGTCTGCCGGCGTCGTTCGGTCTGGCCTGGGCCGCGGCCGACATTTACCGCGAGGACGCGCCGCGCGTCCATATTATAGAAGGCGAAGGCGGAATGACGCCGGGCCGAGTGGCGGAGGCTTTGGCCGCGGCCGGCACGGCTTCTCTTGGCAACGTCGTGCTGCATGTCGATTGGAACCAGGCCTCGATCGATTCCAATCGCGTTTGTCGAGATTCGGAAGCGCCGGGCGATTACGTGCAATGGACCCCGGCTGAGCTGGCGTATCTCCACGATTGGAACGTCATCTTCGTGCCGGATGGTTTCGATTGGCAGCAGATCACTATGGCGCAACGCCTCGCGCTCGAACTCGATAACGGCCAGCCGACCGCGATTGTTTATCGCACCGTCAAAGGCTGGCAATACGGCATCGAAGGCCGCGCTTCGCACGGCGCTGGTCACAAGCTCTGCTCGCACGGATTTTTCACGGCCCTGGCGCCGCTCCTGCCGAAGGATCTGGTCCATCTGCCGTGTTGCGATGGTGTGCTCCAGCGTTGCAACGGCGGAGCAGACGCGACCGTCATCGAGCAATGCTATTGGGAAACGCTCTGCATCATGCGCCGGGCGCTTGAGGCGCGGCGGACGACCGTCGATGCATTTGGTGTGCAATTGCGCGCGGCCCAAACGCGGCTGAACAAGCGTGAGCGCAAGCCGCGCCAGGACCGGCCGCTTCTCGACCTCGCCTATGTCATCGCGGAAGGCGCCGACGGCGTGACGCCGCCGGAACTGACGCTGACGCTTCGCACCAACACAACGCTGCGCGATCAGTTGGGCCGGGTGTTGAACTATTACAACGTGGCGACCGACGGTGGCTTGGTTGTGGCATCCGCCGATCTGCTCGGCTCGACAAGTATCGACAAGACGAACGAAAAATTTCCGGCCGGGTTCTACAATCAGCGCACGAATCCGGACGCGCGCGAGCTCGCCATCGGCGGAATTTGCGAAGACGCGATGATGGCGATGCTCTCCGGCATCAGCGCGTTTGGCGGCCACATCGGCGCGGGCTCGTCTTACGGCGCCTTCAGCGCGCCGCTCGGTCACATCGCCGCGCGGCTGCACGCGATCGGCAATCAAGCTCGCGTGCACCTGGAAGGCGGCGCGTCCCGTCCGTTTTTCCTCGTCTGCGCGCACGCAGGATTGAAAACCGGTGAAGACGGTCCTACGCATGCGGACCCGCAGTCGTTGCAATTGCTCCAGGATAATTTTCCGCTCGGCAGCATGATCACGCTGACGCCGTGGGATCCGCAGGAAATCTGGTTTCTGGTTTCGGCCGCGCTCGCGAAACGGCCGGCGGTCATCGCGCCATTCGTCACGCGTCCACCCGAGTTTGTGCTGGATCGCGCCGCGCTTGGTTTGCCGCCCGCGGCATCCGCGGTGCAGGGAGTTTATCGTTTACGAACGGCGCATGGCCGCGCGCAAGGCACAATCGTGCTCCAAGGCGCCGGCGTGATGAACGCGTTTGTCATGGAGACGCTGCCCCTCATCGAGCGTGACGCTTTGAATCTTAATATTTACGTGATCACTTCGTCGGAGCTGTTCGATCTGCTGCCGGTAGAGGAGCGCGAGCGAATCTTTCCCGAAGCGCACCAGCAGGAAGCGATGGGCATCACCGACTTCACGCAAGCGACAATGATTCGGTGGGTGCGTTCGGACTACGGCCGTTCTCATACCCTTCATCCATTCCGGCACGGCCATTTCCTCGGCAGCGGCTCCGGCGCAATGGTGATGAAAGAAGCGGGCCTCGACGGCATCAGCCAGTTCGAAGCCATTCGCGCGTACCTACGCGGTCGGTAACGCGAAGCGCGAGCGTCGGCCCGACGATCTGCGCAAAAAAACGGTTAGCTTTCAGCAAAAAGGGCAAATGCAAAAGTTTCGGAACATCTATTCTGGCTCCAAAACATTCATATATTCAATACGAACCGAACCGGCCCGCGAGCCGAAGAGAATATGGTGGCTGCGCGGAGAAAGGAGATGAGAGCGAAATTTGTGATTGTGAGCGGAAGCGCCAGTCAGAAACTGGCGATGGCTACCGCTCAGCGACTGGGGGCCGAGATTGGGCAGTGCAGCGTCACGCGATTTCCAGATACCGAAGTCAACGTCCAATTGAACGAGCCGGTTCGCGAGCGCCGCGTCTTTATCGTCCAATCTTCCTGCCCTCCGGTGGATCAGCACATCATGGAAGTATTGGCCATAGCGGACGCCTGCCGTCGCGCGGCGGCCTCGAGCATTACCTGGATCGCGCCGTATTTCGGCTATGCCCGCAGCGATAAGCGCCGGGGCGGGCGTACTCCGATAATGGGCCGGCTCGTGGCGGATTTCGCCGAGCGCGCCGGCATCGATCACCTGATCGCGTTGGACCTGCACTCGCAGCAAGTGGAGGGATTCTTCCACATTCCGGTGGAGAATCTGTCGGCCGTTCCCGCAATCGCGGACGCGTTGAAATCGCATTTGGAACCGGAGTCCGTCATTGTTTCTCCGGATACGGGACGAGTGAAAATGGCGTCGGCTTATGCTTCGCGGATGGGCTGTCCCGTGGCGGTATTGCACAAGGAACGATTGAACGGAAGGAAAACCGCGGTCAGCAGAATCGTTGGCGAAGTCCGCGCAAGGCCGTGCGTGATTATTGACGATATGATCTCGACTGGCGGAACGATCAACAACGCTGTCGAGGCATTAATTCGAGTGGGCGCGGCCGGGAACTTTATCGTAGCCGCCTCGCACGGAGTCTTCACGCCGGAGGCGCGGAAGAACCTGAATCATCCCGCCATCCGGAAAATAATCGTGACTGACTCGATTCCGGTCTCTTCAGATGATTGGCCGCAGGTAAAAATAGTTTCTCTGGCGCCGATCCTGGCGGGAGCAATTCGACGGTCCATCGGCGGGGAATCGATGACCGATCCATGAAGCCCGAACCGGTCGCGAACGGTATGAAATTCGCATAATCGCCAGCGTGCACTGCCATCCCGAAGTTAGGCGAGCGAAGATCGTTTGTGCTAAATTCTTAAATGGATGCGAACGCGAAACCGAACGAACGGAAAGCGGGAAGAAAGTAGGAAGTCGCAGGACAGAGGCTGGAAGTCAGAGATCAGCGGACAGAAATCAGCGAGCAGCGATCCGCGGTCATAATTTTGCCAATTGGATGTTGAGCGCTTGCTCGCGAAAGCTTTCGGAGTTGGACGCTTTCTTCGTCCTACGGTTTGGGTGGCCCGCCCTTGTTCATGAAGGGCGAGAACAGGTCGATCGGCACCGGCAGGAAGGTGGTTGTGTTGTGCTCGCTGGCAATCTCGCGCATGGTTTGGAGGAAGCGCAGTTGCAGCGCAATCGGCTCCTTGCTCATCATCGCGGCGGCCTGCACCATTTTTTCCGCCGCTTGAAATTCGCCCTCGGCGTTGACGATCTTTGCACGGCGCTCGCGCTCGGCTTCGGCCTGCTTGGCCATCGCGCGCTTCATGGTGTCGGGCAGCGCTACGTCCTTTACCTCGACCGCTGTGACTTTGACGCCCCACGGTTCGGTTTGCCGGTCGATGATCTCCTGCAACTTCAGGTTGATCGACTCGCGCTGCGAAAGCAGGTCATCCAAGGGGGCCTGGCCGAGGACGCTGCGCAGCGTCGTCTGCGACATCAGCGAGGTGGCTTTGAGAAAGTTCTCCACTTTCACGACCGCGGCTTGCGGATCGACCACGCGGAAATAAACAACCGCATCCACCGTCACCGGCACGTTGTCACGCGTCATCACCTCCTGTTTCTCGACACTGATGGTCACGACGCGCAAATCCATTCGCACCATCCGATCGACGATCGGGATGAGGAAAATCAGCCCCGGCCCTTTCGCGCCGAGTAATTTTCCGAGACGGAAAATGACTCCTCGTTCGTATTCGCGCAGGATGCGGATCATCTGGGGCAGGATGATCACGCCAAGGATGATGAAGGGTACAACGCAACTAATTAACGGTATTGGCATGGCTTTATTTTTCTTTATTTTTTACTTTTAAAGTTAATCCTTGCACCGTCGCGATCTCTGCTACTTCGCCTTTTTCGATAGGTGTATCGCTGACCGCGTTCCAATATTCGCCTTCGATGAAAATCCTGCCGCCGCGCGAGTCGATTGGCGTCAATGCGGTCACCGCTTTTCCAACCATCGTTTCCACTCCAGCCTTCACCGGCAAGCGCTGCGCGCGCAAACCTTGTCCGATGACGAAAATAAAGAACGCCGCCGTAACCAGCGTCGCCGGAATGATGTAGCTGAGCGATAAACGAAAGAGCGGATCGGCGCGGTTGAAGAGCATGAGCGAGCCGATCAGAAACGAAATGATTCCGCCTATGGTCAGGATCCCGTGCGTTGGCGCGTAAATATCAAAGATGAAGAGCCCGAGCGCGAGCGCGATCAAGACAAGTCCGGTGACGTTGACCGGCAGGATCGCCGACATGTAGAGGGCCAGGATCAAGGCAATCGCGCCCACCACGCCGGGGAGGATCGCGCCGGGCGTGGTCATTTCACCGATAATTCCGTAGATCGCGATGAGCATGAGAATGAACATGACCTCAGGCCGCCAGAGCCTTTGGAAGACGCGTTCGGACGCAGACATCTTGATCTCGGTGACCTCCGCGTTTGCGGTCTTGAGCGTCTTGCCATCCACCTCGCGTCCGTTCAATTGCCGTAGCAACTCCGGCAGATCGGCCGCGATCAGATCGATGACTTTTAGCTCGAGCGCTTTCTCGGCGCTGATCGACGCACTCTCGCGCACCGCGGATTTGGCCCAATCGGCATTGCGATGGCGCCTGGCCGCGATTGCCTCCATGTAACTCACGGAAAAATTCTCGAGCTTCTGCTTCATCGTCTCGTCGGGCTTTTCTTCTCCGCCGGTGGGATTACCGCCCAACATCACCGGGTGCGCCGCCCCAATGGTCGTGGCCGGCGCCATCGCCGCGACGCTCGCAGCAATCGTAATAAAGCAACCGGCACTGGTCGCGGTTGATCCCGTCGGAGCCACATAAACCACCACTGGCACAGGGGAGCCCAAAAAGCTTTGCACGATCGTTTGCGTCGAATCGAGCAAACCGCCCGGCGTGTTGAGTTGAATGACCAGACACTGTGCGTTCTGCGCCCGGGCTTCCTCGATACTTCGCGAAATGTAACTCGCCGTCGCCGGACCAATAGCTCCATCGATTTTGATAAAGGAAACCTTCTCCGCCACGACCGCAGCCGCGCACACCAGCCAGAGTGCCAAGCCTATCAACGCAGTTTTCATCCCGATCTGCACGATGCAGACTATCACTTCCCCGGGCGATCTACAGCCGCGAAAATGAGTTCGGCGGCGGCCTTCTGCCGGAAACTGAGCGCGAGCGAATCTTTCCCGAAGCGCACCAGCAGGAAGCGATGGGCATCACCGACTTCACGCAAGCGACGATGACCCGGTGGGTGCGCTCGGATTACGGTCGCGCCCATACCCTTCATCCGTTCCGGCACGGGCATTTCCTCGGGAGCGGCTCGGGCGCGATGGTGATGACGGAAGCGGGTCTCTACGGGGTTAGTCAGTTCGAAGCAATCCGCGCGTACGTGCGCGGCAGGTAAAGAGCGAAGATCGATTGCGCAAGAAACGGTGAGCTTTCAGCAAGAAGCGCGAATCGAAGAACGGTGACGCTGCCTATGCTGCCTCCTCTACATTCATGTCTTCGATACTATCCGAGCCGGCGCTCCCGTGCTTAAAAATTGATGAACGCGCCGGAAACGCTGCGGCTTCCAGTAACCCGGCGCGACTTACGAATCGCCAGCGTTTCCTAAACGCATGCGCCGGTCGTCCGGTGGATCATCCACCGGTCTGGCTGATGCGCCAGGCCGGCCGCGTGCTGCCGGAGTACCGCGCCCTCAAGGAGAAATTTTCCTTTCTCGAGCTCGTTCAAACCCCGGAGCTGGCGGCCGAAGTAACGCTGCAACCGATTCGGCGTTTCGATTTCGATGTAGCCATTTTATTCAGCGACATTCTCGTTGTCCCGGAGGCGCTCGGGCAAGGCTACCAATTTCGTGACCGCGGCGGCATCGAGATGGCTTTCCAATTGCGTGACGCCGCTGCCGTTGCTCGGCTCGCGACCGCCGCCGTGACTGAGCGGCTGCAATACGTGGCGGAGGCTTTGCCGTTGATCAAAAACGCTCTCGGCAATCGCACGGCCCTGCTCGGCTTTGCCGGATCGCCGTGGACCCTCGCCAATTTCATGCTGGAAGGCGGGAGCGCGAAGCAACACACGAAGGGCTACGAACTTTTTTGCGCCGATCGCGCTTTGTTCGATTCGCTGTGCGAAAAACTGACCGACGCGGTGACGATCTTCCTTCAGATGCAGATCGACGCCGGTGTCGATGCTATCCAGATCTTCGACAGCCACGGCGGGTTCGCACCCGCGGAAGATTTCGATGCGCTTTCCGGCCGCTGGATCACTCGGATCGTCGAGAACATCGGGGGCCGCGTTCCCGTGATCGTGTTCTCGAAAGGCGCGAACTCGAGCTGGGACGAGCTGGTTTCGACGGGTGCAAATGTTCTGGGAGTCGATTGGAACGTGCGGCTCGGCGATTTGCGTAGACGTTTGCCGCAGCGCGTCGGTCTTCAAGGCAATCTGAATCCATCCTTGCTCATCGACTTCACGCCGAAGGAGATTGCCGCGAAAACGACGCGCCTGCTGACGGAGATGCGCGGAAGCAACGGCTACATCTTTAATCTCGGACACGGCGTCCCGCCCACGGCCAGATTGGAATGCATCGAAAGTCTCGTCGCGACAGTCCGGAGCTTCGTATGAACGCGCTGCAGGTCGATCTCGATCTTGTCAGAAAGTACAACGTGCCCGGTCCACGTTACACGTCCTATCCTCCCGCCACGGAATTTTCCGAGCAATTTTCGCTCAGAAATTTATTGAGCCACCTTCTCGCCAACAATGAGACGGAACGCGATCTTTCGCTCTATTTCCACGTGCCGTTTTGCCAGTCGCTTTGCTGGTATTGCGGCTGCACGACGGTCATCACGACGGAGCAAAGTCAGAGCGCGAGGTATCTTACTTACCTGAAAAAGGAGCTGGCGCTGCTGGCGCCGCTGCTCAATCCAAGACGCCAGGTCGTCCAACTTCATTTTGGCGGCGGCACACCCACCTTCCTGACTCCGGATGAAATCCGCGCGCTCGGAAAAATGATCCACTCGCAGTTTGCTATCGCGCCAGACGCAGAAGCTGGAGTCGAAATTGATCCGCGGCGTTTGACGCGCGACCATTTGACGGCGTTGCGCGAGATCGGATTTAACCGCGTCTCCATCGGCGTGCAGGACAACAATCCCGCCGTGCAAAAGGCCGTTCACCGCATCCAGCCGTACGCGCTCATCAAGAAAGTGGTGAACTGGATTCACGCCGCTGGATTCTCTTCGCTCAATATCGATTTGATTTACGGATTGCCCCATCAAACGCCCGCTTCATTCGAAACCACTTTGAATGAAGTGCTCGAGCTCAAGCCGGATCGCTTTGCCGTTTTCAACTACGCCCATGTGCCGTGGATCAAACCAGCCCAGAAAATCCTGGAAGGCAGAGCGCTTCCTTCGCCGGAAATCAAATTGGAATTGCTAAAGCTGACCATCGAGAAATTGACTTCCGAAGGTTACATCTACATCGGCATGGACCACTTCGCCCGGGCCGGCGACGAACTCGCCGTGGCGCAGCAGCAGAAAAGCTTGCAGCGAAATTTTCAAGGCTACAGCACGCGCGGCGGCGTGGACATTTACGCCTTCGGCATGTCGTCCATCTCGCAGGCGGATGGCTTCTATTGGCAAAACCTCAAGGAGTTGCCTCGTTATTACGCCGCGTTGGATCAGGGAAAATTTCCGCTGGCGAAGGCCTGCATGCTCACGCCCGAGGACCGCATTCGCCAGCAAACCATCATGCGGCTGATGTGTGATTTGGAGTTGGATTACTCCGCCATGTCCAAGTCACTCGGAGTGGATTTCGCACAACACTTCGCCGCTGAGCTGGACTCGCTGGACGAGATGGAAGCGGATGGCCTGGTCTTGAAGACTCCGGCGGCGTTAATCGTGACTGACCTGGGCCGGTTGTTCATCCGAAACATCGCGATGTGTTTTGACCAGTACGCGCCGAGGCGAAAGGAATCGCGGTTTTCGAAAACAATATGAAATCCGTTGCCATCATCGGCGGCGGAATCACCGGACTTACCGCGGCCTTTCGGCTTCAACAGAAAAACATTCCGGTGACGCTTTACGAAGCGAGCAACCGGGTCGGCGGCGTCATTCAATCCGTGCGCCGCGATGGTTACCTGGCGGAGTTTGGGCCGAACACACTGCTGGAGACGTCGCCAAAGGTGTCGGCATTGATTGACGATTTGGGTCTGAAGAGGCGCCGGTTTTACTCCGACCCGATGGCGAAGAACCGTTACGTGGTTCGCGGCCGGCGTCTGATCAAGATGCCCGAGTCACCGCTCGGTTTTATTGCGACGCCGCTGTTTTCCCCTGCGGCCAAACTCCGTTTGCTGCTCGAGCCGTTCGTCCGGCGGGGTGACAAGTCGCGCGAAGAGAGCGTGGCCGAGTTCGTGCAGCGGCGTTTGGGGCGCGAATTTCTCGATCATGCGATTGATGCGCTCGTGGGTGGCGTTTACGCGGGTGATCCGCAGAAACTGTCTGTTCCGCAAGCCTTTCCCAAGTTGGACGCGGTCGAGCAGGAATACGGTTCGCTTATCAAAGGCCAGATCTTCGGCGCGCGGCAGCGGAAACGGAGCGGCGAGAAGTCCAAGGCGCACGCGCCAAAATTTTCGTTTGATGAAGGTTTGCAGGTATTGCCGGAAACGCTTTGCGCCGAATTGAGGGGCAACGTTCGATTACGCTCGCCGGTGGCCGCGCTCGTTCAGAGCGACAAGTCTTGGAACGTGAGATGGCGGGCGCACGGCAACGACATGCAGACGCTGCATTCCGCGGTCGTTTATGCAGGCACGGCTTTCGGACTTTCGAAAATTGAAATCCAGGCGCGCCAGCCGGTGAATGTCTCGTCCTTCGCAGATATTTATTATCCGCCCGTAGCCAGTGTGGTTCTCGGGTTTCGACGCGAAGACGTCGCGCATCCGCTCGATGGGTTCGGCATGCTGATTCCGCGAGTGGAGGGATTCCGAATTCTCGGTTCGATTTTTTCCTCCTCCTTATTTCCAAATCGCGCGCCTGCCGGACACGTCACGTTGACCAGTTACATCGGCGGCGCGCGCTCGCCCGAACTGGCGCGGAAGAGTCCGGAGGAATTGTTCGAGGTGACCCTGGAAGATTTGCGAGCGCTCCTCGGCATCCGCGGCGAGCCGACCTTCAAACATCACGTTTTGTTTCCGCACGCGATCCCGCAATATAATCTCGGCTACGAACGGTTCAGGGCCCTGATGACCGAGATCGAGACCGGGACTCCCGGGTTGTTCCTTGCCGGGCATTATCGCGATGGCATCTCCGTGTCCGATTGCATCGTCTCCGGCGAGAATGTTGTGGGGCGAATTGAAAACTATCTCGCCGCAGCCTCAAGGGAGCACCACGGATCTCCGGTTGAAAATTCCGCCCGGGAAGCCGCATGAGTCGGGACGCCGTCCTCCTCGTCAATCTAGGCTCGCCGAATTCACCGAGCGCCCGTGATGTCCGGACCTATTTGCGCGAGTTTCTCATGGACGGCCGCGTCCTCGACGCGCCGTATGCGATCCGCTTCGGCATTGTGCATTTCATGATCCTGCCGTGGCGTCCGAAAAAATCCGCCGAAGCCTACGCGAAAATCTGGACGACGAACGGCTCACCCCTGGTGGTGACGAGCCGTAAAGTCCGGGCGACGTTGCAGGCGCGCATGGGAATTCCGATCGAGCTGGCCATGCGCTATCAGAATCCGTCGATCGAGCTGGCGCTCAAGAAACTCCGGGCCGCGGGCGTGAAAAGGCTCCTCTTGATTCCGATGTTCCCGCACTACGCCATGTCGAGCTACGAAACCGCCGTCGAACGGGTCGCGTCGCGACTGGCGAAGATCGCGCCGGAAATATCGTTGAGTGTGATGCCTCCGTTTTACGAGCACCCCGATTACATCAGGGCTTTGGTAGGAAGCGCGGCCGACTATCTGAAACAACCCTACGATCATTTGCTCTTCAGTTTTCATGGGATCCCGGAGAGACATTTGCGCAAATCCGATCCGACAAGATGCCATTGCCTGGCGAAACAAGAGTGTTGCGCCGGGACCAGTCCCGTCCACGACACATGTTACCGGGCACAATGTTTCAAGACGGCGCGGGCCTTTGCCAAATCAGCCGGTGTGCCGGACGATAAGTTTTCCATCGCTTTTCAATCGCGGCTTGGGCGGGACCCGTGGCTCCAGCCTTACACCGATCACGTCCTCGAAACTTTGGCCAGAACCGGAACAAGGAAACTGCTGGTGATTTGCCCCGCTTTTGTCGCGGACTGCCTGGAAACGCTGGAGGAGATTGGCATGCGTGGCCGGCAACGCTTCCGCGACGCGGGCGGCGAGGAACTCACGCTCATTCCTTGTCTCAATGAGCATCCACTCTGGCTGGCGGCCCTCGAAAAAATAGTGAGAGAATGGATTGCGCCAGCCAGCACCGGCCCGCAATCTATCGCGTCTGAGATCAGCGGTTTCGCGAGCAGCCGCCAAAGCCGGCCACAGAAAACGAACGCCAGCAGGGAGAACTTCTAATGAGTTTTTTTCAAACGATTTTACTCGGCGCCATCGCCGGATTCACCATCTACCTCGGTCTGCCGATTGGGCGCATCGAGAAGATCTCGGATCGGGTTCGCTCGTTCTTAACGATGACCTCGGTCGGTATTCTCATCTTTCTTTTGTTCGACATCTTTTCACACATCAAGGAACCGATTGAAGGAACGCTCAAGCAAACGCTCGAGGGAAAGGCGGGCGCCAGCGAGTTTGTTTTACTCCTCATCATCCTTGTCATCGGATTCGGTGTTGGTTTGCTTGGACTGCTCGCCTTTGAACTGCGCTTCACGCGAGCGACCAGGGAATCCGGGGAACCTCTTTCTCCCGCGCGGATAGCCATCATGATTGCGACCGGACTTGGTCTGCATAATTTTGCGGAGGGTTTGGCCATCGGCCAGTCCGCCGTGCAAGGACAAGTTGCCCTGGCCTCGCTCTTGATCATCGGGTTTGGATTGCACAACGCCACCGAAGGCTTTGGCATTGTCGGTCCGTTGGCCGGCACTCGCCCCTCATGGGGTTTCCTCGGTTTGATGGGTCTGATTGGCGGCGGCCCGACGTTCCTGGGAACCATCCTCGGTTACAGTTTTGTGTCGCAGCGAATCTCCATCCTGTTCCTGGCGCTGGCCGCCGGCGCCATTCTCTTTGTCATCGGCGAACTTTATCATGTCGCTCGCCGCGCCGGCCTGAAACACGCGGCGACCTGGGGCTTGTTGGTTGGATTCTTCCTGGCTTATGGCACTGAGTTGGTCTTGGAGATGTCCGGCGCGTAGTGAGATGACGACGACGCTCTCACCTCAGTTGAAGACTCTTGGTTCGCGAGAGGGGAATCAGGCGGAGCCGGTCGAAATCTGGAAAGCGCGGAATTTTATCCACGAGCATTCGGATGAAGAGCTTTCGCTGACCCAAGTTGCAAAGGCGGTCAACATCAGCCCGAATCATCTGAGCGAGAAGTTCAAGCAGGTGACCGGGGTTAACTTCGTCGAATACATTGCTCGCACACGATTCGAGAAAGCGCGTGGTCTTTTGCACGATCCGAATCTTCGTGTGAGCGAAATCGCGTTCGCGGTCGGATTCCAATCGTTGTCGCAGTTCAATCGCGCAGAGCGCCCCCGCATTTTACTCACGAGTGTCTTCGGCCCTTACGCACAAGACGACGAACACGGTAGCCGCGCCATCAACCCGATGGAGCTCTACCACAACCAGGTCACGCGCGTCCAAGGCCCGTTCTCGCTGCGCATGTTTCACAGGTCGTGGGGCATCATGCTCATCCAGGCCAACATCGAGGCGCCTTGCACGCTGCTCGATTTCCCCACGTTCGACCGTTTCCTCGAAGAAATCCGCCACAACCGCTACGATATCGTGGGCATCACCGGCATCACGCCAAACGTCCGCAAAGTCGAGACCATGTGCCGCCTTGTCCGCGAGCACCAGCCTCTCGCCACCATCGTCGTGGGCGGGCACGTCGCCAACATCGCCAAGATCGAAGATCGGCTCGAAGTTGACCATGTGGTGCGCGGCGAGGGCGTGCGCTGGTTCCGCCGGTTCCTTGGCGAGGACGAGAACAAACCCATCCGCCATCCGCGGATCTATTCCGGCCTCGGCGCGCGCACGATGGGCATCCCGATTAGCGAAAAGCGCGGCGAAGTCGCCGCGACGCTCATCCCGTCCGTCGGCTGCCCGCTCGGCTGCAACTTCTGCTCCACCTCGGCCATGTTCGGCGGCAAGGGCCATTTCATTAATTTCTACAACACGGGCGACGAGCTTTTCGGCGTCATGCGCGAACTGGAGCGCGACATGAAGGTGCGCTCGTTCTTCGTGATGGACGAGAACTTCCTGCTCCATCGCAAGCGGGCGTTGCGGTTGCTGGAGCTGATGCAAGAGCACGGCAAGAGTTGGTCGCTCTATGTCTTCAGTTCCGCCAACGTGCTGCGATCCTACACCATCGAACAGCTCGTGAGCCTCGGCATCTCCTGGGTCTGGATGGGTCTCGAAGGCAAAAGCAGCAAATACACCAAGCTCAGCGGGACCGACACGCTCTCGCTCGTTCGCACCTTGCAGTCGCATGGCATTCGCGTGCTCGGCTCGAGCATCATCGGCATGGAAGAGCACACGCCGGAGAACATCGACGAGGCCATCGCCCACTCGGTGAGCCACGATACCGAGTTTCACCAGTTCATGCTCTACACGCCGGTGCCCGGCACGGCGCTGTTCGCCGAGCATCGCGCCAAAGGCACCCTGCTCGATCCCGAAAGCCGCAAAACTGCGGACACCCACGGCCAACTCAAGTTTAACTTCCGCCACCCGAACATTCCGGCCGGCATGGAATCGGAGTTCATCATCCGTGCCTTCACGAAGGACTTCGCAGTCAACGGGCCCAGCGTCGTGCGCATGGCGCGGACCACGCTGCAAGGTTGGAAGCGTTACCACAACCACCCGGACAAGCGCATCCGCTCGCGCTTCATCTGGGAAGCACGCGACCTCGCGGTGACCTACAGCGCGGCGTTGTGGGCGGCACGGCGGTGGTTCGACGAGCAGCCGGCGTTGCGCCAGCGCATCGACACCGTGCTGCGCGACATCTACCGGCACTTCGGCTTGCGTGCCCGCGTAGCCGCGCCGTTGGCAGGCCGCTACATCCATCGCCAACTCCGGCGCGAAGACGAACGCTTGCGCGCCGGCTGGACTTACGAGCCGCCGACGTTCTACGAGAAGACCAACCACCCCCCGGCCGGGAACTATTGCGCTTTGCCGAATGTCGCGCCCAACAGTGATGACCATCTTCTCATCGCTGCCGCGGTCGAAAGCAGTCTGCCTCATAATTAATTCGCCATCGCATCGACGGGCGCGATTTGCTCTCCTATAGTCCGCCCGAACGATGCGAAAATTTTTACCTTTCCTTCTCGCGCTTGCCTTCTGTCCGTTCACCTTCGCGGCGGACGATCCGGCGCAGGAGGCGCGCTTCCTCACGAACACGCGCCAGTTGATTCTCGAAGGCCGGCGCAGCGGCGAAGGGTATTTCTCGCCGGACGGCACCAAGCTCATCTTTCAAAGCGAGCGCGAGGCGGGGAACCCGTTCTACCAGATGTATGTGCTCGATTTGCGGACCGGCGATACGACGCGCGTTTCGCCGGGCACTGGCAAAACGACATGCGGATTTTTTCAGCCGGGCACCGATCGCGTGATCTTCGCGTCGACGCACGGCGACAGGGAGTCGGCGGCGAAACAAAAAGCGGAACTGGATTTTCGCGCGAGTGGGAAAGAGCGCCGTTACGCGTGGGATTACGACGACACTTTCGAAATCTATTCCGGCAAACTGGACGGCACCGACCTGGTGAACCTGACGCATTCACCCGGTTACGATGCGGAAGGCTCCGTTTCGCCGGATGGGAAGCAAATCGTTTTCTGCTCGCTCCGCGCGGCGTTTCCGCTCGAGAAACTTTCGCCGGAGCTCCACAGCCAGTACGAGAAAGATCGCTCGTGGTTCGGCGACATTTACATCATGAACGCCGACGGCTCGAACGTGCGCCGGCTCACGGACGCGCCCGGCTACGACGGCGGTCCGTTCTTTTCACCCGACGGCCAGCGGATTCTCTGGCGGCATTTCGAAGAGAACGGAATGAACGCCGATGTCTGGACAATGAAAACGGACGGCTCGGACAAACGGCGCGTGACCGATTTCAAATCGATGTCGTGGGCGCCCTTTCTACATCCGAGCGGGAAGTATCTCATTTTCACTTCGAACAAATTCGGGTTCGAGAACTTCGAGTTGTTCATCGTGGATGCGAACGGCGAGCACGAGCCGGTCCGGGTGACGTTCACGAACGGGTTCGACGGGCTGCCGGTCTTTTCGCCCGATGGAAAAAAACTTTGCTGGACGAGTGGACGGACGAGCGACGGTAAGGCGCAGATTTTTCTCGCTGATTGGAACGACGCAGCCGCGCAAGAGGCGATCGCGCAAGCGCCGAAGCGCGGCGGTGAAAAAGATCAAGCGGCGGCCGCTGCGTTTTCGCCGCAAATCTCAAAGGCGGATTTGCAGCACGAGGTCGAATGGCTCGCGGACGAAAAACGCGAGGGCCGGATGACAGGCACCGCCGGGGCGCAGGCGAGCGCGACGTGGCTCATCGATTACTTTCGGAAGGCGGGCCTCAAATCTTTCGGTGCGAGTTTCGAGTTGCCGTTCGAGTTCAACGCCGGCGAACGCGTGCTCCCGGAAAAGACACACTGCGAGATCGCGATCGACGGAGGATCAAAGGCGGACGCGGCGCTCGACCGTGATTTCCGGCCGCTCGCTTTCACCGACGATGGGACTGCGGAAGCCGAGGTCGTGTTTGCAGGCTACGGCCTCGCGGTGCCGGAGGGGAACGGCGCGCGTTACGATTCGTATGAGGGTCTCGACGTGAAGGACAAGATCGTGCTGCTCTTTCGTTACGTGCCGGAGAATGTCGATCCGGCGCGGCGCGCGCACCTGAATCGCTACGCAGGTCTTCGTTACAAGGCGATGCTCGCGCGCGAGCGTGGCGCGAAAGGCGTGCTCGTCGTCACCGGACCAAACTCGCCGAACGCCGGTGAAGTAATGGCGCTCACGAACGACGGCACGAGCGCTGGCAGTAGCATTCTGGCCGCGTCGATCAGCGGCAAAATCGCGGACGCGCTCCTGGCGCCAAGCGGCAAAACCTTGAAGCAATTGCAGACCGCGCTCGACGATGAAAATCCCCACGCGGAGCACGGCTTCGTTTTGCCGAAGGTGAAAGTGAAACTCGCATGCGGCATCGAGCATTTGAAGAAAAACGATTCCGACGTGGTCGCGTATCTGCCGCCGCAAGAGGGAAGCGGCGATGAATATGTTTTGGTCGGCGCGCACTACGATCATCTCGGGCGTGGCGGCATGAGCTCGCTCCAGCGCTCCGGCGAGGAAAACAAAATTCATCCGGGCGCGGACGACAACGCGTCCGGCACGGCGTGGGTAATGGAGCTGGCCGCGTCGCTCGCCCAGGAACGGACCGCGCATCCGGAAAAATTCCGGCGCGGCGTGATCTTCGCCTGCTGGTCTGGAGAGGAGATCGGGATAATTGGATCGGCGGCCTTTTGCGAGCATCCGCCCGTGCCGCTGAACAAAATCGTGGCCTACATCAACGCCGACATGGTGGGCCGCCTGCGCGACAACAAACTCACCGTGCAAGGCGTCGGCTCATCGCATGCCTGGCGGCGGCTCATCGAAAAACGGAATGTCGCCGCCGGTTTCAATCTCGTGTTGCAGGACGATCCGTATCTGCCCACCGACGTAACCAGTTTCTACATCAAGAATGTTCCCGTCCTGAATTTCTTCACCGGCGCGCACGAGGATTATCACCGGCCGACAGACACCGCCGAGAAGTTGAACTACGACGGGCTCGAACGCGTCACGAATTTCGCCGAGCAGATCATCATCGATCTCGCGCAAACATCCGAACGCCCCGATCTCGCCAAAGTGGAACGAAGCGGTCCCACCGGCGGTGGACGCGAGACATTGCGCGCGTATCTCGGCACGATCCCCGATTACACGACCGAGGTGAAAGGAGTAAAGCTAAGCGGCGTCCGCGGCGGCAGTCCCGCGGAAAAAGCGGGCTTGAAAGGCGGCGACGTAATCGTGGAGTTTGCCGGCCAGAAGATCGCAAACATCTACGATTACACCTACGCGCTCGACGCCGTGAAGATCGGCCAACCCGTAAAGATCATCATCGAACGCGACGGTCAGCGAATGACCCTCACCGTCACACCCGAAGCGCGAAAGTAATCGCCGCGCTTATGATCCGCGCCTGAGCCGCGGCGAACGTCTGTCTACCTCCGATCCGCCGAAGTGAACCGCTGATTTTCTCCTTCCTACTTTGAAATTCGGTCGTTCGCCCGCCCGCCCTCACTGCTTCCCTCGCAGCTTTACCTTCTATGTCGTTCGTCCCACTCACTCCATTCTACTTTTTCGCCGCCACCTTAATCGACCCAATAATCCCCTGCAGCGCCTTCATCGTGTCGTCCGGGGCATCGTTATCGTAATCGGCGTAAACGATCCCCACGTTCCCTCCGCCCACCGGGAATATCGCTACCCGGAATTGCACCTTATTGCCGGCCCGTTTATCGACGCCGCTGCCTTTCACCACCACGATGTGGACTCCGTTCACCTCGATCGTCTGCTCTGAGCTGTCCTTATCGATGCTCTTGAGCGCATCCTTCAACGTCGTCTCCATATCTGCGATGATTGCTTTTTGATCCGAACCTTTCCTGATCCACGCGCTGAGATAAGCGTGATCGCCAGGCGCGGTCGCCTCCACGTATTCGTCGGCCGCATCGCCCTTTGGCTTCCAGTCGGAAGGCACATCAAAAGTGTAGGCTGGGGCCTCCTTGGTTGGCACTGACATCGTGTCGGCGCGCGCCGGCAGAGCGAAAGCAAGGGCGGCAGCGACAAAAGCAACTTGAGTGAATTTCATGGTTTTCATTTTTTGTTTGGATTGGTGCCTCACAGCCTGAATGCCCGAGCCACGCCACACAAGAACCATCGCTCGACGTCTTGCCACGCCGTAGCCGCGCGAAGGCGGGTACTCATTCGCTAAATCACTCACTCACCCGCTCGCTAAATGGCTTCAATCGCTAAATCATTCATTCGCTACATCGCTAAATGATTTACTTTCCTCTGGAAAAATCCCCCTTTCCCTACTAGAAACATCCTTATGAGCACCCTCGCCGAGATCGAAGCCGCCGTCGAAGCGCTCCCTGTCAATCAGAAGCAAGCGCTCCTCGAGTTTCTCTCCGCCAAACTCAACGGCGGGAATGCTACGTCGGCCAATCGCTTCGCGGGCCTGCACCCAGGGGCCTGGGAAGTCGCGCCCGATTTCGACGCGCCGTTGCCGGATGAATTCTGGCTGGGCCGCGACGCGTGAAAGCGTCGACTTTACGCACGATCTGCTCGCAATCAGGGATACCGCGCGCAGATTTCATCGAGGCGTATCGCAACAGCTGATCTCTGCCCTCCATCCTCGCCCTCGTTCCCCAAGTTGAACTTGGGAACGCAGAGTCCTTCCGCCTTGGTTACTCGCGTTTCCCGTCCTCCCTTGCCACGCCGCAGTCCGGCAGGTGCCGGACGAATGCGGCCGCCGAAAAGAGAAAGCCGCCGACGCATTGTGCGCGCCGGCGGCTTTTCGTCGATAGTTTCGACTTCTCCTATCCCATCCCGAGCGCGTCGAGCGTCGGTTCGTCGATCACCGCCGTCGCGACCATTCCCTGGTCGGCCTGATAGCTGGTAAGCGCTTCCCGGGTCAATGGCCCGAGCAATCCATCCACCTCACCTTTGTAGTAGCCCATCTCCTGGAGCACGGCCTGCACGTCTGCGATCACCTTGTCTGGCGGTTCCGCCCGCTTACCCACATAGATCGGGGCATCATAAGCATAATACTCATTGGTAGAGTTGTAGCCCCACGCCGGATACCAGTACCCGTTGTTGAAGTAGTAGTAACCGCCACCGATTAGCTCCACCCGTTTGTAGCGCGAGTGATACCAACCCTGATCGTGCCGTTCCGGACGGTAAGAGCGATACACTTCGTACTGCGGCCCCTGCCACTGCTCGCTCCCCTGGATCCGGAAGTTCGCGTTGAACGTGACCGCGGGAACCTTGTCCGGCCTCGGT
Organism: Spartobacteria bacterium; assembly: GCA_003167555.1. Classification (GTDB taxonomy): domain Bacteria; phylum Verrucomicrobiota; class Verrucomicrobiia; order Chthoniobacterales; family UBA10450; genus AV80. Next base: position 140,629 of record PMSN01000025.1, read on the forward strand.
TGCGCATGAAAGCTCACGTGCTGCTGCTGAATCTGCTGCACCTTCTGCTGGTCCGGCTTCTTCGCTGCGGCCGTAGGATTAACCGGCTTTGTCGGGCTGGTTTGGGAAACCGACGGAGCCGCACTTGCCGACGCCGCCGCGGCCGGAGTGGTCGCTGCGGCCGGGGTGGTCGCTGTTGCCGGGGTGGTCGCTGTTGCCGGGGTAGCCGTCGTCCTGGCGGTTGCGGGAGTGGCACTCGGCGATGTCTTCGCGTTGGCGGCAGGCGACTTCATATCTTTGCTGCGTGGCGACTGCTCCTTCTTCGCGGCAGGCGTCGCACTCGTGGCCGGTTGTTCCGTCTTCGTCTCCGGAGCGTCGGCTGGCGCAGGCTTCCGTGACGTTTTCTTTTCCGGCTTTGTCGCAGCGGGCGATTCGTTCGCTGCCGGCTCCTTCACGGCCGGCTCCTTCACCGCTGGAGCTTCAGTCTTCGGCGCACGCGTCGGTGCGGGTTTCACTTCCGCCGGTGGCTCTTTTTTGGGTGCCTGTTTTTTGCCTGGTGGCTGCGATTCTTCCGGCGTTGGCTGTTGAGCCATCACGGCTCCAGCCAGCGCCAGCGAACCGACTATCAGTAAGATGGTGAATTTTTTCATATTGCTCTCTTTTGGTCGTAGACGGAGGCGATCTATTCAATGCCGGGCGTTTTTTGCCTCGCCTCGAGCGTCGATCGCCTTAACGGATATAATTCGTGCATGGATGCCTCCTCGGTTCCCTCCCTGCCCGCAATGCTTCCACGCCCGCAACGCTTTCGCCTAGCGATACGGGCAGGGCGCATAGCGATGCAGGCGGGCGCCCTCCGTCCTCCGTCTCCGTCTCCGTCCTCTGTCCTCTGTCCTCTGTCCTCTGTCCTCTGTCCTCTGTCCTCCGATTCTTTCTACTTTCTACTTTAGCCTTTCTACTTTCTTGAGATGCTTTCTACTTTTCCAGAGTCCTCCATCCTTGCACTCTCGAAACTCCCATCGCTTCATCGCGATCCGTTCGACCGGATGCTCATCGTCCAGGCACCACGGGCCGCGCTTTCTACTTCTACTTTCGCTCTCTTCTTTTCCCACTATCCGGTTTTCATTTGCCGACCCGGGCCTGTGAAAATGATCGTCCAGTTGAACTGGCAAGCCGCCGGCTTCCCATTGCGAAAACCAGGGATAAATGCCGCATCACGGATCGGCCCCACTGCTTGCGCGCCGAATCCCATCCCGGGCGGATGTTCGTAGGTCACGCTCGCCGCCTGCACCTGCCCCGTTTCATTGACGCTGAGTTTCAATGAGGCCAGCCCCGAGCTGCCAGGTGCCTGGGGCGGATAATAAATCCCTTTAAACTTCGTATTCCCCGGAGCGAACGCGAATTGGGGGGCGACGAAATCGTTCCCTTTCTTTAGATCGTCCTCTTCCTGATGCAAAAAGATCCGGAGATGTGGCTTTCCATCGCGGACCGCAAACACCACCGACCCCATCAGATAAACTACCACGTGATTGCCTTTATAGACCGCAGGCTCAAACATCGCCTGGTCGATCCGGCCGAGGACTTCCTTTTGCAGGAGCTCGGTGCTAGGAGAGCAGCGATAGGTGCGGGACCAGTAGCCGCTCCCAAGTTCCGAGACGGCGCAGCCGAACATCACGAAGCCGTCACCCTGTCCGCGTTTCATCAAGCTTTGGGTATCGATAATATTAATGAGCGAGCGCTGGTTATGACCGAGCAACGCGGGCCGGAATTGCGGCAAAGTTTCCGCCAGAGCATCCTGCCCAAACCCGAGGGTGATCAGCGAGAGAAAGTAAACCAGGAGGCGAACCATGGATTTCATCTGCAGGGAATGAAAGGCTCCATTTCCTCCCATTCTCTGGATTCGTGCAAGCATAAACTGGGGCCCTCTTTTCGAGGGAGCGGCGTTCTCTTCTCCCGTCCGCTTCGCCCCCGTCTCCTACTTCCTAATTTCATTCGCTCAGTTCCCGCTTCGCTCTCCGCTACCCTCGCGGCTCCGCCGTGCATGTCGTTCGTCCCACTCACTCCATTGAAATTCGGTCGTTCGCCCGCACGCCCTCACTGCTTCCCTCGCAGCTTTACCTTCTATGTCGCTCTTCCCACTCGCTCCATTCTACTTTCTACTTTTTAGAGACCTCTGACTTGTGTCCTCCCTGGCACGTCGTAGCCTTGGCGAAGGCGGCTACTTTCTAATTTAGACTTTCTAATCTTCCAGTGCCCTCCGATTTCCTCTTGCCTCGCTGCGCCGCGTCTTGCAGGTTGCGATTATGAACAACTTGTCGTCCGCTCGCCGCCTTGCCGTCGCACTTTCTACTTTCGCCTTTCTACTTTCTACTTTCGCAGCCGCCTCGCTCCGGGCGGAAACCATTAAGTTCCCAAAAGACAGCCCCGCTCTTAGCGTCGATCTACCCGCAGGCTGGAAAGCCGAATGGGTCACGGGAGACGCAGCCAAACTAGGTGGCGAGCGACTCCAGTTTTCGACCGAGGGCGGCGCGGCCGATCTCTCGATCAAGGAATTACCGGCCGACGCGAACATCACCGATGGCGAATCGGCCAAAGCCGCGTTGAGCAAAGTCGCGCTGGTCGACATGAAAACCCTCGAAGCGACCAAGTGCGGCGACGTGGAAGAGAAAACCATCGCTGGTCAGAAAGCTTACGGCACGATGGTCACCACCGGCCTGGGCCCGATGTTCTACGCCATCTTCACTCCCGACGGGAAAAAATATTTCTCCATGTTCTCGATGAACGGCGGCGCCGACCCAATCGTCGCCCTGATCAAGCCCGCGCAGTAGCATTCCTCGCAAGCTTTCTTCCTGTAGTCGAGATCCGCGTCTCTTCCGTTGGACGTTAAGCGTTAAGCGTTGGGCGTTGGGCGTTGGGCGTTGGGTGTTCGGCGTTTGCTTCGTGCCTTTCCGCCCTCCCTGCCACGCCGTAAGCTTGCGCGAAGGCGGGTCTTCCCCCCTGCCACGCCGTAAGCTTGCGCGAAGGCGGGTCCGTCCTGTGACCTCTGAGTACGGCGCGCTACGCTCTCCCAATAACCGGCAGCAAATAACAATTACCTCGGCGGTGCCCGCCTAAATTTTTCTTTACAAAAAACAGCGCAAGCGATTAAGCACATGCCTAACCGCATAGAACCACCTCAACAACAATTCAAACCATGTTTCACCGGAATACCATTATCGCGTCATTCGCCTCTATCCTGTTTGCCATTGTCAGCCTGATTCCTTCTGCTGCTTACGCTGACAGCGCGCTCGACTTCACGCTCGTGAACGACACCGGATTTACGATCGACAAGGTATTCGTCTCGCCGAGCAAGCTCGAAGAGTGGGGCGAAGACGTGATGGGCCCGGACGATCAGGTACCGGACGGCAAGTCAGTGAAAATCCATTTCACCCGCGCCCACGAGAAAGATACGAAGTGGGACCTGAAAATTGTGTTCACCGACAATGAATCGCGATACTGGACCAACCTCGACTTGTCGACGATCAGCGAAGTAACAATTCATTACAAGAACGACCACGCGACAGCTACTTGGAAGTAGTCTCTTTAGGCCTCTCGTGTTCCGCGACACTGCGGATAATTGAGACAACCCCAGAACGAAGAGCCGGCGCGAGCACCACGTTTCGCGGTCCGCTGCACCATTGTGGCGTTACAAATCGGGCAATACGGCGCTTCGCCTTGGTCCGGTTTCGTTTCAGCGACTGGGGCAGCACCTTGCGCCGGGCGCTTCTTCCGTCTGTCTTGTCCGAACCGGATTGCGCGTCGTTCCAACCACCGCAGCATCCCGCCAATCAACATTGCACCGCCGCCGCCCAAAATGATCCACGGAACCGCCTTCCAAAACAGAGCGTGAGTGAATTGATCGAGCTGGGGGTTGGCCATGGGTGGGATATACTGCACGTTTCGTGCAGGGTGTGCCTCATGTTTTTTCATTCCCCCGCTTTCCATGGCACGCCGTAGCCTTGGCGAAGGCGGCTACTTTCTACTTTCTCCTTTCTAATTTAAACGCTTCCCGCTAAAACCACGCGCGTCCCCAACAACGAGCGCGCCTTTACGCATTTCTATTCAGCCCGTATGTTCTCTCCTTCGTAATGCTCCCAACTGCACCAGCGACGCGACCGAGCAACATTCGCGATAATCACACGCGAGGGAACGTTGGCGATTTTCTGCGAGAGAAGATCGAACCAGAGTCGCTCCTGTCGTTCGTCACGGCGTACTTCACGATCTATGGCTACGCGGCGCTCCGTCAGGAACTTGAAGGAATCGAACGTCTTCGTCTCCTTTTCGGCGAGCCCCGTTTCATCCGGGAGGTCGATCCCGACAAATCCGCCGGCAAACAATTCCTGATCGATTCGTCGGGGCTTCGCATCGCAAATCAGCTCTCCCAGCGCGCCATCGCGCGCGAGTGCGCCGACTGGATACGCAGGAAAGTCGATATTCGTTCGGTGGCGCAGGCCGGCTTCCTTCACGGCAAAATGTATCACGTCGCCAAGAACGGGGTTGAACATGCTCTCGCGGGGAGCTCTAACTTCACCAGTCGCGGTTTGGGCTCCGGCGCCGACGCGAACATTGAGTTGAACTTGGAAGTCGACAGCCGCCGAGATGTTCAAGACCTCAAAGCCTGGTTCGACGAACTCTGGAACAACGAAGTCTTGGCGAAAGACGTCAAAGGAGAAGTCGTTGCTTACCTGGAAGCAGTTTATCGCGACTACGCCCCTGAATTCGTCTACTACAAAACGCTCTATCACGTCTTCGAAAAGTTTCTTGCAGATCAGGAGAAGGGCGGACTGCTCGACGAAGACATCAAAATCGTCGACACCTTGATCTGGAGCGCACTCTTCGAGTTCCAGCGGGACGGTGTGAAGGGCGCGATCAACAAGATCTTAAAGCACAATGGCTGCATTCTCGCCGACAGCGTTGGTCTCGGAAAAACGTTCGAGGCGCTCGCCGTCATCAAGTATTTCGAGCTCAGAAATGAACGAGTGCTCGTGCTCTGTCCGAAGAAACTGCGAGAAAACTGGACCGTTTATCGCCACAACGACGCGTTGAATCCTTTCATCCGCGATCGATTTCGCTTCGATGTGCTCTCCCATACCGATCTAAGCCGGGAGAGCGGCAAATCGGGGGATATTGAGCTCAGCACCTTCAACTGGGGAAATTTCGATCTCATCGTAATAGATGAGTCCCACAATTTCCGGAATAACACGCCAGGAAAGCGTGACGAAGTAACGGGTGAGATTGTCCGTCGGAGCCGCTACCAGCGGTTGATGGAGGACATCATCCAAAAAGGCGTAAAGACGAAGGTGCTTCTGCTCTCAGCCACGCCTGTGAACAACGACCTCAAGGATCTTCGCAACCAGATCTACTTCCTTACGGAGGGAGACGACGCCGGATTGCGCGAAAGCATTGGAATCCCGAGTCTCAAGGACGCGTTAACGAGCGCGCAGAAAACCTTTGCGGCATGGGCTCGGAAACAAACTGGCGAACGACGTACGGCAGACCTCCTTGAAAAGCTCAGCTCCGCTTTTTTCAAGCTGCTCGATGAACTCACGATCGCCCGCTCCCGCAAACACATTCAGCGGTATTACAAGGATAGCATCGCGGCTTTGGGCGGATTCCCGGTTCGCAAAAAGCCCGAAGCGATCTATCCCACGATCGATACGCAAAGCCGATTCTTGTCGTACGATCGATTGAACGATGAGATCAGCGGGTACAAACTCTCGCTCTTTGCGCCGTCGCGTTATCTCAAGGAGTCGGCGAAGTCCCGATACCAAACGCACGCGGGCGATCCGTTCAGCCAGGCCGACCGCGAAAAGTTTCTGGTCGGCATGATGAAGGTCGGTTTTCTCAAGCGACTTGAGAGTTCTGTTCACTCTTTCGAGATCACAATGGGACGAACGATTGGAAAGATCGAAAGCCTTGAGAAGAAGATTCGGAACTTCATTGCGAATCCCGAGCAAAACCCGGAACTGGACGAGCTCGAACTCGGCTTGGACGAGCCGGACGAAGAGGAGTTGGAGGCTTCGAGACTGGTTGGCGGCAAATTCAAATACCGGCTCGAAGACTTGGAACTGGATTCGGGCAAGAACTGGCTCAAAGATTTGCAGGGAGACAAGCAGCAACTCAGTTTGCTCTACGCGTCCGCCAAAGATGTAAGCCAAGACCGCGATGCGAAGTTGCAGGAACTGAAAAAATTGATCGAGCGAAAGGCTCGCAATCCCTCCACAAACAAGCGCGGCGAACTCAACAGGAAGGTGCTCGTCTTTACCGCGTTTGCCGATACAGCTTCATACCTCTTCGACGCACTGGTATCGTGGGCATCCAAGGATCTTGGCGTCCATGTTGCCCTAGTCACCGGCGGCGGACACAACCACACCACTTTCGGCAAGACAGAGTTCAACCAAATCCTCACGAATTTCTCTCCGCGTTCAAAGAATCGCGACAAGATTCAATCCATGCCCCAGAGCGGCGAGATTGATCTACTGATTGCCACAGATTGCATCTCGGAGGGTCAAAACCTTCAGGACTGCGATTACCTGATCAATTACGACATCCACTGGAACCCGGTTCGGATCATCCAGCGATTCGGACGAATCGATCGAATCGGAAGCGTCAATGAGTCGGTTCAGCTAATTAATTTCTGGCCTACGCACGATCTCGAAAAATACGTGAACCTCAAGAACCGGGTAGAGGCTCGCATGGCTCTCGTAGATATCGCGGCCACCTTCGAGGACAACATCCTCAACACCGATGAACTGGAGGAACTCGTCCAAAGTGACCTCAAGTATCGCGACAAGCAGTTGCTTCGGTTGAAAGAGGAAATTCTGGACTTGGAAGACTTTAATGAAACCGTCGCTCTCAACGAATTCACTCTTGATGACTTTAGGATTGAGCTGAGCAAGTACATCGAAAGCAATAAGGCAGCGCTTCGCGATGCACCGCTTGGCCTCTACGCAGTTGTTCCTACTGCCGCCGATCATTCCGTCATCGGCCCAGGGGTGATATTTTGTCTCAAGCAAAGCGCCGCCACAGACAAGACCGAGGCGGTCAATCCTCTTCAGCCCTACTACCTAGTTTACGTTCGAGACGATAAGACGGTCAGGTTCGGTTTTCCGCAGCCTAAACAAATTCTCGAAATGTATCGACTGCTTTGTGCGGGCAAGACCTCTGCTTATGACGCCTTGTGTCAGATCTTCGATACCGAAACGAAGAGCGGTACCGACATGAGTAAATACAACACCCTGCTCGACGCGGCAGTTGAATCCGTCGGTCGCACCTTCCAGCGTCGCGTCGCCAGCGGCGTTACTAGCGATCGAGGGTTCATCATTCCGCGAGAAAGTGAACAGCCTTCGGAAACGTCACAGTTCGACCTAATATCCTGGCTGGTCATCTTGCCCCCAGCGCAGAACGATGCCCGCCGCAACTGATCAGCGCGTCGGCATAGCCGCCGCTCTTTCGGACTTCGATTCGTATCCGCTTTCGGACGCTGCTAGTCGTTTTTTTGCTGTCCTCGGCTATCAGTCCGATCGTCGTCTGCCGATCGCTACTGTTGGCACGTTTCGGGAATTCTTTGATCCTCGCGGCATTCTCACGCAACGCGAGCGAGAGCAGCTTGATCAGCTGACTTCGCTGCACCTTCTTTTTCAGCTTACCGATGCCGAATTGACCGCGCATGGGGACATGTTTGACAACTCCAACGCAGTCGAGAACACGCGTATCCATTCGTACCTTTTCTTTGCCGCCGAGCTGCCGGCTGGTCAATACACGCGGACCTACCTTTCAAGCATCGCACGCGCAATCAACAAGCCGCTGCCGATGCCTGCCCTTGTCCTTATCCGGCATGGTGATGCGCTCTCAGTCGCCATACTGCATCGTCGGCTAAACAAGCGTGAAACGGACAAGGATGTGCTCGAAAAGGCAACCCTCATTAAGGATATCGCCGTTATAGATCCAATTCGGGCGCATCTGGAGATTCTCAATGAATTCGCCCTCGCCAATCTTGATGCAGAGTTTGGAATCCACAATTTCGTCTCTCTTCACAACGCTTGGCAGAAGCGCCTCGCGACCTCTGCGCTAAACGACAGGTTCTACACTGAGATCGCCAACTGGTATTTTTGGGCGAAGAAGCTCATCGCTGAGGGCAAGGTCCTTCCGCCGCGCGATGTCGACACCGACCCCGAGCGCTCACTCTTCCTCATCCGGTTGCTCACCCGCCTAATATTCTGCTGGTTCCTCCTCGAAAAGCGCCTCCTCCCACCCGCGCTGTTTCGGGAAAAGGACCTTGGCAAGCTGCTCGCCGACCTCGCCCCCAATAGCCCCACTTTCTACCGCGCTGTCCTGCAAAATCTTTTCTTCGGCACACTCAACCAGCCCGCCGACGAACGCGGTTTCCGCAAACGCACTGCCAGCGGCGGACGCGACCCAAACCGTGGCATCACCAATCTCTGGCGCTACGCCGACCTCTTCTGCAAGCGGACCCAATGGGAGGAGTTGGCAAAAAATGTCCCTTTCCTCAATGGCGGCCTCTTTGACTGCCTCGACCGGATCTATGAAAAAGCGGACGACGCCCCGAACACCCGCCTCGACGGTTTCTCCGACAATCCCAAAGAGGCTGCCGCGCTCCCGAACTATCTCTTCTTCGACGACACCGGGCGCACCGTAGACCTTTCCTCAGAGTTCGACGACGAAAAGAAAGCCAACGCCCGCTCCCGCAAGACCCCCGTCCGAGGCCTTATCCAAATTCTCACCCGATACAAATTCACCGTCGAAGAAAACACCCCGCTCGACGAGGAAATCGCCCTCGACCCCGAGCTCCTCGGCAAAGTCTTCGAGAACCTCCTCGCCTCCTACAACCCCGAGACGCGCGACACCGCCCGCAAGGCCCTTGGTGCCTTCTACACTCCGCGCGAAGTCGTCTCCTTCATGGTGGACGAAGCCCTCATCGCCTACCTCGAACCGATCCTAAATGAAAGGGGAGCAGCCGCGAGCGCGAACGCTGACCGGCTGCACGATTTTTTCCACCCCAAGCCAGACAGCCCCGAAAATCCCTTTACCGACCCCGAAACCGACCACCTCGTGGATGCGCTCGATGATGTAAAAATCCTCGACCCGGCCTGCGGCTCCGGCGCGTTTCCGATGGGTGCGCTCCAGCGGCTAGTGAATCTCCTCGCCCGGCTCGACCCGCACAACGAACGCTGGCAGGCCCGCCAGCGCACCCGCCTCGCCGACGATCGCGCCGCCGCCTCCAAGACCGCCGACCCGCAAGAACGCGTCGAAAAGCTCGCCGATCTCCAGCGTTGGGAGGACGAGCTCAACGTGATCTTCGACACCGGCCGCTTCCACCCTGACTACGCCCGCAAAGTCTTCCTCATCGAAAACGCCATCTTCGGTGCCGACATCCAGCCCGTAGCCGTTCAGATTGCCAAGCTCCGCTTTTTCATCGCCCTCATCTCGGATCAGAAGACCGAGGCTTCGACCCGTCCGACTCCGCTCCCCTTGCTCGAAAACTTCGGCGTCCTCCCCCTGCCGAACCTCGAGACCCGCATCGTCGCCGCCAATACCCTCCTCCCCGTGGGCCGCACCGCGACCGGGCGCCTCGGCCAGGCCGATCTCCTCGACCAGCGCGTGGACCGCGTGCGTGCTGAGCTCCGGCAGGTCCACCACGACCACTTTCAGGCCCGCACCCTCGCCCGCAAGCGGCGCTGCCGCGAGCGCGACGCCGCCCTCCGCGCCGAGCTGGCTTCGATCCTCCGCGGCAGCCTCCCCGCCGACCGCGCCGAGGCCCTCGCCACCACCAACCTCTTCGACCAAAACTCTTCCAGTCCGTTCTTCGAGCCCGCTTGGATGTTCAGCCATCCGTCCCCGCGCGGCGGCCACTCCGCTATCGAGGGCTTCGACATTGTCGTCGGCAATCCGCCCTACGTCCGGCAGGAGAAGATCAAGGACCAGAAAGAAGAGCTGCGCCCGCACTACCCGGAGACCTACAGCGGCACTGCCGACCTCTACGTGTATTTCTACGACCGCGCCCTCCAGCTCCTCCGCTCCGGTGGCATCCTCTCTTTCATCACTTCGAATAGCTTCCTGAATTCCGCCTTCGGCGAAAAGCTGCGGGCTCATCTTGCCAAGACCACCCGCATCCTCGTGCTGATCGATTTCGCCGAAGCGAAAGTCTTCACCGCAATCACCGAGCCATGCATCTTCATTGCGAAGAAAGAGACGCCGGGCAACAGCAGCTTCAAGGCGCTGCGATGGGATGAGGAGAAGCGCCCGGACAACATCCGCGCCGAGTTCGTAGCAAATGCCTTCTCGATGCCGCAAATCGTCCTGAGCAACCCGCCGTGGCAAATCGAAGTGCCCCGTGTCCGCAAATGGATGGACAAGCTCGTGGGTGCCGGCCCGCCGCTGGGGAAGTTCGTCAACAATCGGTTCTGCTACGGAATCAAGACGGGCTTGAATGAAGCATTCATCATCGAGCGCGAGAAGCGCGACGAAATCGCCCGCGACAAGAAAAGCGCTGCATTCCTGAAGCCGTTTCTGCGCGGGAAAGATTTGCGGCGCTGGAAGCCGGTGTTCGCCGACCAGTGGCTCATCGTCATTCCGTCATCGGAGAATGCCACGCACCCTTGGTCCGGGCAGAAATCAGCCGAGGCTGAGAAGACGTTTCAGCACAGGCTGCCTGCTATCTACGAACACTTCCGGCCTCTGCGTGCGGAACTAATCGCCCGCGCCGACCAAGGTCACTATTATTGGGAACTGCGGAGTTGCGCCTACTACGAGGAATTTGCCAAGCCGAAGGTAATTTACCAGGAAATTAACCGGACGGACTCCTACGCCTACGATGCTTCAGGGCTCTACATGAACAACAAGCTGTTCATGTTGCCCGAAGCGCCCATCTGGCTGCTTGGCATTCTTAACTCGCCTGTTGCCGCTTTCTTTTTGCACCGTTCCACTGGCGTGCCGAAAGGCGGCTTTCTTGCGCTGCAATGGCCTGTCTTCTCTCCGCTACCTGTCGCTGCTCCAGACGCGAAACAGAAGAAGATCCTCACCAATCTGGTTCACCTCGCGATGCAACTCACCGATCTTGTCCCGACGGGTGGACGGGCCGAACAGCCGCGGGATCCGATGATGCGCGACTACTACGAGGAGCTGCTGAACGCCTTGGTTTATGAGCTGTATCTGCCGGAGGAACTCCACGCCGCCGGGCTACGGATGTTTGATCGGGTGACGGCCGCCGGCCTGCCAGCGCTCGACGCGCCCCTTGCCGCGAACGCTCGTGGCGGTAAGGCGGACTCGGTTCAGGCCGCCCGCCACTTGACGGCTCTGCGCGAAAAATTCGAGGAACTCCACGCTCCCACGCACGCCCTCCGCGCCGCGCTCCAAAAACTTCACACCCTGGAGCCCATCCGCATCATTGAAGGCAAGGCGTGAGACTCACGAAACTCAGTGTAACGGCATTTCGCGGCATCGCCGAGAAGTTTACGCTGAACTTCGATAACGCCGCGAAAAACATTCTTCTCTACGGTGAGAACGGCTCGGCCAAGTCATCGCTCTCTTATGCACTAGAGCTGCTTTTCGACCCAGAGCCGAACCGCGACCTCTTTTCACAGAGAAACCGCTTCGCTGCGACAGAACCGAAGATCGAAGCCGAATTTGTTGGAAGAGTCTCTGGAAAGAAGAGAATCGACACGCTGACTTGGACGAGTGACGAAAAACCTACTCCGCCTTGGTTGCTGGCCGCAGCCGCGCGCTCGGCATTCCTCGATCACCGGAAGCTCCTTCTCCTGAGCGACCGCACGCGAGATCTCAGTGAGAATTTCTTTCGCACCTCAGTTGCGCATCTCTTTAGCCATCTGCCTACTGCCGGGGGCCTAACAGTAGGCCAGCTTTGGAAAGACGTGAATGATCGTGCAGCGGCGTATCGCACGGCACAGTTAGGCAAAGGCAGAGAGGCAGAATCGGGTCTCAGTGATCCAGTGGCGCACCACAAACCGATCGAAGATGGACTCAACGCATTGAACCTTGCGCTGGATGACTATCTCCTTCCGCTTGGCGGCAAGCCGCCAAGGCTCGTCAGCGAGGCTACTCGCTTGCTCTCGTATTTCGAGCATTTGAACCTCACGCTGGCGCTTCAATTCGATCACCTGAGCTTCAACCGCACGGAAGGGACATTCGAAGGTGGGCGCCTGCGCCCTGAGGTGAATTATTGTGGCATTGGCTTGACGATGGAGTCACTGAACGCTCGTGGCGAGAAGACGATGATTGCAATCCACCACGAAATCCTAAATGAAGCGCGCCTGACGGCGCTGGCACTCGTCCTCTTCTTTGCCGCGGTGCGATTGCAGAATGAGATTCCGTACACGGCTGGACCGGCCGAGCAGGAGCAGCCGGCGCGATTGCTTGTGATGGATGATGTGCTGGTGGGACTCGATTATGATCATCGTCTACCGATCTTGGAAATCATTCGCAAGGAGTTTGAGCCGCACGGGTATCAGGTGATTCTTCTTACGCACAATCGCGTCTGGTTCGACATATGGCGACTCCAAATGGCTGAGCGCACGTGGAAAATCATCGAACTTTACTCCCGCCGCGGAGCCGGCCCCGGAAATTCCGACCACCCAGTGCAAAAACAGAGCGCCACCGATCTGCTTGTTCGTTCTCGCGAGTTTCTCGCCGACCACGAATTACCGGCCGCGGCGAATTACGCCCGTAGCGCGGTTGAGACAGCACTGAAGAAAATCTGCGACAAACGAGGCCTTCGGGTCCCTTTTCGCCTCGATCACGAACGATATACAACCGAGGTTTTTCTTAATGCCATCAAAGACGAAAAAAAGGTAGTAGACGGCAAACATCTTCTCGTTCCGAAAGACACTCAAAGTCAGCTGAGGGCGCTACGCAAAACGGTGCTCAACGAGCTAAGCCATTGGCATCCAACCACTGCGACTACCGCGGAGGTAAACAAAGCGATCGCCGTCGCGGAAGTTGTGGTAAAGGCTAGTTAGAGGGCTTGACCTTGAATTCAGCCTAAGGAGATCGGTGCCATCATCTTCGCCGGGTCGCTCCAGCCGCCTACGTTCGTCCGCTACTTTTGAGTGGTGCGGTTGGAACTCGACCGCTTAAAGCGGTCGAGTTACCGCGGCGATTGAGATCCCTTTGGCTTCAGGTAATGCATCGTAAGCCGCTTACGATAACGCTCCCTGATCCCGAAGTAATCTGAAGAATTAGCCGACTCGGATCTGCGCGGAGTCGCTCCAGCCGGACGTATTCCAGCCCGGTCTTCGTTCGTTAGTCTGAAAGAATTAGCCGACTCAGATCTGCGCGGAGTCGCTCCAGCCGCCGACTTCGCCGTCGGTGCCGATCTTGCGCACCCGGCCCCAGATGATCGTGCCGGCCGTAAAGGCGCTCAGCTCGGCCCGGCCGCCGACACATTTTCGAAAACCTCGACCGGAGCTTCCCGTAGATACAGAGACGGGACTTAAGCTATATGAAAACCAAATTGACGGCTCTATTGACGATTTCAGTGCTGCTCTCTGGTACGCAGCTTGGCTATGCTCAGGTCCGCAGGGTGGACCCTTTGCCCGTCATGCCCGTTGTGCCCATCACGCCGATTACTCCCATCACCCCGATCACTCCAATTATCGATGTGAGACCTTTCACGGTATCACCGCCGAATTCCGCGGTGCCTTTGACCGTGAATCCGCCAACGGCGGTCTATGTACCGCCCGTTCCGAGCCGGCCCGCGCCGCCTCGCGAGGTGAATCCGCCACCGGTTTATGTAGAGCCTGTTCCGCGCGAACCCGACCCCGTTCCCGCGAATGGCGGTGATGGCCCTCCGCCGATGAGCGCGGAACAAGCCTTCGTGATCGCTGTCTGCGCGAACGACTCGGACGTCTCGAGTGAGTGCCTCCAGCAGTCAGGCCGCGAGGCCGCGGCACAACTTCGCTGGATGTTACTGCAGTCATTCGCGGAGGGCGTGTATTCAAAAACAATCAGCATTCGATTTCCGTATATGACTTCGTCTCAGAAGCAGTTCGATTTCCTGAAGGAAATCGAGACAGTCGCGATCGCGGCCGTTCACGCGAAAATGAAGGCCGACATCGAAAGGCTGAAGCCATTCTACTACGATTCATTGGGCACCAAGGCCGCGAAGTGGGAAGTGGTGCAGAGGGACCGAATCGCACTGAACAAGTGGAATCAAAGCGCCACGGCGGCGGCACAAAGTAGTTCGAACTGGTCACACGATTGGCGTTCGCAAACCCACACGTTTAACGAAGGCCCGGCGTATCGGCAGCTGAAGCAGATCTCCATCAGTGGATGGGGTGGGCATTAGACCACGACCTTGATCTGCGCGGTGCCCGATTTACACCACCATTAGTTTCGCCGGGTCGCTCCAGGCGCCCACGTTCGTCCGCTACTTTTGATTGGTGCGGTTGAAACTCGACCGCTTAAAGCGGTCGAGTTACCGCGGCGATTGAGATCCCTTTGGCTTCAGGTAATGCATCGTAAGCCGCTTACGTTAACGCTCCTCAACCAATCTTGCGGATCGCCACGGCCGACTCATGTCAACGTCTCGACAAGCTTCGCCCTGGATGCATCGTAAGCGGCTTACGATAGATTGTTTTAGTCGCGAACCGGCTAATTTTCGAATGTGAAACTCGACTGGTTTAACCAGTCAAGTCATCGCAGCGGTTGAAATCCTTTCGCTTCAGGCAGTGCATCGTAAGCCGCTTACGATAGATTGTTCCGATCTTCGCTCGTTGAGATAAAGAATTAGCCGACTCGGATCTGCGCAGGGTCGGAATTTGCCGGGATGGGTAGTATCGCGTAAGCAGGGGGCTGCATGAATCATCTGCGCAAACTCGGGCTGGCGTCGTTTCTTTTTCTCGGGCTCGGGCTTTTGGGCGGGACTTCCGGGGTCCCGCGGCTGCGGGGTCCCGCGGCTGCGGGATCGACGGCTCTTACCGTGACGCTGATCTGTTACGCCGTGGGGCTGGTGCTGGCGCTAATGGCGTTCATGCAATCACGGCGTGGCCAGAGTCTCGATGGGACGACGAAGTTTCTCGCTCGCGCACCGCTCGCGCTCGTCACTATCGGCGTCTTGATCTTTTTCCTCCGGGCCATGATCGGTTAGTAGCCGACCGGAACGAACTACGGAAACGATCTGATGGAGGTGCTATACGTGAATCACGTATAGCAGCGAAATGTCCTCGCGAACCGTACGCGGGAAACAGTGTTTGGATCGAACCTAGCTCTACTCCATTCGGAACCGTTATTGGTACGTTAGTGTGAGCAAGAAGTTCTAGACTCGCTGGCGCAAGCGCCGCGGCTCCAGCGGGGAACGAGGAAACTACTGCTTTTTCGCGGGCAACGGTTCCTTGCTCTTAAGAATCTCCGCCTCGGGCGTGAGCGTATTGCCCTTGCCGCTGAAGAGGATGCGGCTCGGCTTCTCGGCGAGCGACTGGGTGAGTGCCTTAGCGTGAGTGCTGACCACCTTCAGGTTCAACAAAATCACGCGCAGCTCTTTCATCTGATCCTGGAGCTGCTTGTCGGTGTTGCCGACGAATTTGCCGGCACTCTCGAACAAGGTGTTCGCATTTTTTTCCACGTCATCGAGGCCTTTGATGATGCGTTGCAGTTCCTCGAGGTCCGTTTTTGCGGTATCGATGAGCGGCGGGATCTTCGGCATGAATTCGTCGAGGCCGGTGCGGACGGTTGTAATGGTGCCGTCCAGATTGGTGACGGTGCGGCTAAGCGTGTCGATCAGTTTGTTCGCGTTGTCGACCAACGGCCCGGCCGCCGCGGCGATCTGCTGGATTCCGTAAGCCGGGTGCCCTTCGACGACAGCATTGTTCGCCAGCGTCTCACCACCCGGGGTGCCGGCTGACAGGGCGACGAACATCGGCGCGAGTAACGTATCCGAGCTTAACGTCGCGATAACATCGGCGGGCAAGGGCGGAATATCGTCCGCAAGACTGACCGTGACCCGCACGGCATTTCTCTTGTTCGTAGCGGATTCGCGCTGGTCGCGGCTCAGATGCCGCATCGCGATAACCCGTCCGGCCGGCGCGCCGGCGTAGCGCACTTCGGAATGGAGCTTAACGCCGGTGACATCTTCGAAATCGATCTGCAACGTGCGCGTCGGCTTTTTCAATCGGAAACCGGACAGCGCCATGGTGAGCGCAGCGAGCAAGACCACGCTGCAAGCGATCACGGACAACGCGACGACGTAATCGGAGAAGTTTTTTTTCATGGCATTTTGAGGTTAAAGCGCCGGCGCGCCGAAACCAGCGGGCGCGCTTTCACGTGCGGGTGATTTTCGTGATCGTCCTGGGAAAGGTTCAGGGGCATGGGGCCGTCGGCTTCGCCATTGATGAATTGTTGCACTTCAGGATCGGGGTGGGTCCTGATTTCGTCGGGAGTACCTTGCGCGAGAATCTTGCCGCGTCCGAGCATAATCATGCGGGTCGCGATCCGGAACGCGCTCGTCATGTCATGGGTAACGACGACGGCGGTCATGCCTGCGTCCTTCGTCAGCTCGAGCGTGAGCCTGTCCACGACCGCGGTCATGATCGGGTCGAGGCCGGAAGTCGGCTCGTCGCTGAAGAGCAACTCGGGATCGAGCGCGAGGGCGCGCGCCAGACCGACGCGTTTCCGCATGCCGCCGCTGATCTCGGCGGGCTTGAGATCGTTGAAGCCGCTCAGCCCGACCATCTGCAATTTCCGGGTCACGGTCTCCTGAATTTCATCAACCGACAGGTCGGTGTGCTGCAACAACGGCAGCGCCACATTTTCGCCGACGGTGAGCGACGCGAGGAGCGCGCCGGATTGAAACAACATCCCGAAACGGCGCCGGATATCTTCGATCTGGCGATCGTTCATCGCCGTGATCTCGTCCCCGAAGATTTTCACCGAGCCGGCGCTCGGTTTCATGACGCCAATGATGTGACGGAGCAGGGTGCTCTTGCCGCAACCGCTGCCGCCCATGATCACGAGCGTCTCGCCGCGATGAATGGTGAAAGAAAGATCGTCGATCACGGTCCGGTCTCCGAATTTCCGGACGAGATTGTTCACTTCGACGACGGGCTCTGTTGTCAGATTCATTAGTTGAAAAAGAAGAGCGCCGTGAGGATCGCGTTCGCCACGAGCATGGCAAGGAGCGATTGGACGACCGCGGACGTGGTCGCCTGGCCGACACCTTCCGCGCCGCCTTCCACGTGCAGGCCGGCGTTGCACGCGATCGTGATGATGAGCCACGCGAAGACTGCACTTTTGATGATGCCGGAATACAGATCCCACGTGTCGGCGCTTTGGAGCGCGCGCAGGATGAAACCGGCCGTGGTCACATCGAGCGTGAAGTAGCAGATGGCCCAGCCGCCGAAAACGCCGATGTAATTTCCGAGGACGGTCAGTGCCGGCAACATGATCAACATGGCAATGAATCGCGGAACGATCAGGTAGCTGATCGGGTTGATCGCCATCACTTCGAGCGCCTCGATTTCCTCGGAGACTTTCATGGTGCCTAATTCGGCCGCGACCGCGGACCCGCTCCGGCCGATGACGATCACCGCGATAAGCACGGGGCCCATCTCGCGCAACAGCGTGACCATCACCAGATCGGGCACGTAAATTTCCGCGCCGAGTTGTTGGAGCGAATGCGCGGCCTGCATCGCGAGGGTCACGCCGATGCTGAACGCGGTCAGCGCCACCATCGGCGTCGCGCGCACCCCGATGAAGACCATCTGCCGGAAGATTGGCGATATCTTGAAAAGCTGGCCCTTAAACGGAGCGACCAGAACCCAGTAGAGCAGGCTAGCGTTGAGTCGGAGAAAATTTTTCAAAGCGCGGCCGCAAGGTTATCACCCCACCGTCCGCGCTTTCCAGCCTAGAAACGGGCCGGTTACTTAGCCGCGTAATGCTCCGCGCCGAGGAAGTGGAGGGAGACGGACGGCTCGTCGCCGACAACCCAACTGTCGTGGCCGGGACCGATATAGAAGAGATCGCCGGGTTTCATTTCGTAATAACGGCCGTCGTTCATCCGGCAGGCGGCTGAGCCGGAAATAACGAGGCCGATGTGCTCCACGTCGCACGAGGTCGCGCCGGTCGCCGACTGCACCGGTAAAGTCGACGGCACTCGCGTTCGCCTATACGTGATTCACGTATAGGACTGATCAACGCAACCTCTTCTTCATCCTCGAGTATGCATCGTAAGCCGCTTACGATAGACAATGCCATCGCGCACTCGCTAGCCCGCCTTGCACTCGACTGGCTTAACCACTCGAGTTTTGAATGCGCGCTCAGCCTTCCGGGCGGATCACGAGAGCCGCCAAGAGATCGGATCGGATTCAACCCCGAGCGATCCGGGGCGAACCGATCTGAGAGAATCGAAAGTGAGAGGTTCGGGAGCTTTACCTACGAAGACGCGCTAACCAAGGCTTCCGGTCCCACTCGCCTCGCGACTATTTTCCGAATACTTTTTTCACGTCGCCTATTTTCTTTTGCACTTTGCCAGCGACCTTTTCGTCGGTCCCGCGATCCCTTAAGTTAGGATTACCGATTGCTTTCCCGGCCTCTTCTTTGACTTTGCCTTTGGCTTCGCGCAGACCGCCTTTGATCTTATCTTTTGTGCTCGATCTCATACATCTGATTCGCTGCGGGCAGCGTGTCCGAGCGGGTATTTCGGCGAACGGGAGATAACGCACGCCTTCGGATCGGGACAGAAAGGTCCCTCCCACATTGGCGGCTAGAGCAGCCCGCGCCACGGAATACCGGCGAATCCCGCGGCAAGAAACGACTAGCGTTTCGCAATTCGCGATCAGCCAGACCGGTGCCGTCCGACCAGCGTTAAGGCGGCAATCCAGGAAACGAGAAAGTTTGTTTGCATCGGCGACCCGGCAGAAATGCCGGGTCGTTGTTTTCTTAACAGCGCTTGTGCGGCGACGAAGTGCCGCTACAGCAGCCCGCGCCACGGAATACCGGCGAGCATCACAAGCAGCGAAATCGTGTAGGCGATGGCCGCGCCCCGGTATTTCATTTGATCGGTGCGGCCTTTGCGCGACAAAGCTCCTCCGACGTGCGCGCAAATGACCGCCAGAACCATGAGCATGGTGTGGCTGGCCAGCGCGCTGCGCAAGGCGGGGCTTGCACCGAAATAGAGCAGCAGACCGATGAGCAATTCGATATCCATCGCGATGACAAAGATGACGCTGAACCGTCGAAGGTTTGTGCTTGCCGGTTTTGTCCCGCTCCAACCGGAGAACGCGACGACGATCGCTACAACCGCAGCAACGAGAACAACCCAACGAAACAAGCCGTGAAAGCCGAGCAGATGAGGATAGAGATTTTGCAGCATCCGCGAAGTGTCTCGAATCGCCGCTTTCAAGTCGAGCCTCTCTTCTCGATCACCAGCTTCTTTGCGCGGCTGTGTTAGTTTGGGTTGCTGACAAAACTGGGAGGGAACATGAAAGACCCAATCGTGCTGTTTCAAGACTGGCTCCAGGAAGCGGTGGATGCCGGGTTGAAAGATCCGACGGCCATGACGGTCGCCACCGTGGATGTCGATGGCCATCCGGACGCGCGCATGCTTCTGCTCAAGGGCTGCGACGAGCGCGGGTTTGTTTTCTTCACGAACATGGAAAGCCCGAAGGCCCGGGCGTTGCGGAATGATTCGCGCGGGGCGCTCTGCTTTTTCTGGACGCAGCTCGACCGGCAGGTGCGCATCCGCGGTCGCGCGGCAATCGTGAGCGACGAGGAGGCTGATGCGTATTTCGCGACGCGGCCGCGTTTGAGCCAGATCAGCGCATGGGCGTCAAAGCAATCGCGAACGATGCAGGGCTATTTCGAATTGGAGGCGGAAGTCGCGAAGGCGGCGATCCGGTTCGGAATTGGTCAGGTGCCGCGCCCGCCGTTCTGGTCGGGCTTCCGCCTCGTGCCCGAGCGAATTGAGTTTTGGACAGGAAAACCTTACCGCCGCCATCAGCGCATTCTATATACGCGCACGGCTGACGGCTGGGAGAAGCAGTGGCTCTATCCGTAGCTGTTCGCGGCGAACCGCGCTGCATCGCGACGCGAGCAAAATCCGCCTCACATTTGGCAAGCGATGGTGAGCGCAACTCCGCCGGGCGCGGAATCCTTGGTGAGGAGGTAATTCAGATGAACAACGAATCGCTTGTGTGTTCGAACAAAGAAATCGTGAGTGCGGAAAATAAATGGGCAGCGTTCCTCAGCATTATCGTGCCGGGACTGGGCCAGATTTACAAAGGCCATGCCGCCGCCGGATTGCTCTGGCTGTTTCTGGGAATGCCCATCGCGGTGTGGGCGGGGATTCTGCTTGGTCTGGCCACCGCCGGCCTGGGCTTGCTCTTCCCGTTGCTGTGCTGGGCCGGAGTGGCGGTTGACGCCTACTACGAGAAAGACCTGCGGATTCATCATTGGTTTCCGCCTCGTGATTGCCAGGCCTAGCCGGCGGCGTTATCGGGAAAATTCCTGGCTGCGTTAAAGCGGGGAAAGTTTCGCGCTCGCCAGGTTGGACTCGGGCCTGAGCGGATTCCGCGACGACAAGAACTTGTGAATGCCGGCGGCGGCCTTGCGACTATCGCGCACGGCGCGCACGACCAAATCCGGGCCGCGCACAAGGTCGCCGCCTGCGAACACGCCGGGCACGCTGGTCATTTGGTTGGGATCGACGATGACGCCTCCCCATTTGTTGACGGCGATCTCGTCCGAATTACCGGCGGCAAAAATCGGCACCGCATCGAAACCGTAAGCGACCAGAACCACATCGACTGGCACGGTGAGTTCGGAATCAGGGATCGGCCGCGGCTTGCGCCGCCCTTTCGCATCCGGTTCTCCCAGCTCCATCCGCACGCAACGCGCCTCCGCCACCTGACCGGCTCCGTTGCCTGAGAGTGCAATCGGATTTGTGAGAAACATGAAGCGCGCGCCTTCCTCGACGGCGTTGGCATATTCCCGCCGGCTGCCGGGCATGTTCTCGAGATCACGCCGATAGATGCAGATCGTTTCGCGCGCTCCGGAGCGAATCGCCGTGCGCAAACAATCCATCGCGGTATCGCCTCCGCCAAACACGACAACACGTTTCCCCGCCACCTCGATCGGTGAATGTTCCGATGCTGCGTCGAGATTCTTTTGAATCAGAAACGGCAGCGCATGAAAAACCCCGCGCAATTCGGGGCCGGGGACCTCCAGCGGCTTCGGCTTCTGCGCGCCGATGGCGAGATAGACCGCATCGAACTGCGCGCGCAAGTTCGACAACGAAACGTCGCGCCCAACTTTGATACCGCGCCGGAACGTGACGCCGCGCCGGCGCAAGAGATCGAGCCGTCGCTCGACGATTCGCTTCTCGAGTTTAAACGACGGAATGCCATTGACCAGGAGACCGCCGGCGCGGTTTTGCGATTCAAAAATGGTGACGGCGTAACCGAGCTTTGCCAATTCATCGGCACACGTCATTCCGCCCGGTCCACTCCCGACTACCGCGATCTTCAATCCATTCGGCGGGGCGACGGCCGCATCAACCTCGTGGTGGGCGAACGCGGATTCATTAATGAACTTTTCAATCGCGCCGATTGAAACCGGATCCGAGCGCGCGTTCAACGTGCAGGCGCCTTCACACAAACGTTCCTGCGGACAAACCCGGCTGCAAATCTCGGGCATGTTGCTCGTGGAACGCGAGAGCTCCGCCGCTTCGAGGAAGCGGCCGTCCGTTACCAGGCCGAGCCATTCGGGAATCCGATTGCCGAGAGGACATGTCTTGACGCAAGGAGGATCAGGACAGTTGATGCAGCGGCTGGCTTGCGCGCGCGCGGTCGCTTCGTCAAACAAGCCGTAGATCTCGTCGAAGTCGCAGATGCGTTCGGCGACGGCGCGTTTCGGCGGCGACTCCCGCGCGATATAACGCCAGTTGTGTTTCGCCGGCCAACTAGCTTTCGTCGTCTCCATGCTGCTTTCCTTGGAACCTATAGTCGCACAACTGACGCCAGGGCCTGCGCATCAGTTGCGAAACTATGCGCATTTATTGCCACGCGCCGTCTATCCCTGTTTGTCTTTAAGGATGGATTTCGACAGCTCATTCGTGAGCACGGCGCGGAATTTCTCGGGCTCTTCCAATTGCGGCCAGTGGCCCGAATTTTCGAACCAGATCAGATGTTTGCCTTTTGGTGCATCGAGGCTATCGAAATACCGTTCCGCCAGCGCGGCGGAAGCCGTTACAGTGCGATCGCGCCTGCCGAGAAAAAAATAAACCGGCACATCGAGTTTGGGCGCTTGCTGGAGTAAGTCGGTCCGGTAGAAAACCTCCTGCCAGAGGTGCGAAAAGGAAAAGCGCATTCCGAGGGCGAGGCGCAACAGGTCGCTCCATGAATACGCGGGAGAAGCGAGGGCCAACCACGCGAACTTCCATGGACTGATCTCTGAATAGCCCGCGTCGCGGAATTGATGAACCCACCCTTTCATTGTGCGGTAGTCCGCGAAATTATTGTAAGGCGGCTCGCCCATCCGCCGAAGCTCTGCCCCGGCTTTTTCGTTTCCCTGCTTCGCCGCCGTCTCGAGCGCGAAGCGATACATCATTCGTTCCGATTCGGGCGGATCGACGGCCTGGCTGATCCCCACGTACGCCTCAAACAATTCGGGATACCTCGCCACAGTGAGCGCGCCAACGATCGATCCCCAGGAATGCGCAACGAGAATCAACTTCGATCGGCCAAACCGTTGCAAGAGAAGCTGCGTGAGCTGATGCGTGTCCGCGACGAATTGCTCGATCGTCATGGAGTTCTCCGGAATCGAAGCGGAATAAGATTTTCCCGCGCCGCGCTGATCCCACTGCACAACGACCAACTTTTTTTCGAGCGCCGCGTTCACATGCGAAAACGGCATCTCGGGGAAGCCGGGCCCGCTGTGCAGAAAAAGCAGGATTGGGTTCGCGCGATTGTCCCCGCGAATTTGAATCCATTGCTCAATGCCGCCGAGCCGGATTTTCTCAAGTGAAGCGATCCCAGAGCGAGAAACGATCCTGATTTGGTCGGCGGTCTTGCGCTGAAGAAGGAGGCGCAATGAGCCCAATCCGATTACGCAAACAACTAACCCGCCGCTAATTCGCAGGAGTCGTGATTTCACCGATTTACAGGCTTGTTGTAAGCGAGAGAGTCTTTGATGTGCCCCCCATCAAGCTTCATCCGGCACACAGGATCCTTTACAGTCCTTTTGTCCGCACTCATATCTTCTGCGATCTCACGCGGGCACGACTTCGGCATTCGTCGAAACCGGCTGGTGCTCGAGTTTGCGTGAACGCCAAACGAAAAAGATGGCGGGATAGACGATGAGTTCCATCAAGGTCGAGGTAACTACGCCGCCGACCATCGGCGTGGCGATTCGCTTCATGACATCGGCGCCGGCGCCGTGACTCCAAAGAATCGGCAACAAGCCGCCGATGATGACGGCGGCCGTCATCGCCTTCGGCCGAACGCGTTTCACCGCCCCGTGATAAATTGCATCGCGCAAATCACCGGCGCTCCGGAGCCGGCCGTTTTCTTTCCACTCGTTGTAGGCCAGATCGAGATACAACAACATGACGACGCCCGTTTCCGCATCGAGGCCGGCCAGGGCAATGATCCCAATCCAAACGGCGACACTGAGGTTGTATCCAGCGAGATAGAGAAGCCAGAATGCGCCGACCAGGGAAAACGGAACGGCGAGAAGAACGATTGCGGTTTTCACGAGCGAGCGGGTGTTGAGGTAAATGATCAGGATGATGAGGAGCAGCGTGATCGGGATGACGACGGCGAGCCGTTGCTTGGCGCGCTGCATGTATTCGTATTGGCCGCTCCAAAAAACGTTGTAACCGCTCGGCAGCACGACTTGCTTCCGCGCGACAGCCTCGTTCAACGCGCGCTGGGCCATCTGCACATAGGTGCCGACATCGATTCCTTTTACATCGACATAAATCCACGCGTTCGGAACCGCGCCTTCGCTCTTCACGCCCATGGGCGCGCGCACCACATTCAACGTCGCGATCTGGCCGAGCGGGATCTGGGCGCCGGTCGGCGTCGGCACCACGATTTGTTTTAGCGCCTCGAGATTCTCGCGAAAATCGCGATCGTAACGGAGGTTAATGCTGTAGCGCTCCAAGCCTTCCACGGTGGTGGTGAGCGGCATTCCGCCCAGCGCCACTTCGAGCACTTCCTGCACGTCCGCCAGGGCAAGGCCATAGCGCGCGATCTCGTCGCGATTGATGTTGAACTCAATGTAATTGCCGCCCATCACGCGCTCGGCGAAGACACTCGAGGTGCCGGGGACTTGTCGAATGACCGTCTCGATTTCTCCGGCGATGCGTTCGAGTTGCGCGAGATCGGCGCCGGCGACTTTGATGCCGACGGGCGTTTTGATTCCCGTGGCCAACATGTCGATCCTGGTTTTGATCGGCATCGTCCAGGCGTTGTTCAGCCCGGGAAATTGAATCGCGGCATTCATCGCGTCAGTCAGTTCGTCGACCGTGCGCTTGCGATGCGCGACGATCTGGCCGCTCTGATTCTTTATGTCGACGACGGGCCAGTCCTTCTCGTTTTTCAACATGATGGTCGTCTCAATCATGTCCATCGGCGCGGGATCGGTGGCAGTTTCGGCGCGGCCCACCTTGCCGAAGACATGATGCACTTCGGGAAAGCTCTTGATGATTCTGTCGGTCTGCTGGAGAAGCTCGCGCGCTTTCGTCGTCGAGATTCCGGGGAACGTCGTCGGCATGTAGAGCAAGTCGCCTTCGTAAAGCGGCGGCATGAACTCAGAGCCCAGGTTTTGGAACGGGAAAAGTTTTCCGATTGCGAGTGAGGCGCTGCGGAGCGGTCCTTCAGGCAGAGAATTTGTGACGAAGCGGTTCCACGGCAGAAAGACCCACGCGACGATCAACGCCGCGACAAGGATCACCATCCGCCGTCGCCGAATGACGAAATCGATGACCGGGTGATAAGCCCAGATGAGAAATCGATTGATCGGATTGCGCTCTTCCTTCGGCAATCGGCCGCGGATGAAATAACCCATCAGAATCGGCGCGAGCGTCACCGAGAGCAACGCCGCCGCGGCCATCGAATACGTTTTCGTGAACGCGAGCGGTTTGAAAAGCCGGCCTTCCTGGGCCTGGAGCGCGAAAACCGGAAGGAACGAAACCGTGATGACGAGGAGCGAATAAAACAATGTTGGTCCCACCTCGATCGAAGCGTCGCGAATGATCTGCCAGTGCGGTTTCTTGCCGCCATCGCGCTCGATGTGCTTGTGCGCGTTCTCGATCATGATGATCGCCGCGTCCACCATGGCGCCGATAGCGATCGCGATGCCGCCAAGCGACATGATGTTTGAGCTGATGCCCTGCCGATACATGACGGCGAACGAGATCAACACCGCCACCGGCAGAATGATGATCGCGACCAGCGCGCTCCGAAAATGCAGGAGGAAAACGATGCAGACCAGCGCGACGACGATGCTTTCCTCGATGAGCTTCTCTTCCAACGTGGCCACGGCGCGATCGATCAACGCCGTCCGATCGTACGCGACCGTGTAACTGACATCCGGCGGCAATCCCTTCATGGCCTGATCGAGCCGTTTCTTTACGTCGCCGATGACCTGGCGCGCGTTGGCGCCGTAGCGCACGACGACGATGCCGCCGACCGTTTCGCCATCGCCATTCAACTCCGCAATGCCGCGCCGCATTTCGGGCCCGAGCTGCACGTGCGCGACCTGGTCGAGCAAAACGGGAACACCGTTCGCGCCGACGCCGACCGCCACCTTGCGCAAATCGTCGATGGATTGGACGTATCCGCGGACGCGCAGAATAAATTCCTTTTCCCCCATCTCGATGGAGCGGCCGCCGACTTCGCCGTTGCTCTTCTTTACCGCCATGCTCACGTCGGCGATCGAAAGGTTGTAGGCGCGGAGCTTCGTGGGATCGACCGTCACCTGGTACTGCTTTACAAATCCGCCGATCGACGCGACCTCGGCGACGCCTTCCACGGACGTGAGCTGATATTTCAAATACCAGTCTTGCATCGACCGCAGCTCGGCCAGACTGCGCTCCTTCGAATTAAGCGAGTAGATGAACGCCCAACCGACACCGGTCGCGTCGGGTCCGAGGGACGGCGTGACATTTCTGGGCAAACTGTTGCCGAGCGAACTGAGATATTCGAGCACGCGGCTTCGGGCCCAGTAGGGATCAGTGCCGTCTTCGAAAATCACGTAGACGAACGAGAAACCGTAGAAGGAATAGCCGCGGACTACTTTCGCGTGCGGCACCGAGAGCATCTTCGTCGTGATCGGATACGTCACCTGGTCCTGCACGATCTGGGGCGCTTGTCCCGGCCACTCGGTATAGATGATGACTTGCGTGTCGGAGAGGTCGGGAATCGCGTCGAGCGGGATATTGCGAAGAGCAAAAATGCCGGCCAGCGTCAGCGCAAGCGCCGCCAGCAAAACAACGAATTTGTTTCGCAGCGAAAAGTCGATGATCGCCTTCAGCATGACGGTGCGTTAGATTTTGGGCATGGCCACGGTGGAAGAACTGAAAACCGCCATCGATGAACTGACGCCGGAGGATCGCGGGGCGTTGTGTCCGTATTGGCGTCCGGATTGGGAGAAACACTTCGGTGTGACCGCGGAAGGCTCCGCGCGCATCAAGGAAACGCCGGCCACGGAGCTCGGCGCGCGCGTGAAAGAACTTAAGGCGAAGATCGATGCGCTCTCGCACATGGAAAAGGCAGAGCTGAATGCGCTGGTGCAGGATTGGCCCGACGATGAATGGGACAAGCAGATGCGCGCGGATTGCGAGCCCGGCGGGAAGTTGCACAAGCTGATGTTGGAGGCCCAAGAGGACGCGAAGGCTGGGAGGTTGAGCGATTGGCCGGAGCCGCCGGCCGAATGATTTCGAAGCTTTCCGTTTCGTTCCGAAGACGACTCGTTAGGCTGCCTCCGGAAGTTCAGCGACTGGCGTTCAAAAACTACAAACTTTGGCTTCGAAACGAGCGGCACGCCTCGCTGCATTTCAAAAAGTTCAAAGTCTCTCAATGGTCTGTCCGCGTTGGCGACCATTACCGCGCGGTCGGCTATTACACCGACCGGCAAACCTTCGTCTGGACGTGGATCGGCACTCATGAGGAATACAACAAACTTTAGTGCTGATGCGCAGGCGTTGGCGTCGCTGTTGGCGCTGGCGTTGGCGAGGCGAGCTTTTCATCGGCCGTGGGAATGAGCGTCATGCCGCAGATCGGGCATTTGCCAGGATGATTATATTTAATGTCTGCATGCTCGGGCATCGGGCAGACGTAAGTGCTCGGCACGACTGCCGGTTGGACCGGCGCGACGGTCGCTTGCGAGTCCGGGCGCGCGGAATGATCTTCCGCGGCCGTTGCTGCCGGAGTCGCATTCGGATTCAGCATTTTTTGAATCGCTTCCCGAAGCTGGCTCTCGGAATCGAGCAGGAACTGACCCGATGTCACAACGCGCTCGCCTTCCGTCAAGCCGCTGATCACTTCATACGCGTTGTTATCGGCGCGCGCGCCGAGCAGCACGTCGCGCGGTTCGAAGTGGCCGTCATCGATCGCGACAAACGCCGTGTTTTTCTCGCCGCTTCGCAACACCGCCGAATCAGGAACGAGCAGCGCATCGGGTTTTAGTTCAGCCTGTAACTCCACTGTGGCGAACATGCCGGGCTTCAAGAACAACCCCGGGTTGTGAAATTCCATCCGCACCCGCGCCGTGCGTGTCTTCTCATCGACGGTCGGATAAATGTATGTGACGCGTCCCCGAAATTTCCGGTCGGGTAAATACGAGAGACTCACGTCCGCTTCCTGTCCGAGCTTGAGAAGGGCGAGGTCTTGCTCGTAGATCTGCGACTGGACCCACACGATCGAAAGATCGGCCAGCCGGTATAATTTCATTCCGGCTTCGACCATCTGTCCGCGCACGGCCATTTTCTCGACCACGATTCCGTCGATCGGCGCATCGACCCGCAACGCGCGCAGCGGCTGCCGGCTTTTTTCCAGTTCCGCGATTTGATCTTCGGAAATGTCGAAGAGCCTCAGCTTTTGCCGCGCGCTGGCTTTGAGACCGGACGCGCCGCCTTGATTCAACCCGAGCACGTACTCGTTTTGCGCGCTGTAGAGATCGGGCGAGTAAATGTCGAAGAGCGGCTCGCCTTTGTGCACCTGTTTGCCGGTGGAATCGACGAAGAGGTTTTCGATCCAGCCCCGGAATTTTGTCGTCACATCCGCGAGCGCGGTTTCGTTGTAGTCGATCGAGCCGACTGTGCGAATGATTCGACGCAGCGGACCTTTTGTGACGATCGCTGTGCGAACCCCCATCTTCTGCACGGTCGCGGCATCGACCGTGATGGTTTTCGATTCGTCCTCGCCTTCGTAAACGGGAACCATGTCCATCCCCATGCTGTCTTTGCGCGGGGTTTGACTGATCTCGCCGAGCAGCATGGTGGACTTGTAGTATTTAACTTTGCGATCAGCACCGTCGGTCGGGCCGGGCTTCTTCGAGCACGAAGGCGTTAACGTCAGCGCGACTAAACAAACAAGATAAATGACGATCGTTTTCATTTTGCGTCTCCGTTCTGACCATCCGGCGTGGTTCTTCCGATGATCGCGTCCAGTTCCGCGATGGCAGCCGCATAATCTGCAAGATGATTGAGCGCCGCGGACTCGGCGTCCTGCAGAGTGCGGCGTGTTGTGATCAACTGCAAAAATCCGCCCGTGTTCGCTTCGTACGCGGCGCGGCTTGCCTCGACCGTCTGCCGCGCGACCGGCAGAATCTTGTCGCGATAAAGTTCGTATTGCACAGCTGAAGTCCGGATTTTTTTGAGCTGATCGCGCGCCAGTCCGAGCGCTTCGAAACGCGTCGCGTCGAATTCGTGCTGCGCATTTTCCACACTCTTGCGCGACTCCAAAACTCCCGCGGAATACTTCTTCCAGTTCAACCACGGGATGGGAAACGAAATGCCGACATCGACTTCACTGATCGCTTGAGAAGCGTCGTTGTAGCGTTGCGATTTGACATTCAGTGCCGGATCGGGAAACCACTGACGGTTTGCAAGCTCGAGGCGGAATCTCTCCGCGTTGATCCGGCTCTGTGCTCGCTGGAGCTCTGGCCGACGCGCGATGGCGATTGCTTGCAGTGTTTGCAGTGAAAGCGCGCGCGGCGTAAAGACAAGCGGGACGGGCTGGCCGAGGGGCGCTTGCGCCGGGCGGTTCAGCAAGACATTCAGCGCCGATTGGGCTTCGGAAATTTGGCGTTCGATGTCGGCGCGCGTTTCCAACAGCTTCGCCGCGTCGGTCTGGGCGATGAGCACATCAGCTTGCGTGGCTGCTCCGGTTTCGTAGCGGCTGCGGCTGATTTGCACAAACTGGCTAAGGAGATCGTCGTTGCGGCGGTTAACTTCCAGCTGCGCGTAGCCGTTCGCGAGGCGCGCATAAGCAACTCGCGCACGAGAGACCACGTCGAGCTCCATACGGCGCAGATCTTCAAACGCCGCGCCGGCCTCAGCCGTCGCAGCACGAGCGCGGCTGCGATTTTTGCCGGAAATGGGCACCTCCTGCTCCAACGTCGCGGTTTGATCCATGAAGGAGTTCGGGGGAATGCTGACGGAACGCGTTGTCATCGAATCGACGCCCGCACGCAAATCCTCCCAAGCGCCAGCCTGTGGTACGCGCGCTTTCATCGCTTCCCATTTTGCACGCGCCGCTTTGATCGACGCGTTGTCGCGCAAAACGGCGCTCACAACGCCGCCCTGCGAGAGGGTGTCGCCCGCGAGGAGAATCGGAGCGCTGAGCGCGCTCATGAGCAGGAGGATGAGAATTCGCTTCATGGGTCGAAAGGAGAAAAAGATCCCTGCGGATGTGTGTCTTCGGAGATTTTCCCCGCAGCGCGGCGACGCAGGTACTTGGCTGGGTCTTTCCCGAATGTTTCGAAACAGAGCGGACAACAGAGCGCGATCATTTGGCTTTGGATGTTGAGATGGCTGAAGCCTTCTCCGTGTCCGACCGATTTGCCGCAGACGGCGCACTGCTCGTCCCACTTGATCGCTGCATTTTCCGGCTTCATTTCATAATGACCGCGTTTTCGATCATATAGATGCCATCCCGCGACACGATCTTGCCTTCGACCGTGATCTTCTTCGCGGCGTACTGCGCGAGTTCGCTATTAAGCGGCTTGTGCTCGCCGATGAGCAGATAGGTCTTGCCGTCGTCTGCCTTCAAGCCAACTGGCAAGCCGCTCGTGATGCATTTCTTCGCGCAGTCGGCGTGTTTCTCGCCGGTCGCGTTGTGATCGACATAGCAGGCCATATCGATGACTTCGCCGGTGATCTTCTTCGTCTCGCCGGCCGCGAGATTCTCTTTATCATCGTGCCCTTCATGAGCGACGAGAGGAGATGCGGCGAATACCGCCGCGGCTGCGATTGTTAACAGTAGTTTCATTTTATTCATGTGTGGTCTTGGTTGTTACCCGAGACATTCCCAGTGTGTGGTTACTTCTTCACTTCCCCGCAACCGAGCATTTCTTTGCCGCCATACGGGTTGGCGACTTTATCGCTTGTCTGCACCCAATCCTTATTCTTCATGGGGCAGTGCATGACGTAGTAGCCGCCTTGACCGGCAGCTAGTTTCGCGGCTTCAGCGCTGAGTTTTTCGAACGCCGCGCGCGCCTGATCGAGTGTCTCGCTCTTCGCGAGGTCCGATCCCGGCGAGCCAAGATCGGCCGCCGCTTTCTTCGCAGTCGCGAGATCGTCGGCGACTAGGGCCTGATGCACCTTCTCGTAATTGGCGAGGAATTGTTTGTTTTGATCCGTCAACGGCACCGCCGAGAGCGGAGCAGCGAGAGCAACGAGCGCGAGCGCGGTTGCTGCGACACAGACTACATATTTTTTCATTTTCATTTTTTTATTTTGGTTCTGATTTTTCGAAACGAGGCGACGATGCACCACGGCATACCGCCATGAGTGCCACGCACGAAGACGAGAAAGCCCTCGAGCGCGGCGAGCGAAGAGGCTAACGAGCTGAGACGTCCCGCGAGCAGCGGGTTTCAGTCGTTAGGCGAGGGCAGGCGGAGCGTGCGCCAGAATGCTCCGCTGCAAAACCAACTCCGCAAAGGTGGACGAGCCGGGCGGCCCGGTATCCGCGAAGTACGAGACGCATTTCAGTTGCCGATCATCGAAGGCGTGAATTTGCGAAACAAAATCGTAGGCGAACAGACTCGCATGCATCTGGGCATCCGGCGCCTTGACCGGAACCGCCAAAGTCGCACGCAACGTTTTGCAGCAGGGCGACTCCTGATCGCCGCCACTGGGCTGAACCGGGGAAGGTTCGGGGCCATGACAATGCGCCACGGGTTTCCCGGCGCTCGCTTCGATCGCGCTCAAGACACAATGATTCGAAATCGCGAACCACGCCGCCATCGTCAGCATGACGACGAAAAACTTGGACACCCCCGTGGTTTGGTGACTCACGATCATATTCGTTCATCCCGAATGCCTGAACGTTCAAGCGTTTTGTCCAATCGGGTGGAGTCTCCGGATGGAGCGTTGACTGGCTTCCAGCCGCGCACTCTCGCCACTTCGAGGCCGATTGTCGCCAACTGCGGACTGATGTTGTCGCGCGGAATTTTGATTTCGATGACGGTCAACTTGCCGGAGTCCTGGGCGCGTCGGATGGCTTCGTCTAATTCGCCTTTGGTGGAGACGACGGCGGATTCACCGCCGCCAACCAATTCGCAAATCTTGTGGTAGTTCCATTGCGTGATGACGTTGAACTTGCCGTCATGGAGCTTTCGCATCGTGCCGTAGCCGTCGTTGTTCAGGATAAGAATGATGGGGTTGAGTCCGAGCCGGACCGCGGTGGAAATTTCCGTCCCGGTCATTTGAAAAGCGCCGTCGCCGACGAGGACGTACGGCCGCAGCGTGGGCCTGGCCAAAGCGACGCCAATGCTCGCGGGCACGGCGAAGCCCATCGACATATAATATGCGGGCGCGATGAATTGCGCCTGCCGCGCGCTGTGAATCCCGACCGCGCCGAAAATCGCGTCGCCCACATCAGCGACCACGCAACAACCTTCATCCAGATGCAGGGAAAGGATGCGGAAGATATCGACCGCCGTGAGTGGATCGGAGCGTTCGCGTTTCTTCAAGGGAGCGGGGACGGCGCGCGGGTTGGGATGTTGAAAGCGCTTCTGCCTGGTCGTGGCCGTCGCGAGTGAGTCGAGAAAATCGCGGAACTGCACGGATTCGTAGCGGTGATACTGAACGTTCACGCGCTCGGTCGTGGCCAGGACGGTCCGTTTCCGATCGAGCTTCGCGGTGTAGAACCCCATGCTCATGTCGGTGATGAACGTTCCGAGCATGATGACGAGGTCCGCCGATTCAACGTAATTGCGGACGTGCTCGTCGCTGCTCATGGCGCCGCCATAGACGCCGAGGTAAAGAGGATGGTTTTCGGGGACGGCGCTCTTGCTCAAGAGATCGGCGGCGATGGGGATGTTCATCCGCTCGGCCATCTGCACGACGAGGTGAGCCATTCGGTAGCGCGCCAGTTCCACGCCGGCGAGGATGACGGGTTTTTTCGCGGCGCGGATGAGTGCGAACGTTTCGTCGAGCGCGGCGGCCAGCGTGTACGGATCGGATTTTTCCTGGGCGAGGGGCGCGGCGAAGGCAGTGGGAATTTCGCGGTCGACCATGTCGTGCGGCAGTTCTATGTAGACCGGGCGTTTATGCAGCAGACACGCCTCGACGCAGCGAACAATCTCGGAAGCCGCCCGCTGTTCATCGAGCAGGACAGCGCTCGCCACGGTGACTTCATCGTAGACGCGCCGCTGGGTCTCGAAGGTCTTCACCTTGTGATGAAGGAGCGGATCTTTCTCTCGATCCTTTCGGCCGGGCGCTCCGCTGACAACGACCACGGGTGATTTTTCGGCATACGCGCCGGCGATGGCGTTGAGAACGTTGAGTCCCCCCACGCAGTAGGTGACGCAGACCAGACCGATTCCGTTGATGCGAGCATACGCGTCGGCGGCGAATCCGGCGCTGGGCTCGTGCGTCATCGTGACGTTTTTGATTTTCGATTTGTCGAGCGCGGCAAAAGTGGGAAGAGCGAAGTCGCCCGGGATGCCGAAGCTGTGGCGGACACCGCAGCGGTAAAGGTATTCGAAGAGAAATTGCCCCAATGGCATGGTGGGCGGGAAGACGCCGCGCGCCCGCGCGCCCAGGTTGTTCGTGGATCGCCTGGCCCCAATGCTTTGTTCACCTGCGCAACTCGCGTGCATGGCACTATTGTGCGCAGGCGTTGGTCCTTCGGCTCACCATCCTTTGCCAAACACGGGGCGGATTTTGCCGAAGCAATTTTCGGTTGAGCAAAATGAGGTGAGTGATTAGCAAGGAACGGGGAGCGTCCCGTGTGCTCCCGGAAATATTTCATCACTGTGAAAAAGAAATCGGGGCGGGCGGGAAAGCGAGCAACAAGGAGCAGAGCGCTTAGGGATTTCCCTGATAGAGCCGGCAAGAATTCATCGGATAGAACTGGGGCCGCATCTAATTCCGCCTCGGTGAAAACGATTTCTGAACGAAGACTGGATGGGGAGAAAGGCCGGCTCAGCAAGGCCGAGCCGCGCGAAATTTGGAAGGCCCGGAACTTCATTCACGAACACGCCAGCGAGGAGATCTCGCTGAAGATGGTGGCGAAGTCAGTCAACATCAGCGCCAATCACCTAAGCGAGAAGTTCAAGGAGGTCACCGGGGTGAATTTTGTGAAGTACGTCGCGCACAGCCGCTACGAAAAAGCGCGAGCGCTTTTGCACGATCTCAATGTGCGCGTAAGCGAGGCTGCCTTCGCCGCGGGCTTTCAATCCTTGTCGCAGTTCAATCGCGTCTTTCGAAACCTGGCCGGGAAGTCTCCGACTGAATACCGCGCTGTCGCGCGCCAAACGCGAACGGGGTGGAACGGCGAGACCAGTGCGGAATTTCGCCCGTAGAAATGCGTAGCCACCCGCGAGCGCTTCCGGTAAAACTGTGTCGCGTGTGGCATCCAAGATTAACTCGTTCGTTCCGCGGTAAGCGCGAGAAACTCTGGTGGGTGGTCGGCGGCGGAGCGGCGCTCACCGTCGTTTTGCTTTCTTGCAGTAACTTCGAAACAAGCCGCGCCATTCTTGCCCCGCCGAGTATTCCCGGAGCGGAATTTGTCGGGTCGAGCGAGTGCACGACCTGTCACGAAGCGATTGCGCGCGATTTCCCGACGGCCACGCACTCGCGCCTGAAAGCGGAGGGAGACAACGCGAAGAACATCGGCTGCGAATCGTGTCACGGGCCGGGAAGTCTTCACGTGAAAAGCGGCGGCGGCGCACACACGATCATCAACCCGCGCAAATCGCCCGCGGCCTGTTTCCAATGCCATCTGGAAGTGAAGGCGAAATTCGATTTGCCGCATCATCACCCGGTGCTCGAAGGAAAAATGAGCTGCGCCGATTGCCACAACCCGCACAAAGGCGACGCGATCAAAGGCGGCGGGGCGAATCTTCCGCAATCGATCAAGGGCGGCGGCATCTCCTTGCTCAGCCAAAACGAGACCTGCTTCCAGTGTCACGCCGCGCAACGCGGCCCGTTTGTCTTCGCACACGAAGCGGTGCGCGAAGGCTGCGTGAGTTGTCATTCGCCGCACGGCTCCGTCAATCAGCGGATGCTAAATGAACGGAGCGCGACGCTTTGCTTGAAGTGTCATTTCCAGCAGCAAACAGTCGCGGGCCGAATTTTCATTGGCGATTCCGATCACACCAATCGGTTGCCGCAGGCCACCTGTTGGTCGGCCGGCTGTCATGAAGCGATCCATGGGTCGCAGGTGAATTCGCACCTCAGGTACTAAGGCAATGCGTGATCTAATCATGAGCGCTGTTTGTCCGCGAAGCGGAGCAGCCCGTTTTGCGCGAGGCGCCGCGCTCTACGCGTGCATTGCTCTGGGCGGAAGTTATCCGCTGCACGCCGGGGACAAAGAGGTGGTGAAAACGGAAACCGCCGCGGCGACCGAGGAAGAGGAGCCCGACTTTAAGAACTGGATCGAGTTGGGAATTGGCGGGCTCAGCGTCAATGGCGACGCGGCCCAATTCAAACAGGAGCACAGAATTTCGGGCGACATCTTTGGCGGAATTTCGGATCTGCATCTCGAGCAGGCGGTCGGCAAGAAGGGACAATTGACGATCGATGGCCACGCGATGTTCGATAATCACGATTACGACGTGAAGCTCGACTTATCGTTCCCGGGCGTGGGTTATATTCGCGGCGGTTACACCGAGTTTCGCAGTTGGTATGATGGCAACGGCGGATTTTCCCCGGGGAACGGACAATTCTTCACGCCGCCGGATCAGGAGATGGAGCTGGATCGCGGCGAAGCCTGGGTGGAGCTGGGATTGCGGATGCCGAACCTGCCGGAAATTACCTTGCACTACTCGCATCTGTTTCGTGATGGCCGAAAGGATTCGACCATCTGGGGTGACACCACGCTAACCGGCCTGGCGGTCAATCCGACCCGGAAAATTGCGCCCGCCTTCCGCGACATCAACGAGACGCGGGATATTTTCTCTGCCGATATTTTGCAAAACTTCGGCAAGACCGATATCGGCCTGGGCATGCGCTACGAGCACAGTGAAGTAGACGATCGGCTGCAACTCGAACGCAACGCCGGCCAGCTACCGCCGGTGGTCGCAGCGCCGGGCGCGCAACGCTTTATCACTGATAATGGCAGGAACAATCTCGATTCCTTTAACGGACATGTGACGGCGGAAACGCGTTTCAGCGATTCGCTCTGGTTCACCAGCGCCTACTCCTATTCCACGCTCGACAGCGACATCTCCGGCACCCGCATCATCGGGGCAGGATACGACTCGATGTACGGCGATCCCATTTTGACACTGCAATCCAACGATCACGGTGTCCTCAATTTGAGCGGCGTCTCGCAGGTGAACGAGCACGTGGCCAATCTCAACTTGATGTGGTTGCCCGCCAAAAAACTCACGGTGCTCGCCGCGTTCCGTTATACCCGTGAAGACCAGGACAGCGCCTCCAGTTTTCTCGACAGCAATACCGCGGCGAACACCGCGCCGTTCACGGCCACGAATCCCGCGGGCGGCTTCCATCAGATTACCCCGGTGCTGCGATCCGGCGATACCGCGGAGTCGTTCAATAACTTCGCGGAAAGCCTGGAACTTCGCTACACCGGCATCGATAACTGGGTCTTCTATGCGCGAGGCGAGTGGGAAGAAGAAGACGGCAACGTCCACGAACACATCGTCGCGGCGGGCCCCGTCGATCAAGGCTCGATGAACAAGGACACCGACATGCTGATGCAAAAATACACGGTGGGCCTGAACTGGTATCCGACGACAACGCTCAACGTTTCGGGGCAGTATTATCACAAGAGCGTGGACTACGATAACCACTTCATCTCCGAGCTGGCCACGCCGCCGGTTGTTGGCTCGGAAAGGAGCCAGCGATTGCTTAGTCAGGAATTGGACACCGATGACGTAAATTTCCGCGTGACCTGGCGCCCGAAACTCCCGCCGAAGCTGGGCACGATCGCTTTTGTCACGCGTTACGATTACGTGCACGGCACGATCGACGGGATGTGGGGAATATCGCCCGCCGGCACACCGGGCGTAGGTCTCACCGGCACTACGCTTGCCGAACAGCAATCGGCCGTGATCACCAACCACGTCATCAGCGAAAGCGTTACCTGGAATCCGTGCGCGCGGCTTTACCTGCAGGGGAATCTCTCTTATGTCTTAAACGAAACGGACACGCCGGCTGATTTCAACTTGATTCCGAATACGAGCCCGACGGTCCTTGATTTCAAGAATGATTACTGGACCGCGAGCGGAGCCGCTGGATTTGTCCTCGACCAGAAGACCGATCTGCGCGCCGAATATTCCTACTATCGAGCGGACAACTCCCAGAATAATTTCCTGGTCGCCCAGCCCTACGGCATGGGCGCGACCGAGCACACTGTCTCGGCGAGTATCAGCCGGCAGATTACAAAGAACGTCCGGCTCAAGGTGCAATACAGTTACTTTAATTACACCGACCAACTTTTCGGCGGCCACAACAACTACGAAGCGCACTCGGTCTTCTCCACGCTGCAATTCCGTTTTTAGTTTCCGCGAGTTTTCGATGCGAGTGGTTGGATCAAGGGCAGCATCGATATCTTTTCTTGCTTTCGCGTTCCTCGCCGCGTGCGACCGGAACGACCAGCAGATCAGAGTCTACCGCGTCGCCAAAGCGCCACTCGAAATGACGCCTCCTGTGGACGCGGCGATGCCAACGAATGCGTCTTCTCCTTCGTCCCTCTCTACAGCTGCTCCAAGCACGACGATGGCTGGAATCGTCCCGCCGAATTGGGAACCGCAGCCTCTTTCGCAAATGCGGCAGGCCAGTTTTCTGGTTCACGGCGACAACGGCGCGGTCGCCGATATTTCCTTCGTCACGCTCGGCCCTGCCGCGGGAAACATTCTCGATAACATCAATCGCTGGCTCGGGCAGCTCGCCCAACCGCCGATCACCCAGGATAAACTGGCCGGCACGATCGAGCGGTTGCTGCCCACCGCGCGCGGCGATGTCGCGATCGTCGATCTTTCCGGACAACCGGAGAACGGCGACGCGACCAAAGACGGGCGCATCATCGGCGCCATCGCATCCGAGGAAGGCAAGACCGCTTTCTACAAGATGCGCGGCAATCCCGCGCTCGTCGGCGCGCAGAAAGAAAATTTTTTGAAATGGGTCAACTCATCTCGCGGCGCGGATTCCTCTGCGAGCGCCACGACGCCAGCGCCGCCGCCAAGTTCCGACAAGCCGCAAATAAAATGGGAAGTTCCTGCGGGCTGGTCGCCCGCGGCACCAGCGCCGATGCGCTACGCGAGTTTCAGCGTCGAAAAAAATGGCGAGAAGGCGGATATCTCCGTGGTGACCTTCGCCGGCGATGGCGGGAGCGACGCGGATAATATTAATCGGTGGCGTCAACAAATCGGTTTGCCCGCCGCGGAGGCGAGCGCTCTCAATGCAATGATCGTTCCCGTGAAAGCTGGCGAGATCAATTTCTCCACGGTCGATTTGGCGGGTGAAACGGCGCACATGCTCGCGGGTTGGACGCGCCGCGACGGACGCGCCTGGTTTTTCAAGTTAACCGGACCCAAGGCTGTAGTGGAGCAGGAGAAGGCGAAGTTCATGACGTTTCTCCAGTCGGTCCGCTTCTGAAATATGCTGCGCAAACTGATCGATCTTCTCACGTCGTTGAAGCTGACGATCGCCTGTCTCGCCGCGGCCATCGTGCTTATCTTTGCCGGCACGATTGCGCAGGTTCATCTCGGCATTTACGAAGCGCAGCAGCGCTACTTCCAGAGTTTGTTTGTCTGGTGGCCGCCGGAAGGGCGCGGCTTCAGGATCCCAATCTTTCCCGGCGGACATCTGATCGGCGCGATTCTGCTCATCAATCTCGTCGCGGCACACGCCAAACGTTTTCGTTTGGTTTGGCGCAAACTCGGTATTCATCTCACCCATGCCGGACTCATCATCATGCTCGCGGGCGGTTTGTTTACCGATCTCTTCGCGGTGGAAAGTCACATGCGCTTGAGCGGCGGCGACACAAAAAACTATTCCGAGAGCCCGCGTTTGATGGAACTTGCCGTCATCGACACGAGCGACCCGGAGTTGGATCAGGTGACCGCGATTCCGGAAACGGTCTTGCGGCAAAGCCGGACGATCGAACATCCGAGCCTGCCTTTTCGAATCAACATCCGTAATTTTTTCCAGAACTCACGGCTCCACATGCTCGGCGAAGCGGGAAGCACTGCCAGGCCGATTGCGAATCAGGGACCCGGCGCGCAGATCGCGGTGGAAGCGGCCCCGCGCGTGACCGGGATGGACGATCGCGACGTGATGAGCGTGGCGATCGAGATCGTGCCGATCGAATTCGTGAGCGGCCGAGCCGCGCCGCCGCTCGGGACGTGGCTGGTATCGGACGCGCTCGGGGCGCCGCAGACATTTTCGTGCGCGGGCCGCACCTGGCAGATCGCGTTGCGCCCGGCGCGTTACTACAAACCGTATAGCGTCACGCTCCAGAAGTTCACGCACGAGCGTTACCCCGGCACCGAGATTCCAAAAGATTTTTCCAGCCGCGTGACGCTGGTCGATCCGGAGCGTTCGGTGAATCGCGATGTCCTGATCTACATGAATCATCCGCTGCGTTATCGCGGCGAAACATTTTACCAGGCCGGTTTTGAGAAAGACGATCGCACCACTATCTTGCAAGTCGTGCGCAACCCCACTTTCATCGCGCCTTACATTGCCTGCATTGTCGTTGCCGCCGGATTGCTCGTGCAATTCGGCTACCATCTCATCGGTTTTTCGCGACGGAGGAGAACAGCACTGGCATGAAACGTTTCTTTCCCATGCTTGTCTTTGTCGGCGCCCTCTTGTGGGTGACCTCAAGCTGGCTACCGCAAAAAACCCCGAGCAGCGAGGTCAATCTCACCGGCTTCGGAAAAATTCCGGTGCTCGTCGGCGGCCGGGTCAAACCGCTCGATACCGTCGCGCGCAATTCGCTCCTGATTCTTCAGGGCCGCCAGCGCGTCAGCACGCCGGAGATCAGCGAACCGTTCGTCTCATCGCCGACCGAGTGGCTCCTCGACGTCTGCTTCCGCCCGGAAAAAGCCGACACCTACCCGACCTTCGCGATCGACAACACCGAACTCCTCTCGCTGCTCGGCAAAAACGACGACGACCTTAGCATCAATTACACCTCGACGCCGAAAAAAATCCTTGCCGTCTTCGGCTTCCTTCCGAGCCGCCACCGCCGCTTCGCCTTCCGCGACCTTGCGCCGTACCTGAGAACAATCGACGAGCAGGGCGATCAATCGGACAAGCTCCAGTCAGTCCAGCGCTCGGCCTATCAGAACGCGGTCGTCAATTTGCGCAACGCGCTCGTCCTTTATCAGCGCTTGAAGAACAGCGTGCAGCCAGAGGGCACGGAAAACTTTGTGGCCGAACTGGACGCGTTCGACAACGCGTTGCCGGAGGCGGCGAAAGCGGCGCGGCAACGCGAGGCCGGCGGAACTTTCGATCAAGCAAAGCTCAACCGCGTCGTGGAACTCCTTCAGCGTTATCAGAGGATCGCCGAGGCGGCTTACGTCCTTGCCGTCCCTTCGGCGAAGCCGAGTGAGTGGCATTCGATCGGAGAAAATCTCGTTGAATCCGTCGCTGCGGGGAAAATTGATCCGATCGTAAAACTGTATGCGCAGATCGGGGATGCGTATCGCGCCAACAATCGATCGCTCTTCAGTCAGCAGGTCGATCTTCTCGCCGGTGCGCTGGCAAAGGAACAACCCACCGCAGCCAAACGCACGTCGTTCGAGTTCTTCTTCAACCAGGTCGATCCGTTCACGCACAGCATGGTTCTCTACGTCCTGGCATTTCTGCTCGCGTGCGGATCGTGGCTCGGCTGGAACCGCCCGCTGAATCGCGCCGCGTTTTACCTGCTGTTCCTCGCGCTCGCGGTGCACACCTTCGGCCTGGTCTCGCGGATGTATCTTCAGGAACGTCCGCCCGTCACCAATCTCTATTCCTCGGCCATTTTCATCGGTTGGGGCGCGGTCATCGTCTCGCTCATCCTCGAACGGATTTTCCGCGATGGAATTGGCGCGGCCTGTGCCGGCGCGATTGGCTTCATCACGCTCATCATCGCGCATCATCTCGCGGGCAGCGGCGACACGCTCGAGATGTTGCAAGCCGTGCTCGACACCAACATCTGGCTGGCCACGCACGTTGTCGCGATCACGACCGGTTATTCCGCCATGTTCCTGGCTGGGATGCTCGCGACGATCTATATCGTGCGCGGCGTCTTCACGCGCTCGTTGAAAAAAGAAACGGCCGATAGCCTCACACGCATGACTTACGGCGTGGTTTGTTTTGCCACGCTCTTTAGTTTCGTCGGCACCGTCCTCGGCGGCATCTGGGCCGACCAATCGTGGGGACGCTTCTGGGGTTGGGACCCGAAAGAGAACGGCGCCGTGCTCATCGTGCTTTGGTGCGCGATCATTTTGCACGCGCGCTGGGGCGGCTTCATTCGGCAGCGCGGCCTCATGATCATGGCGATTTTCGGAAACGTGATCACGAGCTTCTCCTGGTTCGGCGTCAACATGCTCGGCGTCGGTCTGCATTCCTACGGCTTCATGGAGAAAGCGTTTCCATGGCTCGTCGGATTCATCATCAGCCAGCTCGCCTTAATGGGCGTGGCCGCGATGCCGCTCGAGCGGTGGCGAAGTTTTCGCACCTTTCCGAGCGCGCCGCGTGGAAAGGATAAGTTGAACTTTGTTCCTCCGGGGCTACCAGTAGAAACAACGTCAGAGTAATTCCAGAAAGGAATCATCTATGAAAGCACTCGTCTCCATCGTCATTAGTCTATTCGCCGCCTCGGCCGTGTCTCTCCACGCCGCGGACGCGAAAGCAAACTGGGATGCCAACTGCGCGCAGTGCCACGGCAAGACCGGCAACGCCGACACCAAGATGGGAAAGACCTTGAACGCGAAAGATCTGACCGATGCGAAAGTGCAGGCTGCGTTCACGGACGCCAAGGCCACGCAATCGATCACTGAAGGCGTGAAGGACGGCGGCAAAACGACCATGAAAGCGTTCGGCGGGAAACTGACCGCCGACGAAATCAAAGCGCTCGTCGTCTACGTGCGCACGCTGAAGAAATAAGCAACAAACCGATCCCAATGCGCTGCGGCGCGAATTGAAGTTTTTGCGGTCAAATTCACATCCAGAAAGAAGTAATCCGATGAAACGAAAAGCATTCCTCTTCATGATGGTCATGATGACCTCGGCCGGCATGGCTGTGGCAGCAGATGCGACGGGCCTTTGGAACCAGCACTGCGCAT
This sequence comes from Spartobacteria bacterium, assembly GCA_003167555.1. Taxonomy (GTDB): domain Bacteria; phylum Verrucomicrobiota; class Verrucomicrobiia; order Chthoniobacterales; family UBA10450; genus AV80. The sequence goes on from PMSN01000025.1 coordinate 182,590, forward strand.
CGTGCCATGGAAAAGACGGCACCGGCAATACCACGATGGGCAAGAAGAATGGCGTCAAAGATTACACGGACGCCAAAGTCCAGGCTGCCTTCAGTGATGGGGAGGCGGCTAAGGCAATCAAGGAAGGTGTGAAGGAAAACGGCAAGGACAAGATGAAGCCGTTCGGCGAGAAGCTCTCGGACGCCGACATTAAGGCGCTCGTTGCCTACATTCGTTCCTTCAAGAAGTAACGCGAACGTCAGAACAACTTCGCCGGATACTTAATCAGCCGGCGAGTTAGTTAATCAGGTCGATCTGAATGGTGAGAGCGACCGGCGGATTTTGCATGACTTCTTGAGCAATCCGTAAACAATCGAGCCATGGCCGATGCCTCAACGCCGCGCCGCTCTTTCAAGCGGCTCTTTCGCAACTGGCTTAGCTGGGCCGGAATCGTTCTTGCGGCCAGCGCGCTCTTCGCCTTCTTCCTCCTTCTCGCGATCGATCAGTTCGCGGGGCACCGTAACCCGTACGTCGGCATTCTCGCGTATGTGGTGGCGCCGCTTTTTCTCCTTGTCGGAGTTGCTCTCATCCTGGCGGGCGCTTTTTTCCAGCGTCGGAATGAGCGCCGCGCCGTACGGGGGGCCAAGCCTCTCGTCATCGATTTATCGCGACGGCGCGACCGCAGAATTCTGGCCGTGTTCGCGGCAAGTGCTGTCGCCTTTTTATTTGTTACCGCTCTGGGCAGCTACCAGACTTACCAATACACGGAGTCCGTGCAGTTCTGTGGCCAGAGATGCCATCTGCCCATGGAGCCGGAGTTTGTCGGATCGCAGCATACCGCGCATGCGAAAGTGGAGTGCGTCGCGTGCCACGTCGGGCCTGGCGCGGCTGCGTATTTCAGGACCAAAATAAACGGCGTCAAACAGCTCTATCACGCGATCGCTAACGATTTCGAGCGCCCAATTTATGTCACCGCGGCCAACCCCCGCCCGGCGCAGGCAATTTGCGAGCAATGCCATTGGCCTCAGAAATATGCCGGGAGCGTCGAACGCACCTATCGCCATTTTTTGTCCGATGAAAAGAACACGCCTTTCACCGTGCGGCTCTTGCTCAACGTCGGAGGCGGCGATCCATCGAATGGCCCCGAGGGCGGCATTCATTGGCACATGAATATCGCGAACAAGATCGAATACATCGCGGCGGACGACCGGCTTCTCTCCATTCCATGGGTGAGGATGACGGATCCGAAAGGAGTGACCACTGAGTACCGCACGCCGGATTTCAAAGGAGATCCGTCGCAATCTCGCATCCGCCGAATGGACTGCATGGATTGCCACAGCCATCCCGCCCACAAAGTGCATTCGCCTAACGACGCCGTCGATCTGGCCCTGGCCACGGGCCGGATCGATCCCAGCGTCCCGTGGGCCAAGGCAAAAATCGTGGCCGCGCTCGTGAAGCCGTACTCCGCCAAGCCGGAAGCGTTGCAGAAAATCGCCGCGTCGTTGCGCGAAGATTATCCTGATCCCGCCCAGGCGGATCGTCTCATCGGCGAAGCGCAGGCGATTTATCGCGACAATTTCTTTCCCGAAGTGAAACTCGATTGGCGCACGCACCCCGATTTTGTCGGTCACAAGAGTTGGGATGGTTGCTTCCGCTGCCATGACGGCAAACACACCTCGGCCGACGGCAAGATGTCGATCAAGGCGAGCGACTGCCGATCGTGTCACCTGATTCTTGCCCAGGGCAGCGGCGAAAAACTCGAGCAGGTAAATCCGAAAGGGCACGATTTCATGCACATCGATGCGGAATACGCCGAGTATTCCTGCACCGAATGCCACACCGGCGGGATTCAGAAATGACTTTACGGCGACCCCGGTGCTCTCGAATTTTCCGAAAATTTGCGGAAGGATGGTTCTTGAAACATTTGTCGCGGCCCGAATAGGATGTCGCGATCTGAGATGGAAGAACAGACACTGACGACTTCCCATCCGAAAAAGTCACGCCGTGATTTTTTGGATCTTCTCGTGGGCGCGAGCTTCCTCGGCTGGCTGGTCACGATGGCGTACCCCATCATTCGGTATCTCAAGCCGCTGCCGCAGACTGGCGCCTCGGGACCCACGCATTTGACTCGCGATGAGTCGTCCAAGCTGGAGCAAAATAAATTCGTGATCGTTCCGGTGAGCGGCCAGCGCGTCATCGTTTTGCAAGCGCCCGACCAGCAACTCTTCGCCTTCAGCGCCAAGTGTACGCATGAAGGCTGCACGATCACGTATCAGCCGGCGCAATCCGTTCTTTGGTGTCCCTGCCATGATGGCCGCTTCGATTTAAATGGTCGGGTGTTGTCTGGGCCGCCGCCTCAAGCGCTGGCGAAGTATGACGCTCGCCGGCAGCCGGATGGGAGCATTGTCATTTCTGAACAAAAAGCCTGACATGAACGGACCCGGCAAGGGTGGAGGGCTGCTCGGCTGGCTGGATCGGCGTTATCAATTAACCGCGCTGACCGAATTCCTGCGCCACAAGGAGGTGCCGTTGGGCTCGCACTGGATGGGCTGGTATTACCTCGGCGGAATCACCCTGTTTTTTTTCATCGTCCAGGTCGTGACCGGAGTTCTCCTGCTCATGTACTACCAGCCGGGGGAAACGACGGCTTACGAAAGCATTCGTTTTCTCACAACCAAGGTCCCTTTCGGCTGGCTGATTCGCTCGATCCATAGTTGGAGCGCGCACCTAATGATCATTTCGTTGGTGCTCCACATGTTCAGCACGATGATGCTGAAGGCCTACCGCCCGCCGCGCGAATTGACCTGGGTTTCCGGCTACCTTTTGTTTCTGCTGACGCTCGGCTTTGGTTTCTCCGGCTATCTGCTGCCTTGGAACAAACTCGCTTACTTCGCCACGACGGTAGGCACCAATATCGTGGCTTCGGTCCCGCTCTTGGGCAGCTGGCTCTTGCAGGTATTGCGCGGCGGACAGGATGTTACGATCAATACCCTGTATCGGTTCTTTGCCGGTCACGTCGTCATTCTGCCATTGGCGGTTGTCGGCTTCATCGGTCTGCACATCGTCTTCATTCAACGGCAGGGAATGGCGCCGCCGCTCGGTGCCAAAGTCGCCCCGCGCGGGATGAAATTTTTTCCCAGCTTCGCGCTGCGCGATCTGTTGTTGTGGCTGGCCTGTTTGATGGTGCTGCTGGCGCTGGCGGTCTTCCTTCCTTATGGCCCGGGTATCCCGGGGATGGATTGGGAACTGGGTCAGAAGGCGGATCCTCTGGCGCCCGCCTATCCTGGCATAAAACCGGAATGGTATTTCCTGTGGGAGTATCAATTGCTGAAAGAATTTCCGCCGCACCTTTTCGGCCTGGAGGGACCGCAGGTCTGCTTGTTGTTGATCGCGCTCATGTTCGGCATTTGGGGTCTCATTCCGTGGCTCGACCGCCGCGTGCGCCGGGACCAACCATCCCCCGCTTTCAGCGATTTCGGCTGGGCCGCTCTCCTGTTTTTGACCTACCTCACGTTGCTGGCTTGGGACATCGGAGCCGGCGCGGCCAGCGGAGCAGGGGATGAGTTAACCGCACTGCGCAACATCGCGCGCGTCTGCGCCTGGTGGACTTTGGGAGCTGGCGCGCTGGTTATTGTCGTTCGCTACTTGCGCTACGAGCATCGCTGGTTCCTGCTTAGCGGGGCGGCGTTGTTGCAGGTAACGCTGCATGGCCTTGTCGGTCTTACTTATCTGCTGGCCGGCGTGATCTCGGTAGTCCTGGCCGCGGTCTGGATTGTCGTGGCTCATTTCGTCGGTTCGCGGACCGATCGGAGAAGCGAGACGTGAGAACGCTCCTCATCATCATTGGTGGGCTTATGTTTTCCAGCGCCGCTTTTGCGGTGGACCAAAACTCTACCAAGCCGAATCCGAAGCTGGCCGAGATGATCGCGGCCAAAGACGAAAGCGGCAAAGCGATCATGGGCCCGGAGGAGCAGACCTACTTCAATGGCCTGAACGACAATCTAAGGGAACTGCTCAATCAAGCCGTGCAAAAAGAGACCATCACGCGTCCGGAGCATTTGGCCGCGCTGCTCTCGCTGCAATTGCGGCCGCAAAAGATGGAGCTGGTCCTGCAAAACAACTGTCTTCTTTGCCACAGCGACTCGGCCAACCATTCGGCCGACACCCTTTTCACTCTCACCCCGGCTCCAGGCGCCACGCCATCGCACATGAACCTCAAGGAGGTTGTCGAAGATGTTCATTTTCGTCGCGGCGTTTCGTGTGCCGGTTGTCATGGCGGCGACCCCACCGCCGATCTCGGTCATGCGCACGTGAAAGAATGGCCGGAGAAAGATCGCGACAAGAATCGCGAGTGGATCGTTCAATTCTGCGCGCGTTGCCACTCCGATCCAACCTTCATGCATCAGTTCAATCCCGCGCTGCCGACCGATCAGTTGGCGAAGTTCAAGGAGAGTCCGCATGGCCGGACCCTGCTGGAGAAACATGACAGCCGCGCGGCGCAATGTGTAAGCTGCCACGGCGTTCACGGCATTCGCCCGGCGAAGGACCCGCAATCAAAAGTCTATGCCCGGACTGTGCCGGAAACGTGCGGGGCCTGCCATGCCGATTCCAAAGTCATGGCCGGCTTCACGCGCGCGGATGGCTCACCTTTGCCGACCACCCAGCTCGCGGAGTATCGCTTGAGCGTTCACGGTCAAGCGCTGCTGGGACGGGGCGATCTGGGCGCGCCCGCGTGTAACACTTGCCACGGCAACCACGCCGCCACGCCGCCTGGTATCGCAGGAGTGAGCCGAAGTTGCAGCCTTTGCCATTCGGCCAATGCCAGTCTGTTCGATGGCAGCAAACACAAACAGGCCTTCGATCGCAATAATTGGTCCGAATGCGCCAAGTGCCATGGCAACCATACCATCGCCAAAACAAACGATTCGATGTTGGCGTCAGGAAAGGGCTCGTTGTGCGGTGATTGCCATCGCGAGTTCGCCAAGGACAATCCCAATTGCATCGCCACCGCGGATTACTTTCGCCAAACGATCACGCGCATCGACGAGGCGCGGAACAATTTTAGCGCAATCTCCGAGAAACTCGCGGCCAAAGGTCTGGATGTGGAGCCGATCAGCAACCAGTTAACCGAACTCACTGATGGCCTGAAGAAATCGCGCACGCACATCCATTCATTCAGCCGGGATAATTTTCAACAAGTGGCGTTGCCGGCGGAACAAGCCGTCCAGAACACGGACGCCCTGGTGAAGAAAGCGCGGGAAGAATACAATTCCCGGCAGGTCGGTTTGGCCGCGAGCATCGGACTAATCGGACTCCTGATGCTGACGATTTACTTAAAGCTGCGGCGGTTGGAGAAGCCAGGCGAGTGACGGAACCTAACGAGACAGAAGAAAAATTCTTTCCGAGAGGCGCGATTTTCTTCTTTGCGCTTCTACTGGTGTTCTATGCCTTGCTTTGGCTGGTGATCTACTGGCTCATGATCGCGCGGAGCTGAGCATGATCGGCGCTACCCACCTCGAACGGCGCATCATTATTATCTCGGTGGCGTTCGCGATGACGCTGTTCGGCTTGGCGGCGCTGGCCATTAATCTTTTTCACGTCGGGCTGCCTACTTGTCTGACGGACATCAAGCCTTTCCAGAAAGGCGAGATCATCACTCATTCTCCGACTCACTACGAGCTGCATTACGTGGCGCGCATGTGGAAATTCGAGCCGGAAGACGTGATGGTGCCCGCCGGATCGACCGTCGATATTTACCTGAGCACGCCGGACGTTACGCACGGACTGATCTTGTTAGGCACCGACCTGAACCTCATGGCCGTCCCGGGCGTGGTGAACTACGCGCGGGTCAAGTTCGACCATCCGCGCGTTTACCAACTGCTGTGCCATGAATTCTGCGGAACGGGTCACGAACGCATGGCTGCTAATCTGCGCGTGGTCGACATGGCAACATTCAACGCGAAACACTCCGCGCCGGTTCCATCGCAGCCTAACGACCCAGTTTATCGGCTGATGGAGGCGAAAGATTGCATGACCTGTCATTCGATCGACGGCAGCGAGAGCATCGGTCCGACTTTGAAAGGAATCTCCGGGCGCACGACAAAGCTGACCAATGGATCGGTTGTTACAGCCGACGACGTTTACCTGCGTGAATCAATCGTTAAGCCCGAGGCGAAAATTGTGGACGGCTTTGACGATGTCATGCCCAAGCCGGAGCTCACCGAGGAAGAGGTCAACGCCATCATCGAATACCTCAAGACGCTGAAATAGCGATGGAACTACCTAAGGAACGCAGGATCGAGATCGAGCCGGGACTCAAGCGAATGATCCTGATCGAGATCATCTTCCCGATGGTCCTCTTGATTCTCGGGATCTACCACGGGCTGATGCAGGTGCTTTATCGCTCCGGCATGATTCACGCCCGGCAGGTTTTCGGACTCGAATACTACCAGGGGCTGACGGTGCACGGCGTCGTCAATGCCATTGTCTTCACGACGTTTTTTGCTGTCGCGTTCGGCTACGCGGTGATCCGTTTCTACCTCGGTCGCGCCTTGAACATGAAAGTTGCATGGCTCTCTTTCGCCCTCATGGTAATCGGAACGCTGCTCGCAGCCGCGGCCATTCTTTCCGGCAAGGCGAGTGTCCTCTACACGTTCTATCCACCGCTGCGCGCGCATCCGGCGTTCTACGTCGGGTTGACCCTCGTAGTCGTGGGCTCGTGGATCGCGTTCTTCAACTGGTTTCCGCCCTACTTCGCCTGGAAGCGTGAACACCCGGGCGAGAAAGTGCCGCTCGCTGTCGTCGGCACCTTTGCCGCCTTCATCGTCTGGCTGATCGCCACCATTCCGGTCGCAATCGAAATCATCTTTCTGCTTATCCCGTGGTCGATGGGCTGGGTCCCTACCGTGAATGTCCCTCTGGCGCGGATGCTCTTTTGGTTCTTCGGACACCCGCTCGTCTATTTCTGGCTGCTCCCGACCTACGTCATGTATTACACGATGTTACCAAAGCTCTCCGGCGGGAAACTCTTCTCCGATTTCGCCGGACGGCTGACCTTTCTCTGGCTCGTCCTTTACTCGGCGCCGGTGGGTATTCATCATCAATTCACCGAACCGGGAATCAGCAGCACGTGGAAGTTCGTTCATGCCTTCTTCACCATGCTGGTGGCGATCCCGAGTTTCGCGACCGCCTTTACTCTCGCCGCGTCGATGGAACATGGCGCGCGCGCGAATGGCGGCCGCGGGCTGTTGGGGTGGTGGAGAAAGCTTCCCTACTTCGACAAGGACCGCTGGCTCTTCGCCTATTTCTTCTGCGGTCTGGTGATCTTCATCTTTGGCGGAGTCACCGGGATCATCAACGCCTCGTATAACCTTAACAACGTCGTGCACAACACCTCCTGGTTGCCAGCACACTTTCATCAAACCGTCGCCGGGCCGATTTTCCTCTCCTACATCGGGATGAGTTTGTTCCTGCTCGTGAAACTCACCGGGAAAGAAATCAAGCTTCCCAGATGGAACGTGTGGGTGCCCTACATCTGGACGCTTGGCATCATGATCTTTTCCACCGGCCTGTTCATCGGCGGCGCTGGCGGCGAACCACGCCGCACCAACATGGGACTCACCTACACCGATCCGCAGTCGCCGCTTTACCACGCTGACTGGCAATACGCGAGAGTCCTCGGCAGCTTGGGCGGAACGATCATGACTATCGCCGGCTTGATGTTCTTCATTGTTTTCTTTGTCACGCTTTTTGGCAGAGCTACGAAGGAGGGCGCACTCGAGTTAATTACGTCTGAGACCTATCACGACGAAAACGTTCCGGCGGTGCAAAGCTTCACCCCGTGGCTCGCGGGAGCGGCGCTCTTGCTTGTCATTGCCTACGCTCCGCCGATCGCCCAAACGCTGCGGAGCAATTTTCCCGGCGCACCTCCCTTCGCGCCGGACAATCCGGTGCCGATTACCTCGCCTCCGAGACCATGACGCGATCATTCCCGCTTTTCCTCGTCCTCGCGCTCGCGGCAAATGTGCTCGGCGCAGTGGTCGATCTGGCGCCGCAACGCGGACGCGGCGTTACTTCGATCAACTGGATCGATGAGAACGGGCGCGCGCGCGAACTGTCGCAGTTCGCCGGTTATCCCGTCATTCTGCTGCCGATCTACACGCGTTGTCGCGGCGCGTGCGTCCAGAATGTCGCTCAGCTCAAGAAAGCGCTCGCCGATTCTTCCGCCGATCCGCGGCAATTTCGTGTCCTCCTTTTCTCGTTCGACGCCACGGATCATCCAGCTACTTTGGCGAAGTATCGCGAGCGCGAAAATATTCCGCTCGGCTGGTCGATCGGAACCGCCTCCCAACCGAACATCGATGCCCTCCTCGAGGCGATTGGTTTCCAAGTAGGCAAAGCGGGGACGGAATTCATCCATCCCAATATGGTGATGTTTCTCGATTCGAAACTAAGCGTCGCTAGGTGGATTTACGGGACCGACTATTCCAGCCGCGATGTCGATCTCGCCTTGAAAGTCGCCTCCGGCGAGAGCGACTGGATCGGCCAACACTCCCAGTGGCTTTACGCGCTCTTACTCTTCGCTGGTTCCGTTCTTTGCGTCGCGCTTTGTCATTCCCTGGCGCAACTAAAGACCCGGCGCTCCGGCCATCGTTCCGCCGCTTCTCGCGCCTTGGCTTGAGACTGGCGCCGCCCATCTGTCCATAAGTCGACGGAGCCGTCCACCAAGCCCATAGGTTCCGAAAAAACGCGCGGATCTCTTGCCAATCCGACCGACCAGCGCAAAATCCGGGCACTAAACGCGAGGTATTGCCAGGAGCGGCTTTTCTAGTTTAAAATCCGAAACTCATTTCCCCGACTTAAGGAACGCAAGGATTTGTTTGTGCTCTTCGGGGGTGAGATTCGCGCGGACGCGCATGTGCATCATGGCAACCTCCCATTGCGCGTCGTTGTACGTTGAAGGTGAGCGGGTGTTGTGACAGCGTTGGCAGTTCTGCGCCCAAAGCTGCGCGCCGCCTTGTCCGGAAGCAGTTGAAGCGGAATTTCCAGCAGTCGAACAACCAATTACTAACCATGTAAGCGCTGCCAAAAAGACGACGATCGCGGTTCCTGGAAAGCCGACCCAGCGCCAAATAATTTGAGTGAGTTTTTTCATAGTTTAGAAGCCGACTGCAACTTGCAGCATAAAAGCATCTTGGTCTCGGGCGCCGGCGTTCTTATTGTCGAGTTCATAAGCTGCTTTGATTACGGCGCTCGAAGTAAGCCAGTAATCCAAGCCAAACGACCAGCGTTGCTCATCAAAGCCGACGGGAGTGTGGAGTTGATTGAGCCGATCATAACGCACCACCGGCTCAAAATTCTTGATGATGTTGCCGAACCCTGTGGGCCGATAGGCTAATTGCACATAACCGCCATTGCGGTTGTTGTTAAACTCGAAGGGACCGAAGCCTTGCCCGCCATCGGGATCGTAAATAAAATGCCCGACATGCGACCAAACCCATTGCGCGCGAAAATTGATCAGGCCCTTAAGCAGTGTCGAATCACGCACGTAATTAAAATCGACGGATTGCAGGATTGCCTCCACCGCTTGGTCGCGCGGGCCGACCTTTGATCGTAGAATACCGTACCCGACTTCCAATTCCGGAATCGGAATAAACCCGACGTGTCCGCCGACGGCGATGTGCCCGCCAGCGTTAGCAAGGTTGCCAAAGTCGAGCATGCCTAAAGTGCTAAAATCGCCCGGAGTCGTGATTAGATCAGGCGCGTTTGCTACAAAGGCCGCGTACTCAAGTTTGGTCGGGCCGATCGGAATAACACCGCGCAACTGTGCGCCCAGTTCCGACTCAGGCAGCAAACCGTCGTAAACGGCCAATGGTTTGTCGGGAAATTTGTTCACCCAGTTCATGTGTTGCCGTTCGACAAAATAATTCATCGGATTCAGGAAGCGGCCGACACCGATTGTCATGTAGTCGTTCAAGAGGTAGGAGGCTTGCGCTACCTCCAAATTGGTCGTGGTGTTTCCGTCCTCGAATTGGAACTCCAATTCCCCTTCGAAGAGAAGCCGATCGTTCACCTTCCAAAGAAAAATAGCGTTGAAGGCGGCGTCGAAGAACGGATCCTCGCCACTTCGCGCCGTGAAGCCGGCCGTGCCGTAACCAGCGAGGAGAAATTTCGTCGTTCCAGGAACTACGCCCTTGATCTCCGACTTGAGCGAATCCACCTCTTCGTGAAGTGCATCAAGATCCGATTGGGAGGTTGCCTCGGTCACGACTTGCTTCCCTTCCGGCGATTTCGTTGTCGTCGAGGGCCCTTCGGCGGGAGCGGGCACGGTGCCATTCGCTATTTGCCGCACTGTTGTTTTCAGCCCTTCCAGTTCTTGCTTCATGGCTTCGTGTTCCGCTTTTAGTTTGTCGTACTCGGCACGGGATACGTAATCTTCGCCGGGCGGGGGCTTGTTCTCTTGGGCATAAATGCCCGCGCTACCCAGGAGAAGTACTGTGAGCAAAACGGGGAAGAGAGTTCTCATTAGTTAAAGCTCCAGGTGGTTACTTGCTGAGTGTCTGTATGTAGTTCACGACATCCCATCGTTGTTGTTCGGTCAACTTTTGGCCAAGAGACGGCATAGGTTTTCGGCCTTCGGTCACTTTCCAGAAAAGAGCGCCGGGACTTTGGCCCTGCAGTTTGGTGAGATTGCCCGGATTTTTCTCCAAGTCCTTCGCCTGCGGTCCGTCGCCTTTTCCCGACGCGCCGTGGCATGTTACACACTCGGCGGTATAAACCGTCTTACCGCGGCCAATCGAAGCCGCGTCAGCGGCGATTGGGTTCTTCTTGGCCGCCGCGCGAGCAGGAGCTGTCCAGGCGTCGTCAGTTGTTGCAACTGCGCTATAAATGAGAGCGAATAAGCATAGCAGCGGGAGTATTTTGATAGGTTTCATGGTTTACTTTCTCTTTTGGGTTGGTATAAGGCGGCAGGTTTCGGCGCGAGAGTGCGGACGTAATTAATGACCGGCCAGCGCTCCTCGTCGCTCATAATGCGTTTAAATGTCGGCATTGGCCTGTGTCCCTCGTTCACTTTCCAGAACAGCGCGCCGTCGCTTTGCTCCCACAGTTCGGGACTGGAAAGATTGCCGGGGCGCTTTTCCAAATGCGCTGCCACTGGGCCGTCGCCCCTGCCTTCGGCGCCGTGGCAGGCAAGACACTGCCGCTCGTAAATTTTCTTACCCAACGCAATCGAAGTGTCGTTCACCGTAACGGGATTCTTTTTGGCCGCCGCACGGGCTGGTGCCGTCCATTTTTCGCGGCTGCTTTGCCCAAAGCTAAGAGCGCAGGCGATGCCTATTGCAGTCAAGCTAATTATGAGTCTCTTCATGTATTGTTGCTTTCCGAATCTTAACGAGCTGAATGACGACAAAGAGATAGACGCTCCAGACGATGGTTAGCATGGTGCCAATGGTGATAAGCAGCGCCAGCGGCGCATGAGGCGACCAGAGCGCGCGCGGAAACGGCTCTTCCTTAGGTAACACTTTGCTCGCGCCGTCGAACGTTTGCGTGGCTGTAGCTGCCGATTCCGGCGGCGATTTGATTTGAACGAGGATTTGAATTTTTCCTTCCGGACCACCCGGGATGTCGGCGGGGAAAGGCACCGCCACTGTGCCATCGGCTAGCGTGTCATCCTCTCCAAGTGTGAGGTTGCCAAACGTGCGTTCAACTTGCAGCACGACGTGCGAGCCTTCGATGGGTTTACCATCACGCGTGACCGTCGCGATAATGACTTTCTTGCCTTCCTCGATGCCGGTAGCAATGGTGATTTGAGGTCGAGAATCTTGGCCTTGCACGTCCCCAGCCGAGACACGGTTTGCAGCGAGGAAAAGAACGCAAAATAGAATCACCATGCCCGTGGCCAAACTGCGGCTTCTTCGTCCGATGGCCGAGCGACCCGGCGGCGGTGTCCCGTCAATCTCTATCCCGATCTTCTCAGCGCCCACTGTCTCGACGCCCTCGATTGTTTCCCAAATCGAAACAATCGGGAAAATTTTGGCGAAGAGAGTGAAGAGCAACAGGAAAACAGCGAATGCCCCGGCGGTGATCGTCCACTCGACCAAGGTTGGATTGTAATGGGGCGTCATGCCTGCGGCCTCTGTTGGGATATACGGGGTCAGCAAGGTTGGCACGATGATGAGGTAGCGTTTGAGCCACATTCCGATGTTGATCAGAATACTCGCAATCAGGAGGCGGCTGAGAGAGAGTTTGGTTGGGAACACAATGGGAATCATCAGCAGGACTGCTGGCAGCAAGAAGCAACCGCCCACTATCCCCCACCATGTGATGCCGTAGGGGCCTTGCCCCATGAGAACGTGGAGCAGGCGACGGTCAACTGCTTCACCACCATACCAAGCGGTAAGGTATTCGGACAAGGTGAAGTAAAGGTAGATTACAGTCAGTGCCATGAGCAGCGCGCCAAGGGCGCGGAATTGGCGCATGGTGATGAGATTTTCCAAGTGATATGCTCTGCGGAAAACTGCCATCGCCACGATGAGGGCAGCGGTCCCGGAGTAAATGGCGCCGACGACGAAGTAAGGGCCGAAAATCGTGCTGTGCCAGCCCGGGCGCAATGTCATCCCGAAAATCCAGGAGACGACCGTGTGCACCGACACGGCCACGGGAATAATAATTACCGACATGGCGTGCATGGCGCGTTCCAGCAGATGCTTTTGTTCCGGCGTGCCGCGATAGCCGAGCGAAGCCGTGCGATAAAACCGCTGGAGCAATGATGGCTTTTGTCCCACCGAGGTCCTTTTTGCCAGGATCGCTAGGTCAGGAATCATCGCGACGTACAAGAAGGTAAAGCTGCCGGCGAGGTAAGTGCAGATGGAGCACACATCCCAAAGCAGGGGGGAATTAAGCCGGCCATGAACGATGACATTGAGAATGCGATCAATTCGCCCCATGTCGATCAAGACCATGGGCGCGCCGACCATCAGGGCGAATACGGTGATTGCTTCGGCCACGCGTGTAACCGAGCGGCGCCACTCCGCGTTGGTGACCCGTAGGATCGCAGAGATCAACGTGCCGGCGTGGCTGATGCCGATGAAAAAAACGAAGTTGGTAATATAAACGCCCCACGAGACGTACTCGCGCATGGCGGTCACTTCGAGTCCATTGGCCAGTTGATAGCAGTATGCCACCACAGCGGCTGCGATGACGATCAGCAACGAGCCGATCCAAATTTTCCCGGCGCGGCCCGGCGCGCCCATGGTTTGTTCCAGCTGAGCGGTGATTCTTTGCGCTAAACTTTCCTGACCAGTTTCGCCGCCGCTCCCGACATCGCGCCGATCGATGGCTGCAACTTGTTCCACGCTTCCCCATGCGGTTTCGCGCCCGGCCGTTTCCGCTTGAGTCGAAGTGTTAGGCACGTCCATCGCTCTTACAATCGGTCAGCTTTGTGCTGATTCGCCCGGCGCTGGATACATTCGGTTCTTCGGCGCTAGGTAAAAAAGGCGCGGTTCGGTCCCCAGCTCCTCCATGAAACGGTAGCCGGCGCGATCTCTCAGCAGCTTGCTCAGCCGCTCGGTCTCGCCTTTGGAATTGGTCACAGCATCTTCGAGTTGATCGCCGAAATAAATCGCGCCCATCGGACAATTACCGGCGCAGTGCGGCAGATGTCCCATCTCCAGCATCTCCGGACAGTAATCGCATTTCTCTACAGTGCCGATTCTTCGCGGAGATCCTGTCTCGGGCGAATAGGCCATCTTGAGAGCTTCCGGCGAATTTGTCGGCGGGCCCCAATTAAAATAGCGGGTCGAGTAGGGGCAGGCCGCCATGCAGAAGCGACAGCCGATGCAACGTTCGTTGTCGATCAAGACGATACCGTCCTGTCGCTTAAACGTTGCATCGACCGGACAAACTTTTGTGCAAGGCGGATTGTCACAATGAAAACAGGGCTTGGGAAGGAAATACGGCGTCGTGTCTTTGCCGTCCTGCATGTTGAAAACTCGGATCCATTCGCGGTCGACCGGCGTGTCATGCGCTTTCTGACAGGCCCTGGTGCAAGCCTTACATCCGTCGCATTTGGCCAAGTCGATCACCATGACCCAGTTGCGGCCGGGCATGCCGATACGCACTTGTGGATCGCTCCGCGGACGACCGGGATGGACGTGCGTCATTGAATCGCTCTCCACTTGGATCAGCTTCCCCTCCACCGTCATCGCCGCGACGGTCTTGCCAGACGACATGGGTTTTGTGGGAGCGGCGCTTGCCTTCTCAACGACCGCGATTCCTGCGACGGCGGCGCCGGCTGCCATGGTCACGCTTCGCATGAAGTTGCGGCGCGACAGGCCGCCGCAGCTTTGGAATTCTCCTTTGTCCGCCGCCGCCTGGTTGTCGCCGTTCATGGCAGTCAGGTTAGCATCGGCGTGAAACAGGCCTAACCGGTTCTTGCGAAACATTCCTCGTTTCTTGTTCGAATGTCTTTCAGCGGACCTCATCGAGTCGCAGATTCGTTTGGGCGCTGGGCGTAGCGCTGAATGTCGAAGTGCCGCCGACGATCATGGTTAACGTCACCGTCCGGTCCAAGAATCCTGTCGGCCCCGAGGATTTGATTCTGCACCTCATCGAAAAAATTTCGGCGCAAGGCGCGAACTTCAAAATCCTTGAGTTCCTCAAATCGGGAACTTAGGCAGGCCCGATCAGATAGGTTCTGAACGGACGCCAGCGCTTTTACACGACCCGTTCCCACTGATCATCGCAAAATTTGCTCCGTTACCGCGAGAGCGGCGCAGTGGTTCTGCCCGGCCTCGGATAAGTGGAGAGCGCACGCATGTACTGCGCGCGTTCGAAGGCGCTCGCGTCCGGGCAATGTTCCTGGCTCATGCTGCCTTTGAGTTGCTCGACTGATTCGTATTCGTGCTCCTCCATCCATTGCAGCATTTCACGTTCGATCACCCGGATGTGATCGATGCCGCGCCGCAACAAGACCGAGCACAACATCGTGACGTCCGCGCCCGCCATCAGCATTTTCAACGCGTCGGTGGCGCGATGAATCCCACTCGTGGCAGCGAGGTTCGCGCCGATCCGTCCATGCAGAAGGGCGATCCACCGCATCGGCAGTCGCATCGCCATCGGCGTGCTCAGAAGAATGTTGGGTGAAATCTCCAGCGTCTCCAGTTCGATGTCCGGCTGGTAGAAACGATTGAAAAGCACCAGCGCGTTCGCGCCCGCCCGGTCCAGGCTCCGTGCGAAGCGCGCCAGATTCGTGAAGTAGGGCGAGAGTTTCACGGCCACCGGAATTTTTAATTGCGCTTTCAACGACGCCAGGATCGTGAGGTAGCTCTCCTCAATGTCCTCTCCGGCGAGGTCGGGATCGGTTGGAACAGAGTAGATATTCACTTCGAGCGCATCCGCGCCCGCTTGCTCGATCGCGCGAGCATATTTTGTCCAGCCGCCGAACGTCGCGCCGTTCAGGCTGCCAATGATCGGAATGTCCACGGCCGCTTTCGCTTTGGCGATGTGTTCGACATACGCTTCGGGACCGACCTGGAACGCCGGCGGTTCAGGAAAAAAGCTGACCGCCTCCGCAGAGACTTCTGTGTTCTGCTCGAGATAGAAGTGCAGCTCGTGATGATCGCGGCGCAACTGCTCTTCGAACAGGGAGTGAAAAACAATCGCCGACGCGCCCGCATCCTCCATCCGTTTGATATTGTCGATGTTTTCCGAAAGCGGCGACGCCGAAGGGACAAGCGGCGTCCGTAGTTTAAAGCCGAGATAGTTGGTGGATAGCTTCATAGGTTTGGCTGACAGGGGTTGGGTTTTCTCGCGGCTAGAAATTCATAGAGGCCGCGGCGCGTGTTCACATCCTCCTGTGCGCGCGCGAACATTTGCGTCGCCGCCGCGGGGTTACTCTGGGTTAGCATTTTGAACCGGTTCTCCAGTTGGAAATAATCCGACACCGGCAGGCGCGGCGCGGCCGAGTCCAGTTGCAACGGATTTTCGCCCGCCGCCGCGCGCTCGGGATTGTAACGATAGAGGAGCCATTGTGCCGAGTTCACCGCCGCCTTCTGATTTTGCATCGCCGTTGTCATGTTGATCCCGTGCGCAATGCAATGGCTGTAGGCGATGATCAGCGCGGGCCCATCGAAGGCTTCCGCTTCCAGGAACACCCTCAAGGTGTGCTCGTCCTTTGCTCCCATCGCCACCGACGCCACGTAGATCGTGCCGTAACTCATCGCCATCAGGCCCAGGTCCTTCTTCGGTCCGCGCTTTCCCGCAGCCGCGAACTTCGCCACCGCGCTGCGCGGCGTCGATTTCGAGCACTGGCCGCCGGTGTTGGAATAAACCTCGGTGTCGAGCAACAGCACCTTGACGTTGTGGCCGCTCGCCAGGACATGATCGAGTCCGCCATAACCGATGTCGTAACCCCAGCCGTCGCCGCCGACGATCCAAACGCTTTTGCGCACGAGCGTATCGGCCACGGCCAGGAGTCGTTTCGCCTCCGGCCCGCCGAGCTTCCCGAGTCTGCGCTTTAGCTCGACGACACGCTCGCGTTGATCGCAGATGTCGGCTTCGTCGCGTTGCCGCGCATTCAATATTTCCGTGGTCAATCCGCGGCCGATCTGCGGAGAGAGCCGGTGGAGCAGTTCGCCGGCGAATACTTGCTGCTTGTCGATCGAAACCCGGAAACCGAGACCAAACTCGGCATTGTCTTCGAAGAGCGAATTCGCCCAGGCCGGGCCGCGGCCCTCGGCATTCTTCGCGTAAGGCGTCGTCGGTAAATTGCCGCCATAGATCGAAGAACAGCCGGTGGCATTGGCAATGATCAACCGGTCGCCGAAGAGCTGGGTCAACAATTTGAGGTAAGGCGTTTCACCGCATCCGGAGCAGGCGCCGGAAAACTCGAAGAGGGGTTGCTGCACCTGCATCTGGCGCACGGTTTCGGTCGGGACCTTGCGGCGGTCCATCTCCGGAATGGAAAGAAAGAAATTCCAATTGGCGCGCTCAGTTTCGCGCAACGGCGGTTGCGGCTGCATGTTGATTGCCTTCAAGCGCGCTTCCGATTTGTTCCGGGCCGGGCAGACATCCACGCAAATCCCGCAGCCGGTGCAATCTTCCACCGATACCTGGAGCGAATAGCTCAAGCCTTTCCATTCGGGCAACCGCGCCGAATGCGACTTGAACGTTGGCGGCGCGCCTGTGAGGTCGGCCTCACCGTAGACTTTGCTGCGAATGACCGCGTGCGGACAGACCAGCACGCATTTGCCGCACTGGATGCAGATGGACGCGTCCCACACCGGCACTTCGGCGGCGAGATTGCGTTTCTCCCATTGCGTGGTGCCTGTGGGATAAGTGCCGTCGTTAGGCAACGCGCTCACCGGCAGCCGATCGCCCCGGCCGACCATGATCTCGCCGAGCACCTGCTTCACAAATTGCGGTGCGCCGTTCAGCCGGCCGTTGTGCTTGGGTCCGCTGGCGCTCACCGTCGCCGGCACTTCCACTTCGTGCAAATGCGCCAGCGTCTCGTCCACCGCGCGGAGATTCATCGCCACGACTTCCTCGCCCTTCCTCCGGTAGGTTTTGCGAATGGAATCCTTGATTGCGGCGATCGCGTCCTCGGATGGCAGCACGCCGGCGATCGCGAAAAAACAGGTCTGCATCACGGTGTTGATCCGCCCGCCCATTCCCGAGGCACGCGCCACCTTGTTCGCGTCGATCACGAAAAACCGCGCGCCGCGTTCGATGATGCGGCTCTGGGTATTTTCAGGCAGATGCTCGAAGACGCGCTCCGGAGCGAAGACGGAGTTGAGCAGGAACGTTCCGCCCGGGGCGAGATCCCTCAGCACTTCGCAGCTCTCGAGGAGAAACGGCGCATGGCAGCCGACGAAATTGGCCCTGGTAATCAGATACGAAGACCTGATTGGGCGTGGCCCGAAGCGCAGATGCGAAATCGTCATCGCCCCTGATTTCTTCGAGTCGTAAACAAAATAACCCTGCGCGAAATGGTCCGTGTTCTCGCCGATGATTTTGATCGATTCCTTGTTCGCGCCGACTGTGCCGTCCGAGCCGAGACCAAAGAACTGAGCGCAAACGACGTCGTCCGGCTCGAGTGAAAATTTCAGATCGACCTCGAGACTCGTGTGCGAGAGGTCGTCCTCGATGCCGACCGTGAAATGATTTTTCGGCGAACTTTTCTCGAGATTATCGAAGACAGCTTTCACCATGGCCGGCGTGAATTCCTTCGAGGACAACCCGTAACGGCCGCCCACTATCCGCACGTCGCTCCGGCCCTCTTCATAAAGCGCGTTCACGCAATCGAGATAGAGCGGCTCGCCTCCGGAGCCCGGCTCTTTCGTCCGGTCAAGCACCGCGATGCGGCGTGCAGTCATCGGCAGCATTTTGACGAACGCCTTTCCGTCGAACGGCCGATACAGCCGCACCTTGAGCACGCCCACTTTCTCATTTCGCGCGCCGAGAAAATCGACCGTCTCGTGCACCGCCTCGCAGCCTGAGCCCATCAGCACGATCGCGCGTTCGGCATCCGGCGCGCCGTGATATTCGAAGTTAGCGTAGCGCCGTCCGGTCAACTCGGCAAAACGATCCATCGTTTGCTGCACGATCGCAGGGCATTTCGCGTAAAACGGGTTCACGGTTTCGCGCGCCTGGAAATAAACGTCCGGATTTTGGGCGGTGCCGCGGATGACCGGATGATCGGGTGAAAGCGCGCGGGCCCGATGCTCGATCACGCGCTCCTCATCGATCATGGCCCGCAACACCTCATCCGGCAGGACCTTTATCTTCGAGATCTCGTGCGACGTTCGGAATCCATCGAAGAAATGAAGAAACGGGAGCCGCGTTTCCAGCGTGGCCGCGTGCGCGATGAGCGCCAGATCCTGGGCTTCCTGCACTGAAGCCGCGCAAAGCATTGCCCAACCCGTCGCGCGCGCCGCCATCACGTCGCTGTGATCTCCGAAGATCGAGAGCGCCTGCGCCGCGAGCGAGCGCGCCGCCACATGAAAGACCGTCGGCGTCAGCTCGCCCGCGATCTTGTACATGTTTGGAATCATCAGGAGTAATCCCTGCGACGCGGTGAACGTGGTGCTGAGCGCGCCGGTCTGGAGCGCGCCGTGGATCGCGCCGGCGGCGCCGCCTTCGCTTTGCATTTCGATCACCGCCGGCACCGTGCCCCACAGATTCTTCACGCCTGCGGCCGCCCACTCGTCCGCCCATTCGCCCATGGGCGAGGCGGGCGTGATCGGGTAGACCGCGATCACCTCATCGAGTGCGTACGCGATGCGCGCCACCGCTTCATTGGCGTCGAGCGTTTTCCAGTCCGTCCGTGCCAGTCCACCGCGGATGCGCGGACGATCGGGGGCTACCGGCTCTGGTGCAACCTCAGCGGAAGCGTGCTGTTCGTTGCTCCGTTTCGTCGCGCCATCCGCAATCTGTAGTTTCACAATGACCAACGTAGCGGTCTCCGTGCGGCACCGATGTACCCCGGTTGCGTTTTGCTGTGCAGTTATTGCGCGCTTTGACCGCCGGGCGAAAAAAAAGACTCCGTCGCGAACCGACTTTCTTTGTCTTGGAGCGGAAGCCTCGGCAAGATCCGACCAGCAAAAACCAATGGAAGGTGAATGGGCGCCGCGGAAGGGCGCTATTGTTGTTTAACAAGAAACCACCATGAAAACAATTCATCCAGTCGAACTCGAAGCGATGCGCGAAGCCAGCCAGCCGGTTGAGATTCTCGACATCCGGCCGCGCCCCGAATTCGACAAGCGCCACATCGAAGGCGCGCATTCACTTCCCTCCGCGGAAGTTTCGCCCGAGACCCTTCTCTGCACCCGCGAGCTGTTGCCGACCGAGCCGCTCTATCTCGTCTCCGAGAGCGGCGCCCTCGCGCAGCTCCAAGCCTGCGATCTCGAGCGGCAAGGCCTGAATAACGTGGTCGTCGTCGCCGGCGGCATGCACGCCTGGCAGCACGACGGCCTGCCTCTCGATCGGACACGCTGAGCTTCGCGGAGTCTTTGAGGTCGCAAATTGCGATTTGCGCGTAAATGCGGGGACCGTCAACGCTCCGCGTTACAGTTGGATTGTCGCGCGCCAGTCGTTGTTTGAATCGCGTTCCAGAATGAATCCGACTTCTTCGCTCACGCGTTTCATCCGGAAGTTATCGCCGAGGATGTGGCCGACAATTTGGCGCACCTTCTCTTTGCGGCCGACTTCAACGAGTAACTTCAAAAGCTCGGTCCCGAGTCCTTTGCCCTGCCAGGGATCTCCGACCAGGATCGCGAACTCAGCTTCGTCGCGACTGTGCTCCTTGATCAGACGCCCCACGGCGAGGAGCCGGGGTGGTTCGCCACGTTTCTTTTGCTCCACCACGAAGGCCATCTCGCGGTCGTAATCGACGAAGCAGGTGCGGCGCAGGCGTGCGTGCATGGTGCGTTGCTTGAGGCTGAACGCGCTGAAATAGCGCAACTGCACGCTGCGCTCGGAAAGCGTTTTGTGGAAGTAGATCATCAAGGGCTCGTCCTCGGGGCGGATCGGACGAATGGTTACCAGCAGGTTGTCGATCTTCCATTTTCGGATGTACTCGGCCGGATAGGGCCGGATCACTGAACGCGGCAAATCTTTTTCGTCAGCGCGCGGATCGTGCAGGAGCATGCGCGCATCGAGAGCAATGATCTGGTCGGTGGAAACGAGCAACGGATTGATATCGATCTCCTTGATCCGCGGTTGCTCGACGAGGAGCTGGCTGAAGCGCACCAGCAATTCCTCGAGCGCCGCCAGGTCGATCGCGCGTCGTCCGCGGAATCCTTTCAGCGCCGTGTAAATCTGGGTTCGTTCCATCAAGCGCCGTGCCAGGGTGCGATTGAGCGGGGGAAGTCCAAGCGCGCGGTCCTTGAAGACCTCGACAAAAATTCCGCCCGCGCCGAAAAGAAGCACGGGCCCGAACTGCGCGTCGATGCTGCTGCCCAGGATCAATTCGTAGCCGTGCAGCGCGATCATCGGCTGGACCGTGACGCCCAGAAACGCACCGGCGTGGGCGCGCGCCGATTTTTCGATCTCCCGATACGCGGTGCGGACCGCGCCCCTTCCGCGCAGGTTCAGCTTCACGCCGTTCACGTCGCTTTTGTGCATGATGGTTTCCGAATGAATCTTGAGGACGACGGCGCCGTCGATTTTTCCGGCGAGTGCGACCGCTTCCTTTTCGCTTTTCGCAACGCGCGTCTTCACCACGGGAATTCCATAAGCCGCGAGGAATTCTTTCGCCTCCACTTCGGTCAGCAACGTGCGCCCGCGCGCGCTCGCACCGGCGATGATTTTCCCGGCGGCGCTCCGGTTGATGTTCCCGGCTTCACTCAAGGCGGGCGTCTCGTAGAGCAGATCGAGGTTCCGCGAGAAGCGCCACATGGCGCAGAACGCGCGCGCGGCCGCGTCGGGATATTCGAAGGTGGGGATGTTCGCGCCATCCAGAATGGCGGCGCCGGGCGCCACGCCCGCGCCGCCCATCCAGCTCGCCAGGAATGGTTTCGTTTTCAGATCGCCGAACGCGCGCAATCTTTCCGCGGTGGCGCTCGCATCGGTCACGGCCTGCGGCGCCAGGATCGTGAGCAGGCCGTCGTTGTTCTTGTCGCGCGCGACAATTTCGATCGCCTGCGCGTAACGTTTCGCATCCGCGTCGCCGAGAATGTCGACCGGATTGCCGCGGCTCCAGGGCGCGGGCAGGAGTTTGTTCAAGGCTGCGAAACTTTCCGGCGATAATTCGGCCAGCGTGCCGCCGCACTCGATGAGCGCATCGGTGGCGAGGACGCCGGGCCCGCCGCCATTGGTGACGATGGCGAGCCGCGGACCGGACGGCCGCGGTTGTTTGCCGAGGAGCTGGGCGAGATCGAACAGCTCGGCGATTGTCTCCACGCGCAACACGCCCACGCGCCGGAAGGCGGCGTCGAGCACGTCATCACTCCCGGTCAGCGCGCCGGTGTGCGAAGCGGCGGCTTTGGCCGCGGCCTCGGTGTGACCGACTTTGATGACAATGATCGGCTTCGCCAAGGCGACTTCGCGCGCGGCGGAAAGAAACGAGCGGGCGTCGCCGATCGATTCCATATAAAGCAAAATGCTGTGCGTGCGCGGATCGTCCCCGAGGTGGTAGATCAAATCGCCCCAGTCCACGTCGAGCATCGAGCCGACGGAAACAAACGCGCTGAATCCAACATGGTTCGACAAGCTCCAATCGAGGATGGCGGTGCAGAGCGCGCCGCTTTGACTGATGAATCCGATGCTGCCGGGGAACGCGAGCGACCGGGCGAAGGTCGCGTTGAGTCCGATGCGCGGTAGCATCAAGCCAACGCAATTCGGTCCGATGATCCGCATCTGTCCGCGGCGGGCGAGAATCTGTTTCTCCAATTCCGCTCCGGCCGGCCCGACCTCCTTGAATCCCGCCGAGATGATGACCGCGCCTTTGACTCCGGCGGCGGCGCATTCTCCGACGATTGCCGGCACGGTGACCGCCGGGGTGGCGATGACGGCAAGATCGATCTCTCCTGCGACGTCGCTGATTCTCGGGAACGCTTTTCGCCCGAGAACGCTGCTCCGACTCGAATTGACCCAGACGACGCGACCTTCAAACGCCTGGAGATTCTCGGCCAGGGCTCGACCGACGCTTCCCGGCGTTTCGCTGGCGCCGATCACGGCGATCGTGCGCGGCGCAAACATGGTCATGAGGTTTGAGCGCCGCGGCTGCCGCATTGGGCCGGGGATTTTCTTGTCCACTTTCGCCGTCTTCATGATTCCTGCGTGGTCAGTTCGATCATGGACCGGCGACGAATGAGTTGACGAGATCGCAGCGGGCAATTCTTTCGCCGGGGAATTTCTAGCCGTTCTTCTGCAAGGCTTGCTCTCCAAGCCACGGCAAGTGGCGGCGAATCCGGGTCGCGAGCCTCAGACCGAAGGGTTCGATGGCTTTGCTCCGAATGTGCGCGATCGCGTCTTCCACTGAATCGGTCGCGTAGACCAGGCTCACGTCGGTTTGATTGATCATTCCGAACTCCGCCATCTTGTTGATGAAATCGATCAGTTCCTTCCAATAGGCGGTTCCCATGATGACAATGGGGAAGTTCTTGATCTTTCCGGTTTGAATCAACGTGAGCGCCTCGAACAACTCATCCAGGGTGCCGGCGCCGCCGGGCATGACGACGAAGGCGTAGGAATACTTAATGAGCAGCGTTTTGCGGACGAAAAAGTAATGCATGGTCACGCTACGATCGAGGTAGGCATTTGTCGTCTGCTCAACGGGAAGCTCGATGCCGCAACCAATCGAGCGGCCCCCGACTTCTTTCGCCCCGCGATTGGCCCCTTCCATAATGCCCGGCCCTCCGCCGGTCATCACCGTGAAGCCGAGCCGGGCGATCGCCGCTCCCATTTGCCGCGCCAGCGCATAGTAGGGACTTTCTTCTTTCACGCGGGCGGAACCAAAGACCGTGACACAAGGGCCGACAAAATGAAGCACGCGAAATCCGCGGAGAAAATCCCGGACGACGCGCAGGACCGTGACGAATTCATCAAGACGCGAATGCGGACCTTCGAGAAAGATTTCATCGGCGCGCTCTGGCGGCGTAACCAGCGCCGATTCCGCCGGGGCGCGGGTTCCAAGAGTTGAAGTGTTCCGCCCGGCCCGAGTCGATAAGTCGAAAGAGATTTTTGGTCTCCGTCTGAGCAAAGACGAGAGAGTTACTTTTTTCATGCTTCAAAGATGTCTATTCCGCTGCAGAATGACTCCGCCGGCCTTGCGAAAGGCAGGCTATTTTTTGCGACTGACGCCAGGCGATCATGAACTGGCAATCTGATTGGCAAGCGACTGGCCGCTTTCGAAACTGGTGATGTTGCCGATGGTCGTCGCCGCAATATTTTCGACGGCTTCCCGAGTGAAAAACGCCTGATGGCCCGTGACGATCACATTTGGAAATGTGAGGAGCCGACTAAAGACGTCATCACTGATAATCAAGCCCGAACGGTCCTCGAAGAAGATGTGTTCTTCCTCCTCGTAAACATCGAGGCCGAGGTAGCTGACCCGCCCGCTCTTCAGCGCATCGATCACCGCGACGGTATTGAGGAGCGCGCCGCGGCTCGTGTTGATGAGCATCACGCCGTCGCGCATCTTTCGCAGCGCGCTCGCATCGATCATGTATTTGTTCTCCGGCGTAAGTGGACAATGCAACGTGATGATGTCGGATTGGGCGAGCAGTTCATCCAGGCTCAGATAGCGCGCGCCTAACGACCGACAGGTCTCATTTGGAAACGGATCAAAAGCCAGGATTCGACAGCCGAACCCAGCCAGGATTTGGCCGACGACCATTCCTATTTTTCCAGTGCCGATGATGCCCGCGGTTTTGCCGTGCAAATCGAAACCGAGCAGACCTTCGAGCGAAAAGTTGCCTTCGCGCACGCGATTGTAAGCGCGATGCAATTTGCGATTCAGCGCCAGCATCAAACCAACGGTGTGCTCCGCCACGGCGTGAGGCGAATAGCCGGGGACGCGCACGATGGTGAGGGTGTGCTGCGCGGCGGCTTTTAGATCGACGTTGTTGTAGCCGGCGCAGCGCAACGCGATGAGTCGCGTCCCTCCATCCGCGAGACGCTCGAGCACCGTTGCATCAAGATGGTCGTTCACGAAGATGCAGACGGCTCCGAATCCCGCCGCGAGCGTGGCCGTTTCCAGATTCAACTGGGGTTCGAAGAAATGCAGTTCGTGCCGGGAGGCGTTCGCCGCGTCGAGAAACTCGCGGTCGTAATTCTTTGCGCTGAAAACGGCGACTTTCATTGCTTCACCCGATCTGTTGAAACAGTCGCTCCGCATCTTCACGACGGCAAAGCCCAGTGCCCGGCATCATCACCGCCGCCGTCCCCGCGGCGATGCCGAAACGAACTGCGTCACGTAACGAATAATCGCGTGCCAGCCCCAGCACGATGCCGGCGACCATGCTGTCGCCCGCGCCCACTTTGCTGCGCACCGGCACCGTCGGTGAACGCAGACGTTCGCAACCGGCCGGCGATGCGACGAGCGCGCCAGCCGCGCCTAACGAGACGACAACGACTTCCACTCCGCCATTCGCGACAATTCCCGCAGCAGCCTTCTCCTGTTCGTTCTCTCCTTCCAGATCGCCGCCGACAAGAGTGCGCAATTCGCGCAGGCTCGGTTTGATCAGGAACACTCCGGCGTGCACTGCCGCCGAGAGCGCAGGGCCCGAAGTGTCGAGAATAAAACGGCTGCCGCGCTCGCGCACAATGCGCGCGAGCTGAGCATAGAAGTCGTTAGGCACGCCCGGCGGGAGGCTTCCGCTGGCCACGACCAGTTCAGGCATCACCTCCATTTTGCCAATCCGTTCCAGCGCCCCGCGCCATTCTTTTTCCGTGAGGGTCGGCCCGGGCATCACGAAGCGATACTGCTGCCCGTTCGCGGTCTCGAGGATGGTGACGCTCTCCCGCGTCCATCCTCCGATGGCGACCGCTTCCTGCTCGACCCGCGCTTCATCGAGCAAGGCGCGAAGGACGATTCCGGTCGGGCCGCCGCAAAAATGCAAGGCGCGCGCGTGGCCGCCGAGCTTATGGATCGCGCGCGCCACATTCAGGCCTCCGCCGCCCGGTTCGTTGCAGGCGGGGCCGCAACGCAGCTTGTGTTCGGGAAAAACATTCTCGACCGAGGAACTCATGTCGATGGTGGGATTGAGTGTGAGCGTGAGGATTTGTTTCACGGTGAGGACGCCTGGTGGCGCGCAAAAGCTCAGATGGTCATTTTCGTTCTTCTTTCAGACCGGGATATGGCGGCAATGACTTGGCACGACGAGGACGGGACAATGCGCCAGCCGCACGAGTTGCTCCGCCGTGCTGCCAATAAGGACGTGCCTAAGCCCCGTGTATCCGTGAGTCGACGTAATCACCATGTCGATGTCCGGGTGTTCGGTTCGTTCGATAAGCTTTTCTATCGGCGTGCCGACCGCGACTTCGGTCTCGGCTGAGATTCCGACGAGCGGAAGGAAGTTCACCATCTCGTCCAATTTATCCGCTGCGGACAGGCGGGCCGTTTCGACGAGCTCTGGCCAGTCAGGCGGAATAAAAGTTGGGTCCGATGCCGTATGGTTAAGCGGAGAGGTGACGTTCATGAGCACAAGATCCGCGCCGACTCGTGTGGCGAAAAACGATGCGTATCTCGCGCCTTCTCTCGCGCATTCCGAGAAATCGACCGGCACCAGGATTTTTTCGAGGACGATTCCTTGGGCCGCGGTCTTGATCGGTCCTCGCGTTGCCTCGCGCACGACGAGGACCGGACAATGCGCGTGACGAATGACCTTTTCGGCCGTGCTGCCGAGCATGAGATGTTTCAGTCCGGTGCGGCCGTGCGTGGCGATCACCACGAGATCGGCGTTTAGTTTGTCCGCCACCGCGCAAATTTCCGGAGAAGGCCGGCCGCTGCGGAAGTGGCAATGCTGCGGGCGCACGTCGACGGAAAACCTGCGCTGCATTTCGTTTTTCAAACGTCCGGCGATTTCCCGATCTGAGAAAAGCTCGATCGCGGGATCCGAGAAAAGCTCCGGCGTGTTGACCAGGGACTGAAACCGCGGCTTGCCCTCGTAGACGTAAACGAGATGAAGGGAGGCGCCAAAGCGCCTGGCCAATGCCAGCGCGAAATCAACAGCCTGGAAGGATTGTCGCGAGAAATCGACCGGTACGAGAATGGTTTGGATCTCCAGCGAATCGCCGCAGAAAAACTTCGTCGGTGAATTGGATGGCCGATCCAACCCAGGCGGTAGGCCCAGAGCAGCGATGTTGGCTTTCATGCCAGTAAACTATTCCCGGTCTGAAAGAGGCCTAACCGGCGCTTGTGAAATAGTTACCGTTTCTTGTCCGGCGCGCTGCGGCGGCAATGCCGTGCTGGGGGTTAGGATGATTTCCGTGCTCTCGCCGTTGCTTGGTAAAATGCGCGTTTCGCTATCTCCGCGGCGACGACATAGAGAAGAACGATCGTCGCAACGATCACATAAAGTTTTGAGACTTGGTGGTCGCGAAGATCAGGCCGAATGCGATTCGCGAAACTTGTTTGTCCGGCGTCGCTCCGGCAAAACGTGCCGGAGGACTTTTCGGTTCCTTTTCGTGAGGAGATCGCTCGGAATGAGTGACCGTTTTGCAAAGATTCCGCGTGGTCGCCTCGCTTTGGCGCCGCGCGAGAGCGATTGCTTCCTTGTTTCCGGATGCGAAGGCGCAACCAGAACCGGGCAATGCGCATGGCGCACGACGAGTTCCGCGGTGCTGCCGAGCAACACATGACTCAATCCGGTCCGGCCGTGTGTGCTTGTGATGATGAGATCCACGCGCTCCTTCTTCGCGAAGGTGCAAATCTCGTCCACCGCCTGACCGAGCAAAATGGCGGTCTCGAAGTTCCGGCC
The DNA here is from genome assembly GCA_003167555.1 of Spartobacteria bacterium. Lineage (GTDB taxonomy): Bacteria > Verrucomicrobiota > Verrucomicrobiia > Chthoniobacterales > UBA10450 > AV80. The sequence goes on from PMSN01000025.1 coordinate 209,991, forward strand.
GCCGAGTTTTGCGAGCCGAACAAACTCCTGCATTTGTCGCTCCGCCTCGTTGCGCGCCATCTCTCGATATTTAGGGAGGTCGTACATGGCGTAACCATCGGCGATGAAGGAAGGGCCGAGATCGACCACGTGAAGGAGGACAATCTTGGCGGCGAATTTGTCCGCCCATTGCATCGCGTAGCGCAGTCCTTCCAGCGAGCAGCCGGAAAAATCCACCGGCACAAGAAGTTTGTCGAGGCCGTGCGCTGGCTTTGTGTCGTGCACACTCTTCCCAAATTGTCGCGCGACGAAAACCGGACAAGGCGAATGCTGCACCACGCGCTCCGCCGTGCTGCCGAGAAATAGGTGTTTGAGACCCGTGCGGCCATGCGTGGAGGTGACGATCAAATCAGCTCCGATCTCGCGGGCGAGCTGGCAAACCTCGTCGAATGCCGGTGTTCCCTTTATAAGGTGACACCTCTGGGAAGGTATCCCGTGGTGGTGCCCTAGCGCGTCCAGCCTGCGCCCGAGCGCGCTCACCTCTTCTTCGGGCAACGTGATCACTGGCATGGCCGGTGGCATTCCCGGCGCCATGAACCCCACCGGATAGGAAACTTCACAGGCGTGGACGAGGTGAAGGGCCGCGTCGCAGCGCCGGGCGATATCTTTTGCGACTTCGATGGCATCGATCGACATCTTCGAGAAATCGATGGGCACGAGAATTTTTTTGATGCTGAGCTCTTTCATACTTGCAGCTTCGTCCAGAAAGGCGGTTGGAGGCTCGCCGCCGTTTGCTAAAAACCGCGCGTTTTTTGCGCAGCGAAAAACTCTGCGCCCGTCGCCTTCGAGCTAGGCTCGGTGCATTTTGTTCCAGGCAAGCGCGCCGATGTAACCGAAGACGTAGCCCAGCGCCGCGGTTACAACGATGTCGCGGCTACCCCGCTCGCTCCATTCGCCGTGGCGAACCTCTGCCTCAGGCCGCTTTGTTCTTGCGCGGCGGGCGCGAGTGCAGTTGGGCGCGGAATTCGGTGGGGGACTGGCCGAAGACGCGCTTGAACATGCGATTGAATTGCGTGAGCGATTGGAACCCGACGTCGTAGGCGATCTCGCTGATGCGGCGGCTCGGATTCAAGAGCAGGGTCTTGGCGTTCTCCAATCGGACCCGGGCGACGTAGTCGGTAAACTTGAGGCCGGTGGTTTTCTTGAAGACTTTACAGAAGTGAAACACGCTCGCGCCGGAGGCTTGCGCGACGGCCGCCAGCGACAGCGGCTCCATTTTATGTTGCTCGATGTATTCGCGCGCTTTGCGCACCAGCGGCGGCTCGGCGTTCTGTTGCTCGAGCACGATCTGATTGATGAGGGCCGAAAGTTGCTCGGCAAAAAATGTGAGCAGCCGCACGGTCGCGCTGTATTTGTCTTTCGGGATGATCGGCGTGGTCTCCCATGCTTTGCGGATGCCGCCGGTAAACGGCACGCCGAATTCCTTCAGCTTGGCGGCGGCGCGGGTCTTGTCGGATTGAATCGCGGAGCGGCGCAAAACCTGGCCGATCCGGAGAAAGCCGATTGTTTCCTGCCCGAGTCGCACGGGCACCGCCGTCTCGGTCAAACCGAATGGGCAGGTCTCGGTGCGTGCTGTGAGGCCGGTGTGCTGGATAATATCCGCATGCGATTGCAAACAAACCGCCAGCGTGGCCGGCCGCTTCGCCAGCAACGCGCAGAAGGGATTCTCGTTGGTCTTGTCGTGGTGCTCGAGCTGCCAGAATTCGAGCGGGCGCAAGGTCAGCGGCAACCCGGTCGCCTTGGTGAAGACATTCTCGTAGTCGCGAAACAAGCGCGAGCGGAGCAACATTTCGACGAGTTGCTTGTTCGCGGTGGTCGCGGAATTCGTTTCGGAGTTGCTCAGACACGAACGTTCTCGCGCGGCGCGTTGCGTGTCAACGCGCTTCCGGCCAAGGCCGCCGCGCGCTTTCCGTGAGTCACCGCATTTCCGTTCGACTGCAACAAGGAGCCTCGATATCCAATTCCTGGTCCATGAAGGGCGATTCGAGAACAACGGGCTGCAAGGCGGTTTCCTGCGAGTCAACTGCCAGCATCTTGGTGCGCGCGGCTTGCAGGCGTTTGATCATGACCGCACTCATGCGTTTGAACAGTTCGTAGCCGAGCGCGTGATCGCGCTCGCAGTATTCGCGCAAGATTGTGCCGTAGAAAAAAATCGCCGTCGTGGGCTCGACCGCGCGGGCGGTGAAATGCCACACGTAAGGCGGAAACATCCAGGACCAGCCGAGCAGATCGCCCGCGCCGATCGTATCGATCACCACCGGATCGCCCAGCGCGCCGCTCGACTCCAGGATCAGCTTGCCGGTTTCAATCAAGTAGAAGCGGTTTGCGATTTCGCCTTCGCGGAAGATCACCTGTCCTTTCTTGAACTGCACGACCATGGCGCAGTCGGAGAGCAGCGCCAATTGCTTGTGATTCATTCCCGCGAGAAACGGGTGCAATGCCACCCGCGTGGCCATTGGTTCGATTTCAGTGTGAGCGTTCATTGATTTTTCCTCTGGTTCTTGTGCTGCGTTAACAAAATTCGTGTTCCTTTTCGCGCACGACCAGGACCGGGCAGGGCGCCGCGCGCACGACCCGTTCGGCGGTGCTGCCGATGCAGAAATGTTTCCAGCCGGTGTAGCCGTGCGTGGCGATGATGATCAGGTCGGCGTCACCTTCTTTCGCCGCATCGACAATCTCGTGCGAAGGAACGCCCGTGCGCATCTTCCAGCGCGGGCGTTCGGGATTTCCGTTAGTGCTCGAGGCAATGAGCGCCCGCAGATTCTTTTTGGGCTCGGAGAAGTCGGTCTCGGGAAAGGAGGGCATCTCGGGAAAGGCGGGGATGGCGGCGAACCTGGTCGAGGGCGCAGGATCCACGACGTAAAGCAGGGTGACTTCCGCCCCGAACTCTTCCGCAAAGCGAAGCGCGTAGCGGAATGCATTTTTTGACGCCGGCGAAAAATCGACCGGCACCAAAATCTTTTTAAGCCGCCATGTGGGATGCGCGGCCGCGTCGCGGACTCTGTGACTCTCAAAAGTCTTTGCTGTCATGCTCCGACTATGAGGCGATTGCGCGCGCCGGGCTCGTCCGCCTTTGCGAAACGTTGTGCGTTTTTTGTGCAACGCCGACCGCGCTGTTCAGCTATTACGAACGGCCCGCAGGGCCGTGGCTGCAGCGTGCGCGCCTTTGAGTTCAAAATGGGAAGCGCAGGGTGTGAAAACCCTGCGCTCCCATGTAATGATCCGACTGGATTACATGTAATTCAGCGCACCGCAGCGCCAGCACGTAAACCAACTCCAGTTGCCGTGCACGTAATTGCCGGCCCCATCGTTCCAGCACGTGTAAAGCAACCGATGGCGGCGGCCGCCCACTTCAGCACCGTCCGCATCTTTCTCTGTGCCGGCTCCACCTTCTTTGTCCGGCTTCTTGCCTGTTTCGTCAGCCATAACTCTTATTTCCTTTCTGCAGTTTTTGTTTGTTGACTGGCCGCCGCATCACTCGATGTGGCAGCGATTTTTTTCCCTGGACGGATCACCCGTCCTCCCAACCATGCGCTTTAGACGCGCGGTCTTGGTCTGTTTGCGATTCAGCCAAATTTGCGAGCGACTTGAAACCACATTCGGGGCGTTCGAGATTTGATAACGACTGCTTGTCGGACGGAAAATGTGGTTTGTAGTGAAGAAAGGTGATCGCCCAATACTTTCGGATTTTTGTTTGGCACGTTCTCCGGCATTTGCAGCGTCATCCGTTGCTCGCGCTCTTGAATATTCTGAGCGTCGCGCTCGGTGTGGCAGTTTACCTCGCGACCCAGATCGCTAATCACAGCGCGAATCGCGCGTTCGCCGCGACGGTCGATCTCGTCGCGGGCAAAGCGGAGCTGCAAATCTCAGCGCCCGCCGGGCATCTTTCCGAGACGGTTTTTCCGGCCGTCGCCGCTACGAAGGGAATTTCCGCGGCGACCCCGCTTGTGCGCGGTCTGGTGACGCTCCCGGATTTCCCAGGCGAATATCTCGAGATCCTCGGGATCGATGTCTTCACGAACGCGCCGTTCCGCACTTTCGATTTGGCGAACTTCGAGGCGAGCGGATTGGATATCGAGCGCTGGCTGGGGGGCCCCGGTTCGATCGCGGTCTCGCAGGAATTTCTGCGCCTGCACAACTTGAAGCCTGGAGACAAAATTCGCGCGCGCGTCAATGTCGTCGATCACGAACTGGAGGTGGGATTCGTCCTGCGGAGTGAAGAGACGCTCGATCCGCATTTCGCCGCGATGGATATCGGATGGGCGCAGGAATTGTTCGGACGCCGGGGAGAGTTGAGCGCCATTGAATTGCGCCTCATCGATCCGCGCGGCCGTGAGAACGCAATCGCAGAGCTGCGAAAAATTCTCCCGCCCGATGTCAGCGTGGCCGCTCCGGCACAGCGGACCGAAGAAGTCGACAAGATGCTCGGCAGTTTCGAGCTGAACATGACCGCGATGAGTCTCGTCTCGCTGCTCGTGGGAATGTTTCTCATTTACAACACCGTTTCGGCGTCGGTCATCCGCCGTCATCGCGAGATCGGGATTCTGCGTTCGTTAGGCGTGACGCGGAATGAAGTGCGCGCGCTTTTCCTGGGCGAAGCCGCCGTGCTCGGTTCGATCGGCGCCAGTCTCGGATTGGTTGGCGGCGTGCTTCTCGCGCGGGTCCTCGTCGGCACAGTCGCGGAAACGATCTCGTCTCTTTATGTCCTCGTGAATGTGAAGCAGGCGTTCCTGGAACCGTGGACGTTCGCGGCTGCGTGGGGGATCGGCCTGGCTTCGGTCATCGCGTCCGCCTGGTTTCCGGCCGAGGCGGCCGCGAGCATGGAACCGGCGCGCGCGTTGGAGGGGGGCACCGGTCTGGAAAGGTCGCTCGATTTGTCACCGGCGTGGTGGGTGAGCGGATTGCTGTCCATCGTTCTCGCGGGTGTTCTATCTTTTCTCGCGCTCGCTGTTGGTCCGGCCTGGCTAGGGTTCGGCGCGGCGTTTTTTGTTTTGGCCGGGTTTTCTTTTTTGGTCCCGGGATTGACGTCTTATTTCAGCGCGGGCGCGGGAGCATCGTTCCGAGCGATCCGGCGGTTGAGGCGGAAGGCGAATGTCGAAGCGGAACTGGGCGCCGCGAATCTGTCCCGGGCGTTGCTGCGAAACTCGATCACGATCGCCGCCCTGGCGGTGGCGGTCGCGATGACAGTGGGCGTAAGCGTGATGGTGTTTTCGTTTCGCAAAACGGTCGAGGCGTGGATCAACGAAACGCTGGTCGCCGATCTCTTTGTCGCGCCCGCCTCGAACGAAGTCGTCGGTCCGGACTCGTTCATGCCGGCGGAAGCGGTGCAATTTCTCGCCAACCATCCGGCGGTCGAGACCATCGATACGTTTCGCGAAATGGATCTGCCCCTGGGCGACGAGGCGGTGACCGTAGCAGTGGTGCGAGGAAGCGAGCGGCGGCACTTTCAATTGGTGCGCGGCGACGCGAGCGCCATCATGCGTCGATTTCGAGAAGAGCCGTGCGTTCTGGCATCCGAAAGTTTTGCGCGGCGCCATCGCTTGCGAGATGGCGAATCGATCAAGTTGACTACGCCCGAGGGCGCGCGGGAATTTCCGATCGCCGGGATTTTTTATGACTACACGCGCGATCAGGGCATCGTCTACATGAGCGCGCGGACTTTCACCGAATTCTGGCACGACGACCGCGTGAACAGCGTGGCCGTTTACCTGAAGAAAAACGGATCGGCCGAACAATTGAGCGCGGCTTTTCGCGCGGCCTTCGGTCGAAACGGCGAGTTCGTCATCTACTCGAACCAATCGCTGCGCACCCGCGTTTTCGAAATCTTCGATCAAACTTTCGCGGTGACCTACGTCCTGCTCGCGATTGCGGTCGTCGTCGCGATCACGGGAATTTTTCTGTCGCTCACGATCCTGATCACCGAGCGCTCTCGCGAGCTGGCGGTCTTCCGTGCCGTCGGCGGAAGCGCCGCGCAAATCCGCAAGCTCTTGCTTTGGGAAACGGGAATGATCGGCACGCTGGCGGCGGTGATCGGTCTGGTGTCAGGTCTCTGCCTGGCCTTGGTGCTAACCGGCGTGATTAATCGCGCGTTTTTTGGTTGGACGGTCCGGCTGGCTTTCCCGTGGCGCTCGCTCGCTTTAACGCCAATTTGGATTCTGGCGGCGGCGTTGATTGCCGGCTTGCTGCCCGCGTGGCGAGCAGGAAAGCTCGTGCTCGCGCAAAGTTTGCGAAACGAATGAAACGCCTCTGCTTTTTCCTGCTCCTTCTCGCATCAGTCGGGTGGGCCGCGGAATGGAAGATCGCCGAGCCGGGCTGGCGCTATGAGTTTCCACGCGATCATCACGCGCATGCCGAGTTCAAAACGGAGTGGTGGTATTTCACGGGAAATGTTTTCGACGCAGAAGGCCGCCAGTTCGGCTACGAGTTGGCTTTTTTTCGGCACGGGATCCGGCCACCGGCCGCGCGCGATCCCAACTCATCGCGTTTCATCGTCGATGATTTAAAGTTCGCGCACTTTGCCCTGACCGATGTCTCCAGGAAAGATTTTCGCTTCGAACAAAAGACGAGCCGGGGCGCATTTGGCGAAGCTGGTTTCGACGATGGCAAACGCCTGGCCTGGATCAACGACTGGACGCTCACGTTGAATACGGATGACTCGTTCGACATCGCGGCTGCGGGTGCGCCGGGCGCGATCCATTTTCATTTACGTCCAGCGAAAGCGCCGGTCGTGCACGGGGAAAACGGGATCAGTCTCAAGGCAGCGGGGAAGGGGCACGCGTCGCATTATTATTCGATCCCGAGATTGGAGACGACGGGCGAGGTTGTGGTCGATGGAACCGTGCACGCGGTGCGCGGCGCGAGCTGGTTCGATCACGAGTGGGCCACGAGCCAGCTCGGGCCGGAGCAGATCGGTTGGAATTGGCTCAGCGTTCAATTCGGAGACGGCAGCGAATTGATGCTGTATCAGATGCGTCTGAAAAATGGCGGCACCGATCCAGTCTCGAGCGGCACGTTCGTCGCCGCCGATGGCGCCACAAAATTTCTACGGAGCAGCGCAATCGTGATGACGCCGGAGCGACGCTGGAAAAGCAAAGCGACCGGGGCCGAGTATCCCATCGAGTGGCGCGTCGAAATTCCCGAGCAACAGATTTCCTTCACGGTTAAACCCGTGCTCGACGACCAGGAACTTGCGCTGAATCAGCTCACGTACTGGGAAGGGGCGATCGAAGTGGCGGGCAAGCTCGCTGGAAATCCGCTGAAGGGACGCGGCTATTTGGAATTGACGGGCTACGCCTCCGGCGCACAGTCGCTCGGCAGATAACACTCCCGCGAAACCAGCACGCGATGTTCTCACTTCCACCAGGCGCGGCGCGACGAGCGGTTGTGATCTTTGCCCTCACGCTTCTGCTCGTGGCGGCGGTTTATCGCAAAACGCCCATCAATTTCCTCCGGGCGGAGAGCGGCTGGTATTTGATGCAATCGCATTCGAGCGAAGAAATTCAGGAGCGTTTCCAACGCGATTTCTTCGCGCACAGTTACGGTGGGCACTACACGCCCCTCGCGTTTTTGGCGGAATTTGAAACCGCGAAGTTTGTCGGCACGTTCGAATCGTTCTGGAAGTGGCGGCAGATTCTGGCGCTCGCTCTGGTCGGCGCGGCGCTCTGCGGCGCCGTCTACGCGATCGGCGGCGTGTTTCAACTTTCGCGGTGGAGTAGATGGGCGATGGGCGCAGCGCTCACGGCGGGCGCGGTTTTCCGGCCCGAGATAATGGAATTCATCAGCTGGCCCTTCATGATCCTGCAGTTGATTTGGATCGGCTTTTTCATTCTCGCGATGTATTCGGCGGTGAGAGTCGCGTCCGCGCCGGAGCAAACGCGATGGCCGTGGATCGCTGCCGCGATGGCGTGCGTATCGATCCAGGTGTCCGGATTGGGCCTGGTCACCGTCGTCGCGGTGGCCGCTGTTCTTTTGGGAATTCTCCTCGTGGCGGTGCGTTGTCCTTCCGCGATCTACCGTCCGCACCGAAAGCGCATCGCGACCGCCCTGGCCGCCATGATCGGCGTCGCTGCGTTGCACGCCTGGGCGATGCTCCATTTGTTGCCGGCGCATCCGTCGTTCTCGGCGCCCTCCCGAACGCTCGCCAAACTCTTCCTCGGCTTCGCGGCCAATCTCACCGCGGCCGCCGGCCGGACGTTTATCGCCACAACGATCGCGGAGCCGGACTGGCGTTCCCTCGCTTACGGCTGGCCCTATGGATTATTGATCATCGCCTCCGCGCTCGTTCTGCTTTTCTTTCTGCTCGGCAAATCGTTTCGGGAACCAACGCCGCACAATTTGACGCGATTCGCGCTGCACGCGTTTTCCATTTCAGCATTCCTCGCGCTGATCGGACTTTGTGCTGTCCGGCAGCTTCAGGCGGAGTCGCTCGACGCAGCCGCCATCAACCTCGCGCTTTCCACCACGGTTCCGCGCTATGTCGTACCGCTGCATTTCATCGTCATCGCGTCGGCGATTGGCGTAGCAGTGCGGCTGATCCAGCGCGCGCCGCGGCTTGGCCCGGTCGCGTTCTGCGCGCTTGCTCTCGCGGCGCTGGTGGCGCAGCGAGATTTTCGATCGACTACTTTCGTCTACGTGGCGCCACTCGCGCGCATTTCGCATGCAAGCGCCTGGGGCCTTTTGCTGTCGACCGTCCGCGAATGCCGGGCCGCGCAACTGCCGGTTCCGAATGTGCCGCTCGGCGCGCTGACCCAGGGATTCCTGGATGGGGACGCGAGATCATTCGAATCTCTCCTGCACCACGATCTGCACCTGAAGCCGGAGGAAAAAATCGAGATCATCCCGTGGGAGCAATATCTGGCCGAGGACCGGGAACGTTACCGCGGCGTGCCATCGCTGCGGCTTCTCGAGGAAAAGCTCGGCTTGCGCCGCGATTGAACGGCCTAAGCCTGAGTGTGCCGGGCAAAATGCACTTCCACGCCCTTCGGCAGAAGCCGCTTGCGTCCGCGCTGCCGCCGCCGCGCCAGCGTGGCGCGTCCGCCTTTCGTGCTCATCCGTGCGCGAAAACCGTGCTGATTCTTTCGAGTGCGCTTCGAGCGCTGTAGAGTGCGTTTCATCCCGTTGCCCAGTGAAGAGCGGCTACCTTAGGGAGCCGGGTCGATTTGTCAATCGGCTCGGCCCTCACCTCCTGCTCCTGATCGTGATCTTGCTCCTGATCCCGGGTGAAAACGATTGGATCAAGATTAGGATCAAGAGCAGGAGAGGAATCCACATCCTGCATTGCCAGCATTCCATCTTTGTGGAATAACGAGGCGCCCATGAGCGAAGTCGTCATCGAGCCTGCCATTTTTGAAGACCTCGACGAGCTGTCCAATCTGCTCGGCGAGCTTTTCAGCGAAGAAAAAGATTTTCGCCCGAACAAGCAGAAGCAGCTGCAAGGCTTGCGCCTGATTTTCGAGGAGCCGAATCGCGGGCGCGTTTTCGTGCTGCGCCGCGACCGCACCATCGTCGCCATGATCAATCTGCTTTTCACGATCAGCACGGCGGAGGGCGGGTTCGTCATTCTTCTCGAGGACCTGGTCGTGCACGATGCGTTTCGCGGCCACGGCTACGGCTCGCAGTTGCTCGAGCACGCGATCAACTTCGCCAAACAGAAAAAATTCCTTCGCATCACGCTCCTGACCGACCGGCCAGAGCTGCGTTCGCAGAAATTTTTCCAGCGCCACGGCTTCTGCGAGTCCTCGATGCTGCCGATGCGGTTGCTCATTTCGACGGAGACTCCCGCCGAAGTGACTTTGTAAAACGGAGCGCGCGCGTTTCCGTTCGGTTGTAGAATGGGGCCGATATGGGCGGAACCATTCGGCTTTTCAAATTCAGCGGCGTCCAGGTTTACCTCCACTTTTCCTGGTTCATCATCGCGGCGTATCAACTCACGCAACGTCTGCACAACTACCAGTCGCCGATTTTTGCGGCGTACGAATACCTGGCGCTTTTTGGCATTGTCCTTCTGCACGAATTTGGCCATGCGCTCGCCTGCCGGCAAACAGGTGGCTCCGCCGATCGCATTGTCCTGTGGCCGCTTGGGGGAATTGCGTTTGTTAATCCGCCACGCCGACCTGGTGCTGTGCTCTGGAGCATCGCCGCCGGGCCGTTGGTGAATGTGATGCTACTCCCCATTCTTTCCGCCGTCGTTTTCCTCACCGCCGCGCCGGCTGGCATCGAACCATCGGATTTCTCCAAGTTGATGTTGCAGGTCTGGTGGATCAATCTCGTCCTGCTCATTTTCAATATGCTGCCGGTTTACCCACTCGATGGCGGGCAGATTCTCCGCGCCCTCCTCTGGTTTCCGCTCGGTGAGATTCGCAGTCTGCAAATTGCCAGCGTGATCGGTCTGATCGGCGGAGCCCTCCTGGCCGCGTTCGCGGTTTTTTCCTGGTCGTTCTGGCTCGGCCTCATGGCGTTCTTTCTCTTGAGCCGCGCGATTGCCGGCTGGCAATACGCGAAGACGCTCATTCAGGAACAGGAAGCGATTCGTGCTGCTGCTGCGCCGCCGGCGGTTCCGCCGAATTAATGACCCTTCGGCACTTCGCTACTCCACGCCATCTACTTGGGAGAGCACGCGTTTCTTGAACTCAGCTCGGAAGCCGATCTCATCGACGGCCTTCGCCACATCCTTTGCGGACGTGGGGCGCAGATCGGATTTGGCGTAGCTCTCCAATTCAGCGATTCGCGCTGAGTCGGAAAAGAGGGTGAACAAGCTCGGAGCATAACTGTTCGCACCGAGCGCGTCGGTCTTGGCGAGAAGTTGTTTCATGTGCGCTTTCGCGAATTGCCAGGTGATCTCCGGATGCTCGCTCTCCCGCCCAACTTTTGAGACGAGAAACACCGCGCGGCTCGTCGGCACTTCGTCGCTGAGCGAAATCTCCATGGTCCGCGCGGCGAGTTTGGGATCAACGCTGCTCGCGAGCGCGTCGTAGTAATTTTGCTTTTCCTCGATGCTGGTCGTTTTCAGCCCGAGCTCGTGCAACTTTTTCCAGGTGGCTTCGTCCGCGTAGCGGCCGACGATAGCCAGGACCGGCGGACGCAAATCAGGCGCCAGAGACGCAGGATCGGCCAAAAACTTCTGGAAGCGCTCGCGGCATCCGGCCACGACCTCGGTGTCGTTGAGAACGCCGAGCGCGTTGATCAGGCTCGCGCGCAAAGAAGCGGTTTTCGCCGGCTCACCCTCCTTCGGCTCCCAGCCGACCTGCTCAAAACTCGGCCGCAAAATCGAGCGCGCATGTTTCTGGAACGGCTCGCGCCGCGGCTCACCCGCGATCAGCCGATTGATGAAATCGAAGACGTGCATGATCTGCTCACGCTCGGCCAGGACATCTTTCGTGGGCAATTTTTCCACCAGATCGAGATAGAGCGAGAGCGGAGCGCGATCGGCTTGCACGAGTGCCCAAGCATCGGAGAGGAGGTTCACGCGGTCCGGCACGCTCAGCTTTGGCAATTGCGCCAGGAGCAGTTTCCACGACGCGTCGTCATATTGGACGCGATAATTTCCGGCGCCGTCGACATTGAGCTTGATCGCGCGGCCGGCCGCGATGGTCGGAAGATCGACCGTCTTCGAAGTCATCAGCAGACTGGCGGAAGCTTCGCCCACGACCGAGTAGGTGAGGGGAATCTTCCACTCCAGCGCCGGCGGTTTGGCGAAATGAACCGTGAAGCGTTCCTGCGTCAGCGTAATTTTTCCGCTCGCGTCGCGTGCCACTTTCACGATCGGGAACCCCGGCTGCTGCGTCCACGCCGCCGCGATCTCCACGACCGGTTTGCCAGACGCTTCCGAAAGCGCGTTCCAAAGATCGGTTGTAGTGGAATTCGAAAGTTTGTGCGCCGCCATGTATTTGCGAATGCCATCGCGGAAAACATCTTCGCCCAGAAAACTCTCGAGCATTCGGATGAACGACATGCCTTTGCGATAAGTGATATCGTCGAAGGCGCTGCTCGCCTCCGCCTCGTTCGCGATCGTTTGCTGGATCGGATGCGTCGTCGAACGCGCGTCGCCTTCCATGGCGGTTTCCTTGCCGATGCCGTAACGCCGGGTCGGATCGCGCGGAACGGTTTTGCTCAGCCAGACTTCCCAGTCCGGATTGAATTTCGCGGTGCACTTGGTTCCCATCCAGGACGCGAAACCTTCATTGAGCCAGAGGTTGTCCCACCAGGCCATCGTGACGAGATCACCAAACCACATGTGGGCCGTCTCGTGCGCGATCACTTCGTAAATGTTCTGTTTCGTTTCCGCCGACGAATTCTGCGAGTCGAAGAGGAGCCGCGATTCGTAGTAAGTGATCCCGCCCCAGTTCTCCATCGCGCCGCCGAAACCGCCGGGCACCGCGATGTGATCGAGTTTCGGCAACGGGAAGGGAACGCCGAAGTAATCATTGTAGTAATTCAGGATCTGCTGCGAACTCTCGAGTGCGTACTGGCCCATCTGCGCTTTGCCCTTGGTCGCGATCACGCCGTGACGCACCTCTCCGTTTTTCGTGTCGATCGCATCGAGCTCGCCCGCGCAAAAGACATTGAGATAACTCGCCATCGGCGGCGTGGCGGCGAAGCGCACTTCTTTGCCCCCCGCGATTTTCGTTTCTTTCTCCACCGGCATGTTCGAGACCGCGGTGAAATTTTCGGGTACCACTGCAGTGAGTTGGAAACGCGCGCGGAAACTCGGCTCGTCCCAGCAGGGAAACATCCGCCGCGCATCCGTCGCTTCGAACTGAGTGCCGAGCATGATTTTCTTCGCGCCCGTGCCCTGTTCCTGGTAGGGCGCGTAGTAGAGTCCCTGTCCCTGCTGATTGATCTTGCCGGTGAAATTCAGCTCGAGGCTGTGCGAGCCGGCTGCGAGATCGGCCGCGAGCGCGAGAGTCAGTATCTCCTCTTTCGGATCGAGCTTGATGGCCGAGGCTGGAAGCGCTTTCCCATCGAGCGACGCGCTCGTGATCTGGAGCTCGAGGGCGTTCAGGACCAGACGCCGAACCGACTCGCGCACGTTCAACTTCACGGTCTCCGTTCCGGCGAAAGTGCGCTTGGCAATGTCGGGCGCGAATCGGATTGCGTATTCCTCGGGCACGACCTGCTTCGGCAGTTTTCCCGGCGTGGTGGCGAAGTCGAAGGGTTTCTCGGCGTTCAAAGTCGTCAGGAAAATGAGTGAGAGAGCGGCGGAGAAAAGAAGACGCGAAGCGAGCATTCGTCCACTAAACAACGCGGCGAAAGGTTTGCAAAGGTAGGGGCGATTGACCTCAATCGCCCGGGCGGTGCGCGTCTACGACCTACTGCACCACCAGCAGCAGCAGCAATTGCCCGTCACCCACGAGCGGCCCTTTGATCACCAGCGGGCTGGCCTTGCTCAATTTCGCTTCCGTTTCGAGCAGCAGATTTTTTTCCTGAAACAACTTCAGGTTCAGAAGATAGCCGGCATCCGTGCCGCCTTTGGAATCGACGTGGAGCGAAAAATATTTACTCGAGGCCAGCCAATCCTCCGACCCGGTTACAAGCGTCTTGCGGGATTGTCCGATGACTCTGAACTGGTTGTAGCCGAACAACTCCTTGAGCGTCCCTTCGAAACGATTCAACTCCGGCGGAATCGCCTCGGGCTGCGCGACGTTATTCGCGATGACGAGCCCGCTCCAAACCACCTGTGAGGCCCGCGCCGGCAGCGCGCTTCCCATGATGAGCGCGAAGCTCAAGCCAAGCAGCAAACGGGAGCGCCTTTGCATGAGGAAATTATTTCGTTGCGTATTCCGATGGCAGCGATTGCAGGCCGTCGACCCAGAGAACCGTCACGCGGTCCTTCTTCGATTCGAACATCGAGATTGTCGCGTTCGGGCTCACCACCGGATCCACCCTTGCGGTCAGGATTTGCGAAAGATACTGCGACTGCTCGGCCGGTCCTCTCTCGCGCATCACGAAAAATGTGCAGACACAAAAGATCGCGAGCGAAGTGGCGCCTACCCAGACCAATCGCCCGATCGGCCACCAGGCCCGCGGCGAATCCGCTTTGCCTTCGGCCACACCGGCGCGCGCATCGCGCTCGATTCGCTCCCGCAATTGATGATGGAAAAATTCCTCGTTGCCCATCGCGCGGCCCTGGAGTTGTTCCTTCAAAAACGCTCCGAGCTTGTGCGCATCGCGCTTCTCCGCTGCCGCGGCCGCCTTGTCCGGAAGAGAAGCTTCAAACTCGGCGAGTTCGTCCCCTGTCAGCTCGTCGTCGAGCCACGCGGTCCACTTTTCTTCAAACGTTTTCATAGAGATCCCTCAATAGGTTCTGCAGCTTTTTCCGCGCGTAGAAAAGCCTCGACATCACCGTGCCGATGGAACACCCGAGCGCCTCGGCAATCTCGTGATATTGCATGTCCTCGGTTTCCTTCATCAAAATCACCGCGCGATGCTCGGGCGAAAGCTGTTTGATCGCTTCGTCGATCCGCGCCCGAATCTCGCGGCGCTCCATCCGCTGATGCGGCAACGGGTCCGCCTTCGGCACCGTGCGCGAGGCCGGATCGATGTCCTTCAATTGGATCGCGTCATCGAACTCCGCCCCGGAGCCTTTCACCTGCTTCTTGCGCAGCCAATCGATGGTCACGTTCGTCACGATCCGGTACATCCAGGTGTAAAACGACGATTGGCCGCGGAAACGCGCGATCGATTTCCACGCCTTCAGGAAACTATCCTGGGCGAGATCCCAGGCGTCCTGCTCATTATGTACCATGTTATAGATCATACCGAAAACTCGTGTGCGGTAACGGCCGACCAACTGATCGAATGCTTCAGAATCGCCCGCCTGGCATTGTTTTACCAAGTCGAGTTCCGAGACATCGGGCTGAGCCGGAGTCGCTTCCGTATGCATAATTGGACGGAGCCGCGGCTAATTCATTCAACCCGGCGCTAGAGACTGCCGTAGCGCCGGAGCCATTCCCCGCGGTATTTGCCCATGAGGGTAATAATGCCGTCGCGGACCTCGAAGAGACGCTGATTGAGGACCGCATGTTGCTGCGGCGTGATGAGCTGTTCGGCCAGCAATTGCGCGCCGGCTTCCATCGAGACCGTGATCGCTTTCAAGGCGCGCTTGAGATACGCGATCGTCATTCCGATTTCGTCCACGTCGTCATCGCTCAAGGCCGCGGCGAGTTTGGCGCTAGCCAGGGCGGAATGCGTGGCCAGCTTCACCGCCGCCGGTTCGTTCTGGAGCGCCGCGTACTCGTCGAAAAGCTGGTCGATCCACACAGTCAATGCGAAAGCCGCGCGATAAAGGAAATGATCTTCAAAGCCGTCGGCGGCTCCTGCGTCATTTTGCGCGCTTGCGACCTCTTCCTCGGCTGTGCTCGATTCGTCGGCCAGGAGCGCGTCCACTTCATCGCTCCAATCATCGCCCTTCAGCAACTGCGTCCAACCCATCTCTTGCGCGATGATCTGGTCGCGTTGTGGATGGTCGAGGTACTTCTCGAGCAGCTCCATATATTTCTCCGTCTTGTAATCCTGCTGCTGGAGAAAACGCTCCCATTCGTACTCGTCCCAAATTCGATCGGGCTCAGGCTCGTAGCTGGGCATGATTTTTATCTAGGCCAGCTTCCGGCAGCGCGCAAAAAAAAGTTCGGCTTCCGGGTCTCGTCGCAGCTCGTCGCGCCCGCACGAGGACATTGACGCATTCCGGTGGGCTTCTATGATTCACGGGGATGGCCCAAGCCCCCAAATACTCAGCGCTAATTGACACGCGCGTCATCTATTGTGGTCTTGTCATGTTGAGCGAAGTCGAAACATCTCTCACTATTCTCTTGTGACCGCTGCAACCCGTAAATCCTCAGCGCTAATCGATACGCGCGTCATTTATTGCGGCGATAATCTCGATCAGCTGCGCAAGCTGCCGGAGGGATGCGTCGACCTGATTTACATCGATCCGCCGTTCAACTCGAATCGGAACTACGAAGTCTTTTGGGGCGAAACGAAGGAGAAACGATCGTTCGCGGATCGCCACGAATCGACCAAAGCTTACATCGAGTACATGCGCCCGCGCTGCGCCGAGCTGCATCGCGTGCTCAAGAAAACCGGCAGCTTCTATTATCATTGCGACTGGCACGCCAGCCATTACGTCAAAGTCATGCTCGATCAGATTTTCGGAGAGAATCAGTTCCAGGCTGAACTTGTTTGGAAGAGAACTTCCGCCCACGGTGACACGCGCGGCTATGGCCACATAACCGATTCCATTTTCTTCTATTCAGTTAGTGCAGACTTCGCGTGGAATCGACAGATCCGACCTTATGAGAAGGATTATGTCGAGAAGTTCTACCGGAGCATCGACTCTGCGAGCGGCAAGCGCTTCATGTTGGATAACCTCACAGGTGCTGGCACGCGCAAAGGCGAGACCGGCCAAGTATGGCGCGGCGTCGACGTAACGAAGAAAGGCCGTCATTGGATCAGACCGCCAAGCGAACTCGACAAATGGGATCTCGCTGGCCTCATTTATTGGCCACCAAAGGGAGGAACTCCACGATTCAAGCGCTTCTTGAACGAGGAAGGCGGGCTTCCGTTGGACAATATTTGGACGGATATTCCTGCGATCGGCGCTCACTCACTTGAGCGCCTTGGTTACCCGACGCAAAAACCACTCGCGTTATTGGAGCGAGTCATCAAAGCAAGTAGCGACGAAAACGACATCGTTCTAGACGCCTTCTGCGGTTGTGGAACCGCGCTAGTAGCAGCGCAAAAACTGAAGCGGCAATGGATCGGCATCGACATCTCGCCGACTGCCTGTCGCGTCATGGCGCAACGACTTAAGAAGGATTGCGGGCTGAAGGAAGACGAGAAGCTGCAACAAATCGGACGCGGCTTCGTCGTGCGCGACCTGCCGAAAACGGAAGCAGAGCTGCGGAAATATCCGCCGTTCGAATTTGAGAATTGGGCTGTCGTCGCCTTGGGCGGAACCAAGAACGCACGGCAAACGGGAGATATGGGAATCGACGGCCGCATCTATCCTGTCAGTGCGATGCCCGAGCGGCGCGGCGCGCGCACCGGCGAAATGGATTTCATGGACGAATGGTATCCCATCCAAGTGAAGCAAACCGCCAAGGTAGGCCGCCCCGATATCGACGCCTTTGAAGCCGTCATGATGCGCGAAGAACGAATGCTCGGTTATTTCGTCGGCTTCGAGTTTACTAGCGACGCACTGTTCGAGATCGACCGCTTTCGCCGCAAAGAAGGCCGCGAAATCAAGCCACTCACCGTGCGCGAGATTTTGGATGAGGAAATCCGCGTGATAGACAACGCAACGGGTTGACTGCAACTGCGGGCATGCCAATCCGACGTGAAGTCTTGTCCGACCATAGAAGGGAAGGTAAGAAGTTCTATCCCCCAGGCGCTCGAGCCTTTTGGAAAGAGGTTCATTATATCGAGCGAATTATCCCGGAGATCGCTTGGATTTCATATTTTCTCAGCAGCCTCGGCACTGACGCGGGAATGGCGTGTGCCCTGTCGTACATCGAAGTATGTCATCGTAGTAGACACCCTGAGAATCTGGAGCTGACGCTCTGCTCAAACTACCGACAGCTACGGGAGGTCGACTGGGATTGGATCCGGAAGCGCCTTAAATCGAAAGATATTTTTCTTCAGTGTTTAGACGCGCTTACTCCTTTCATACGGTGTTTCCCGACGGCGAATACGATGCTCGGGCTCGTGGAAGATCTAGGTCCAAACGGACCGAGTGAAACGGACATCAAGACAACGCGACAAATCGTGACAGATCTCTTTGATCGCCGCAGCAAAATGGCCTCGATAGTTCAATCCGCGGTGTTCAAAGCAGGTCTTTCGCTGGGGACGCATCATGTGCCTCAGGATTATCCATTCAGCGACTTCAAGGTGTTAGTTGAAGATTTCGACTCGGACGTTGGAAGGTCAACTGCGGCCCATGTGCGTATGCATTTGAACGCGGTGTATGGCCACTGGGAAACTAGAATGGGCGACAGTTGGGCACGCTATTTCTGGAATCGTGGCCGCGATTTTGCGCGTTTCGACGCTGATAATCACCGCGACTTGCCAGTCGAGAAGCGAACGTTGCATCCGGCAATGCAACTGGGGTTGGATTTTGAACAGTATGCCTGGACGGTCGTCGATCACATATGGGAGCGGTTACCGGTCGATATTTACGAGAGTGAAGTTTTCGAGGTCATTGGAGCACTCTTGGCGCGACAGTGCAATTTGGCAGTCAAGCTCTTCAAGAACATTGAACTTTGGGACTATCATGCAGGCCCACTCATCCTGCGACCGATGACGGATTGCTTTATCACAGCCGCATGGATTCTGAAGGACCCATTGGATAGAGCGCGAAAGTTCATCTCTTATGGATTAGGCCAGGAGAAGCTCGCAATAGAGCGTTTGAAACTTGCGGTAGAGCAGACGCAAGGTAATGAGCGCGAGGAGCTGCAGGAGGGCATAACAGCTCGTGAAAGTTGGGTAAACGGTCAACACTACACGTTTCTTCAGATTGTAGACGTAGGAAGCTGGTCAGGTATTTCGACACGTAAAATGGCAGAAGAGGCCGACTGCTCGGGTTTGTACGATTTCGCATACACCGGCTGGAGCCACGCGGCGCATGGCATGTGGAATCACATTGGCAAATATGACGTATGGCCCAGTCTTGAGCCGCTTCATAAGCACATACTCCAGCCCGCAAATATTGAACACGGATTCCATATCGACGTAATCGACAACGCGACTAAGTATTTCGATGAACTATGCGTGCTTTTGGTGAAACATTTTGAACTCCAGATGACAATCCCGCAACCCAGTGAGTGGTTAACGTCGCGGCTTGAGCAATTTTACGCGGAAATGGATCAACGCGAAGCCACGCAGGCAGACCAAGCTACCTAGAAAAGATCAGACAGCCTTCTTCGAGCGCTTCTTCCATCTCACGCCCGATCGTCTGGCCATGATAAAAATGCGCATGATGCAGCAGCAATTTCAAGAGCGGCTGAATCTCTGACTGGAACTTCTCATGTTCAGCAGCCCAGGTTTCGAAAGGCGACCAATCCTGAGGCATCGCTCTCCTGTCCAGTTCCATTGCCACATCCAAATCACTATCGGGGCGTGGCTCTCCACCAATCCGGCTACCGAATAGCCAAACACGCAAGATGTCTGGATTGCTTTTGCTATAGTTGATCAGAGAATTTGCTGCTTCGCGGAGCGCTGTATCTAGATTGTTCGGGTTCAATAGACGACGGAGGGTTCAAAGATTGATTGGCGCTCCAGTGTTCAGGATCTTCCTTGTATCAATTGGGCACGTATGCCACGAATCGTTTTCTTTGCCGGACCGATTTAAATTATTGAACGAGAATAACCGACCGTCTCGCTTTTGCACGCCTCGACCCGTTTTGCTCCTTTGAAAGACTTGAAGAGAAAAAAAACTCCGGTTGGCTACTGGCCATCACACACGCGGTTTGCGGACATGATCGACTTTTCCGTGCATGGGGGTTCGCATCCGTCTTTCAAGACGAACCGAACTCCAGATCATGTTGCTGAACTCTGTATGCTCATGCATGGGGATACTGATCATTTCTTATGGCGCAAGAAGTCGCCGAGCGAGGGCATCGCCATGAGAAAGATCGTGGACGCACTGGCGGAAAGAGTGCGAACAAAGAAGGAGCTTGCAGCTGGGGAAATGCTCTACGCAATTGCCACTTATTCAGCTTTTGAGGTCCTGGATCTTTATTTGAGGAACCGAGAATTGTTCAATAAAATTGCTCCCGGGCGAACGCTTCTGCCATCCGTGTTTTCTATTCACCCGAATACCGTGAAAGTAAACGCGACAATGCAGCGCGATGCACGGCTTGGAACCAACACCCTCGAATCGAGATTTATCGGCTCAAAATCGTGGTTCACGAGTGATACGTCGGCAAATGTTTATGCTAGGGCGATAATTACGGGGGTTGGACTAAATCAAAATTTGCAGCCAATCGACCAGCAGCAGAAAAGCTGGGAACAATTCGACAGAGACAATGGTGTGAGAACGCAAGTGCTACCATTTCCCCGCTACGTTAAGGGAATCGATCAAATTCCCGTACCGATCTCGCCGGAAAGCGTGCTGGCGTATTGGCGGAAGGGAAAGGAAATGATTCTCGAAGAAATGCCCAAGTTCCATCTCCGCCCTGAATGGCAATCTCATTGCAAACGTTCCTACAAGAACGGAGCGAAATCCGGCGCAATTCAACATGCGATCTTCAAAGACATTCTGATAGCGCTCAGGACAATTGCTGGCGCGAATCGCAGCGTGAGGAAAAGGTAGTCGGGCACTTGCGCAGCTCGGTCGAATAGGGAGAACAATGGGCGAACTTTCCCCACAAGCGCCATTTTACGGATCTTGCGGTCCGCGGTAGGTGCGAGGCGAGAATGTCAGCACTCAAGTTCGAAGTAACGACTGGAGAATCAGCGAGCGAAGACTTAGCGAACCTCCCGACAAATCGTTTCGACACGATTACGCGCCGCATCAATGCCCTGAAGAACGGCATTCCCGGCAGCGTCAAGCGGCTGTCGAACTTCGGCTATGACTGCCGTTTGCGGGTAGGCGACTACCGGATTCTATTTGACGTGCGGGGCACTCAAATTACGATTCGTCGCGTCCTGCACCGCCGCCATGCCTACGCTTCACCACCGGGTAAGAAAAAAAGAAAAGGCGAACACTAAGACCGCCGCCGTCAAGAAAGCCGCGACGTTGGCGCTCCGTAAAGCGCCCGCGAAGAAAAAGGCGTGCCGATATGGCAGTGCAAGCCTTGCAAGCAGTTTGTGCGTTATTCGGGAAGACGCCTTGGACGCCCGTATGATCCGCGAGGCCCGCGAGGCGGATAAGGGCAAGGCGCGTTACACCGTGAACGAACTGCGTGCGCAACGCGGTCTGGCAGCAATCTAAGTCCTGAGGGCCGGGATCATGAAGGCACCGGCGCGGAATCCTCAAATTCAGCGCTGGTTCCGGGAATGAGCGAAGAATCCCGGGATTCATACGATGCATCCGGGGATTCCGCGCGTCCCGCCGGGACTGCGCGCGGTCTGTCTGGGTTTCGCGGCGTCCCGCCGGGGATGGACGGCGTGAATCGCGGGATGCGCGCGGTCGTTCCGGGGCAGACGCCGTCCAGCTCGGGCGGCACGGGATGCAGCCGCGGCTGGACGCGCCGCAGCCCGGGCTGGATGCGGCGCAGCCAATGGTCGAGGACCTGAATCCTGAGGTGGAGGTGGTGAATCCTGCGCCGGAGGGCTTGCCGCCGAAGCTGGAAATGAAGCGGCTCGGGCGGGAGTGGATGCTGCCGTGGGAACTTGGACTATCGCGCAAGCGGAGTGGCATCCTGTCAAAGGTGGAACGCGCGGTCCCCCGCGCGTTGGCGATGGTTTGCGGCTTGCGCCGCCATCTTCTTTGACATCGAGCGGCGGAGCGCTCGATCCACCTCAGTTTCTTTCGCTACGCGCCAAAGATTTTTCTTTCCAAAGGCGGCCGGCTCCTGGTATTTCTCCACTAACAAACAACGCAGGTCCCCCTGCACCCCCGCGTTCCGTCCCCTCGGAGCTGTTTCTTCGTTGGGCCGTCGCGCGTAACCCTAGAAAGAACATACCCAATGGCAGACTTCATTCCTCCGGGCGACGATGCCCGCAAAACCATGCTCACTGCCCTCAAGGCAAAGATAGCCCTCCGCGGCCCAGCCGTGGGACTGACACCGGCGGACATTACCGCCATTCAAGCGAAGTGCGATGCGATCATCGGTCGCATCGATGACAAGGCGGCGAAGAAACTGGCCTGGCAAGCGAGCGTGGCCGCCGCCGACACCGGCAACGCGGCCGACCTCGCCGATCTGCGCGCCAGCATTGCCGCGATCAAAACCAACAGCGGTTACACCCCCGAGATCGGCGCCGACCTTGGCGTGATCGGATCAGCCGGCAGCTTCGACCCGAATACCTACAAGGCGGAGTTGATCAGCGTCGAGCAAACCGGGCCAAACCTGGTGACGGTCAAGTTCGGCAAAGCGAAGGGGAACATCAATGGAGTACACGTCTATTCACGGATGCAGGGCGCGAGCGAATGGAAATTCCTCGCGCGCGACACCGTGCCGCCCTACGTGGACACGACGCCTCTCGCGCAAGCGGGTAAGCCGGAGATCCGCGAGTACCGTATCCGGGCCGTAATCAACGACGAAGAGATTGGTGATTACAGCGATGCCGCGCAAGTAACGGTGAGCTAGGCCATCTAAATTTCCGTCACATGGTGAGCCGTGAGAGCCGATGGGAAAAAGTGTTATCGTTTTGAAACACGGGCGGTAACCCTCCTTTCATTAACCGCTGCGGCGCGCAGCGGCATCCACGGAACGCGCCCCTCTCCCCGGAAATGGACGAAAAAATGTTCGCCTTTGAGCACCAAACATCATCTAATTCTCCCTAGGTAGGAAAGACCGTCTTCGTATGGCCGAATCCAACGAGAAGAAAACCGACATCTCTGAAGTTGGTCCGACCGACCCTACGCGGGTAAGAACGTTCGCGCGATTCTTCAAGAACTACATGAGTATTTCGGCGGTTGTCACTGCCGCCCTCCCGATTCCCGTCACGTCATTAAAGCTTATCCCTACCTACACAGCCCAAACCTCGATTCTATCGACCTACACGAGTTTGTTTTGCTTTCTTACTTTGGGATTTCTCTTTTACAGTCGGCACCAACTCGGACGCTTGATGTTTCCCGAGTTTCTTAACAGATCTGTCAGTGCTAAGATTAGCTCGAAAGGAGATGCCATCCGTTATCTTGCGCTAGCGGTGGTACATTACGTCCATCGTTTTCAGCAATCGCTGGTCGCGTTCTTGCCAGCTATCTTCATCCTTTTGTCGCTATTGTGCGTCTTTTATTACCACTCGATTTTGGACGGTTCGCTCCGCTCGATCACTAGCATGGGGGGTGGCCCTAAATCAAGTATCTTGCTGAGCGAAGTGGAACTTTACCGGATTCCGAACGAAATCGCTCTGATGTTTTGGTATCTTGGTATCTTCGTTTTCGCAGAGGCAGCATTTGTGACGATGGCGATGAAGGAATACATTCAAGACTTAGTAAAGTTATCAGAAATCGAAATTATCGGAAGGGGAAGGCCGGTAGAGACGGGGAGTAAACCTGCCGGATCCAAGTCAGGCCCGTAACCGAGAATGGTTCGCTCGCCATGCCGCCTTCTCCTCGGCCGAGAGAAAGGCGGTCCCGAGCGCGTTACGTTGTGCGTGCTGAATTTGTTCTCGTGACAGGCCAGCAACGGGCGTTGCTACCTCAAACTCATGAGGCAGATCGATGGCGCTGACGCCCGGGTCGTCGGTGTTGATGGAGGCGAGGAGGCCGTGCGCGAGCATTTCCTGCAAGGGATGGCTGACGAGATCAGGCACGGTGCTGGTCTGGACATTGCTCGTTAGGTTCGCCTCGATCGCTATGCGATTTTCCGCGAGGAAATCGGCCAGGGCGGGGTCTTCCATCGCGCGGGTGCCGTGACCGATTCGCTCGGCGTCGAGAAGACGCACCGCATCCCATACGCTCTCGGGTCCCTCCCGCTTCGCCGGCGTGCACGGTAATGCGCCAGCCAGCGTCGCGGCCGCGGGCGAAGTGTTCGGTGAAAAGACGCCTGGGAAACTGAGATTGGCGATTCCCCCACGGCTTCAGCTGTCTGCCTTTGTCGTCGTTCTTTAGGTTGCTGAGCAGCGTTTGGTCAGCCATAACTACCTAATCAAATGTAAGTAAGATCGCCACACCGCCAGCACGTGAACCACGTCCAACTCGGGTCGACGTAGTTCCCGGCGCCGTCATTGAAGCAGGTGTACAGCAGCATCCGCTTACTTCTACCAGCTACTTCATCGGCCGCGTTCTCGTCTTTTTCTTTGCCGACACCGCCGTTTCCATCTTTCGGTTCTCTTTCCTTTTTGTCTTCAGCCATATTGGTTAATACGGTGGACGATAGCTCCATTTGCAATGAAAATAAGCTGTTCGTGCGAGTACATTTTTAGTTGCTCGCAACCTTTTCGCAGGATATTCAATCACGGCGAGGGTTAGCATTTCTAACGCAGGGATGTTTCTGAACCATTTCAGCTAGAATTACCTTATGTTACCACTGAGAGAAAGGCGGGCGCGGGGGAAGATGTTGCGCGACAAAGTAGGACGCGACGCCCATGCGAACTGGGCTCCGAAGAAGGGCAGAAATGATCCGGTCGCGACAATTCTTGTGTCGAGCAGCGACCGCCTGAAAACCTTGGTGCCGATCAAGATGGGAAGAATGGCGGCAAGCCCTTTCGCCTTCTTTCGTGGCGCCGCGCCGCTCATGGCAGCGGATCTGTCCAAGTTGCCGGTCACGGGTTTGCATGTGCAAATTTGCGGCGACGCTCACGTGCGCAACCTCGGAGCCTATGCGGCGCCAGAGGGCCACCTGGTTTTCGACATCAACGACTTTGATGAGACGATCCCCGGACCCTGGGAATGGGATTTGAAACGGCTGGCAACCAGTATCGTTCTTGCGGGGCGCGAGGCCGGAGAAAACAAAAATGGGTGTCGCGATAGTGTTGAGGAAATGGTGCTTAATTATCGCACTTCGATGAATCGTTTTGCGTCGATGAGCGTGTGCGAGCTGGCCAAGGTGGAAATTCGTCGTGGTGCTAAAGGCACACCCGTGCATGCCGTGTTGCAGAAGGCGAGTCGGGTAACGCCAGTCGACACGCTGAACAAACTGGCCGTCCTTGGGAGGCGTACCGGTCATCGCTTTCACGATCGCCCGCCGGTGTTGCGACATGTTGATACCAGGACCCGGCGTGAGGTGATAAAATCGCTGCTCGCTTATCGCAAGACCATCTCCGTAAGCCACCAATGGGTCTTGCAAGCGTACGAGCCCGTGGACGTTGCATTTAAGATCGTGGGCACAGGCAGCGTCGGGACGCGCGATTATGTCGTTCTACTTTTCGGCAACGGGGTCGAGGACCCGCTCATTCTCCAGGTTAAAGAAGAAGTGCCGTCTTGCTATGCACCGCACCTCTCTCGCAGAACGCCTGTCAAACACGAAGGACGGCGAGTGGCGGAGGCCCAAAAGAAAATACAAACGGTCACGGATCCGTTGCTGGGATATACCACGATCGACGGTCGGCACTTTCTGGTGCGGCAGCTCGCAGATCACAAGGCGTCCATCAATCCCCCAGATCTCAAAGGAACGGCCTTACACGAATATGCGGTCGTTTGCGGTGAACTCTTGGCAAAAGGCCATGCGCGAACGGGCGATGCTGCTGCTACTGCGGGCTATTGCGGGAATTCCTTTCGGCTCGACACCGCCCTGGCCAAATTTGCGAAGCTCTACGCTGATCAAACTGAAAGCGATTATGAGCAATTCAAGAAAGCGATCACAAAAGGGAGAGTTCGCGCCGTGCTGGGAAAATGAAAGGCGACGAGCGGTCGGTCTCTTCTGATCTGGCAAGCGCCTCAGAGAGCCCTAACGTTCAGGACGGGAGGAAAGAAGAAAACGGATGACCCGACGACGCTCCGGGAGAAGGGCCACTAATCGTCTCGATGCAAATGACAAAAGGGGAACGGACCCCCTAGGCTCCACGGAATCTCCGCTCGTAGGAAATGCGCGCCCGCGCAATTTATTGCGTGGTCAGGCCGCGCGCGGTTCCAAGAATCGTTGCTTGCGCTTACTTCAGGTTATAGATCTCGACCAGTCCTATTCCGGTTGTTCCATTCTTTCCGGCCAGGATCGCCGTGAACGCGCCCGGTGGCAGTGTCGTGAAGATGCCGGACTCGAGATTATTCTGCGGCGCGAGTCCGTTGGCCGTGAGTTGGGCCGCGGAGACAGGGTCGTCCTGCCAGTTGTCGTTCGAGATTAGCAGGGCGCCGTTGGCGTCGTGCAGCTCCAAAGTTGGATCGGCCAAAACGTTGCTGAGTCCGTATTGCGAGAGCGACGGTCCAAGGCCGCGCACGGCGATCCGGGTCGGGTTGTTGTTACCACCCAGCATGAAACCGCCAATCATAACGTTGTTCCCCGTCTGGACAAAGCCGCGCGTGCTGATGTTAGCCAGTTGTGAGTTGACCGCCTGGCCGTTGTCATAAACTTCCACCAGGCCTATGCCGGTGGTCTGGTTTTTCCCGGTCAGAATGGCGGTGTAATTTCCTGGTGGCAACGTCGCCACGATGACCGATTCGCGATCGTCCGTGGGCTGGAATGGTGTGCCTTCGATCAGGGCGCGCTGGTCGTCCTTCCAGTTATCGTTGCGGAAGATCAAAGCGCCGTTTGCGCCGCGCAGCTCGAGGACCGGATCAAGCAACACTTGGTCGGCCGGGATACCCGACGATGCCGTGAGCGATGGCCCGATGCCGCGCAGCACAACAGGCTTGTTAGCGTTCCCGGTGATGATGAAACCGCCGATCATGACCTTGTCGCCCACGTCCACTCGCAGGCGAGTGGAGATGTTCAACGCCTGGGCGGGTGTAGGTGTAGGAGTTGGAGTTGGAGTTGGAGTAGCGGTGGGTGTGGCGGTGGGTGTAGCTGTGGGAGTCGCCGTCGGAGTAGCAGTAGGTGTGGGCGTGGGCGTGGGCGTGCCGTTGGTTTCGACGATGGTCGCGGTCGTGGTCTGCGGTGTGCCCACCGGTGCGCCCGACACCGCGGTGAGCGTCGCGGTAAAGGTCTCGTTCCCGTCAGACAGATTGTCATTCAGGATGGTGATGACCACCGGCTTACTCGTGTCGCCAGGATTGAAGGTGATGTCGCCGGAAGACGCCGTGTAATCCTTGCCGGCTTTAGCCGAGCCGTCGCTGGTCGCGTAGTGCACTACCGCGGTGGCAGAGGTGTTGCCAGTGCGCGTGATGGTCAAGGTCACCGTGCCGGCGTTCTCGTTCACGCTGTAGGTGGCGGAGCTCCATTGCACCGTTGGGGGCTGATCGACAAAGACCGATTCGTTCGGTGCGCCGCAAGCTCCGGCAGCGCCAGCGTTATTGGCGTCGCCGCTGTAGGTAGCGATCCAGTTATAGGTGCCGAAGGTAGTCGGCATGAAGTTAGTAGAGGTATAGCTGCTGTTACCGCTAACTGCCACCGTCGAGGTAAAGATTGGTGTGCCGCTGCAACTGCCGTTGTTCGGTCCAAACAGGGTGAAGGTAATCGTGCCAGTAGGAGTGAAGCCATTGCCGAGCGTCGCCGTATCGGAGATGGTGCCCCCCACATTAATCCCCGGCGACGCTTGGGTGCTGATCGTGGCACTTGCCTTGTTGACCGTGACCGATTCGTTCGCGTCGGTGCACGCGCCCGCCACGCCATTGTTACTGGCATCGCCACTGTAGGTGGCGATCCAGCGATAGGTGCCGGCTGCGGTGGGCGCGAAGTTGCCGGAGCCATAAGTCCCGTTTCCGGCGTTTACCGGCACCGTGGCGCTAAAGACCGCCGCGCCGCCGCAGCTGGCATCGTTAGGTCCATAGAGCTTGAAGGTGATCGTGCCGGTGGGACTCGCTCCACCGGCGAGGTTGGCACTGTCGGAGACCGTGCCGCCGATAGTAATTGCCGCCGAAGCTTGCGTGCTGATGGTGGGACTGAGCTTGCTGACGGACTGGCCACCGGGAAGTGAGCCGCCGCTGCCGGCGAAGTTAGTATCGCCGCTGTAAGTCGCGGTAACACTATGCGGACTGCCCGCCACCGTGATCGAGGAGGTGCTTGCCTGCGCGGTGCCGGCGCCAGTCAGGGCAACCGCTCCGCCAAGGTTGGTTCCATCAACGGCAAACTGGACGGTCCCGGTAGGATTTCCCGCGCCGGGTGACGAGACGGCGACCGTCGCGGTAAAAGTAACGTTTTGTCCGGGCGTAGATGGGTTAGCTGATGAACTAACACTGGTCGTGGTGCCGGCCTTGTTCACGGTCTGACCGCCGGCCAGCGATCCGTTGTTGCCAAGGAAGTTGCCGTCACCGCTGTAAGTGGCGACGATGCTGTGAGGACTGCCGGTAACTGTTATCGAAGCAGTGCTTGCCTGCGCCGTGCTCGGGCTGCCGCTCAAGGTAACCGGCCCACCAAGGTTCGAGCCGTCGACCGTAAACTGCACTGTCCCGGTCGGCGTCCCCGCGCCAGGCGAGTTTGCCGTAACCGTCGCGGTAAAGGTAACGGTTTGTCCAAAACTAGACGGATTGACCGATGACGTCACGCCTACGGTCGTCGGTGCTTTAGCGATGGTAAAGGTCTGCGTAACATCAGGAGCGGGATTGTAGTTGGAGTCACCACCTTGCGAAGCGGTGATCGCGCATGAGCCGGCGCCGGTAAGGTGCACGAGGCTGCCGCTCACGGTACATTGTCCGCTGGCAGTAAAGCTCACCGACAAGCCGGACGAAGCAGTCGCGCTCACCGTGAAGTCAGGATCGCCAAACGTCTTGTTGGCTAGCGCGCCGAAGGTAATCTGCTGATCGCCCTTGGGCGCACAGGCGGCTACGCTGGTCAGGAAGTTTGAGAAATCAACATTAGTGCTGACCTTGTCGCCGCTGCCGGGGCCCACGGGGCCGGGGCCGTTGGCAGCGCCCCACCAATTTTGTTGCGCATTGACCGTCGCCGGCCCGTCATTCTGCACGCCAAACCCGTTGCCGACGATGTTGTTGTTATGAGCGACAAGGCCAACCGTAGCGGCGCTACTGAGGTAAACGCCAGTGGTATTCATTTGGAAAATATTGCAGGTGAAAGTTGGGACGACCGGAGCTTCGTTAAAGACGCCACGAATAAAATCCGTGACCTTGTTATGATCGAAACTAATGTTGGGCGACTGGCTGGATGCGTTCGTTACGTAGAGACCCTCAACTTCGGTGTAGCCAGCCGCACTGAGCGCCGCGCGGTTACCCGTCAGAGTGTTTCCCGACACAGTCGCGAAGTCGGTTCCGCGGATCGAATCCATCCGAATGCCCTGATAGGCAGTCGGCGCAGGAGCAACTTGCGACGGGAGGACGCTCTGCACATAGGAGTTGACTATGTTATTCGAAATCGTGAAGCCCGGAGGATCATAGGCCTGGTGAAGGTTTTGACGAATGCCGAAGCGAAACGATGTGACGCTATTGTCGCCGATGACTGAAGGCGGATGGGTTGAGGGGGTGCCGGCGCCGGTGTAGTTCTCCATGACAATGCCCACGCGAACTCGTGTCACCACGTTAGTCAGCACGCTCACCCAGGCGCCATTGTCGATTCTGATGCCCTGACCAAAGGTGCCGAGGCAGTTGTCCACTTTATTGTTGGCAATCTGGCTGACAGCATCCTTTGGAGCGCCCACATTACCGGCATCAATCCACACAGCGACCTCGCCGATGTTCTTGACGATGTTATTGATGATGACGGCATCGGGATTGGCCGAGTTTCCGGTCCCGTAAATGCCAAACTCCGCATCCACATCCACGCCGTTGTAGCTCACGCCCGAAGTCAGACTTGGATTATTCCCGTCAACGGTAAAGCCATTGAAGGTTATACCGTCAGCCGCCAGCGTCACGATCTGCGGCCCACCGAAGCCAGCGTCCACCGGACCGCTACCGCTGGACACAGGAACAATCACAGCTTCCGCGACTCGCGTTCCCATATTCGGATTGATGCCGGCATTGGGCCCGAGCAGTGTTAGTGCTCTGTCGATGTTGATTTCTTCTACATAGGTGCCCTTGTACACGATAATCGTGTCGCCTGCAGAGGATGCATTAATCGCGGCTTGAATGGTCGTGTCGCATGGAGTGTTTCCGCCGCAGGCTCCTGCGCCATCTACGTAACGAGTCGCGCCCTGAACGGACACTGTGAAGATCGTGCTCCCCAGCGCCATCGCCACCACAGCCAAATAAGAAAAGACTCTCTGCATAACGTCACCTCCAGATTTTCTGCCGGATAATTGAGAAAAACCGACTCGACTCACTCATTGCCTGCGCGGGATTGGCGTTCATGGGTAAGGCTGATGATCGCATCGCCTTCGGTCCGACAGTACAATGAACCAGGGGAATCGGTTTGGTTTGCACGGTAATCGCCCTCATTTTTAGACGGGACGCGGAAACGTGTCGAGATTTATTTGGTAACGACACATGTTTGTAACCTGCGTGGTTTTCCGCCACAAAATTGCGCTCGTATGCCGTCGAGCTACGACCAGGCCTGGCGTCTACGCGTATTTACTGCATGGCCGATACCGGCTAAAAACGCCCACACTCCCTGTCTCCCAGCAGCGGCATCACAAAAAGGTCCCGGAGGGGTGTTCGACCCAGGAGAACTCAACTCTTCTTGAGCCGATTTTTGCGCCAAATCAGCCGCAAACAACAAAAGGGGAACGGACCCCCTAGGCTCCACCAATTTCGCGACGCGAAATTCATGCAGTGAAGAGAGGGATGAGAACGCTGCGCAAGATTCGCCCACGGAATGACAAGAAAAGAAGAGCGGCGGGACGGCACTGCTCATTAGGGTTCGGGCAAGCGCAAATTAGCGGAGAAGGAGTTTCACCATGAAAAAATTACTAGCTTTCATCTTGGGTGTCGCAGTGCTGGCAACGCTTGGCGGCCTCGTCACTGCAAAGGCGGCCAGCTCCGTCAAGTCGTCAAAGAGCAATACGTCAGACCGCGCGGCGGTCGACAAAATTACCGGGAAGGTTTTGCAGGTCGACCAGAAGGCAAGGACATTTACTCTTAAGGCGAAGGGCAAGGAGTACAAGTTCCTCTTCCCGAAGGGCGGAGCGCAGCCCAAAGTCGGCGTGGTTCTCGAGGTGACTTACACGGGCGCGCTCGGTGGAACAGAACCGGCGCAGTCGATCAATCTCAATTCCTCGAGATCGAACATCTATTGAGGAGCAGAGCCTAACCAACACTGCTCAGCACGGGCTGGGCGATAAGTAATATGTTCGTGAAAAGGGTCACGCTGATCCTGGTCGCGTTCGCAGTCTTCGCGAACGTCGATCTTTCTGTTGACAAGCTCATTGCGTCGCCCCGGCTAGGAGATTCGGCGCAGGCTACGATTACTTCTATCAGCCCATCGCAGGGGCCGATTGCCGGCGGCACTGAGGTTACGCTTACCGGATCCGGCTTCGGCGGAACGACGCTGACACTGGAGCTTGGCAGCGGCCTTGGGGAATTCGCTTTTTCCGTCTCCGTTTTTTCCCGCATTGCTTGGTGAAGGGGCAAAACCATGAAAACAAATCAGCGATTCAGTACGTGGTTGGCGCTACCCATATTCTTGATCGCAATCGTGTGCTCAGGGCACGTTCAGGCCGCAAACGGAGATTTGGACCCGTCATTCAACGCGAGCGTTTTCGACAAAGGCACGGTGACGACCATGGCGCGTCAGACGGATGGAAAGGTTGTTGTGGCCGGCACCTTCTCGGCCATCAACGGTGTGATCCGCCAAAACGTCGCCCGCTTGAATGCCGACGGGACGCTTGACACGACTTTCGATCCCGGCTCGCAGATCGTCGGTGAAGTCGACGGGGTTGCCGTGCAATCCGATGGGAAGGTCCTGCTTGGAGGCTATGGCCTCCTCTTTACGGGCTTCGGTCAATCCAGGTATCGACAGCTTCTTCGGCTGAATGCTAATGGGTCAATCGACCCGACCTTCTACGCGCCGACGGGAGTCGACGCGAACAGTAATGTTGACGTCATCAAGGTCCTACCAAATGGCCAACTATTAATCGGGGGCAGCTTCACTCAATACGACGGCACTGATGTTAGGCGCCTGGCACGACTAAATGCAGATGGTTCGCTCGATACTTCCTTCAACCTGAACGCCGGCGTTGACGGCTTGCTGACCAGCGGCAATAGCGTGTACGCGATTGCTTTCCAATCGGACGGTAAGATCTTGATTGGCGGTGTCTTCAATAGTGTTAACTCAGCCAGGAGCCCCAACTTTGCCCGGTTGAATGCCGATGCCTCGGTCGATAACACTTTCTTTGTCGGCGACGGACCGAACGGACAAACGACGAACCTGGTTGCGAGTATCGCGATACAAAATGATGGGAAAATTGTGATCGGCGGTTTGTTTCTTAATTACGACACGACGAAGCGGAACGGTTTCGCCCGAGTCAACGCGGACGGCTCGCTCGACACGGCATTCAACAACGGAATCGGTATCGCCGGGAACCCTACAGTCTTTGCCGTCACGATCCAGACAGACAATAAGATTTTAATCGCTGGAGATATCTTTGGTTACAACAACGTCGTGCGCGGACGCGTCGCGCGCATCAACAGCGACGGTTCGTTGGATACGACTTTCGATCCGGGCCAGGGCTTTAACGGCACCGTGGTCGGATTGATCCTCCAACCGGATGGAAAATTAGTTCTGGGAGGCGCGTTTACTCGCTACCAAAACACAACCGCTCGCACCGGGCTGGCGCGGCTTAACTCAGACAGTTCCCTTGACCCATCGTTTACTGCCTCTGCTTTTAATCGCGCGACGATCCGCCAGATCGCCGTGCAATCGGATGGCAAGATACTCATCGGAGGCGATTTCGTTTCTGTTAATGGTTCGCCCATTTTTAATCTGACGCGGTTGAATTCGGACGGCACGCTTGACAATTTGTTCGCCACGACCGAAGCCGACAGCACGGTTAACGACATCGTCTTGCAAGCCGATGGAAAGATACTCGTCTGCGGAAAGTTCGCTCGAAGGCTGGTCCGCCTCAACACTGATGGCTCGCGTGACACGACGTTCTCAAACCAGTTGGCTGGAGGGCAATTCAAGGCAATTGCTCTTCAGCCGGACGGCACGCTGATTGTTGCGAGCGGGGTCTCCGGCATCGCGAAGTTGGACGCTAACGGCGCGCAATCGGACGCTGCGTTCAACCTGAACGTCGGCTTTGGCGCGGACGACATCGTTTACGCAGTCACCTTGCAGTCTGACGGAAAGATTCTGATCGGCGGCGATTTTTCAAGCTTCAACAATACGTCGGAACCAGGAATCGCGCGGTTGAACGCGAACGGATCGCTCGACAGTTCTTTCAATATCGGCGCCGGCTTCGTTGGCGCCGGCGGTGTTCGCTCTCTGGCGTTGCAGCCCGATGGAAAGGTAATCGCCGGCGGCCACTTCGAGAGTTTCAACGGCACGTCGCGCAACAAAGTGGCCCGCCTGAATGTTAATGGCTCGCTCGACACTGGGTTCGATCCAGGCACCGGCGCAACCAACTTTGGAAGCAACTTTGTCGAGAAGGTCCTGTTGCAGCCAAGTGGAAAGATTCTCATCGGCGGTGACATCAAGAACTACAATGGGACCGCGTGCAACGGCCTGGTTCGGGTGAACACGAATGGATCGCTCGACGCCGGCTTTAACGCGGCGGCGGGATCTTCAGTGGCAGAGACGGTAGCAGCTTTGGCCATGCAGGCCGATGGCAAGTTGCTTGTAGGCGGAGGATTCCTAACCTTCAACGCGACGAATGCTGGCAGTCTCGTCCGACTGCTCGCCGATGGTGCTCCGACGCCGACATCGCAGCTCCTTAACATTTCCACGCGGATGCGCGTTCTTACGGGTGAACAGGTGCTCATCGCTGGATTCATCATCACCGGGACTGATCCCAAAAAAGTAATTATTCGCGGGATGGGTCCTTCGCTCAGTGGTGTTGGCGTTACTTTGTCTGACCCCACTCTGGAACTACATCAAGGCAGCACGACGCTAGCCACTAACGACAATTGGAAGATCAACGATCAGACCGGCCAATCGCAGGAAACTGACATCCGCGCCACGACAATTCCGCCGTCAAACGACTTGGAATCGGCAATCTTAGTGACTCTTAGTCCGGGGGCATACACCGCAATTCTTGCGGGTAAGAATGGAGGAACGGGGGTGGGACTAGTGGAAGTTTACGATCTGGCGCAAGGCGCCAACTCCAAGCTGGCGAACATCAGCACGCGTGGATTTGTGGACACGGGCGATAACGTCATGATCGGTGGGTTGATTGTTGGGGGCGGGAGTGGCGGCGGCACGGCCAAGGTAATTGTGCGCGCCCTTGGGCCATCGGTTCCCGTAGCAGGCGCATTAGCCGATCCAACCTTGGAACTGCACAACGCAAATGGAACTATGATTGTGACCAACGACAACTGGAAGATCAACGATCAGACCGGCCAGTCACAGGAAGCTGACATCCGCGCCACGACAATTCCACCACCCAACGATTTGGAATCGGCCATTGTTGCCACGCTCCCGCCCGATAACTACACCGCCATTGTGCGCGGCAAGAACAACACGACCGGCATCGGTCTGGTCGAAGCTTACAACCTGCAATAAGAAGCGCGTCAGGTAACTAACGTCACGGCGCTGTCTTCGCTGCGTTTGGTCTGGAGGCGAAGCTGCCCGCAGGCGGCGTCGATGTCATGGCCTTTTTCGCGGCGCAAGGTTGCCACGGTGCCATGTTCGCGCAGGATCGAGAGGAAGCGTTCCTGCCGCTCACGGGATGGGCGCGACCACTCCAGGCCTTCGACGGTGTTGTAAGGAATCAGGTTCACCTTGGCGCCCAGCCGCCGTGCGTGACCGGCGAGCAGGTGGGCCTGTTCTTCGGCGTCGTTCACTCCGGCGATCAAGATGTATTCGAAGTAGATGCGTTGCTTCTTCCGGCTCGCGTAGTAATCGCAGGCGGCGAGCAAGGTCGTTAGGTTATACTTGCGGTTTACCGGCATGATCTTGTTTCGCACTTCGTCGGTGGCGCCGTGAAGTGAGATCGCGAGCCGGCTTTGGAGGGGCTCGTCGGCGAGCTTTCTGATTTGCGGGGCCAGGCCGCTGGTCGAAACGGTGATGTGGCGTGCGCCGATCTCGAGGCCCCAAGGCGCGTTGATGATCCGGATGGCACGAACGACGTTGGCGAAATTCGCCAGCGGTTCGCCCATGCCCATGAAGACGACGTTGTCGATCCTTTCGCCGCTCGCTTTTTCCACGGCGATGAGTTGTTGCACGATCTCGCTCGCGTCGAGGTTACGCGAAAATCCGTCGAGGCCGCTTGCGCAAAATTTGCAGCCGTAAGCGCAGCCGACCTGGGTGGAGACGCAGATCGTGCGGCGATCCGAGGTCGAACCGTAAAGGGAAGGCGAGGCGGGGATGAGGACGGACTCGATCAAGTTTCCGTCGCCGAGACGAAAGAGGAATTTCCGGGTGGTGTCTTCCGAGCCGAGCACGCGGACCGTTTCGAGATTGCCGAAACTAAACTCATCGGCGAGCCGG
Organism: Spartobacteria bacterium; assembly: GCA_003167555.1. Classification (GTDB taxonomy): domain Bacteria; phylum Verrucomicrobiota; class Verrucomicrobiia; order Chthoniobacterales; family UBA10450; genus AV80. Next base: position 245,195 of record PMSN01000025.1, read on the forward strand.
CTGCGGAGATCTTGCGGCAGATCGGTCATCTCTTCGAAAGAGTTCACTCGTTTCTCGTAGAGCCAATCGGCAATCTGTTTTGCGCGATAAGGACGCTGGTTCTGCGTGGCGAGATGCGCGGCGATCTCTTCGAGAAGAAGGGATTGGATCGAGGGTTTGCCGGCCTGTTGCACGGGGGAGGTTACGTCACGGCGACGCTTCATTCAAAGCAGCGCACAAAAATTGGTAGGGACGCCGCGCTGCGGCGTCCGCGACAACAGCCGCAGCGTTGATAGCAGCGGACGGCGCAGCGCGCCGTCCCTACCAAGAGAATTCGACTTGCTCGCGTAAGGCCGCGCGGCAGCTTGCGCGGATGTCGATCGCAGCGCGCAAAACAAATCGCACGTCCCTCGCGATTGGCTGGGAAGCAGCCAAGGCGAATGCCGTTCCCGCCTTCATCCTGCAAGGCGCGATGCTGGCGATCCTGATTTCGTATTACCTGAGCCCGGCGTGCGCGGACTTCCTCAATCGTCTGGCACATTTTAAGGAAGAGCACGGCCTTGTCTTTGTCGTTATCGCCGCGGCTCTCGCCGGAGCGGTGGTGCCCGAGCTCTTTGTGATCGTCTTTTTCCAACGCGGCCGCCCGCGCGCGCAAAATCTTCGCAACCTCGCCTTCACCATTCCGACGTGGGCCGTCGACGGAATCCTGGTCGATCTGATGTATCGGATGAACGCCGTTTGGTTCGGCGACGTGGTGACCGTTCCGGTGGTGACGGCGAAAATTCTCGTCGATCAGCTCGGTTACAATCCCTTTTTCGCTGCGCCGGCCGAAGTGCTCGTCTATGAATGGAAGAACGAAGGCTTCTCGTGGAGATCGGTCCGTCGCGCGCTGACCGGGGAACATTACAAGGACAAGATCGTCCCGACGTTGCTCGCCACCTGGGCGGTGTGGGCTCCGTTGATGGCGATTATTTATTCACTGCCGTATCCGCTGCAGTTTCCGCTCTTCAGCATCGCGCTCACTTTCTGGGTGCTGCTCCTGACTTACATGACGAATCGTTTTGCCGGAAAAATCGAGGCGGACGCGCCGATCGCGCTTTCGGTCACGCCGGATTTGTAGCGCTTGGGTGGACGAAAGCGCGGAAGCTGTCATTGTGTGCGCCGAAGGATGAAATCGCACGAAATTTTCCAGCGGATGCCGCCTCCGCTGGCCGCGCAAATTTTCACTTTCGTCCAGATGGAACAGAAGCCGGTCTATAAGGCAGCGATCCAGGGCCTGGCGAATCAGCGGAATCTGCGGAGCGTATTCATCGAGCGGAAACCGCCCGTCGAGCGCCATCCCTGGATGCAAGCGGCGCTCGGGCGCGGTGTGAGCGATGCGCTCGCGAGCCATGTTTTGCACGCATGGCTGGTCGGCGCGCACAAGGAAATGCTCTGCGATTTTCTCGACGCGCTCGAAATCAAGCACGAGGAAGATGGGACGGTGGAGGAGATCCCGCCGGCGCCCCCGAAGGAAAAGATCGCCGCCGCAACGTCGCAGCTTTTGGCGAAGTATCCGGCGCAGGAGGTGGCTGTGTATCTCCACGCGTTCCGCGATATGGACGCTGCGGTGCAGTGGCCCGCGCTCGATAAGATTCTGGCGGAAGAGCCACGGCTGAAGTTGTAGCCGCTACACAGCGCCGGAGGCGCGAAGGAGTACAGCCCGGAGTGAAGCGCAGCGAAACTCCGGGAACCACCACCAAGAAACAATCCAACCCCGCAAAGGGGTGGCGGAATCTCCCCAGCGCGATGTTCCCGTCGCCCCTCGTCAGGGGCTTTTTGTTCGGTCACCAGACCCGGAGTTCCGCTGCGCTCCACTCCGGGCTTTAGTTCCGGCGCACCCTCCGGGTGCTTGCAATCCGCGGCTACGATTCTGCGAAATGGCAGAGCGCTTCGTGGACGCCGGCGCCGCATTCTTTCGACGCGACAAATCCGCCGGCTGATTTCACGGCCTCCTTCACCTCCGGGATCGCATTTGCCGGGCAGGCGGGCATCGCGGCGAATCGGCCATCCAACATCGAGACGTCGTTGTGGTGATCGCCCGCGGCGAAAATTTCTTGGCGGGAAATTTCCAGCAAACGCGATAACTCCGCGAGAGCCGCGCCCTTGTGGTAATCGGCGTGACAGAAGCGCAGGTAAACGGTGTTCCGCTGGTAATGAAACTTCGGCTGCTTCGCTCGAGCGCAGTCGATGAATTTCGTGACGCGGTCCAATTCTTCTTCGCTCTCGGCGATCAATCCTTCCAGACCGGCGCTGTGATAGAGCAGACGCGCCTTGGTCTTCTGGTTCACAAAATCGACCACTTCCGCGAGGACCGATTCGGCCGAGTGAAAAAGCTCGGCGTGCTTCCGCGCGACCCGCTCGTTCCAGTCGCCGAACGGTTCCCATTTTCCGCCGTTGGACGAGGGGCGAAAGACGTCGCGCTCGCTCGTGAGAATGAAATCGGGATGAACCGGGAATTCGAAATCGGTCAGGCCCGATTCGAGCAAATCGACGGAACGGCCGGTGTTGATCGCCCAGATGACGCCGCTTTCCTGCAGCCGCTTGATGCACTCCATGCAGCCGCGATCGAGGACGGGATCGTTGCCGTGCGCGACAAGGGTGCCGTCGAAGTCAGTGCTGAGAAGGCGGATCTTGGAGGACATCGGGAGGGTAACTTAGGGTTTGATTTAGCAACCGCAATCCGCAACGGTCTTGTAGGCAGTAGAAGAGGAAGAGGAAGCGCAAGAGAGCAAAATGAAATCGGCTTACGAACTGGCAATGGAACGGCTGGAGAAAAAGGCGCCGTCCGTGGCGCTCACCGACGGGCAAAAGCAGCAGATCGCGGAGATCGATTCGACGTTCAAGGCGCGCATTGCGGAAAAGGAACTCTTCTTGAAGGATCAGCTCGCGAAAGCGCAGACGGCGGGAAATTCCGAGGAGGCCGAGTCGCTCCAGAAGCAATTGACAATCGACATTCGCCGGTTGCACGAAGATTGCGAGAGCAAGAAGGAAAAGCTGCGCGCGTCGTTTACGAAGTGACGCAAAGTCGCGGGGAGTGGTGGATCGTGCGCTCCGCGCGCGATGTTTTATTTTCTGCGGCTTCGCCGCACCATTAATGGCATCGAGCGACGGAGCGCTCGATCCACCGAATCATGTCACGGACTGCGCGGAAGGCGCGGCCGTTTGTTTACGCTTTGGCAGGTTCGGATCGAGAAAGCCGAGCATATGCGCGTGCTCGATGACGCGGACGCCTTCCTGTTTCTGCAACTCGGCAATCTGGCGATGGAACCTCTCCATCGTGGTCCAGTGCACCTTCGGACGGAAATGATGTTCCGCGTGGTAGCCATTGTAGAAGAAGAGCCAATTATAGATCTTCCCGTAGCTGCTCACGCCCCAGGCTATCGGCTTGTCCGGGTCCGCGCCGTAATGGCGGTAAAAACCATTCAAATAACTGAAGCAGTGGCCGAGATAGAAAAACGGCAGGAAATAGAAAAGCATGTAACGCCAGTTAAACAGGAACATCACGAACAAGGTGGTAGCGAATGCGGCCAGTTCGATGTTGCCCCAAAAGAGATCGCCGTTGCCGCGCTTGCGCAGTTCCCGACGGATCGCACCGACATCGTCCCGGAAAAAGCTGAGGAACACGTAACTCCATGGATTCTCCGCTTCGCCGTGGTGGCCATGTTTATAGATCGAAATCCAGTCAACGGTCTCGCCAGTTTCGTCAGGCCGATCGGCGTTGCCTTTATGGTGCTGCATGTGGACGGCGTCGTAGTAGGTCTGCGAAAAGCAACAGGCAACGGATTGCATGATCCCGAAAAGGCGATTGAGAAGGGGCAAGCGAAAGAACGCGTTGTGAATGAAGTTGTGTCCGATGCCGTTGATGTTCGCGTTGACCATCAGCGCGTAGATGAAGCCGAGGATCAGCATCACCCACAAAGGCGTGCGCGGATAAAGGAAGAAAAGCGCAAAAAAGTAGGTGAGATGGAACAGGCTCGCCAGTGCCGGAACAGCGTCCCAACGCGTGTACGCGAAGAGCTTCGAGTCAGTGGTGACTCGTTCGACTCGGATGGGATCGGGTTCCATGGATTTCTAATTTGGATCGGGGACGGCGTAAATAGATCGCGGAAAACTCGCGGGTTGGCAAGATGTCATCCTGAGGCTGGCGCCGCCGAAGGAGCCAGGGAGCGTAGGCGTTTCTCAGTTACTCAGTGGTAGGGACGGCGCGCTGCGCCGTCCACTCTTCGTGGCAGCGCCTCGGACGCCGCGGCGCGGCGTCCCTACCAAGACAGCACCGGACAATCCGCCATTGCCAATAGAGGCAGCGCGCGCCAAAGTTAGCGCCCCGTCCGAAATTATGTTTGCGCTCCAACCCGAAATGAAGGTCTTCAGCGGCTCCGCCAATCGCGAGCTGGCCAAGCGTATTTGCGATTACATCGGCGCGCCGCTGGGGCAGGCGACGATCAGCTCATTTCCAGATGGCGAAACCTACGTCAAGATCGAGGAAAACATTCGCGGGCGTGACGTTTTCATCATTCAGCCGACCTGTCCGCCGACCAACGAGCATCTCATGGAGTTGCTCATCATGGTGGATGCCGCGCGCCGCGCCAGCGCCGATCGCATCACGGCGGTCATCCCGTTTTTCGGTTACGCGCGGCAGGACCGCAAAGATCAACCGCGCGTTCCCATCACGGCCAAGCTGGTGGCGAATCTTCTCCATGCCGCCGGGGTAAGCCGGGTGCTCACGATGGACCTGCACGCGCAACAAGTACAGGGCTTCTTCGACATCCCGGTGGACCATCTCTATTCCATGCCGGTGCTGATCAAGTATCTGCGGACGCGTCTAACGCGAAAAACCGTCGTGGTTTCGCCGGATGTGGGCGGGTTGAAGATGGCGTCGGCGTATTCGCAGGCGCTTGGAGCTAATCTGGCCATCGTCGCCAAGCAGCGGAAGAGCGCGAGCGAAACGAAAGCTCTGTATGTGATCGGCGAAGTGGAAGGATGCGATGTGCTCTTGGTGGATGATATCACGGAGACGGGCGGGACGCTTGCCTCCGCCGCCACGATCTTGAAGGAGCATGGCGCACTGAAGATTTACGCGGGCGTTTCCCACGCAGTCCTGGTGGACGTCGCAATTCCCCGGTTGCAAAAGTCCGAGATCGAGGAATTAATAACCACGAACAGCACGCCCGTGCGCCCGGTGGAAGGATTTACGACCACCGTGCTTTGCGTCTCCGAGCTCCTCGGCGAAGGCATGAAACGAATTCACAACGACGAATCAGTTTCCTCGCTGTTCAAGATCGACAACGGAAGCGGCAAATAGGAACTCAACATGGCTAAGCAAGTTAAACTCATGGCGCAACGGCGGACGGTCACGGGACGGTCCGCGGTGCGGAAACTGAAGGCGCGCGGCGTAGTGCCGGCAATTATTTACGGCGCCAAGGACAAACCGGAAACGCTGCAGGTTTCCAAGCGCGACATTAACGCGATGCTGAGTCACGCTTCCGGCGAGAACATCCTGGTGGAACTCGAGATCGAGGGAGACGGCGGCAAGAACCGCCTCGCGCTCGTGCAGGAAGTGCAGCATTCACCCGTCGGCGGCGACGTTTTACATATCGACTTCCACGCCGTGTCGATGGACGAGGAGATCCAGGCCGATGTGCCCCTCGAGGTCGTGGGGACGGCGAATGGAGTGAAGAATTTTGGCGGTCTTCTCGAGCAGAACCTCCGCTCGCTCGCGATCGAATGTCTGCCACGCGACCTGCCGGATATCCTTACCGTGGATGTTTCCGCGCTCGAAATTGGCGATTCCATCCACGTGCGTGACATCGCGTTGCCCACGGGGGTGACGACGAAAATTCAGCCGGAGCTTACGGCCTTCTCGGTGCTTGCTCCGACGGTGGAGGAAGAGCCGGTCGTCGCTGAGGTGGAAGCTGCCGCCGGCCCCGAAGTGATTCGGGAGAAGAAGGAAGAACCGGAAGCCGCCGCGGCTGCAGGGGCAAAGGATAAAGCGGCGCCAAAAGAAAAAGAACAGAAGAAGTAATCCATTTTGGATTGTGGATTTTGGATTTTGGATTGAGCGGGTGTGGACGAAACAGCTCCACGGATTCGTTTAGTTGCGGGCTTGGGGAATCCCGGCGCGGAGTACGCGCACACGCGGCACAACATCGGATTCGCCGTGGTCGATTTTCTCGCGTCGGAGTGGGGACTCGCCTGGGAGCGATCGAAGAATTGGAACCTCTTCTGGGCGAAAGGGGAGAAAGCGATCCTGATCAAGCCGGCGAGCTACATGAACCGCAGCGGCGAACCGCTCGCGGCCATCGCGAATTTCTACAAGATTCCGCCCGCGGAAATCCTCGTGGTGCTGGACGATTTCGCGCTCGAGCTCGGACGGTTGCGTCTTCGCCTGGAAGGCGGCACCGGAGGCCACAACGGTCTCGAATCGATCATTGTCCATTTCGGCACCGAGGAGATTCCCCGCTTGCGGGTCGGGATCGGTTCGGCGCCGAGCGAGGGCGCGGTCGATCACGTGCTCGGCCGTTTCTTTGAAGAAGAGAGGCCCGTCGTCGAAAAAACCGTGACGCGCGCGGCCGAGGCGGTGAAATGCGCGATTGACAAAGGCGTGCTTTCCGCGATGAACCTTTTCAACAAATTTCCAGAATCATGAAGAACCGTTACGAAGCGTTGCTCGTCCTCAACACCCAGGGCAGGGACGATACAGTCAAGGATGTCGTCGACCGTCTTGAAGCCGAATTTCAAAAAGAAGGCGCGGAGATCGAGCAGGTCCAGAAGATGGACAAGCGCCAGTTCTCCTACGTCGCGGGCGAACTCGATGCCGGGCATTACGTGAATTTCGTTTTTCACGCCGACCCGCAGCTCATCACGAAACTGCGCGAGAAGTTCAAGCTCGACCCGGAAGTTTACCGGCAGCATTACCAGCGGCTTCGTCCGAAGGTCGAGCGCGCGCCGAAAAAGTTGGCCGAGGCCAAGTAATTTCGCTACAAAAGCGAAATGGCCAGCTTCAATAAAGTCATCCTGCTCGGAAACCTCACGCGCGACCCCGAGGTGCGCTACACCCCCAAAGGCACGGCCGTCGCGGAATTGGGCATGGCGGTGAATCGCGTTTACACCGCCGAGAACGGCGAGAAACGCGAAGAAACCACTTTCGTCGACGTCACGCTCTGGGGCCGCACCGCTGAGATCGCCGGCGAATATTTGAAAAAGGGCCGCCCGGTTTTCATCGAGGGCCGCCTTCAACTCGACAGTTGGGAAGACAAGCAATCCGGTCAAAAACGGAGCAAACTCAAAGTAGTGGGCGAGGGGCTGCAACTTCTCGGGAGCCGGCCCGGCGGAAGTGGAAGCACGGGAGGCGGCGACGAAGAAGGTTCGAGCGCACCGCGTTCGTCGAGCAAGTCCGCACCCCCGCCGAAGGCTGTGCCCGCGGAACCGGACGACGACCAGATTCCCTTCTAGAGCTTTACTGGATCTTCCAGTTTCCGGCGCGCAGTTGGAAAAAAGAAAACGCCGAACGCCCAACGCCGAACATCCAATGTCGAATTTGACCAGAAGGACGGATACGAGCGCTACGGTGAACCGATCTGCTCCTTGTCTTTTCATCTGCATTAAGCATTCGGCGTTCGGTGTTGGACGTTCGACGTTTTCTTCATAGCAGCCACTCTCGATGACCCCCACCGAAGCGTGCATCGCGCTCAACATGCTTCCGACGATGGGGCCGGTGCGCTTGCGCAAGCTCCTGGAAGTTCTTGAAACGCCCGAGCGCGTCCTGGCGGCGAAGCGAGATGCCTTGCGTGCGGTCGAAGGAATCGGCAACGACGTTGCGGATCAGATCGTTAATTGGGAAACCATTGTCGACCTGCCGGCGGAACTCGAACGCATCCGCGAGTTCGGCGCGAACATCATCACCGCTGAGTCGCCGCTCTATCCGCGCCAGCTCCGCGAAATCCATGCGCCACCGATCGTGCTCTACGTCTGGGGCGAACTCATCGAGCGCGACCAACACGCCATCGCTGTCATCGGTTCGCGGCGCACGACGCATTACGGAATGGAATCTGCGAAGAAGCTTTCCTATCAACTCGCCTACGCGGGTCTCACCATCATCAGTGGTCTGGCCCGCGGGATCGATACCGCCGCGCATCAAGGCGCGCTCGCGGCCAAGGGCCGCACGATCGCGGTCATCGGCTCTGGATTGTCGAAACTTTATCCGCCCGAGAACGACGCGCTCGCGGAAAAAATTCGCAGCGGCAACGGCGCGATCGTTTCCGAGTTCTCGATGGAGATCGAACCCGACCGCCAGACTTTTCCGATGCGCAATCGAATCATCAGCGGCTGGAGCCATGGGCTTTTGGTGGTCGAGGCTGGTCTCAACAGCGGCGCGCTCATTACCGTCGCGCAAGCGCTCGAGCAAGGCCGCTCGGTTTACGCGGTGCCGGGTCACATCAATGCGCCAAGCGCGCAGGGATCGAATCGTCTGATCCAGCAGGGCGCGAAACTCGTGATGGACGCGAGCGACCTGCTCGATGACTTGCAGATCCTCCTTCCCGAAACGAAGCCGTCGCCGGAAGCGGCCGTGCGTGCGCTGCCTCTCCTCACCGATGATGAGCGCCGCGTCTATGATGCGATTGAGGCCACGGAAACACCGATCGACGATATCGCGACGAAGTCCGAATTGCCGAGCGGGACGGTCTCGTCCATCCTCCTGCGTCTCGAACTGAAGCGATTAGTGAAGCAACTGCCTGGAAAATATTTCGTGAAGTTGGCGTAGATGAAGGCCGTTCGTTTGCTGAGACCCGGCTCGCCTCTCGAAGAGCAGGAGATCGAGATCCCGTCTATCAGCCCGCGCGATGTTTTGATTCGCGTCAAAGCCGCCGGGATTTGCCATTCCGATGCGCACTACCGCGCGGGCGTTTCGCCAGTACATCCGTTGCCGCTCACGCTCGGGCATGAAGTTGCCGGCGTTGTCGAGAGAACGGGCGCGGACGTGCGGAGTTTCACAGCGGGTGAGCGGGTCTGCGTGCATTACCTCGTTACTTGCGGCCGGTGCAATTATTGCCGGACCGGCACTGAACAATTTTGCCCGACGGCCCAGATGATCGGAAAACATCGCGACGGCGGCTTCGCGGAATGTATCACGGTGCCGGAGCACAGCGTCTTTCATTTGCCGGACGAAATTCCATTCGAACAAGGCGCGATCCTGATGTGTTCCTCGGCCACGTCGCTGCATGCGTTGAACAAAGCCCGGCTGCGCGCTGGCGAAACAGTGGCGGTCTTTGGCGTCGGCGGCCTGGGCATTTCGGCGGTGCAATTGGCCAGGCACTTCGGCGCCGCTGAAGTGTTCGCGGTCGATATCAATCCCACAAAGCTCGCGCTCGCGGAGCGGTTCGGCGCGATTTCGGTGAACGCCGCGGTCAGCAATCCCGTCGAGCAGCTTCGAGAACTCGCGCGCGGACGCGGCGTGGATGTCGCGCTAGAATTAATCGGTTTGCCGCTCACGATGCGACAGGCGGTGCAGTCGCTGGCGATTCTCGGCCGGGCCGCGCTCGTTGGCCTCACGCAGGAAAGTTTCGAAGTCGCGTCCTACACCGAGCTCGTGAACAAGGAAGCCGAGATCATTGGAGTCTCCGATCATCTGGCGAGTGAAATTCCCGTGCTCATCGACCTGGCACGGACGGGAAAACTTGATCTGTCGCACGGCATCACCCGCACCGTTCCGCTCGAGGCCGGCGCCGTGAACGGCGTTCTGGATCGCCTCGAAGAATTCGGCGATGACGTTCGCGTCGTCATCACGCCGTAGAAGAAATCCGATTTGCCAAGCGCCGCGGTCTCTTCTACCCTCCTCCGCCTTGAGCTAAAGCGGCTCGTGAAACAGCCGCCCGGAAAATAATTCGCGACACTGGTGGAGACGCCTCCGTGACGTTCCGCTGGTTTTTTCAAGGCGATACGCTTTCCCTCACTGCAGAAAATGTCCAAATCGCTCATCATCGCCGAGAAGCCCAGCGTCGCCGCCGACCTCGCCCGCGCGCTCGGCAAGGTCCCGAAAAAAGGGGACCACTTCGAGAACGACCAATACGTCATCTCTTCCGCGGTCGGGCACGTCGTGGAACTGCTGATGCCGGAAGACATCGATAAGAAAAAGTACGGCTTCTGGCGGCTCGAGACGCTGCCGATCATTCCGGAGAAATTCGAGCTCAAGCCGAGCGAAAGTTCCAAAGGCAAATTCGCGCAGTTGAAAAAGCTGATCGCGCGCAAAGACATCACAGAAGTCGTGAACGCCTGCGACGCCGGCCGCGAAGGTGAACTGATTTTTACCTACCTCACGCAGCTCGCAAAAAACAAGCACCCGGTGAAACGCCTCTGGCTGCAATCGATGACGCCGCAAGCCATTCGCGATGGTTTCAGTAGACTGCGCGACGGCGCGGAAATGCAGGGACTGGCCGACGCCGCCCGTTCGCGGAGCGAGAGCGACTGGCTCATCGGCATCAACGGCACGCGCGCGATCACTAAACGCATGTTCGGTTCGCGCGCCGGCAACGTCGCCTCGGTCGGTCGCGTCCAGACGCCCACGCTGGCGATCGTTTACGCGCGCGAACTGGAGATTCGGAATTTTAAACCGCGCGGTTACTGGCGGGTGACGGCGAAATTCGGTCTCGCGAAAGGCGAATACGAAGGCGTTTACCAGCGAGAGAATTTCAAGAAGAACGACGACGAGCACGATCGGATCGATCGCATGTGGGATCAGGTGGCGGCGGAAGCGGTCGTCGCGGCGTGCCAGGGGCATCCGCTCGCGAGCGTTTCCGAAGAGAGAAAAGCCAGCTCGCAAATCGCACCGCGCCTTTACGATCTGACCACGCTGCAACGCGAGGCCAATGGCCGCTACGGATTCTCAGCCAAGCGCACTCTGCAAATCGCGCAGGCCCTTTACGAGCGGCACAAAATGCTGACTTATCCGCGCACGGATTCGCGCGCCCTGCCGGAAGATTATCTCCCGGTCGTGAAACAAACGCTCGGCAACCTTTCCGGTTCGCTCCAAACGCACGCTGAGAAAGTGCTCGCGCAAAACTGGGTCCGGCCTAACAAGCGCATCTTCAACAACGCGCAGATCAGCGATCACTTCGCCATCATCCCGACCGCGTCGGAAGCGAAGCACCTCGATGAGGCGGAAACGAAAATTTACGAAATGGTCGCGCGGCGTTTCGTCGCCGTGTTTTTTCCCGCGGCCGAATTCGATATCACCACGCGCCTCAGCCAGATCGGCGCGCACAAATTCAAAACCGAAGGCAAAGTGCTCACCTCCGCCGGCTGGCTCGAAGTTTACGGCAAGAGCACGGTCGATGACGACTCGGGCAAAGCGTTGCCAGCTCTGAGCGCGGAAGACAAGAACCAGGCGAAGACACTCGAAGCCACGTTGCACGCGGAGACAACCAAACCGCCGCCGCGTTACACAGAAGCGACGCTGCTTTTCGCTATGGAAACGGCGGGCAAACTAGTCGAGGACGAAGACGCAGCGGAAGCGATGAAAGAGCGCGGCCTCGGCACGCCGGCGACCCGCGCCAATATCATCGATGAGTTGATCGAGAAGAAGTTCATGGATCGTCAGCAACGCGAGTTGGTCCCGACCTCGAAGGCCGAGCAGCTGATCGAGTTTCTCAGTGCGGTAAAGGTCACCGATATCATGAGTCCTGCGATGACCGGTGAATGGGAGCATCAGTTGCGCTTGATGGAGCACGGAAAATTTCCGCGGGCGAAATTCATGGCCGAGATCGTCGAGGAGACGAAAGGCATCGTGGAACGCGTGAAAGGTTTCGAGGAAGACGATTCCATCGCGCGCGAAACCGACATCGTTTCTCCGACCGACGGCAAGCCGTTGCGCGAAACGTTGCGCGGCTACAAGTCGCAGGACGGCGAGTTCATGCTCTACAAGGTCATCGGCGGCCGGAAAATGGAGGAGAGCGAAATTCGCGAGCTGGTCGAGAAAGGCGTCGTCGGTCCGCTCGACGGTTTCATTTCGAACAAGACCAGGGCCAATTTCGCCGCCACGCTCAAACTCGTGAAGGACGAAAAGACCGGGAAATGGAAAGCCGAATACGATTTCGGCGACAAAGTGGACATCGGCTCAGTCGAATCATTCTGGACCGATCCCGCGACCGGCGGGGAATTATGCGAAGTCGGCTCGAGCTACGTGTTGCGCGAACGCGAGAACGGCGAATGGAAGCAGACGCTTCGCCTGCCGCGTCTCATGTGCAAAAAAGAAGTCACACGCGAACAGGCGGTGCGGCTGGTCGAGCAAGGCAAGACCGACCTGATCAAGGGATTCATTTCCAAGAAAGGCCGTCCCTTCGATGCATTCCTCGTGCGGAACGAGGCGAAGATTCGCTGGGAATTTCCGCCGCGCGTCGCGAAAACCGGCAAGGACGGCAAACCGGTCGAGCGCAAAGCGCGCGTGAAAGCCGATCTCTCGAAAGCGAAAGTCATCGGCGAAAGCAAGACGCATGGCGGCGAGCTGGTCGAGCTGGACGACGCCTACTACGTGCGCAAGCCCGATCAGGATAATCGGCAGGTCTTCAAGCTCTCGAAAAAACTATGCGAGCACGAGATTACGCCCGAGGAAGTGAAAGAACTCCTGAGCGAAGGAAGATCGCCGCTCATCGAAGATTTCGTGTCAAAACGCGGCAACAAATTCGGCGCCCATCTCGTGCTCTCGCAAAAGAAAGACAAAGCCGAGTTCGAGTTCCCCCCGCGTTGAGGGCTTCGGTTCAAATGCCGGAAGAGCACCGCCTGTTGCCGAAAGCCAGCAACGCCCGCTTCTTCACTGGATGCGAACCGTTATTTCGTAGTTTTTCCCTTTTGCGAGGCCGACGCCCTGAAGAAAACCGCTGCTCGCTTTTTCGCTGATCTTGACCTCCGCCGTCATCATCGCGGATGCCGTCTTGGTTAATTCATAGGAGGAACTGGTCGATTCTCCCACTTGCAGGGCAAACTTCGTCGCGGCGTCCGGCACATCCACACTTTGCGAGGCAGGATTCGTCACCGCATGGGACGACTGCAGCTTGTTGTCCGGGCCGTAGAAGGCAACGGTGTAGGGGGGATTCTTGGGATCGCCGGTGAAATTGAGCTTGCGGCCGGGAACCGAAGCCGAAGGGCTCGGCGGCGGCTGGGCGTAGGCGGAAGATACCAGCGAAAACGATAGCTCCGTCCCAGCCATCGGCGGCGCGCTGCTCGGTGGGAGCGGGCTCGACGCAGGCACCGATTGCAACGTCCCGACCTGGAACATTGCCGGCAAGCCAACGCCGATGAAGAGCGCGCGCTTCAAATTCTTTTCCTTAAATGCCCAGGCTACGAGAGCGCCCACAGCCGCGAAACCAACCATCGCCACGCAATAGAAAACTGGCTGGGTGGTGATGGGTTGCGGGTTAGGCGAACTGTAATTGACGAATACCCGGACGAGGTTCGGAGCCACTCCCCCGAACGCTCCAAAGAAGATTGCAGATTTATTGGTCATATTAGTTACTCCTGTCTGCGGCATGATAGCCGCCTTCTGAAATTGGCTTTGCTGGCGAGGGGTTCGTGGCCACGGTTGCCTGCCGCTGGGCTGATGCGGCTGTGGGGGCGCGCTGGTTGGCGTGAATTCATGAGGGAATTTCCTGGGTGGTCGGTTGACTCAGTTAAGTCAGGAATTCAGGAATTTGGCGAGAAGAATTCTGTGTTTCGAAACGCGGCAACAAATTCGGCGCCCATCTCGTCCTCTCGCAAAAGAAAGACAAAGCCGGGTTCGAGTTCCCCCCGCGTTAACGGGCCGTTCTCTGCTTCGGTAGGGCGAGACTCTGTCGAGCCGAATGCAGCTCCTTGGGGCATGGGGTTCGGGTTTTTCACCACCGGAAGAGCGGGGGATTCCAAGGGAAACCTCCGTTCCGTTCGGGGCGAATTTATTTAACAGCGCGAGAGTAGCGGGAAATTTCGTGGCGTGTCACGAAAAAAGTGAAGCCGATAAAGCCAAACTTGGAGCAGACCAAGACCTGTTTTCGAACCGGCTCCAAGGCCTCGCCGACCTGCTCTTCCTTGGTAAACGGTCCATATCCCTCCTTGGCGTCAATTCATGCGTAGCCAAATGTGTTCGATTTCGACCGGAGACGAACAACATGGTGGGACCAACCGACCGTGAGTTGAAATCAACTTATCAACGTTCGTGTCCGGTGAACCCGTGGCTCTCGAAAGGAGCTCGGCGGGATTCCAATGCCCCCCATCGGTACCATTCTTTGCGAGTAGGGCAAGGCGCGCATTGATAACTGAAAGCCAATATTGGAAAGACTCTGTCTGGACATACCCGATGATGAGCGCTCGCCGATTGCTCCGACCGTGTAGCCCATGCTTGAATCTCTCAATCGCGCCAGTTCGATGTCCTGGCAAACCGTGAACATATTCTAGGTCACTGCGGCGATTGTCCGGCGGAGTCGGGAGCCGTTTGCACTCAATGGGGAGTAATTGCTCGAAGTCATCATAGGTCCTTCCCTCGACGACAATGAGTCCAAGCGGCATGACGCCAATGTCTCCACGGCGGGCCGAACTCTGAAGAGGCTCTTGTAGGAACTGAACGGCATCGAAGCACTGTCGGCGTGACGCGCTGTTGAGGTGGACGCACAGCGTTTGATTTAGATTTGGCTCGTCGGTCAGAGGCGGACGTGTCGGACGGTCCCGCCACACCGGAAGCTCACGCCCGATAAACGCGACGATCTCTCGGTGGAAGGCATCGGCATTTAATACTGTCGCATCCGGGGTGCCGACGGCGGGAGTCGGGCGTGGTTCGTCGGCGATCATCCCAGGGTTCAGAAACCCAACGCCCGGAGGTCCGCCAGCGCCTCATCTGCATCGCGAAGCGCGATGGAACGCAGCCAGTAGCGCAGGCGATTTGGCTTGATGAGGAACAAGAACGGCCCATCGAAAAGGCGCAAGATGCGCACAGTGATGAGGGACGCGCTCTTTTTGGAACGCAGAAGCTTGGTTAGTTTTTCGCTAAGACTCTCTGCGTCTTTCCAATCAGGTTCCGCCTTACCGAAGACAAACGGCTGACAGCAGACCCCCGCCCAAGCTCTAGCTGGCAGCGGTCGCATCTTCTTATGCACAGCATTAATCTGCCGCGTGAAGATGCGCGCAAACTCGCGATGATCATCGAAATCCGTAGCTCGCATTATCTCAGCGTCATCTCCTATCCGCTGGTAGTCGCGGTAGTACTCGAAGACGTCGCTGATGATTATCTGATCGTTCTCAGTGAGGTCGAGGTCGGCTTCATCCGCAGGAAAAGGTAGTTCGTCGAACGCCTCCTTTTCGACTGAAGTGGCTTGTTTAATTCCCGCGTCAGAACTGGTAAGGCAGAGCCAACTTCTGTATAGCTCATGGTGGTGTCGAAGCCGATTGGCGAGCTTCTCATGCGCTTCCAGCGGACCATTTGAACCACTTATGCCTAGGATCCTCTTTCCAAAAGTGATCTCGCCCCTCCGCTTGCTCCAATAGCCAAAGCGAAATTCGTCGGTGCGGGCGATTAGGATCAAGGGCGATTGGTAAATCAATTCTGACCCAGGGTCGACAAATCGCTTCTTGTCCTGAACGGTGATTAGCTGTGTGTCTATTTCGCCATCTGTCCCAATGGCTTTTGCTGGCAACACGCTTTTTCGCCATAAATAGTTCACAGTTTTGTCATTCTTTGGCGTCCCGACTTGGAAGCCAATACCGTGCTGCCACCCCATTTCCTTAAGATAGTCCTGTAAGTCACGGAGCTTCTTCAACCGCTCCACCAAACTCACTGCCCGACAACCCCCAAAAAGATTGCAGCGCCATACAAAGTCCTTGGTCACAGCAATGTGCCGTGGCACCCACTGCATCTCATAGTAATCCAGTTCAAAACTCGATTCTGCCTTGGTGTGAACTGTCCGCCGAAAGATTGCATGGAGGATTGAACGCTCGGGGTTTGGAGTTTCCGCCTCGGCGAGGACTACGACGACTTTCGGATCTTTGTTGAAAAGCCCACGAATAGGTGTGAAATCCAAGATCTCGCGAACATCCCAATGTTCAAAGACAGCGCGGCGAAAGGCAACGCTGCGGCGGTTGTAGAGAAAGTTGTCCTTTTGCAACAGGCAGAGCAGGCCGCCTTTTACGAGAGCCATCATGCTATGATGCAGGAACAGATAGGCCGATTGTTTATCGGGGAGACTGTGCTCGCCATGTTGAGCGAGGTATTCGTCGTAGGCTTGAGCCGTCGTTCCTTTGTCCGAAGCCGAACCAAACGGCGGATTGCCCACCACGACGCCGATATTGCGGGGCAGTTTCCCCTCGCGTGCTTGTTGGAAGAAGCAAGCCTCCATCAGTGTCTTATTTTTCAAAGATGGAAAGAGCTTCCGCGTCTTGAGTATCGTTTGAGGAGTCAGCTCTTCGCACATAGCCAAACAAAGACTGAAGGCAGCAAGTTCAACGGCGGAGCCATCAACGTCTGTCCCGCGGACGCGCTGCATGAGTGTGCGGAGCACGTCTACAGGTGGATGTTGCCAGTCATGTATCTTTCGCCAATGAAGGACCAGCCGCTTGAAGGATTCGACGAGAAAAACGCCTGATCCACAGGCCGGGTCAAAAACCACTTCCTTTTGCTTCTCAAGGCGATCCATCCGGTCAAGCGTGAGCGCTTCTTCTAACATCAGTCGCGCGAGGAAGGGCGGAGTGTAAACGCACGTGGTCTGGTCCTCTACGAAGAGCTGGTAGATGTGGCTGATCAGTTCGACCGGTAAGTCATGGAAGGAATAAAGCCGCCAGAGCGTCTGTTGTCCGCCGGCTTCGGTATTGCCCTCAATCAGTTCTGCAAACTTTTTTAGGTGTGTGGTCTGCAGCAGTTGCTGTTTCTCATCCTCCTCAATGGTGAAGACGTTGCCGTTGAATCGCTCAGTTTCGAGATACTTGAGAAGTTCAATGAGCGCGCCAGCATCGGCCAAAACATGAAAAAACTTCGACGCGTCGGGTTTGAAGCGGGAAAAGAAATCAGGTTCGAGCCTGAAGACGTTTCGGTCCTCAAGGTACGCGACAAGAAGTGAAATGACCAGAAGACGGCGACGCAGATTCCTCGCTAGCCGGCTTTCACTGGCTAAGCGCGTATCAAGAGCTTCAACGTTTCGGAGTAGCGTTTTGTGGGCGGCGTCTTCGGAAAGGAATCGTCCGGCGACGTTCCTATCATCCCAAAGCGTGCCGTTTGCCAGGCGCCGCATATCCCACCAAGGCTTGTCTTCGAGAAGGTCAGTAATCTCGCCGGCGGTATTGATTCGATCGTAGAACGAATATTTCGGCTGAGCCTTCCCGGTATCAAAATCCGGCTTATGCCCACATCGAAAGATGTCCACGCGGCCAGACAAGCGGCGATAGACTAACGGAACCACCCCCCAGCTCCAGAGACGACGGTGCAGGTGGGCGAAGTCCTGATCGGTTCTGACCCCGTTACCGGAAGAATCGTCGAATACCAGCGCTTCGGCGACTTTAGGCCGCCCGTCGCGGGCGCGGAAAAATACGTGGGAGGCGCCGAAAGACTTCGCTTTTTCCAAATGCACTCGCTCGTCGGCACCGAGTGGGGACGCGTCTTCTAGATCGCTTACCGGACGCAGTCCCGACTCCAATAGACGGCGTGTCGCGCGTCCGGTCCGCCAAAATGTGATGCTTTCAGCTAGCTGCACGCTCGATCATAGTAAGGGGTTCATCGTTCTCAAGCTGCTTCGCCTGCGGTAGGCTGCAATTTTTCTGGCGAATCGATTGGCGTTCATCGGTAGCCACGCTGACGTTAAATTCCTTCATCTCTCAAAATCTGCCAGTGGCGGTAGGACATCCGCTGTCCTATCCTGGAAATTCTTCAACAAGAAATGGAAGTTTGCGCGCATTACGCGATTCCAACGCCACAACAGTTTTTGTGTTTGCGCTGGCTGCCGCAGGGGGGAAAGCGAGGATGGAGGATCGAGGATTGAGGATGGAGGCGGTTCCATTCATTTCTCGTCGCGCTCGAGTCCGGTGAACGTACGAAGAAACTTTTCGAACTGCGGCACGTAGCGGGAAAGAATCGCTTTGGCAATTTCGGTCGCGGTTTCCTCCTTGTAGGCATGGGTGGTCCGGTTGCGACTCTGGATCATCGCCATCCATTCCTCGTCTTCTTCGATCAAGCCTTTGGCAAAGGCTTCGCGCGTCGCATGCTTGGAGCCGTAAAGATTGCTGGCGCCGTGGGATTCCAAAAAATCCTTGAACGTGATCCAGCCCAGTTCGTGCGTGAACTCAAAAGTGTGGATGAGACCTAGCCGTTCCAAGTCCGACAACTTTCGGTCTGTCGCGATGGTCGCGGCCCTAGACAGCTGCCAGAACGCCTTGCGAAAGCTGTGCAGGCGTTGCCGCCATCGCACATCAGGGTTCTGCGCCATGGATCAGAGATTACCCGGAAACGGTTCGGATCGCAGCGAATTTTTCAAGCACAGAGGGCTCTGGCCAGATTGCTCTGCGCGAGCCCGCCCGGACAAGACGCGCCGACGGAGCGGCGCGGCTACAGAGCGAGAGGCCGCGGCCAATTCCGCTCTTAATGATTGGCGATGCCGGGAAGCAGGCACTCAAAAGTAGAAATTAGAAAGTAGGAAGTAGAAAAGACAGAGGGCAGGGGACGGACGTCGGAAGACAGAGAGAGAAAAAACGCTGGAGGAGCGGATTGCTCTAATGATTCGCGATGCCGGGAAGGAGACTGAGGCGGAGTGCGCCGAGCTGGAGCGCAAGCACGACAATCGATATTCCGAGGCCGGCGTACCACCGGACGCCGGATCGAAAGACGAGGGATTGCACAATGACGAAGCACGAGGCGAGTCCGACTACGATCGTCATCGCGATCTCAACGGCAGAGTAATGGCCGCGAAGGATTGACGCCCAGCCGAGCAGGTAGAGCCAGATGAACACCATGATCGCGAGCCAAAACAGGGCGACGGGAAGCGCTGTCCATTTCGCGCTGCCGCGCTGGCGAAAGCCGAGATAAACGGTCAGCCAGGACGGTGCGGTTTGGACCAGGTGTCTGAGGACGCCGGAGCTGACGCTGCCGACGACGAGCAGGGCTGCGATGGTGACGAGGGAGGCGAGCGCGAGAGCTTTCGCGTGCCGCTGCTGTGGAGGAGGCAAGGCGTTGTTCATCATTATTGTGATGCAGCACGGGCGCTGTTTGGATTCAACTGGAAGTCGGAAGGCGGAGGACAGAGGACGTTCAAAAGTAGAAAGTAGAAAGTAGAAATTAGAAAGTAGAAAAGATGGAGGGCAGGCGGCAGGGAGGGCAGAGGACGGAGAAAGCAGCGGCAGGCGGAGCGCCTGCCCTACAATTTTGCGGAGGTGACACGATCGAGGAGGCGATTTGCATGCTCGAGGAGCGACGTGGCGAATGCGAAAGGTTGATCCTGTAGCGGCGCTCTCTAAGCGCCGAGCGAACGTCAGGCGACAGTCAATTCGGCCCGCTTGAGGGCGATTTCGAAAACGTCGAGAAGCTGCTTCTTTTGTTCCTGCGCCGACCGAGTCGCATCCAGCTTTCGCTCCAAGGCGAGGCCGGAGAGCGGCTCGGCCAGGCGGAGCAGTCGCTCGCCCCCGGCAACTTCACCAGCTCGATCTGGATGGTGTCGCGATTGGCCACGAACTGATTGTCATCAGAACCCTAGAATTGCAACATGCGATCGAGGTTCTCTGGCTGACACGGCCCGAGAAGAAGAGACCGCGCGGCATTTTTCAGGGGAGAGATGCTTCGACTGCGCTCAGCATGACAGGAGGGGACGCGCGCGCCATCAATTGAAATGCGCCGCGAATTTTTTCGCTGTAAAAAATTTCTCGCGCAAAGCGTTGACGCCACAACTTATGGTGTGTTACTTACTCGGCCGACACTATGCGTTGTCCCAAGTGCGGTTTTCGTGACGATAAGGTCATCGACTCTCGCCAGTCTCGTGATAGTTCCAGCATCCGCCGCCGCCGCGTTTGTTTACAGTGCGCGTACCGCTTCACCACTTACGAGCAAATCGAGCGCTCCGATCTGCGCGTGATCAAACGCGACCGCACCCATGAACCGTTCGATCGCCGCAAACTCGTGAGCAGCCTGGCGAAAGCGTGCGAGAAACGCTCGATCAGTCTCGTGACGCTCGAGACGGCGGTGGATGAGATCGTGCATGAATTGGAAACGAGCGGGCGCGAAGTTTCGTCGGCGACGATCGGCACGAAGGTGCTGGAGAAATTGCGCGTGATCGATGAGGTGGCGTATCTGCGCTACGCGTCGGTCCATCGCCGGTTCGAGGAGGTGGATGAATTTGTGGATGCGATCCAGGCGCTCGGTCGCCGGATCAAGCCGAACAGTCTTCAACCTGAATTGTTCGCGCCGGAGACGGCGCCACCTGCATCGCATCCCGCCACGGCGGGAGCGCGCGAGGCCGAAGCCAATACTCATGGTCGCGTTTAAGGAAGAATTTCCCTATCTGCGGTGCGACTCGGGACAGCTCTTCGAGTTCGACCAGGCCTGGCTGCACGCGGCGATCACGCGCGCGGCGAGCGAGGCGGGTTATCCGAAATGGTGGCTGACGGATCACGTCACGGAGAGCATCGCGTTTTATCTGCGGCTGCGAAACGACGAGTCGGTGGTGCCGTTCGATCAGCTTTCCCAAACGGTCCGCTACGTTTTGAAAGTGATCGGCTACAAGGAAATCGTGCCGTTCTTCGTGCCGGCGCCGCCGCCGGTTTCGTTTTCTCTGCTGGAGATCGCGCAGGAAGCGGGCGCGGGATATGAGCTGGCATTTTTCGATGGGCTGGAAAAGAAGATCAGCGCGCTGGTGAATGCGCGGGCCGACAGTCTGCACCTGTGCGATTTGCAAGCGTGCGTGAAGCATCTCCGCGGCGCGAAGACCTGGACGCGGACGTGCGATACTTTGCGCGAGGAAGTGGTTTGTTTCGTGCGCGAGAAGCTGGCGTCGAATCCGGAGCTGGAACATCTGCGCTGCTTCGTGCGCTGAGGTGGAGCGAGCGCTCCGCCGCTCGATTTTTGTTCCTCGCCCCGAAAGCTTGCGGGGCCACTTCTGTCATCGCGCGACGGAGCGCGCGATCCACCAAAAAATCGTTCGAGGAATCGCGAGGGGAGTGCAAAATAGCGCGTGACCATTTTCGAAAAAATTGTCCGGCGCGAAATTCCGGCGGACATCGTCTGGGAAGACGACGAAGTGCTGGCGTTTCGCGATGTGAATCCGCAGGCGCCGGTGCATGTGCTGATCGTGCCGAAGCGCGTGGTGCCGAGATTAGCGGACGCCACGCCGGCGGATGAAGCACTCCTTGGGAAGCTGCTGCTCGCGGCGCGCGCGGTCGCGGAGAAGCTGGATTTGGTGAAGTCGGGCTATCGCGTGGTGATCAACAGCGGGCCGGATGCGGGTGAATCAGTGCCGCACTTGCATTTGCATGTGCTGGGGAAACGGGCGCTGGCCTGGCCGCCGGGGTAAGGCTACTGCGATGTCTTGGAAGGTGCCCGCTTCAATCGAGCACGAGTGGGAGTGGGAGAAGGCGTAGGAGTAGGGGAAGGAACAGGAGTAAGAGCGCGAGAACGAACAGGCGCAGGGGTAGGAGAACGAACAGGCGCAAGAGCAGAAGAACGAACAGGAGCCGGAGCAGGAGAACGAACGGGAGCAAGAGCAGGAGAACGAACGGGGGCGGGAGCACTAACAGACGGAGGGCCATTGTTGGGCTCGTTGCGAGAATACGATTCGGGGTCCGATTCCTTCACGACGACCGGCGTTCCCACAGGCGAGTTATCAAAGAAGATGTCGGCCATTCCTCGCGGCAAACGGATGCAACCGTGCGAAGCCGCATAGGGCGGAACGTAACCTTGGTGCATGGCGTAGCCGCTCCGGAAAAACATGGCGTAGGGCATGCGCGCGCCGTCGAAATGCGAGCCACGCGGCCGTGAATCTTTCCGGGAATCGACATTCGATTTTGTGACGTTGCCGAAGTCGTCCACATAATCGCCGAACACGGTCGAGACGTGATCCTTGTCTTTCGAGAGCACTTGATAGTGGCCTGGCGGAGTCGAGAACCCCTTCTTGCCGGTGGAGACGGTCGATTCGCCGACGAGCTGTTTCCCTTTGAAAAAATAAGCGCGCTGATTGGTGATGCTGACCACGATTTTCGGCGATCCAGAGATTCCATCACCATTCCAATAACCGGGCGGCGGAGTGGGAGCGACCACAGGGGCCGCGGTGGGCTTGCTTGGCATTTCCGCGCAACTGGCGAAGAACGCGACTACGCACAGAGCAAGCGCGCTTCGAAACAGGAAAGGGCCGGTCATAAAGTTGCGGATAGTAATGCGTTCCTCCCCGGGTTCAACACGAAAGACAGCGGCCCGTTGCGATCCCCAAATCGCCGCCAAACCCCGCCCCGGAAAAATGACGCTGGCAGGCCACGGGTTGTTCTTGCTCACCCGCCGAGTTCCTGATTCCCTCACGTCCAGAGGATTCCATATGTATCACCGCTTTTGTGCCCTGTTCATCGTTGTCTGCTTCGCCGTCGCGGCGGCCGGTTGCGCTTCCAAATCACAAAGGGACAAGGAGGAGGTTCTCCTGCCGTTGCAAACTGGCAGTTCGCTTCATCGCCGCATCGTGGTGGATGACGAGAGCAGTTTCAAGAAAGTCGAACGCGAATCCAAGCGTTCATCGAAGAAGCGCAAGAAAACGGAAAAAACGGAAGTTGCGCCGACCGAACCTGAAAAACCGGAAGAAACGGCATCGCCTCCCGAGAAATTCCGATAAATCTGGCCGGGCCGCGAATATTTGCGGGCATCAAAAAGGACCCCCATGCGTAGGCTCGCTTCATTCGCTGTCGTTATCGCGCTGCTGGCTGCAGCGAGCGCACTTAGCCATGCCGACCTGCCTCGGACAGCGGTGCGGGGAATTCCAAAAGTTGGCGGCGGGCAGACGGTCGAGCGATTCGTGTTGATGGAGACGATTCACATCGATCACCCGAATATGCGTCGCGCTGATGCGATGGAGTACTGGATGCTGCCTGGACAGTTCGTTCCGGTAAGCGAAGACAGCGAGGGCGTTTATTACCAGGCCACAAGCGGTTTTCGGATCTTTCGCGGATCGATGGGGCAAAAGGTCGTTCATGGTGGGCTCTACGTGAGCAAGACGCGCCGGGACCGGATCTTGCCCTATGTGGGGAATGCCAAGGAGCTGGGCGAGTCCCTGCAGATCGATACGATCCAATTGCTGCTGGACGTGCGGCAAAAGCTCAAGGTCGCGCACGCGGAACGGAAAGGATGATCGGTTCCCAGTAAATTTGGAAACAAAACGGGCCGTTCGTAAAATCGCGCGGCCGGAAATGGCGGTGAGGGAGGGATTCGAACCCTCGGTACCCTTTTGGAGTACGGCGCTTTAGCAAAGCGCTGCTTTCGACCACTCAGCCACCTCACCAATTCGGGTCGGAAGAATATGGCGAGCGATTGGTGATTGCCAATTGCCAATTGCCAATGGATTGGGTCAGGCGTGATCACTGAAGCCGAAGCCCTCGCCCACATTCTCAAGAAGGTCGCGCCGCTTCCTTCACAGACGGCGCCACTCGGGGAAGCGAGAGAAGCATTCGCTGCGCGGGACGTTTTCGCGCGACTGGCGCTTCCGGTTTTCGACAATTCGGCGATGGATGGTTACGCAGTTATCGCGGGTTCCTGCCGAGCGGGAGAAAGCCAGCGCGTCATCGGCGAACAGCCTGCCGGCATGGATCGCGGGTTTCGGATCGGGCCGGGAGAAGCAGTCCGCATTTTTACCGGCGCGCCACTCCCGGCGGGCGCAGATGCGATCGTGATGCAGGAAGATGTTCGTGCGGAGGGATCGAATATTTTCATTGAGACGAAGGTTGAAGCCGGAGAATTCATTCGCCGGCGCGGTTCGGATTTGAGTGAGGGGCAGAAGATCGTCGGAGCGGGGGACCGGCTGCGAGCGCAAACGCTCTCGTTGCTGGCCGCGCAAGGATTGGGCGAGATCGAGGTGGGAGGCGATGTGCGCGCTGCGATCATTACGACGGGAGATGAATTGGTGAGGCCGAATGAGACGCTGAGCACAGGGCAAATCTACGAGAGCAACTCGACGCTGGTGCAGGCGCTGTTCGAGAAATGCGGCGCTTGTGTCGCTCTCCGCGAACATTGCGCGGATGATCCCGCAGCAATCGAAGCGGGACTGCGCCGAGCATTCGCGCATCACGTGCTTGTTATCGTGGGCGGGGTCTCGGTCGGCGCCCGCGATTTTGTCCGGGCGGCCCTGAATTCGGCCGGCGCGCAAACTGATCTGTGGCGCGTGTCGGTCAAACCCGGAAAACCGTTTCTCTTCGGGCGCGCCGGGCCATGCGCGATCTTCGGTTTACCGGGCAATCCCGTTTCCGCTTTTGTGACCTTCCTTCTGTTTGTGCGCCCGGCGATTCTCCGAATGATGGGCGCGAGTGACGATCGACTTTCGTTGCCAAGCTTCGATGCGCAGCTCACTGAAGAAGTGCGGAACCCGAGCGACCGTCCGCATTACGTGCGCGGCCAGGTGGTTCGCGGGAAATTTACGCCGGTGGGCCGCCAGGAATCCCACGCCCTCTTCGGCTTGAGCCGGGCGAACGCGCTCCTGCGAGTCGCACCCGGCGAAACTCTGCCGGGCGGCGCTGTCGCTCCCATTCTCGCACTCGATTGAAATCGCAATTAGGCCCGCGCGGCGGTTGACACCCTGCCCGAGCATTTTAGCTTAAGCACGTTGAACACCGCCACCGCTACGCAACTGATGCTGAATGGAACCGATCAGTTCCGCGCCGACGCTGAGCGGCTCGCTCACATCATCCTTGAGATGCAGCGTCGTTTCGTCCTGCACCTTTGCAAAGAGCTGGCGCCGGGCAATGTCTCCTTCCCGCAGTTCTTCCTCCTTGCCGCCCTGGATCATAAGGAAATCCTCACCATGTCCGAGATCGCGCGGAAAATGGGACACACGACGGCAGCCGCGAGCGGTTTGGTGGCGCGGCTGGAGAACCTTGGCTACGTGGTCCGGTCGGTCGCGCGCGAAGACCGGCGCAAAGTGATGGTTTGCATAACCGAAAAGGGTTCCGCGCTGGTCCGCCGCATTCGGGAAGAAATGGTGGGCAATCTGATGAAGGTGATGACGCAGCTCACGCCCGGCGAACAGAAGGCGTGGCTCCAGATCTACAGCAAGATCTACGACTACTGCCAGGCGAAGGATGACCCGCCGCTGCGCAGCAAATCGCGACGGGACCTGCTGGCCTCGCGCCGTTTCGAAAATGGAACGCGCTAATCCCGATCACGGGAACAATCGAGCGGGCGCATAAGCAATTCCAAATTCTTAAGCAACTATTTGGCAGGAGTTTAAGTTATAATCAGCGAACACGGCACACGGAATGCATAGGACTCAGCGCTAAACCCCTCGACCGCGTCTTTCCAGCCGAAATCATTTTTTCCCGCACTTTTTCCATGCGAAAATTTTCCTACTCTGTCCTGATCCTCATCGCGCTCGTTGCTCTCGATCGACTCTTCGCCGGATCGGATGCCGGCGTGAGCGTCCGTTCCCAGGTGCCACGTTTCACGCTCAACGATGCCATTCTGACCGCGCTCCGACAGAACCCCAGCATCCAGATTACGCGGCAGGAAATCGAGCGAACTAAGGGTCTCTACATTCAGATGCGCGCGGAAGTGTTGCCGAAAATTGCCATGACGGGCCAATTTCAGGATATCGATCCGCACCTGCAAGTGAACCACGGAGCACCCAGCGAAACGGGTGCAACGCCGACGCCGGTGCCGACAGCCACTCCCATCGGAGGCAGCTCGAGTAGTTTCAGTAGTTTCAGCTCAGTCGAGCGCTCGTACAATGTGCAAATTCAAGCGACCCAGGCGATCTTCACCGGCGGTCGGATTATTTCCCAGATCCGCGCAGCGGATTTCACTCGCGACAGCAGCTATTACGGGTTTCGAAATGCCATCGACCTGGTTGTGTCCACGGTGCGCCAGCAATTTTATCAGGTCCTGCTCAATCGCGCGTTGATCGGCGTGCAGGAAGAATCGGTGAACCTGCTCAAGAGCCAGCTCCAGGATCAACAGAATCGGTTTGAGGCCGGCACGGTGCCGCGCTTCAACGTCCTCCAGGCGCAAGTCGCACTCTCGAATCAATACCCATTTTTGATCGCCGCGCAGAACAACTATCGCATCTCGCAGCTACAGCTCGCAAAAACGCTCGGACTCGATTTCGATCCGAATCGAGGCGACGGCCCGCCCTTGGAAGCAGTGGGCGAGTTGCAGTATCAACCGCGTCACATGTTGCTCGCGAGGGCGATCGAGCTAGCCAAGGAGCGCCGCCCATTTCTTAAACAACAGAAGGCCGTTGTCCTCAGTAATAAGCAGCAGGTCCGCGTCGCGCAATCCGGATATTACCCGCAAGTCAGTGCCTCGGGCGGGTCTGAAGTGCGCAGCTCGGCGTTCAGCGATAATCCGCGTGATGTCAGCAGCGGCTACATTTTTGGCGCGACCGGGAGCTGGGCGATATGGGATTGGGGCGCGACCTACGGCCAGGTCAAACAGGCGCGCGCCATTCTGGAAGAATCGAAAATCACGCTCGATGATGACCAGCGGCAGGTCGAGCTGGAGGTGCAGCAACAGGATTCAAATTTGAAACAAAGCGCCGAGTTGGTTAAAGCCACGGAACAAAGTGTGGGGCAAGCTGAGGAGGCTCTGCGTCTGGCCAGCGCGCGCTTGAGCGCGGGCGCGGGGACACAGTTGGAAGTTCTCGATTCGCGCGTGCAGGTCACCCAGGCGCAATCAAACCGGCTCCAAGCGCTCTATAACTACAGTGCCGCGCTGGCGGAATTCGACCGCGTTACAGCCACCGAAGTCATTTACTCGAACGAGCTCGATGAGCCGAGAACGCGACAGAAGTTGAGGACCGATGCCGCGCCTACGCCTCCACCGAAACCGGGTCCGCTGGAATTGAACCACGCGGGAATCCGCCAGCCGGTTGAGACGAAGCGTTCTTCCCGTACCACGACTTCCAGTAAGTGAACGCGGGTCAGCTTCCGGCTGAATATTTTCCGGCGCTCGGCGGGTTGCCCGATGTCGTTCACGGTTTCACCCTGCGTGTTCCCGGTGTCGAGATCTCGCACGACAAACAAGAAGCGCTCGCGCGCTTGGACGGCGTGCACCGGGAGATTCGGCGCGCACATGGAGTGGACCGCATGCCGTTCGTTACAGCAGAGCAGGTGCACGGGAGAAAAATTGGCGTGCTCGATTCATCGCCCGAGAGCGACAAGTGTTTTGCCGGCTGCGATGGCGTGATCACAAACCAATCCGGCATTTGCCTCGGCATTTACGTCGCCGATTGCTGCGCCGTCTATCTCGTGGATCCGGTACGCAAAGCGATCGGACTCGTGCACTCCGGGAAAAAAGGAACGGAGCTGGGCATCATCCAAGTCGCGATCAGGACGATGGCGGAACGGTTCGGCTCGATCGCATCGGATTTGGTAGTGCAACTCAGTCCGTGCATTCGTCCACCGCATTACGAAATTGATTTCGCCGGAGAGATTCTGCGGCAGTGTCGCGACCTCGGCGTCACAACCGTGCACGATTGCGGCATGTGCACGGCGTGCGATCTCGATCGCTACTATTCCTATCGCGCCGAAAAGGGACGCACCGGCCGCATGCTCGCGTTCCTGACGCTTCTGTAGCCGCCGAGCCTAATCTTCCGTCGGCGCGCCGCCGTACGAAACGATCCCGCGCTTCCCCGCATTGGCGACGAAGTCAAAGAATTCGCGGCCGGCTGGGCCGAATTCCATCTCGGCCGCTTTCTCCAACGCCTGCTTGGTATTGAGTCCGCTTCGATAAAGCAGCTTGAACGCGCGCTTGATTTCATCGCGCGTGGCGGCGCTCAAATCCGCCCGGCGCAAACCGACGACGTTGATGCCGTAAACCTGGTCTTTTGCCGCGCCCAGAAACGGCGGAAGATTTTTCGTGAATCGCCCCTCGGCCATGACGAGACGCCCAATCCGAATCCCCTGATGAAAGCGCGAACCGCCGCCGATGAACGCCTGGTCATCAATGCGAACATACCCGCCCAGCATCCCACCAGGCGCTATGATCACGCGATTTCCGACCGTGCAATTGTGGCCAATGTGCGTGCCGACCATGAGGAAGTTCCCGTCGCCGAGAACGGTCACACTTCCTTCGGCGGTCCCGCGATGAATAGTGCAATGCTCCCGAACCACATTGTCCTGGCCAATTTCGACGAAGCTTTTCGCTTTCGAATCGAAGCTCAAATCCTGCGGGGCAGTTCCAATGACCGTCGCGTGTCCGATAAGATTCCCGGCACCCATCTTCACGGACCCTTCAATCACGACATGTGATTGAATATGGCATTTCTCTCCAATGATCGCGCCGGCGCCGATGATGGAGTAGGGTCCGATCTCCACCTCGGCGCCGATCTGCGCGCCGGGATCCACAATCGCGGTCGGATGAATTTTCACAGCACGCCCGCTTCCTTGAAACTGAAGTAGGGCGCCTGGCCTTCGGACGGCGCGCCGATGATGATGTGATCGAGCAACTTGATCTGGAGAAGCTCGGCGGCTTCGACCAAACGTCTCGTTAGGCTGTGATCGGATTGGCTGGGCGAAGGATCGCCCGACGGATGGTTGTGCACGACGATGACGGCGTAGGCGGACGAGATCACCGCGGGTCGAAACACGTCGCGCGGATGGGCGATGCTCTCGTTCACGCTGCCGAGCGAAACCTCTTCCATCCGAATCAAGTGATAACGCGTGTCGAGCAGGATTACGCGCAAAGATTCTTTGTGCAGAGCTCGCATTTCCGCCGCTACCAGATCGTTCACGAGTTCGGGTGAGTCGATCTTTTGCCGCGACAAACGTTCATTTGCGAGACGCCGGCCCAGATCGAAAGCGGCTGCGAGCTGAATCGCTTTGGCTTCACCGATACCCGGGATGGCCTCGATCTCTTTCACCGTGCAGCGGCTCAAGCCCGAGAGCGAACCGTAGCGCTGCAGAAGTTGGCGCGCGACATCCACCGCGTTCGCGCCCGGCAAACCAGTTCGCAACAGGATCGCGATCAATTCTGGATCGATCAGCGCCGACGCGCCGTGCGCCAGAAGTTTTTCGCGTGGCCGCTCACCCTGCGGCATCTCGCGAATCTTTAACGTGGGGGCGCGATCGCTTGCTTTCATCTGCTCCTAAGTCGGGGCACAAAGGCCCCTCCCACATTCCGGATCAGGCACGGAATTGGTCGAGCAATTCCCGGAGGGCGTCACCGAATTGGAAAAGGGAATCGATGGACTGACTGGCCGGGAGAACCTCCAATTCACGTTGGGCCTCACGCACCAAATCTTCTCCCGCATCGACCGACGCCTTGAGCGCGCCATTGGAAGCTTCCATCTTCAACAACTTCGCGATCGCGCTCGATTTCTCCTCGAGGATCAATTCGCAATATTTCTCGCGCTCAGCCGAAGGCGCGGAGCTGAGGAGCGTCAAGACCGGCAACGTCATTTTCCCTTTGCGCAAATCCGTGCCGAGCGTTTTGCCGATGTCGGTTTCGTTGCCCGCGATGTCGAGACAGTCGTCGTAAATTTGGTAAGCCGAACCGATCTTGCGTCCGAAATCTTTCAGCCCGCGCACCGTTTCGGGATCGGCGCCGTTCAACACCGCGCCCAACTCCGCCGCGGCCGCGAAGAGCGACCCGGTTTTCATCTCGATGATTCGCAAATAATCCTCGATGCCCAGGTGCAAATCGAAGCGGCGCTGCGTTTGAATGATTTCTCCCGAACAAACCTGGCGCGCCGCGCGCGCAATCGTGCGGCTGATTTCCGCGTTGTCGAAATTGGTCGAGAGGTTGAGCGCTTGCGCGAAAAGACAATCGCCCAGGAGAACGCTCAACGAATTCCCCCAGCGCGCGTTCACGGTCGGCTGGGCGCGGCGGCGTTCCGCTTCGTCGATAATGTCGTCGTGCACGAGCGTGGCGATATGGATCAGTTCGACGATCACCGCGAGATCGAGATGAAGTGAAGTGACGCCGCCGGTCGCGCCGCCGCTCAATAAAGCCATGAGCGGGCGGAGCCGTTTCCCGCGGCTGCCGATCGCGTAGGTGACGTAACCCTCAATCGCCGGGTCGAACGCGGTCGCCTGTTGCGCGATGCGCTTTTCCACTTCTTCGAGCTCGGTTTGCAGGCCCACCGTCACCCGCGCCAAGGCTCGGTCGGGAGACGCGACGGGCGCGCGCGATTGGGCAAAAACTTCCACAAACTCAGGATAGAAGGACGGTCTCGGGAGC
The DNA here is from genome assembly GCA_003167555.1 of Spartobacteria bacterium. Taxonomy (GTDB): domain Bacteria; phylum Verrucomicrobiota; class Verrucomicrobiia; order Chthoniobacterales; family UBA10450; genus AV80. The sequence goes on from PMSN01000025.1 coordinate 275,559, forward strand.
GCAAGCGTCCAGCTTGCGATTCGACGATGGATGCAAGCTGGACGCTCGCACTACTTGGCCGCGGCCATCGTCGCGGGCACCGCCTGTTTGACCGTTAGTTTTTGCGCGAGCAGGACTCCGAAGTTGTAGAGCAGTTGCACCGCGCCCGGCGCCATGAAAAACAAATCGCGCAGGGTGTCCGGCGAGATCGTCCAGAGGATCACTTCGCCTTCGGCAAACGCTTCTTCGTCGGAGGCGGTCCGGAGAAAGACGTCCTTCGCGCCCCACCATTGGCCCGGGCCGAGCGTGGCGACATGCGCCTTGCCGAAGTTGTCGTTTCGGCGCGAGATGTGGACGCGGCCCGTAATCACGCAAAAAACACTATCGGCCGGTTGACCCGCGCTGATGATGGTCTGCTGATTGTATTCGGCAAACGTTCCGTTGACTTGCAACTCCGCGACAAATTCGCGGCTCACATCGGTGAGCAGCCCGCCCTGGGGCAGGCTCAATTGCCGCGCGCGCGCTTGTTGTTCGGACAAAATATTCATTGGCTCGGAGACGTGCTGTGTTTCGAATACAGCAACCAGGCGGCGGAGACAACCATTTCGGTGGTCAGCTCATCGCCGCATCAGCCATTCGGTCGTTCCATATTTTGCCTGAGCAATCGCGTGAGCGCGCTCGATTGATTCTCGCGAAAGAGATTTGGTTTCGAACCGATCGCAAAGCGTGCGCGCGAAGGCGCCGGCGAACCGCCGCGGCAAGTCCGCGCATTGAATGCTTCCCTGGTGCAACAGGCCGAGGCGAGAGCGTCGCTGCGCCGCGCCCGCGATCTTGCGGCCATCGCTGATTACATCGGCGCGGACGGCATTCGCGAAACAATGCTCCGAAACTTTTGGCGTCGCGGAGGTCGCGAGCGTTGCTTCCACGCCGTTAGCCTGCAATGCCCGGCAAATCGCGTCGTGCACGTCTGAATAAATCTTCAGCGACGAGCGGCTAAAGAAGGCGTGTCCGGCCGGAATGATGACCGAATAAGTGAGGTCTTCTCCATGCAAGACGACGCCGCCCCCTGTCCAGCGACGCACAATCTCGCGGTTCGGACTTTGCTCGGCGACTTCGGCATACAATCCAAAATAACCGAAGGAGAGCGCGGGACCTCGCCAGCGATAAAATCGGATCGATGGAGCGGTGGCAGATTCCAGAAGCGCTTCGTCGACCGCCATGTTCAGCGACGCGGGTCGTGGCTCTGTGTCGTCGTAGACGTGCAACTCGCCGAGCATGTTCGCTGCTTCGAAAATCAGTCCGCGATCTCGTCGAGCAGCCTTTCGACGGCTGCACGCGGATCGGCGGCGGCGGTGATCGGTCGACCGATGACGAGATAATCGGCGCCGCTTTTCAGCGCCTCGGCTGGAGTGGTGAACCGTTTTTGATCGTCCGCTGCAGCCCAGGCAGGACGAACACCGGGCGTGATCAACGTGATTTCGCTGCCGAGCCGTTCGCGCAGAACGCGCACCTCATGCGGGCTTGTGATCAATCCACCGATCCCGCAATCCTTGCCGAGCTGGCCGAGTCGAATCACCTGGCTCTCGAGCGTCGAGCTCACACCTGTCTCGCTCAACGTTTCCTGGGTGGAGCTGGTCAGGACCGTCACGCCGAGAAGCGAAAGACTGGGCGATTTTGCCGACGCCGCTGCCTCGAGCATGGCGCGGCCGCCACTGAGATGGATCGTCAACATCTGGACGCCGAGCTCGCCAGCAGCGCCGACCGCTTTGGCGACTGTGTTCGGGATGTCGTGCAGCTTAAGGTCGAGAAAAATTTTTGCCCCCGTCGCCGCGACCGCGCGCACGATTTCCGGTCCTGCCGCCGTGTAAAGCTGCAAACCGATTTTGTAGATGGAAACCGCGTCCGATAAGACGGAGACCAGCGCGAGCGCTTTTGCGGGCGTGGGGAAATCGAGCGCCACGATGAGGCGATCCCGGACGCTGGTCATGGCCGACTTCATTCTGTAATTCTGCGCGAGATGATGGAGAGATAAAGATATGCAGCTTTATGCGCCCGCGAAGATCAATCTTTCGCTCGAGATAAAAGGACGGCGGGAAGACGGTTTTCACGAAATCGAAACCTTGATGGCGCCCATCTCTTTGGCGGATCGACTGACGATCGAACGGACGATTGAAACGGAGGGCATCGATTTTTTTTGTGACGACGCGGCATTGCCGGCCGGCGAAGACAATCTGGTGGTCCGAGCGGCAAAACTTTTCCGCAAGAGCACGGAGACCAGCGGGGGACTTAAGATTTCGCTCGAGAAAAAAATTCCACACGGCGCAGGACTGGGTGGGGGGAGCAGCGACGCAGCCACGACTTTGCTGGGACTGAACGAACTGTTCGCGACTCGGCTCGGCCAAAAGGATCTCATGGAACTCGCCGCTCAGCTCGGATCGGACGTTCCGTTTTTTATCGCGCAGTCCGCCGCCGTTTGCCGCGGGCGCGGCGAGATTGTTAGTCCGGTGAAGTTGCCGGTCGCGCTCCGTCTTCTGCTGGTGAAGCCGGATTTCGGTGTGCCGACGCCCTCAGCTTACGCGCGATGGAAAGATTCTCGTGCGTTAGCAGGAGTGGATTACGCGGCGCAGGAGTTTTCCGGTGTGCGTTTCACGACTGATCTCGAGCGGCCGGTCTTCGAGAAATTTATCCTGCTCGCCTATCTGAAGACGTGGTTGCGACAGCAGCCGGAGGTCGGAGTGGCGTTGCTCTCCGGTTCCGGCTCGACGGTTTTCGCTGTGCTGCGCGATGGAGCGGAGGCGGATCACCTGGGGGAAAGAGTTCGGACCGAGATCGATCCGACAACGTGGACGTTTGCTTGCGAGACGACTCCGATCAAATGGCGGCAAGGCCGCGCAGAATAAAACATCGCGCGACGGAGCGCGCGATCCACCTACTCGCCCGCGTTCCGACGCAGACTCGCGATCGCATATTCGCGATTGAGTTTCGCGATGAGGCTCGCGCTGATTTGGGCAGGGCAGACCGCTTCGCACTCGTAGGTATTCGTGCAATTGCCGAAACCTTCGGCGTCCATCGCGGTGACCATTTTCAAAACGCGGCTGGTTCTTTCCGGCTGGCCCTGCGGCAGAAAGGCGAGATGCGAAACTTTGGCTGCGGTGAAGAGCATCGCCGACGCATTCGGACACGCGGCCGCGCAGGCGCCGCAGCCGATGCACGCGGCGGCTTCCATCGCGCGATCGGCCTCATGTTTCGGGACCAGAGTTGAATTCGCCTCGGGCGCGGAACCGGCACGTGCGGAGATGAACCCGCCCGCCTGCACGATCCGGTCGAGCGCGCCGCGATCGACCACGAGATCTTTGATGAGCGGAAAAGGTTTGGCGCGGAACGGTTCCACCACAATCGTGGCGCTGTCCTTGAACCGCCGCATGTAAACTTCGCACGCCGCGCCCGGATGATCGGGGCCATGCGCCTCACCATTGATCGTGAGCGAGCAAGTGCCGCAGATTCCTTCTCGGCAATCCGAATCGAACGCGATCGGTTCCTCGCCGCGAGCGACCAGACGCTCGTTGACGACGTCGAGCATCTCGAGAAACGACATGTTTGGCGAAACGTCTGTCGCTTCGTACGCGACGAGCTTGCCTTTCGTCTTGGGATCTTTCTGCCGCCAGACTTTGAGTTTGAAGTTCATGCTATTGTGCCGTCATCCCGAGCGCAGTCGAGGGACCCCGCGTTGTTTTCGTGCGACGCGGAAAGGCAGAATACGGGGTCCTTCGACTCCGCTACGCTTCGCTCAGGATGACAGATCACTTGTAGTTCCTTTGTGTCAGCTGGACTGTCTCGAAGACCAGCGGTTCGCGATGTAATTTCGGTGCGGCGACCGACCCGTTACCCTGGTATTCCCACGCGAAGACATCAGCGAAGTTTTCATCGTCGCGTAGCGCCTCGCCATCGGGCGTCTGATGTTCCTCGCGAAAATGTCCGCCGCAAGATTCGTCGCGGGTAAGGGCATCGGTGCACATGAGTTCGGCGAACTCCAGGAAATCGGCCACGCGGCCACCGCGCTCGAGCGATTGATTAAATTCCTCGCCGTCGCCTGGCACCCGGACATCGCGCCAAAATTCTTCCCGCAGCCCGGGAATGCGGCCGATCGCTTCGCGCAGTCCGGCGGCGTTGCGCGCCATTCCGCATTTGTCCCAGAGAAGGAGACCCAGCTCGCGATGAAACGAATCGACTGAGCGCTTTCCATTGATGGCGAGCAGCTTTTCTGTTCGCGCGCGAACTTCGCCTTCCGCTTTGCGGAACTCGGGATGATCCGGCGACGGCCGCTTGCCGATCTGGGGCGCCAGGTAAACGGGCAATGTGTAGGGGAGAACGAAGTAGCCATCGGCTAATCCTTGCATGAGCGCGCTCGCGCCGAGCCGGTTCGCGCCGTGATCGGAAAAATTTGCCTCACCGATCACATGCAAACCCGGGACGTTGCTCATTAGATTGTAATCCACCCACAAGCCGCCCATCGTGTAATGCACGGCCGGATAGATTCGCATCGGGCGTTCGTAGGCATTTTCGCCGGTGATCTTTTCGTAAATGTGAAAAAGATTTCCGTAGCGTTCGTGGATTGTTTTTTCTCCCAGGCGGGCAATCGCATCGGCGAAGTCCAGGTAAACGCCGCGGCCGCTCTCGCCCACGCCGCGGCCTTCGTCGCAAACTTCCTTGGCGCTGCGGGAAGAAATATCGCGCGGCGCCAGGTTCCCGAAGCTGGGATATTTTCGCTCGAGATAATAATCGCGCTCGTCCTCGGGAATCTGTTTGGGCGGACGCTTGTCGCCCGGTTTTTTCGGAACCCAGACGCGTCCGTCATTACGAAGCGACTCCGACATCAACGTCAATTTCGATTGATGCGTGCCGCTGACCGGGATGCAGGTCGGATGAATTTGGGTGTAGCAAGGGTTGGCGAAGAGCGCGCCTTTTTTGTAGGCGCGATAGGTGGCGGTGACGTTGCAGCCGCGCGCGTTGGTCGAAAGATAAAAAACATTTCCGTAACCGCCAGTCGCGAGCACGACGGCGTCGCCCGCGTGCGCTTCGATTTTTCCGGTGACGAGACTGCGCGTGATGATGCCTTTGGCGTGGCCATCGACCAGCACGAGATCGAGCATTTCTGTTTGCGGAAACATCTCGACGGTTCCGGCCGCGATCTGCCGGCAAAGCGCCTGATACGCGCCGAGCAGAAGTTGCTGTCCAGTCTGGCCGCGCGCGTAAAACGTGCGGGAAACTTGGGCGCCGCCGAAGGAACGGTTCGCCAGCAGCCCGCCATATTCGCGCGCGAACGGCACGCCCTGCTCGACGCATTGATCTATGATCAGGTTACTGACTTCGGCGAGACGATAGACATTCGCTTCGCGCGCACGGAAGTCGCCGCCTTTGATCGTGTCGTAAAAGAGACGGAAAACGCTGTCGCCATCGTTCTGATAATTTTTGGCGGCGTTGATTCCGCCCTGCGCGGCGATGCTATGCGCGCGGCGCGGGCTGTCCTGGTAACAGAAGCACTTCACGTTGTAGCCCAGTTCGCCCAGCGTCGCGGCCGCCGATCCGCCGGCCAGTCCGCTTCCCACCACGATGATTTCAAATTTCCGGCGATTGTTCGGGCTGACCAGGCGGGCGTGGTCCTTGTGCTGGGTCCACTTCTGCGCGAGCGGGCCCGAGGGGATTTTGGAATCGAGGCCGCCGATCATAACTGTTGCGCCGGCTTCACCAGATGGAGCAGCACGGCGACGGGAATCGAGGTGTATCCGATAAAAATGAGCCACGCGAAAACGCGGCCGGCCGTCGCGAGACGAGGCGTGAGTTTTTTGTCATTCAAGCCGAGGGATTGAAAAAAGCTCGAGGTCCCGTGGCTGAGATGGAGGGCGAGCAGAAACATTCCCAGGATGTAAAAGCCGGAGACGAAAATATTCTGAAAGCCGTAGACCATCATCGAATAAACGTCGTAGCGATTGAGCGGATCGGCCTTGAGCAAAAGGAAACGCGGATCGGTCACGCGCACGGTGAAATGGGCGAGGTGATAAAGGATGAAGGCCAGGACGATGAGCCCACTCATCGCCATGTAACGTGAGGCAAACGTCGCCTTGATGTAGTCTTTCTTTTTATAGGACACGGGCCGGGCGCGCCGGTTTTCGATCGCCAGACTGATCGTGAAATAAATATGCAGCAGCACGTTTACGAGGAGAAAGGCGCGGATGACCCAAAGAAGCGGGCCCAGCTCGCGCAGATGCTCGGCGTAGCCATTGACCCAATCCGGTCCGAGAAAAATCTGGAGGTTCCCGAGGAGATGTCCGACGACGAACAGGATGAGAACCACGCCGGTCGCGGCCACGATGAATTTCTTGCCGATGGATGAACGACAAAATGAAGAAAACGCGGTCACAGGCTTGAGGTTCCAGCCCTCGGCCGCTGGATAGCTGAGATTAGAAGTCGACCTAGTGCTGTCAAGCATGCCGGGCGGGTGAAGTCCCGGCAGACGATGTTTGACCTGAGATTTTCAGGCGATAGGATTCCCCGTTTGCGAAACCCTTGACGCAAATGCATCGCACGAAGAATCATTGTTCGCCCCAGGACATCAATTGTGACTGGGAAATCATCTCAACCTGCGCTTCTGACCGGGCGTTCCGTCTTCCTGCGTGCATTAATTTTGTGCGCTTCGGCTCTTCCGGTTCTCTTCCTGGTCTTGCTCGTGCATAGATACGCGGTTCCGATTCCAGCGCTCGACGATTGGGAAATGGCCCCCTTGATTGCCAAGGCTCACACTGGCGGGTTGAGCTTCTCCGACATCTTCCTCCAGCAACAGGAGTCGCGGACTCTTTTTCCGAAGCTCATCTTCATCCTCTTCGCGCTCGGTCGTTATTGGGATCCGCGTGTGGAGATGATGTTCTCGATCCTGATTTGTTCTCTGACCGCCTTGGGAATTTACCTGCTGCTGCGGAAATCGGCGTTGTCCGCGATCGCGACGGGCGTTGCTCTCTTCCTCGCTGCCCTGCTGATCTTTTCGCCCGTGCAACAGGAGTTATGGCTGCTGGCTTCGGGCTTTCCGTCGTTCGTCCCGGCGCTTTGCATCGTCTGGGGACTCGTCGTGATCCGGACGAATCTTTCCATCCGGTTGAAATTCCTTCTCTGTCTGGCTCTGGCGATTTTCAGCTCTTTCACGTTGGCGAATGGCTTGCTCGCCTGGGGATTGACCTTCCCGGTTTTGTTTCTCACGCAACGACCGCAGGCGTGGAAACGGTGGCTGGCTGCATGGGCAGTGATGTGCGCGGCGTGCGCGGCGCTCTACTTCTGGGATTACACCAAACCGCATGACCTGCCGCCCTTCGCGCCGCCCCACTCGCCCCTTGCGTACTTCCAATATCTTTTTCTCTTCCTCGGTTCCGGGCTGGCCCGGTCTGGGACCGAGAACCCGCTCATGGCTTCGACCCTAGTCGGCGCGGTTCTGCTGCTCCTTTATTTGAGCGCGCTGGCCTATGCGTTTTTTCGAAGAGGCGATCGAGAAGATCGAAGCTCGGTTTTTCCCTGGCTCGCGTTGGGTTTCTATTCGATCGGCAGCGGTTGTCTCGCCGCGCTCGGCCGGATTGAATGGGGTGTGGCCCAGGCGCTCGAATCGCGGTACGTGGCCTTTTCGCTTTACCTCGTCGTGGCGGTGATCGCTCTCGTCGCGATTGCAGCGGGAGAAATCTGGAAATCAACCGGCCGATCTGGCGCCCGCCTGGGATTATTCACGGCTGTTGTTTTCCTCGGGGCGACTTATTTGACGCTGGATTTTCTCTGTGCCGCGGCCTCCGTTCCGCTCTTTCGATTGCGCTCGGCCGCGGGCCGCCTCGGGCATGGAGCTGTTTTGTTCGGCCAGGTGCTCGATACTTCGGAAGTCATCCGGAATGTAAACTACCCGCGTGCGCATTTTGTCTTGCAAAACGCGGACCGGCTCGATCGCTTGCACCTGCTGCGAACACCTCTGATTCGCACGAGAGAGATCAACGCTCTTCGGCACACAGATGCGGACGATACGACGGCCGCGGGCTGGTTCGATGGCCTGACCACATCGAGCGAAAGTCTGGTCACGGCATGGGGCTGGGCGGCGTTGACAGGGAAAGGAAGATCGTCGGATTGCGTGGTGCTCGCCTATGGAAATGAAAGGGGAGAATGGATCGCGTTCGCGTTGTCGAACTCAATCGAAAGCCGGCCGGACGTTGTAGGTCTTCTAAAAGACCCGGAGCTGCTGTGGAGCGGATGGCGCGCCTCGTTTCCGCGCAATACCGTTCCGAGCGGCGCGCGGATTTCGGCGTGGGCCGTCGACGCGAAGGACGAGAAGCTCTACCGTTTAAAGGAGAGCAGCCCGCAGCCGAAGCTGTGAATTCGCCCGACTCGGAGGCCGATGTTCTGGACGTGTGGAGCGAAACGTTTCCGGCTTTTTGTGCTGAGTGCAGGTTGACCCTTCCGGAAGCATCGGCGGCTGAAGCGGCGACGAGTGAGGCCGGCGCCGCGCGTTTCGTTCTCGCTCTTCTGCGCGAAAGCCGATGGCTTCGTTGGCGTTTTCCAACTGCGCTTTCTTCCGGCGAGAAAGGCAAGTTCTGCCGATGGCTCTGCCGGCGGGGTGCGCGAAAATTCAATCTTTCCGAGCAGGCACTCAAGAAAATCCGCGGCGCGTTCCGGCATCGCCCCGGCAAACACATCCGCGACATTTATCTGCGCGACACGGCCCTCCAGCGCTTTGCCCCGCTCGGTCTTGTTCCCTTGGGTCAACGAAACTTTTTTGGCTGGCTCACGAGTTACGGTCGAGCGGATCAGGGGGCGCGCGACGAAGAAATTCTCTGGTTCCTCTACGAATCCACCGAAGAATTGGAGAACGGTTTTGCTCTGAGCTATCTCGTCAACCCGGAGTGGCAAAAAGAATTTCCGCTGGCGCTCACTCCGCGCAGTTGGAAAGCGTTCCGCCGATCGCTCGCAGAGCGATATTCAAATTTTTTCCGCCGGAAATCACTGGGTCGCTTTCCGCAACTCCTTCCGCAACCCGAGCAGGCTTTTCTGGAACGCTCCGTTGCGAGACACGAGAAAACCCGCGGCCTGGAGGGCGTCAATATCCTTAGCCATTTTTGTTATCCATCGGGGATTCAACAGGCGGCGTTTTTCGCGAAGGCGGCGCTCGAGCGTTGCGGCGTGCGGACATCCTGCCGCGACGTGCCGGTGCCGATCAAGACCGAGCTGCTCGATCGCGCGGACTGGCTCGGGCTCGAGATTTATCCCATCACCATAATCAACGTGGCGCCGACGCCATATTTCGCCTCGGTCTACGAACACAGCGGACTGGCCCGGCGCGAGAATGTTTACCGCATCGCCTATTGGAATTGGGAACTGGAATCGATCCCGGCAGAATGGGTCGAACTCGCTCCGTTGCTCGATGAGATCTGGTCGCCGACGGAATTTGTCGCACAAGCGATGCGTTCGCGGATGCCGTTGCCGGTTTTCAATATCGAACCGGGCGTCGAGATCGGCCAAATCGAATCGGTTCCAAGAGAGTCTCTCGGTGTCCCCAATGACCATTACGTTTTCCTTTTCATGTTCGACATGTACAGCGAGATCGAACGCAAGAATCCGTTGGCGATCATTCGCGCTTTTCGCGCTGCGTTTTCGCCGCGGGAAAAAGCGACGCTTGTCATCAAGACGAGCCGCGGAAAGGCCGATCGCGAGGGGCTCGAGCGCTTGCAGAAAGGGGCGCGCGACAGCGGCGTCATCCTGATCGATCAAGTTGTCTCTCGCGCGAAGGCCTACGGTTTTCTCGAGATGTGCGATTGCTTTGTCTCGCTTCATCGCTCGGAAGGTTTCGGGCTTGGATTGGCGGAAGCAATGCTTCTCGGGAAGCCGGCCATCGCCACAAATTACTCCGGCAACCTTTCGTTCATGAATGCCGGGAACAGTCTGTTGGTTGACTATCAGCTCACCGAGATTGCGCAGAGCGGGCCGATCTACGCGAAAGGAAGCTTTTGGGCGGAACCTTCCGAGGCGCATGCGGTCGAACGCATGCGTGAGGTGTTTTCAGATCGTGACAAGGCGGCTTCGTTGGGGGCCCGCGCAAGAACCGGGCTGAGGGAAAAGCTTTCCCTGAAGACGGCGGGGGATCGAATGTTGAAACATCTTCGGGAAATCCAAGCGGCGCGTTGAACGACGTTGGTTAACTCAGACTTTCGGTCGAAACGCTATCGTCTGAAGGGAGACAACTTTCCGGAAAGGAAAATCGTCGTAGGGCCGCCCGCCGCGCCAGTGGTGATGACCTTGTGGCGAAAGATAAAACGTTTCGAGGTCGTTTCTAAGCCGCTCGAGCAATTCTTCGAGGGCAGTATCTGAGCTCGGGCGATTTTCCAGTTGAGCTTGTTGCTCGAGAATGTGACGAGCGGTCGTGAGGTCGTACTCCTGGGCGACCCCTTGCAGGACCAAATCGAAACAATGAACGGACGCGCCGCCCGGAGCGAGAAACTCAGCGATGGCGCGAAAGCAATTTGCCGCGGCTTCGATCGACAGGTGCTCCAGGACGGAGACGGACAATATCGCGTCGAACGAGGAGGGAGGGAACGTCTGCATTTGAGGTTCGAAATACCCGCGCACGATTTTCACGTTCGGAAATAATTCGACGTATCTTTCGTAGTCCGTCGGCCCGTTCCCAAAGCCATCATAGGGATCGACCAGGGTGGTGGTGTAACCCAACTCACTCAAAAATCCGCTGACGATCGGTTCCCCGCCGCCGATTTCGAGCAGGCGCGCAGGTGGCGGGACCAAACGAAGGAGCGTCTTCACCGCCCAAGGGCGCTGCACATTTTTCAGGTCGCCATCCGTTGGGGCGATCTCAGGGAGGAGATCCACGCTTTCGCAATAATCGCGCACCGTGGCGTAGCTCGTCTTGGAAGCCGGCGCCGCCCTCGCAAACCTTGCCACGATCCGCGCGGCGTCGTCGGGATAACTAAGAACCGCAGGGATGGCGTAATAGGCTTTTTGCTGGGCCTCGCGGATCTGTCGGTAAAAGCGATCGAGCGTTACGGTATTTTTTTTCCAATCGAAATGTGTCCTACGAAAATCCAACGCCCCCGCGCCGAGCCGCTCTCTCAGGTGTTGGTCGCCGCGCAGCGTTTGCACCGCCTCCACGATGTTGAGCGCATCGACCTTCGGAAGCACCCAGGCCTCTTCGCCATGGCGAACGAAGCGTCCAATGTTTGTCTCCGGGACAATCACCGGCCGGCCCATGGCAAAGAACTCTGGAAGTTTTCCGGGCAATCGATATTCATTAAACGGATTGTCCGCCCCCGGCTGGATGAGAACATCGGCGAGGCTGAGCACGCGAGCGATCTCCTTGTATTCCACGTAACCGAGGTCGATGGAAATTCTGCGCGCCCATTCTTCATCCGGGCCGAGGAATGGGCAGAAGTCACGGCCGGTGCGCACCAAGGTGGCGGGTGTACCTTCTCGATCCAGAATGGCGGCGGCAAGATAAAGGCTGCGCACGTCGCGCGCATTGGCTGAATGGACATTGCCGGTGTAGCAAAGGACCACGCTGTTGGCCTCGATGCCGAGCCGATCGAGATAATCATTGTCGCGCGGCCGCGGGAAAAAAATCTCTTCGTCCGCGCCCGGCCAGAGAACGAGTTTGGGAATCTCGAGGGGCACAAATCGATCGAGCCGATCCATGATCATGGTGACGCCAGCCGCGGAAGCGATAAAGCCGCGATACTTGCGCGGGTGGGAAAGGTTCGGAGGAATTTCGACGGAATGGGAACGCGCCAATTCTTCGAAGGAAGCGCCCAGGTTTACCTCGAGAATGAGTTCCTCATTGTCTTCGAGATGAACAAAGAGCGCGAACGCGCAAAAGCCCGCGAGCTTCTCGCAGAAAAGGCGCACATTTTCCCGGGGCGTCCACGCGTGCACGACATCGGGCGCGCGTCCATTTTCAAAAACACGGGCCCAGTCCCCATCGACTTCGGCAAAGCGGCGGACGGAATAATTTTGTTCGCCTAACGACGCGCCGCTGTCTTCGCCTTCCGGGATCGCCACCGCTGTCGCATGCCCGATTGCAGCGAGCTGGTTCGCGAAATTGTGCACGTGCACGGCGCTGTTCGCGCGGAAGTCGTGGTAAAGAACGAAGAGAATATTACTCATCAGTCCGCGGGCTGTAATCGCCCCGTTCCAGATCGAGGTTCGGATTGTAGTACGGATCGCCGCGCTCGATGACGTCCTCCCACCGATCGAGCAAAAGCGTCCGGTCCACCATGTCGTAATAGGTTTTGCGCGAGGTCCACTCGTGATGCAGGACGACGGCCTGCGGAGTGTAGATGATGCGCAGGTCGCGATCTCGGAGGCGCAGGCAAAGATCAACGTCCTGGTAGGCCGTGAAAAAATGTTCGCTGAACCCGCCCAGCTCGCAGAAGAGCGACTTGCGAATCATCAGACACGCGGCAGTGAGGGCGGAGACTTCGCGCGCGCAGACGAGACTGCCGGCGTAGCCATCCACGCCGATCGGAAAATCCCGCATGATGTGATCGGCCGTTCCGCGCATGCCGAGCGCCACGCCGGCATGTTGGACCGTGCGATCTTCATAAACCAGCAAGGCGCCGACTGCGCCGACATCCGGCTGTTCCGCGTAATAAACGAGATGCTGGATCCAATCTTCGCTCACGATCTCGGTGTCGTTGTTGAGGAAGAGGAGAAAATCGCCGGTCGCCGCGGCCGCACCGCGGTTGTTGGCGCGCGAAAAATTAAAGGGATTGGGAAATTCAATCCGGCGCACCGGGTATTCCTTCAAAAGGCGGAGGGCATCGGCGTCTGTCGTTTCGTTATCGATCGCGATGATTTCAAAATCGGGATAGGACGTTTTCTCCAAGATGCTTTTCAGACAACGCCCCAGAACTTCTGGCGCGTCTTTCGTCGGGATGATGATGCTGACCCGTGGAAATGTGTCCCGCTTCGCCGGCTTGATTCTCAATCGATGAGGCAAACCCGCCGGCTCGGCTTGCGCTGGAAGCCTCACCCTTGCGAGATGCGCATTCACCGCGCGCTGCTGCAACGCATCGATCCCCGGCTTCGCATCGCTTTTCTCCGCGATGCTCCCGGCGGTTTTGCGCCAGTGATAAAGAATCTTCGGAATGTGAGCGATCGCCGCGCCCGTCTCACTCGCGCGCAGCACGAATTCAAAATCCTGCACGCCATCAAAAGCGGAATCAAAGCGCGTCTTCACGGCCAGTTCTCTCCGGACACAAAGGAAATGGCCGACGTACATCGCGCCGCGGAAATATTCCGGCGACCAGTCGGGCTTGAAGAACGGCTCAATCAACGCGCCGCTGGCATGGTCGAGTTTGTCCTCGTCAGAATAAACAACGTCGCAGCCTTCGCGCATCTTATCCGCGACCGACTCGAGCGCGGAGGGTTCGAGGAGATCGTCGTGATCGAGGAAACAAACATAATCGCCGCGCGCAAGATCGAGCGCCTGATTGGTGGCGGCGCTGATGCCCGCGTTCGCCGCGAACTCAACCCGCACCCGTGGGCTAACGCGGCTCAGTTTTTCCAGCAGCTTCTTCGTCTCTCGATTCGGCGAGCCATCATCGGCGATGCACCACTCCCAATCGGCGAACGTTTGGTTGAGAAGGCTGAGCGCCGCTTCGGCGAGCCATTCCGGCCTGGTGTCAAAGGTCGGGGTGAGGACGCTGAAGAGCGGAGTGCCGGGCGGCGCCTGGCGGGCGTGTTCTTCCAGGAGCGGTTCGAGAAGTTCGAAGGCCTTGTTGGCTGAAAGCGGCCGTAATCGTGGGATCTCTTCGATGATGCCAATGTTGCCGCGCTTGCGAGTGTCTATCTCCCCGGAAGTGTCGCGTTCGCCTTGCAGTTCGTGTTCGAAAAACGGCTGCCAATCCGATCCTTGCTCGATGAGTTCCAGACGCACCGTGGAGGAGCCGCGAGGGACGGGAATTTCGATCGTGAATCCGCAGCGGCGTGCCGCCGGCCAATCGCGATTGGTTCGAACCACATCCGGCCGCTCGAGACCGTAGTGCCCTAGCCGACCCTTTCGGCCGATTTTGGCGCGCACCCCTGCGATCGCTTTGCCGCTGCGCGAAAAGCACCAGCCCTTGATGAGCAGAATCTCGCGGCTTGTTTTCCATTCTTTCGGCAGATCGAGCGCAAAAGCCAGATCGGCGGCGATGCCGTTCGCGTCGGGCTGTGATTTTCGAGAACGGTTGAAAAGTTTCCAAATCGGTTTGACCACGCGCCACGCGGCCGAGCATTGAATTTGCTCGAGCAAAGTTTCTCGGCTTTTCAGGCGCGCGGTCGCATCGGCGCGTCTGACCTTGTAGTGCCAAGTCTCTTGCTCCGCGCGATCGAGCCGCGCCTGCGCGGCCGTGGCGTCGGTCTTGAGCAGGCGAACCAGAGTCTTGATCGAGTTCAGTTGCCGGTTGGAGGATTCCAAGGCAGTTACCGGGTTCGGGAATGCCGAGTCGCGCCGAGACGAGAGAAGTTTTCGAAGCTCGACGAGAGAACCCCGAAGCCGGTCGAGTTCTGCCTGAATATCCCGGAAATGATCGCCGCGGTCCGGCATTACGAATGCGCTGAAGTGGATTGGTTTTCGCGAAGCCGATGCAAGAGCGCGCGGTTCTCGTTCTCCAAAGCCTCCACTCTCTCCTGGAGCAGAGCGGGGGAGAGCGAACGGCGGCTGCGGCGCTGCCGGATGATTTCGATGCGAGCGCGCAGGACAGGTCCGGCCACTTCCGGGGAATGAAGCACGCGCATGTCTTCCGCCGCCCGTTGCCCACGGGCACGCGCTTCGTCGGGGTGAGTGTAAACATCTCGGAGCAGCCGGGCCGCTTCCACGAGGTCCGGCTCAGACCAGTGCGAATCGGCGGGATAGGGTTCGCGTTCCTCTCCGACTTCGCACCGTCGCGCGGAGCAGAGGAAGCTGTTTTCCGGGGTCATGAATTCAAGGTTGCCCGAGTACGCCGTCGCGATGACTGGCTTCCCGAGCGCCATCGCTTCCGCGATACTCAACCCGTATCCCTCCGAACGGTGGAGCGACACGTAACAATCCGCCTGCGCCAGCAGCGTGCTCTTTTTGGTCTCCGA
Source organism: Spartobacteria bacterium (assembly GCA_003167555.1). GTDB lineage: Bacteria > Verrucomicrobiota > Verrucomicrobiia > Chthoniobacterales > UBA10450 > AV80. The sequence continues at coordinate 290,667 of PMSN01000025.1, forward strand.
AAGGTAACCATCCACCAAAATAATATCGTGCCGGTTCCGCGCGGCGTATTTCATCTTTTCCATTTCCAGGATTCTTTTGTCGCCGTTGATGGTTTTGATCACGAGCACAGGCCCTTCGTCCGGAGCGAACGCGCGGGTAAAAGCCGTGATGAGTCCCAATGGATTCTTGCGTTCCAGCACACTGAGTAAATCGAAGACGAAGAGGAACAGGAAACGATCCGGCATCCCAAGGTCCGCCCGGGAGATTGAAGTGTCGATCGTCGGCGGCAGGATCGGAAGGTGGAATTTGAAAACAGGCTTGGGCGAAACCTTTAGCAAAGTCTTTCGCATGAACTCGCTCGCCACCCAGATTTCGTCCACGTAGTTGAAGGCGCCGTGCAATGACTCGGGAAAATCTTCCACCTCCCAGAACCAGACCCCGATCGAGTAACGGCCGTGAAGCAGGCTCGGGCCATTCTTCTCCGCGAAGGCCGGCATCTGATCGGCATTGATGCAGATGAGGTTGAGATCGGCCGCGCTCGCTTTTGATTCTCGCTCGACGAACGGATGAGTTTGGCGATTCGCCGTGTCCTCGTAGGAGATCGTATTGAATGGGATTTCGGCCGCTTCGAGGCCTGCGACGAGCAGCCGCGCTGCCTCGCCAATGCCGAGTTCGGCATTGAAATATCCGGCGATATTTACGGCGGGCGACGAGGGAGGAGCGGAGCCATTTGGGCCGTGCCGTTTCGCATCGAGCGGCATCAGGGCGGCGGGCAGATTGAGTTCGGACTGCCCGAAGACGACATACCAGCTCTGAAACGCGGCCGCGTCGGTCCCGGCCGGGTCGGGAAAAGCAGCGCGCACGTCCTTGCGGGCCGCATGAATGGCAAGCATGTATCGCGTAACGGCCGGGCCTTGCCTGCCCATCGGCTCGTTCAACCACTCCATAAACGCTTGCTCGCCGCCCGGGCCAAACGGACTCGGCGGCTCCGGCGCCAATCCCTTTTTGAATGCTTCCAGCGCCTCTTGATAGAGCCGCCGCATGTGATGATCGATTGGTAATCCGCTCGGCAAACAATCGAAGCGATACGGCGTTAGTTTCAGATCGTTAAAGCCCGCGCGCAGGAGGTTGTCGCGGTACTCATCGCAAATCTTCGCCACGGCCAGATGCTCACTCAGAAGAATCCGCGGCGTCAGTCCCTGGTCCTTGCTCAACAAATGCGGTTTATCGGGATCGTAACCGCGAAAATTAAAAAACCGGAGAGGTTTTCCATTTACTTCGTAATGGTCGCCCGCCCAAACGAAAGTCCGCTCCAGAAGATTCCAATAGCCAACGTTCCAGCCCGGATCGTCCGCGATTTCCTCAGATCCTTCTGGCCCCAGAACGATTGAATTCTCTCCGGTCAGTTTTGGGAAACGATCGAGTGGGGCAAAAATCTCTATCTCCGGCGAAAAATAAATCGAGAGGCGCGCGCCGGATCGCCGCAGTCTCCGCAAGAGCGGCGGCCTGACGAGGTCCACGAGTTCGGACCCGCTGTGAAGCATCGGAAGCCGATGCGCCTCGCCCGGCTCGAGATCGATGTCCTCAAGACCAAGCAGCTCAACCCCGCCCGCGGATGGCGCCTCCTCGACCGGTCCATCGAGGACAAGAATGAAAAACGCGACCTCAGGCTGGTAACATTTGAAGGAATGAGCCAGGACACGAGCGCTCGCGAGCTGCTTTCGCAGCACGATCGTGCAGCCCGCCATCGACTTTACCCTCACAGCTTCGAATCGTAGCAATGATTCCGTCCGCCGTCGAGAGAGAGGCTTCTAACCTGGCGTGCCGTTAGCGTTGAATTCTGGCGGGCGGCGCTCTTTACTGGAAGATGTAGGCTTCCACTACCCCCACGCCGGTGCCGCTGTTTTTGCCGCGGACGACGGCAGTGTAGTTGCCGCGCGGCAATCCAGTTTTGTAAATAGCGGATTCTGCATCGTTGGTCGGTTGCAGACCGACGGCTTGAATCGCGGCCGCATCCGGCGATGATTTCCAATCATCATTCGAGGAGATCGTGGTTCCGTTGCCATCGTGTAATTCGAGCGTCGGATCGCTCAACGGATTGGTAATTCCCGCGGCGCTGAGCGAAGGCCCGATTCCGCGCACCACTACTTTTGTCGCGCCGGCGCCACCGAGATAAATGAAGCCACCGATCATTACGTTGTCACCAGTCTGGATGAAGCCGCGGGTGGCGATATTCGCCAGCGTAGAAGGATAGATAGCATCCAGGTCGTAGACTTCTACAACAGCAATACCGGTCGCATTGTTGGCACCACTGACGATTGCGGTATAGTTGCCCGGCGCAAGCGTTGCGATGATCGCAGACTCGGCGTCATTGAGCGGAGCGATCCCTGTGGCCACAATGTCGATCGCTTGGTTTGAATCAACGGCTCCGCCGATCTGGGTAGTGCGCCAGTTATCATTGCTGGCAATCGTCGCGCCTCTCGCATCATGAAGCTCGAGCTTCGGATCCTGTAATACGCCGGCAACAGCTCCGCTTAGTGAGGGACCGATCGCTCGGATGATCACCCTCTTGGGCGATGGACCTTGGATAATGAAGCCGCCAATAAGCACGTTCTCGCCGGTACCGACTGGCAGACGAGTTGAGATGTTGAGCGCGACTGCTGGCGGAGGGATCGTAGCGAAAGTGGTCCCGCCAACTGTTAAGATATGGGTTCCATCAACCGCAGTCGCTCCGACTGCAGCGTCGGCAGCCTGTGGAGCACCGTCGAGAGAAGGCGTCGCGCCGCTCGCCGCAAAAGCGACGTAGGCGGGGATCGGAACTGTTTCGCCTGGAGCCCCCGCTAACAATATTGTTGGCGGAATCATCAGAACCACGCCCACCAAAGGAGCGGAAGTGGCCTCGGTATTAGCGCTTGGCGATTTAACGGTCTGCGTGCCATCCGAGCGAGGGATAACGAGACTATTCAACTGCGCGACATTTTGCGCTCCGATAATGTCGTTGAAATAGACGCTGTTTGTCGGGAAAAACTGGTTACCGCTGAATTGGAGGCGATTGAACGGCGGGCCATCTTTATTCTCTCTGTCGCCATCGTAAATTATTGTTCCACCCACATTGTTGCTAAAAACACAGTTTTGAATCACGCCGCTGATATCATAGCCAGGAAGGCCGTTCGCGGGAGGGCTAGGGGCGCTCGTAATCCCAGCACCCAAGCCGGCGCCGTTGATGCGATTATCGACGACGCTGCTTCCGTTCATATTCAACGTCGAGCCGAAGAGTGTAAAAGCCGTCCCCTGTTCGCCCGAGGTGCAGTGTGAAATAGTGCTGTTCGTAATGTTGCCGGCAGAGCCCTGAATAAGCTGAATACCGGCGCCGGAATTAGTGGTTCTGCAATTCTCGACGATGGAGTTGTCCATCGTTAGATCAACAAATGTTCCCAGGAAGGCCCCGCCAACTCCGGGTAGTGACGTGTCACCGATGGCTGCGGCGTCGGACATCACCACACGAGTGAGTTTGACGATGCCCCGATTACTTTCCGGTGTTCCATTAGGCGTCGCGCCCCCGAGGCCGTAAGCGAAGTTCAGGTCGCCGCCTGCGAAAATACATCCTCCTTGCCGAGCGCTGGCGACACTCGTGCCTGATCCTTGGATCAGCGTGTCGGTGATTATCAATTGGATGGGCCGATGATTTGTGGGTGGATTCTCAGATGAGAGTGCAATGATCGCGCCGCCGAGCCCCTCGTCGCCTCCGTTCCCGGTCGCGGTATTACCTTTGAACACACACCCGTTGATTTCTGTGATCGCCAGGTAATTGCTAAAAGCGCCTCCTTGCCGGGAAGTATTATTATTGAAGCGACAATTATAAATTTTTGCCGTCGTCTGTCCCTCGAAGTGAACCGCTCCACCCAAAGCCGGCGCCGGGGGCGGATTAAACGCCGGATCGAATTGGGCAACGTTCCCGTTGAACGCACTATCACGGACGATAACATCGACCGAGGGCGTCGATACCGGATCTTTCCAGGAGCCAATGGCATAAATCGCTCCGCCGACATAGCCGGCCTGGTTATTGTCGAACGTGCAGTTACTCACTCTCAAGGTGGCGTCATTGACGAAAATGCCCCCGCCCGCTGCTTTCGGAGAATGATTGGGCAAATTCACGCGGTTACTTGCAAAACGCGAGTTACTCACGTAAACGCGCGATCCGATTACACTCATGCCGGCGCCAAAGTTAGGCGACGTGTTACTTGTCCAGGTACACGAATCGAAGGAAATTACGGATCCCGCTATCCATTGCGCGCCACCCCCCGTCCCGGGGCCTGGAGAGTTGGCGGCATTATTTTGGAACGTACACGACTTGAAAATCGCCTGCGCGTTGACCAGGGTCATCGCCCCGCCAATAAAACCAGTCTGCGACATACCATTGGCAAAAGTCAGCCGTTCAAAAGTGATGGGACCAACCTTGGCCAAACTTGACGGCGCATATCGCAGGATGTCAGTCGAGCCTCCGCCGGTAAAAGTCACCGCGGCCCCGGTAGCTGCGCGAATCGTGAACGCTTTTGGCGACGGTAGATCGTAGATGGTATAGCCGCCTGACGGAGCTTGGTAAGTACCCGCCGCCATTTCGATGACGCCTCCGTCGACAACTGCGGAGACGGCGGCCTGTAAATCCGGCGTATCTCCCGGAACGTGGACGATCTGCTGCCCGTGTAACGAGCTTGCCAGTGCCACCCATCCAAAGATGGAAGCGATGAAGGTCGATCGCAGGCGTCGACCCGGCTGAACAGGAAAAAGAGTCATCGTAAATGTCTAAAGGTTAATTGTTCGGACTAAACACGTTTTTGTCGCAGATGCCATACCAATTCCGGGCCGGACTGCGTCGCTTTCCGATTAGTGTAGAATTATCGGCGTATCGAGCGGATAGAGGGTCGCTCTCTTGGCGTCGAAGGCCCATGCTCTTATTAGATGATCGCCGGGGGGTACTAGAGAACGATCAAAATGGCAAATCCACCCGCAGGCGGTCAGCGTCGTGCTATGAAGCGCCCGTGCGACGTCTAGCCGCTCTTGGGTTTCGTCCGCGACGCGAAATGCGATGGCGTTTCCTTGACCAGGTGTCTCGTAGCTCAACACAACGCAATCAGCGGGTCTGTCGCGTTTGGGTAGCGTAGCCCAACCCACAAATTTGCACGTTTGCCCTTCAACTGTCAGATAATCGAGGTATCCGACCAATTTAGATTCGGTATTTAGTTTCGATATTTCCGCGCTCCGTAACATCGAGGGATGGAACAACCCGATGCTATCCTCCATGTTGGCGAACATCCTGGCTTGAGACGCCTCCGCCATCAGATATTTGTCGTGAATTGTCCCATCGTCGAGCACATTGGAAAAGAGGAGCGCTCCCTTTCCCCACAGCCGGGTTCTTTGGCTTTGTGCCATCAAGCTTTGGCCCCATGAGAATGCCACGAGCGTCAAGAGTATGAACCCGGTAAGCAACCCTGTTTCTACTCTCGCTAACCCCTCGGTGGACATTTTGTTTCTCGGCCGCAAACGAATTTCGTTGGCCACGATTGCCACTAAACCGATCGCGGCGACGGAGAGATAAAGGGAAAAGGAAGTGTAACGCGAATCAAGTCCTTGGTTGACGCCGAAACCGATGCGAGCCACGGCGGCAAGACAAGCGCTAAGGAAAGCGTAGGCCCCGATCGTCAGCCAGGGAATCATTCGCTTTCGAAGAGATGAGTCCCGCACATAGCGAAGTAAATAGAGGGCAGCTGCTCCATAAAGAGCGAGCAGGACGGTTCCGATGAGAGCTGCTGGAAGAATCGCTTCGGTGCGGTCCGCGCGCCAGAGATGCGCCCCCACAAAAGTGGTTACGTAAAGATAATAGTCCAGCAAACCAACCGCAACGCCGGGAACTTGGGCGGGGTGCCGGAAGCCCACGAAGTAAAGGCAAAGAACGGCCGTACCTAAAGCAACCCATGCGAAGAGCCAGCACGCTGACCGTTTGAACTGCTGGGCGGGCTCAAAAGAGAGCGCGATGGGAAAGGTCAATGCCCAGAGTAGAACGCCCCCGCCAAACGAGAAGGTGCTCACGATGGCGAGGACGGCACAAAGGACATATTTTTTCCAGACGTTCAGCGACGAGATCGCAACTAATAGGCCGCAGGCGAAAAGAAAATTGCAGAGCAAGAGAACAAATTGAAACCCCCATACCCAGTTCTCCGCCTGGACCGGAGAGAACAGCAGCAGATTTACCAGGAAGGCCAGGGCAAGCGCTTTCTCAATCGACCCCGTGATCGTCCGTCTGATGACAACCCAGAGAGTTATGGCAGTGAAACCAGCAAGCAAGGCAGAGAAGAACATCTCCGCCCGCACATCGCCGTGAGAAAAATAGGCGAAAGCGATAAAGAGTAAGCGCGGGAAAAAGTAGCGATGCTCGTTATGTTGTCGGAATAGATCGGAAAAGTTAATCGTGTGTTCGTGTGCCTTCACGAGGAGGGGTGCCAAGGTAAACTCGTCCGCGTAGGGAACGTTCACGCCATATTTCGCGACCAGCGACAGCAGGTAAATTACCGGAAGAAGCGGCAGAACGAAGAACGCCAGGTTGCGCCAGAAGCCGCGCTTCTGCAGCGTTGCGCGCATTACTTCCTACCGGGCTTGCTCTTCATCCGGACGAGCTTACTAGGAAAACTGCCTCGCACAATGTCGCAACGCGCGTTACAAACTCGGCCGGTCCACCCGAACGGCACCCTCCATTGGAAACGCTTGTTGTGCCTCCCAGTCGATCGCCCATGCCTTTATGGTCACGCCGTGCGGAGGCAATTTCGAGATATCGATTTCTTGATCGAATCCGGCCTTGCGCGAAAGGAGGCCGTAAGCTTGTGCCACTTCGGGCGTCACTCGCCCCGTGGGAATCGCCGTGAAAGGATGAAATGAATTGCCTGGTCCCTCCCAGCCCAACGCGACGTAATCCGCTCCGGCATGTTTGAGTGGGTTGCGGGCCCAACCAGCAAAGCGCACGTGGCCGTCCGTCCGGAGTTCCGCCACATCCACGTGGCCGGTTTCGAGTTTGGCGTCGGCGGGGACGTTGGCGATTGTTTGTCGAAGAGAGTCGCTGACTTTCGGCAGCTTAAGCAAGCCCGCGGCCCGCATCTGTTCGACATACGGCGGGAATCCATCCGGATAAGGATAGGCCAGGAAAATTTCCGGATTCTCCGGCAACGCGTTGATCCAAATGACGGCGGTTCGCGCCCGCCTTCGATTAGCTTGAAATTCTTTCACGCGAGTCGATTCATCCGAGAACATTTCAATCCAGGCGACTGCCAGGAGCGTGTAACAGACGGCCACGCCAATCAGAAAGCGGGTTCGCCACAGCGGGTGGGAACGGATTCGATCTTCGTAAAGGTTAAGAACAAGACCGATTACCGCTACATAGGCAAAGGCCGAGGTGGCGTTGTAGCGTATGCTGGAGAAGCCGTTGAACGAAGTATTGAAGAAGATGTCGTCGACGACCCCGATATTGACTCGGCCGATGGCCGTAAGTGCGCCGCTGGACAGCGCAAAAGCAAGAAGCAACAGCCACGGGTAATACACGGACCAGCGCTCTTTATTTTTCCTCAGCACCACGAAAGCGCCAGCGACTGCGGCGGTAATGAGCAAGCTGGCAAGTGCGCCAGTCAGGCGGGCATTCACAAAGGGCGAGCGCACCACCGCCCCGAGCCAGACGATAATGAATTCCAAAACTTGCGGGAGCTGAGCCAGGCGTGCCGAAGGTGGAGCGATTTCGGGGCGCTGATACCGGATGAAATAACAAGCAATCGCAATCAAACTGACGGCGGCATAGAGAACGAAGCAGAGGTAGAATCGAGCCGTTCTTCGCAATCGCTCTTCGCGAATGGGAATGGGAACTGCGAATACCCAAAGAAGCATCCCGTGGGCGAATGTGTAGGTGGAGATAAGGACGAGGAGCGAATTACAGACAGTCTTTAACAGCAAAGGCCAACGTGAGAGATTGATGGCGCAGCAGCCGAACAAACAGAGGAACGGGATAAAAATTTCAAAGACGAAGCCGGAAAGAAAATTCTCGTACTGGGATGGTGCAAAGAGAAACAAGTTGATCAGCAGCCACGGAACGAGCACCTGAGGAAGCGAAAGGCTCGCGCGCCGGCGCAAATACGCCAGGGCATACGCGGAGGCGGCACAAGCACAGAGAAAAGTCAGAGCCATGCCCTGACGGACGTCCCATCCGGCGACGGATGCGATGGCGATGTGGATGAGGCGTGGTACAACTTTTCTGCTTTCGTTATGCTGAGCGAAGAGATCGCCCCAGGTAAGCGTCCGCTGAGCGTAGTGCAGCAGAGCCATGCCGGGCGTATCCCATTCGTCCCAAATCGGAATATTGACCCAATGCTTTTTCTGGACGCCGAAAGCGAGCAACGCCGGCGCGACCGCACCGGCCAAAAGTAGCCAAAGCGTCGCGGGAACGGATCGAGCACGTGCGACAATGGATGGTTTAACTGTGTTGTTTTTCAATTTTGTAAATGGGCGTTAAAAGCTCGCCCGCCGTTGCGATTGCGAAAAGGACGAGACCGAAAATGAAGAGATTTTTTCCATTCGATACGGTCCGTTGCGCGTAATAGCCGAGCCGTCCCAGCTCGCGCGGTTCTCGAAAGACAAACCAATGTTCCGCGCTGTCATCGTGCGCGATAATGCGCACGTTGCGGCCCGGCAGCGGAACAATAGCCGATCGCCAGATTTCATTAAGTTTCGCTTTGAGTTTAATCGCCGCTTCCTTTCCCGTTTCGTCACCGCGCAAGGAGAGAGACATCGCCCCATGCAGAGAACCGGCAACTTCAAACTGCAAGTAAGGCAGCTTCGACCGAAAACTCTCACTCTCCATTGAGCCACGAGCTTTCGGCCCCAATTGAGAATATGATCCCCAGGTCTTTTCATACGGAGGATTCGTGATCTCGGCTGAATAACCATTAGCGACGAAGGCGCCGCCTGTTTCGTGGCGTATCTTGATCGACAACGGTGGCCTTACTATTGTTGGTAGGATTTCGCGAATGGTCGGATCGTCGAGCAACTCCGCCAGTCGGTTTGCATGAGGATAAGGAAGATCGCCGGTCAAATATTTCCGGTCACGGGTTGCGACATAACCTCGCACGTTTTCCTCCATGGGAAGCAAAGCTTCCTTGCCCGGTCCGGAGGAGAGCTTCTGGAAACCAAGCCCGGCCGCTCCGCCGAGTGAGCCGGCAATCCAGATCGCACCGAAAACGAGCGCAGTGGCCCTTCGCTTTCCCTTCCAGGGTATGCTTCTGACGAGGGCGACGACACAGAGCGCGTTGAGAACCGCGCCGAGTCCGAGGATGTCCATGTACCGCGAGGCAATTGCAATATTTCCATCCTCTCCCCGCCCGTAGGCGGTTGCAGCCGCTTGAGCGATCACCCACACGCCCATTGCGAATAGTATTTCCGTGCGCGATCGAGAGAGGGGTTCGCTCGTTCTCGCCATCAAAAACGTGCAGAGGGCCCACGGCAGGTACATCACAACGATCAAGATCGGCAGTGCGCAATAAGGCCACGCCAGAGACCTCGCGAAAACCTTCAACCAGGCACCGGCGGATGCGGCCTTGAGCGCCTCATGCGGTGGATGAGTAACTTGAAAGCAGAGCCCGAGAAGAACCACGGTGAGGCAGAACACGCAGGTGGGCGCCGCCTCGCTGAAACGGCGCCGTCTTGATAGCAACCGTATCGCTTCAAGAACGAGGACAACTCCTGCGGCGAAGAATCCCGACGCCATGCTCAAACAAGCCAGAACCGCGCCGATGACGCCAAGCCACCAATTCCGCGAGTAGGCGGGAAAGAATCCCAGGCCCCAGATGGCGAGAAACGAGAAGAAGAGCAAAAAATAAAAAGCGGATTGAAATCCCCAGAGCGTGTTTTCGTGCGCATAGGGCAGCGCCAACCAAACCGTCACGGCCGCCAGAACAGGAACGCGATATTCGCTCCCCAGGATTCTCAGGAGACATGCGGCAACTCCCAGCCCAATAAATCCGCAGAGCACTGCATTCACCGTCATTTCCAGCAATCCGTCCCACTGGCCATTAGCCTGCAGGAGGCCAAGAGCCAGTAATCGCGACAGAACAATTCGGTGTTCGTTGTGAGCCGCAAACAGATCTGACCAGCGCAGACTATTTTCCAGCCATGGCTTGAACAGGCGGGCGGCCTCCCCATCCCATTGATCGTGGAGTGGCAACGCGCTTCCATATCCCGAAATCAACCAGAGCCTCGCGCCAACAATGATGGCGAAGAGGGTGACCCATGGCACCCAGCCGAGGGCGCGCGGTGCAAATTGTTTTAGCTCGGATGTCCGCACGCGCCGCCGATTATCTATCGGCCGGAGGCGGACGACAAGCGAAGTCTTGTCATACCCAATTGGGGGTTGCGGCAGAACCGCACGCCTACATATTTTCCTATTCGCACTTTTAAGACAGAGCTACAACGCCTGCGGACGGCGATCGATCATTTGGCAGTCAGTCCATATGGGGCAAAGACACCCAACTCGACCGATTCGGCCATCGCTGAAGCATCGCTCGCTCTTGATTCCCTTGAGCGGCGACTGCACTTTGCGCAGGAAGAACTGTCGCAAGATCAGGAGCGTGCCCGCGCGGCTTCGGAATTGTCTTGGAACCTGCGAAGGCGGCTCGCCGATGAGACCGCCAAGGTACGCGAGCGCGACAATCGGCTACACGAGATTGAAGACTCAGTGGTTTGGAAGATAACCAAGCCGCTGTGGAAGCTTCTCCGCCGTCGCAATCGGCATCCGATCCAGTACCGCAACTCCGAATTTTCCTACACTGTCGAATGGCCTCGTTTTTGGAAAACAAGTCGCACGAAACTGCTGGTCGAGGGCTGGTGCTTTCTGCTCAACCACCGCGAATTGGCCGGTGTGCGAGCACAAATCGGCGGCAAGGTCTACCCCGCCCAGTATGGAATCAAGCGGCCTGATTTAACGCGAGAAGGCTCTGACTTTCCGGCAGCTCGAAACAGTGGATTCAGTGTCGAGGTCCCCGTCATTTCCGGCCGTTCGATTCTGCAACTCGAAGCCATCGAAGAGGGCGACGAGTGGTACTGTTTTGCGGAGCGCGAGATTGTCCGCGACGCGACCAAGGCAATCGACGAGGTGCCATTGCCACCATCTCGGCTGATGGTCGCAGTCGCCGGACACGATGATGACGACGAGTTCAGGCGGAGCCGAATCAGCGGGCCGAAGCAGATGTTGAAAGATCTGGCCATTGCCGGGATCGACGTTGGTCAAATCGCCGACGTACTCGACTTCGGCTGCGGGTGCGGGCGTTTTCTCGCCGGATGGTTGGTACTCCAGACTCACATGCGTTTGTACGGCTGCGATTACAACCCGGAGCTCGTCCGGTGGTGCGATGCCAACCTGCCCGGGGTTTCGGTCCGAGAAAATCAGTTGGGCAAACCATTGCCCTATCCGCCAGGTTCATTCGACTTGATCTACCTGATATCGGTCATGACTCATCTGACTCTCCGTGAGCAACAACAACTCGTCAGCGAGTTCCGGCGTGCCGTGCGAGCCGGAGGTTACGTTTACGTCACCTTTCACGGTGAACCGTTTTACGAACAACTGTTCGCTCGAGTGGAGAATGGCGAGGAGCAGTTCCGCAGAACCGGCTTCCTGATCGGCGCTGATGAGAAAGAAGGCACCAATGATTGCTGGACGTTACAGTCTCCCGAAAACGTCATCGACTTGTTTCAGGGATTTACACTGATAAAACATTTCCGCGCCAGCGAGCGAGGTCCAACCGATGTAGGGTCGTGGCAGGACTCGATGATTTTCCAAGCCAAGGCTTTTTCGAACGGAACTGCGACCGCAACTGCCGGTTGCCGAAATACGTAACTTAATAGTCCGCCAGGCTCGCGGCCGGCAGTGAGCGGCTATTTTCCCGAAAAATACGCAGTCGGCGAGTACGTGAGCGGGATCATCGATGTGACTTGGGCGAAGTCTTGATGATTCGCGTGATTTGAGACCGCGACCATTAACTCATCTGGCGGAAGCGGAATTTCCACGGACGTCCGTCGTCAGCGGAAATTTCCTACTACCGTCTGGCGAAAATCTAGCGGCTTATAGGTTCCTGACAAAGGGTTATAAGAGGCGCCGCGGATGGCCTTCCGTTTTCAGAGGCCCGCGGTGGTGCGGATCCGGTGAATAGGTGGCCATGGTGCCGTCAGATTTTCGCCTCCGGTTCGCTGGTGAGGAGTCGGGCGGCGATTGCGTCTATATCGCCCTTACGGCTAGTGACAAATACCGTTAAAGTAGCAGTGCAGATTGTCTAGCCCGTTCTGTACTTCATTTCTGGTTCCGAAGACTAGGTATGCCTTGCGGGAAACTACCGTCCCTTGGGGTACCGATCCATAGTCCTGCGAAATGAAAGACCACCAGCTCGTGTCAGAACCGTCGGTCGACCCCCCAAAATTATTCCATACAAACCAAGCCGTCGTACTGTTTAAGATATCCGGTGAATACAGGCCGATTGCGTTGCCGGTGCTAGGATCTTCCAGCACCACTGGCTGCCTTCGCCAGCGCGGTTCATTTGGGTTCCCAGGATTAAGTTGGGTCCAACTGCCGGCGGCGGCCGCGGTGGGCAACGTGTACTCGTAGAAGTTAGAGAACGAAGGTGGCATCCAGCCCGACGGTGACTCGAGTTGCATGCCATTTCCGGCTATGTAGGCAGGAGTTTCGTTTTGAGCGCTGGGGATAAAAAAATACGAATTGAATTCGACAATGTTGTCTGGGAAGTCGCGCTTCTTGATGGCCCTGTGAGCATGCCTTTCACTCCGCGCGCTGAAGCGTCGCTCGATTTAGTGGTAGTCGATTGGCAGGATGTTGCAGAACGTATTGCAGCGGACATTCTGAGCAGGGATGCTTTTACGAAGCGCGAGCCAGTAGTGTTCGAGGCAAAGGCCGAACTGAAAACACCTCTAAGCAGATTCGCGCAAAGAATCTGAATGGGATCGTGGTCCAAGTGACGTTGCTCTTCGGCCCCGGCTCAGTCAAAAGGGGGAAGTGTTCAAAAACTGCTTCGCACTGGCACTGTCTGAGTCGATTGATTGCCTGGAATCCCGAGTTGTCCTGACTGATTGTCTCCGGTGACGAAGACCGCTCGATCTGAATTACGAATCATTATGCTAAAGTTTCCTCCCGCGGCGAGGTCGTTGATGTCATTCATGCTGTCTGGCCCGGCTTTCATCACCAGTGGCGGTGACTGAGCCACACTGGTGGAACCTGTGCCTAGCTGTCCCCGGCCGTTGTAACCCCATCCATACACGTTGCCATCCTGACTGTGTGCGATGCAGTGGGCCGACCCCGCCGCAATCGCATCGATCGAATATTCTGGGCCGATGGCGATAGGCGTCGCGATTGAAAGGGCGCCTCCCGCAGGAAGGCCAAGCTGTGAAAAGGCATTGCTGCCCCAGCCGAAAACCCTTCCGTATCTGGCCAGCGCGATACAAAATCCTGATGAACCGCACGCAACCTGAGTCACGCCGACTAACGGAATGCTCGCGTTGTTATTGTCAACGTGTTGGACTTGGACGGGGTAGGCACTGTCTTTCGTAAAACCGTTCCCGAGCGCGCCGTTCGCTCCTGCTCCCCAAGTCCAAACGGCGCCGTCCGCATCGACCGCGGCCAGGGTGCCTCCGCCCGCGGCGATCGATACGACGCCAGTCAAATAATCATTGGGAGTTGCACTCTTCTGGACTCGCGCGGGAGTGTAGCGGGATGTAGTTGTGCCGTTACCGAGACGTCCATTCCAGTTAACTCCCCATGTCCAAACCTGACCGTCAGTATCTATGGTGGCGTAGACACCAGCGCCAACGGCAACAGCATGTTTACCGAGGCGTGATGGCGTTGTGATACGATTGGGTATCGGAACCTGGACCGGACTCGCGATGTTGTCGCCGCTTGTCCCGTCGCCGCGCGCACCATATTGATTAGACCCCCAGACCCACAAAGAGCCATCGTTCTTAACCGCGAATGAAGTGTAGTCACCGGCAGCTACCTCCGTTACCGTGTTGTCCAAGCTGTGGATTTGCGTTGGCGGTGACGGTGCGGCGGGAGTCCCAAGTTGGCCGTAGGCGTTTTGGCCCGAAGCGTTGACGGTTCTGGCTGTAAACACGAGCATGTGCTGCATCCCACCGGCTGGTTTCGCCACGGTGCTCCTTCCTTCGCTGCGACCAGAGCTGATGTAATGGTCGATGGCCCCTTGATAATTTGTGGCGCCATACACATTGGCGACGTCTGGATTTAGTTGCAAGTATTGCGCAGTCGAAAAGGTCTTTGATCCCCTCAGCCCTTGAGCGATCCCTTGCGCCAGCCAGTGGGTCTGTGCGGCTAGCGGGGTGGTAAGCGAAGTCCCGAGACCGTTGATAGCTATGTAGTCGCGCCAATCGAACACCTCCGGGTCAAGGTCCCCGAACTGTAGATGAACACTGGCTAGTCCCTGCTTTACCTGGTCGAGGTTACCGATCACGAGATACGCACGGTCGTTCGTAGTGCCGGGACCATTGAAGCTGTCGTATCGATTAACGAGGCCAAAATGCACACAGGCAAAATCCGGGTCGGGCCGACTCGGATCTTTCGGATCGGGATAAAACGGATCTGGAGGAACAACCAACCACCAATTAGCGACGCCGACATCGCCATATGGTTGCAGCAGTTCCGGCGCGTAGAATGCCATCGCATAGTTGCCGTCGGCGGTCGATACCACCTTGATGCGGTCATCTACTCCGGCGAGCGCCCGAATGTTTCTGTAATCCTTCGAAACCGCATCCCACGACCGGACCGACGAAAAATCGTAGTTCACTACCGCGATGACATAGTTCATTCCCTTCAGGACCGGCTCCGGAATAAACTGCTCCATCAGATACTCGATTACATTCGGAATACCCGCGAAGCCGATTGTGACTGTCTTGTGGGCGCGATAATTGGACAAAGGCCCGGTGTAGGCCGGGCAAGGCAGCCATTGAGCAGGATCACCGCAGAGATCTTCCGGTTTTAGGCTTTCATGGAACGTGTAGTACCAAGCCATTTGCGTCGTAGCTTCTAGTCGGTTGCCGCTGGCGGTGATCGACAACAACCGGCTGGTAGAGGTAGGCGACTTTCCATCGTCAAAACTACCAGCTTCGTAAGGATTGTAGCAGATATAGCGATTAAAGAATTGGGAATCGAGCTGCAATTGTCGGCCATGGTCCCAATCGTTGATAAATTCCTTGTTCCCCCATTTGATGGAGGAAACGGCGCCGCCGAACTGACTCGACGTCGACACAGTCAGCGGCTGGCCAAAAACTGGAACCGCAGAACTAATCGTCGCATTGCCATTGACCTGGGCATGAATAGTTGCCAGTCCACAGAGTAAAGCACCTATGGTTCCGGTGATTGCGCCAGCTCTCGGAATGGATCGCATGTTAGTTAAGCTGATACGCCTCGACTACGGCGACACCTGTTGTGTTGTTTTTGCCGCGCACGACAGCCGTATAATTACCCGGAGTGAGCTGGCGAAGGATCGCAGCCTCACGCGGATCGGACGGCGGGATGGTGCTGTCGATGATCGCCTGTTTGTTCGGCGAATCCTGCCAATTGTCGTTGCTTTCTATGATGCTGCCCTGGCCGTCGTGCAGCTCCAGTGTGGGGTCTTGCAGCGTGTTCGGAATGTTGGGCAGGCTTGGGCCGATCGCGCGGAAAAGAACGTTCGTCGTCCCGCTGCCAACTACAATTGTGCCGCAAATCAGAACGTTGTCGCCTTGGTCAACGAATCCGCGGGTGGAGATGTTAGCCAGCTTCGAGTCCACCGTCAGGTCAAGATCATAGACTTCTACCACGCCGACGCCAGTGGTTCCGCCTTTACCGGCAAGCACAGCGGTGTAATTGCCCGGATTCAGGCTCTTAACGATGGCAGACTCATAATCGTTGCCCGGTGGAATTGTGGTCGCTTGTAATTCGTCCTGCTGCGTGTCTCTCCAGTTCTCATTTGCTGTGACCGCACCGGACGACTCATGCAATTCCAGGGTTGGGTCAGCCAGGTTTTCGTTCACCGGCAATGATGGACCAATCCCGCGCGTTATGATTTTCTTCGGCTGCGTCCCCGTCACGATGAAACCTGCGATCAGCACGTTGTTACCAGTGCCGACCGCGAGTCGCGTGGAGATGTTAGCGAGATGAACTGCCGGCGCCGCAGCGCTAACGGATGCGGGTTTTGCATGGATGACCGACTGCGCGGTAAGGCCGTTGTAAGCGATAAAGAACGCCAAAAATGCAACCGCCGCCAAACTCGACATCCGGTTTAGAACGCGGGGAAACCGGCGTGACATTTTCCGGATAATCCATCCTTGTCTACGCGAGTCAGGCCTGAGGAATTCGAATAAGGAGCGTGAAGGAAACATCTGTTAGGACAGCGTTACGGCTGGTCGTATTTATGTCGCGTGCGGCTTTAGAACAAGCTATTTTTGCGCCACTTTCGTAAATCAACCCATTATCAGAGCTCCGCGTTTTTGCGTGGTGACCAAGTCCGATGTGAGCGGTCGCTTCGGAAACTACTGGCGACTCGTCGCCTGGGGTGAGGTACCCCGCGTGCCCTCGGGTGGCCCTTGCGGCCGCCGATAATCTCCGGCGCTGAAATATTTTTCGAGCCAGATGTAGAGGCAGATGAAGAGGTAGCGGCCGCCCATTTCCTTGATTTTTAACTTCGGCGTGCCCGTGCGCCGGTTGCGCCAGGTGATGGGTATCGTGGTCCAACTGAAGCCGCGCACGATTGCCTTGAGCGGGATCTCCACGGTGATGTTGAAATGCGGCGCGATCAGTGGGCGGCAGCCCTCAATTACTTCTCTGCGGTACGCTTTGAAGGCGTTCGTTGTGTCGTTCAGTTTGATCCGGAAGAGAACCTTCAGGAAATAATTCGCGAGACGGTTCAGGAACAATTTGAATTTTGGGTAATCGATGACGCCGCCGCCTTTGATGAACCGGCTGCCGAAGACGCAATCGTAGCCTTCGTTTAGTTTATTCCAGTAGCGGACCACATCGCGGGAATCGTCGGATTCATCGGCCATCATGACCACCACGGCGTCGCCCTTCATTTGATCGAGGCCGCAGATTACCGCGCGGCCGAATCCGTTCCGGCCGGGATTCTGAGTCGGGGCCAGAGTGGGGATGCGCGAGCGCAAATCCTGGAGGATTTCCCACGTCCGATCGCTGCTGCCGTCATCGACCACCACAATTTCGTGCGGCACGTGATTGAGACGCAGCTCAACATGAAGTTTCTCGACGGTGGAAGCGATGCATCCTTCCTCGTCGCGAGCCGGGATCACGACTGAAAGAAGTTTCAGCCCGTTTCCGATGGGGGGCTCGGCGTTCATAAAATGGCGGACATTTCCAGCCAATGCGGATGGGCCTCGGCATGTTGCGCGATTTCTTCGAGGATCGTTTTCAACGCCGTGGCGGGGCGCCATGCCCAGGTTTCGGCGGCCAGGCGCGAATCCATTACGAGCCAAGGGACATCGAACGGTCGTGGAGTCGGATCGCTCGCGACTTCGTGGGCGCCGGAGCGCGCTGCGCACCACGCGCTCAATTGCGCCAACGACATGCTGTTCTCTTTTCCTCCGCCGAAATTCACGATGCGCGGCGTCGCGGAACCGGCGGTGGCGAATTGCTTTTGCAAAACAGGGAGAAGGTCGCGCGGATGCAGGCAATCGCGGGTTTGATGTCCCGCGCCGTCGAAGCCGATATACTTCAGCGGCGCGCGTCGCAAATACGCATGAATCCAGAAGGAGAATATTCCCTGATCGGCGCGACCGAACTGCCCGGCCCCGGCCAGGACACCGCACCGGTTGATCCAGACCGGGAACTCAAAGGTCTCGCCGTATTCCCGCGCCACATGTTCCGAGGCGAGCTTGGAGCTTCCGTAGAGCGAGATCGGCGGTGCGGAGGAAAAATTTTCGGCGATGCCGTGCGCACTGGCGCCGGCTGGAAGCAAACCGGTGTGGTCGGGTTCGAAAGCCGCGTCTTTCACGATCACAGGTATTTCGACGAGCGCCTTCACGGAATAAACGCGGCTCGTGCTCAACAAGGTGAATCCTGCCCGGTGTTTCTTCGCCAGCTCGAGCAGGTTGATTGTTCCGTATAGATTGTGTTCGATCAGCTGGCGGCTGCTCGTGGCGCCATCAACTCCCGCGAGCACACTCGGGTTCGCGGCCGCATCGATGATCCAATCGATCGCGCGGATGGATTCGAGATCGCTCTGCGCGCGGACGTCGGCGTGAAAAAGTTTCACGCCTCGTTTCCGCAACGGCTCGATGTTCAGGTGGCTGCCGGCGCGGCTGAAATTATCGAACCCGACGATCTCGATCGTGGAATCGAGGTCGAGCAGACCAGTCGCGAGGCTGCTTCCCGCAAAACCGCAAATGCCTGAGACGAGAATCTTCATCTCAAAAAATCCACGCCCAACAATGCCTTTGTCGTCTGGCCATCTATCCGGAAGTATCGCTGACTGTTTTGCCGCTCCGCGCGTCGCTTTCGTCCGCGATCGCGATCGCCTCAATCTCGACGCGCGCGTTTTTCGGCAACGTCGAGACCCCGACGGTGGATCGCGCCGGCGGCTGGCTCGTGAAGTAGGTCGCGTAAATCTCATTCATTTTCGGAAAATCAGCGAAGTCGGCCAGGAAGACGGTCGTCTTCACGACGTTGGCCAGAGTGAGTTGTTCCGCCTTCAAGACGGCCGACAAATTGTCGAGGACGCGGCGCGTTTGCTCGGAGATATCTTCCGAAACGATCTGCCCGGTTTTCGGATCGAGCGGGACCTGGCCGGCGCAAAATATCATCGACCCGGCCCGGACGGCCTGGGAGTACGGCCCGATGGCCGCCGGCGCCTCGGTGGTGGAAATGATCTTCTTCATCCGGCGACCCTAGCGGGAAAAATCTCGTGCACAATCTCAGAGCGTAGCGATAGTTGTCATCCTGAGCCGCGCAGACGGCGAAGGACCTCTCAGTCGCACTACGCGTCACGCAAGTGGACATTACGGCTCCATCCGAAAATGGCGCCGAGCATAGCGCGGAAGCGTTAGACCCAGTGTGAGGTCCCTCGCCGTCTGACGCGGCTCGGGATGACACGCAGTGCCACCGTCGACCCGCAATCCGCTGGCGCTTGCGGTTGTTTCCGAAGGAAATGCGTCAATATTACCGCACATCATGGTTGGCTGGATCTTGAAGAAAATACTTGGCTCAAAAAATCAGCGCGAAATCAAGCGCATGGCGCCCATGGTCCAGCGAATCAACGAGCTGGACGAACAGTTCAAAGCGCTCTCGGACGACGATCTCCGCGCCAAGACCGCGGCTTGGAAAACGGAGCTGGCTGCGATTTCCGATTTGCTGGAGCAATGGGCGAAGCTCGACGAAATTTTGCCGGAAGCATTCGCGGTCGTGAAAAACGCGGCGCGCCGGCTGATGGAGCGCCAGCAGACCTTCAGCGTCTGCGATCAGCCGATGACCTGGAACATGGTGCACTTCGACGTGCAGCTCGTGGGCGGCATGGTTCTGCATCGCGGCAAGATCGCGGAGATGGCGACGGGTGAAGGCAAGACACTCGTCGCGACGTTGCCGCTTTATTTGAACGCGCTCACCGGAAAGGGCGCGCACCTCGTGACCGTGAACGATTATCTCGCGCGCCGCGACGCCGAGTGGATGGGGGAGCTCTATAGTTTTCTCGGCCTCACCTGCGGTTGCATTCAACACGATCAGCCGCCAGACCTGCGTCGCGAGCAGTACGGGATGGACATCACCTACGGCACGAACAGCGAGTTCGGCTTCGATTACCTGCGCGACAACGGCATGGCCACGACGCGCGAGCAGCAGGTCCAGCGCGGCTACAATTACGCCATCGTCGACGAAGTCGATTCCATCCTGATCGACGAAGCGCGCACGCCGCTCATCATCAGCGGACCGAGCACCGTTTCGACGCATCAATACGACAAGTGGAAGCCGCTCGTGGACCAGCTGGTGCGTAAACAAACCATGTTGTGCAATCGCCTGTCGAGTGACGCGAAGGAACTTTTCGAGCAGGGCAAGAACGAAGAGGGCGGCCTCGTTCTGTTCAAGGTGAAACTCGGCCAGCCGCGCAACAAGCAACTCCTGCGCATGATGGAAGACCCCGAGAAGCGCAGGGCGATGGACAAGGCCGAGCTCTCGTTTTACCAGGACACGCGCAAGGAGGAACTCTTCGCGCTGAAGGAAGAGCTCTTCTTCACGATCGACGAGAAATCGAACGAGTCCGATCTCTCCGAACAAGGCCGCGCGTTCCTGAATCCGGACGAGCCCGATTCGTTCGTGCTCCCGGACTTGATCAGCGAATTTACCGAGATCGATTTGGACAAATCGCTTTCCGACGAAGAGAAAGAGAAAGCGAAGGTCGAGCGCCAGCAGCATTGCGACGCGCAGGCCGAACGCATCCACAACATCTCGCAACTCCTCCGCGCCTTCTGCCTTTTCGAGAAAGACGTCGCTTACGTTATCGAGGAAAACAAAGTCGTCATCGTGGACGAATACACCGGCCGCAAGATGCCGGGCCGCCGCTGGAGCGATGGCTTGCACCAGGCGGTCGAAGCGAAGGAAGGCGTCCAGATCGACCGCGAGACACAGACCCTCGCCACGATCACGATCCAGAATTATTTCCGGCTTTATCACAAACTCGCCGGCATGACGGGCACCGCGGAAACCGAAGCGAACGAATTCCACGACATCTACAAGCTCGATGTCATGGTTATCCCAACGAACCGGCCCGTTGCGCGCAAAGACGCGAACGATCGCATCTACAAAACGCGGCGCGAAAAATACAACGCGGTCATCAACGAGATCAAGGAACGGCACGGGAAAGCGCAGCCGGTCCTGGTCGGCACCGTTAGCGTGGAAGCCTCCGAGTTGCTCAGCCGGATGCTGAAACGCGAGAAAGTTCCGCATAACGTTTTGAACGCGAAGTATCACATGCAGGAGGCCGAGATCGTGCAGCGCGCCGGCCAGGCGGGAACGGTCACGATCTCAACTAATATGGCCGGCCGCGGCACCGACATTAAGCTCGGCGAAGACGTCCCCGGTCGCGGCGGACTTTTCGTCATCGGCACCGAGCGGCACGAATCGCGCCGGATCGACCGGCAGTTGCGCGGACGTTGCGCGCGCCAGGGCGACCCGGGTGGCTCGCGCTTCTACGTCAGCTTCGAGGACGATCTCATGCGCAACTTCGGTGCGGCCGATCGCATGACGAAAATCATGGAGCGCTTCGGCCTCGAGGAAGGCCAGGAGCTGGAGCACCCGTGGTTGAACAAATCCGTCGAGACCGCGCAGAAGCGAGTCGAGCAGCGCAATTACCTCGCGCGCAAGCGCACCCTCGATTTCGACGACGTGATGAACAACCAGCGCGAGGTCGTTTACACCTATCGCAACGACACGATCGATTCCGAAGAGCCGCGCAAGCTGGTCTACGAAGTGATCGAGGAAGCGCTGCCGGCGAAGGTAAAGGAATTTCTCGGCGACGGCTCAGCCGGCGAGGAGCTGAATTATCCCGCTCTCCTCAACTGGGTAAACGTGACATTCCCCCTCGGCCTGACGAAAGAAAAGGCGCAATTCGAAACACGCAGCGTCGACGAGAATGCGCAATTCCTGATCGGGAAAATCAAGGAGTCGTACGAACGCAAATCGAGCCACGAAGAACCGACGGCGGTGAAGAGCCTCGAGCGTTACATCATTCTGAACGCGATCGATCGGCTCTGGCAGGAGCATCTCTACGCGATGGATGCGTTGCGCGAGGGCGTTTACCTCCGCGGTTACGCGCAGAAGGATCCGCTCATCGAATACAAGACCGAGGCCTACGACATGTTTGTCGAGTTGATGGCGAACATTAAGAACGAAGTGCTCCACAATCTTTTCCGGAGCACGTCGAACTTGCAGGCCTTCGAGAATTTCCTCTCCACGCTTCCGCAATTTCTCCTGCGCGAACATGCCCCGGCGTCCCCAACCGCGACCGGCCCCGCGCCCGGACGGCGCGGCGAACGAATGGCTGCAGGCGATGGCGTTTCGGAAAACGGCGATGGCTCGGAATTGAAACTCGATCTCGCGCCCGTGCGGCGCGACGTGCCGAAGGTGGGGCGCAACGAGCCGTGCCCGTGCGGCAGCGGTAAGAAATACAAAAATTGTTGCGGCCGCGTGGCGTAAGTGCGCGCGGCTACAGCTCGAACGGTAGCTCCAGCATTGCCCCGGCCGCGAGTTCTCGCCACCGCGCGCTAAGTTCTTCGATTCGGTTTCGCACTCTGGTCAGTTCGATCTCGGTTAATGCGCGCGGCTCCGGACGTCCTCCGGTTTTGGCGAAGGCCGCGGCGAGGGCGTTGAACTCCTCGGCCGGACACGCAGGATCGCCAGCGCGTTCCGCGCCTAACGCGCCGACGATGTATTCAACCTCGATTGCCTCGTCCGGCAGCGGCCCGCGCGCGCCTTTTCCGGTTGTTTGCTCAATGTCCCACCCGGCCGCGATGAGGCCGTAGAATCCCCGATCAAACTTCAACTCAGTCTCAACCGCGTAATGAGTGAGATCGTGCAGCGGAAAAAACGCAGCGCGTTGATCGTCCTGTCGCTGCCACGTCGCCGACCCGTCGGCGCGGATGCAGCGGAGAAGAGCGCCGCCATCTTTTCGTTTGGTAAATTGGATTTTCAATCAACGAACATGACTTGAGGTTTCACGGTTTGTCATCCCGAGCCGCGCAGACGGCGAGGGACCTCACGATTACTCAATCGCTTTCGCGTTACATTTGGCATCAATCGCGGTTTGCGCGTGAACTCTCGCGATAGCGGCAGATGCGCTTGTGAGGTCCCTCGCCGTCTGCGCGGCTCGGGATGACAGCTGCAATGCGCGCGGACTTGTGCGCGCGCTTTGAATTCGCCAGAGTCACGAACCGCAATGACCCCTCACGATGTTCTCGAAAAATATTTTGGCTTTCGAGAGTTCCTCGATGCGCAGGAGGAAGTGATCACCGCGATCACCGGCGGCGCCGATGCGCTCGTCGTTATGCCCACCGGCGGCGGCAAATCGCTCTGCTACCAATTGCCCGCGCTTTTGCTCGAAGGCACCACGGTCGTCGTTTCGCCGTTGATCGCGCTGATGAAAGATCAGGTGGACGCCCTGCAACGACGCGGCATTTCCGCGACGCTCATCAACAGCTCGCTCACTCCGAGCGAACAGCAGGAGCGCATCCGGGCGCTGGCCCGCGGCGAATTCAAACTCGTTTACATTGCGCCGGAGCGATTCCGGAGCCGCTCGTTTTTGGAAGCGCTCGGCCAGAGCACGATCGCGCTCTTCGCGGTGGACGAAGCGCATTGTCTCTCGATGTGGGGCCACGATTTTCGGCCCGATTATTTCCGGCTCGATCAAGTTCTCGAAACACTGGGCCGTCCGCAGGTGGCCGCATTCACGGCGACGGCGACGCCGGAAGTGCGCCGCGATATCCTGACGCATCTTCGTTTGCGCGAGCCGCGGGAATTCGTGGCGGGATTTGCCCGGCCGAATTTGAAGTTGCTCATCACGCACGTCGCGAATGAGCCGCAAAAATACGAGCGCCTGAACGCGTTGATCCGCGAGAACAAGACCGGCATCGTTTATTGCTCGACGCGGAAGCGGGTCGAGGCCGTCGCCGAAACGCTGAAGCTGGCGAAGATATCGAGCATTCTTTACCACGGCGGGATGAACGACGAGGAGCGCGAGCAGGCGCAGAACGAGTTCATGCAAGGCCGCCGCGACATCGTGGTGGCGACAAACGCATTCGGGATGGGGATCGATCGCGCGGACATCCGCTTCGTCGTGCACTTCGATGTGCCGGGCAGCGTCGAGGCCTATTATCAGGAAGCGGGGCGCGCCGGGCGCGACGGCGAGGCGGCGACGTGCGAGCTGCTCTTCAATCACGCCGACACGAGGGTGCAGGAATTTTTCATCGAGGGAAGCAATCCGCCGCTCGAGTTCATCGCGCAGACCTACGAAATGTTGCGGCGCGAGGCGGACGAGAAACATGAACTGCAAATTTCGATCAAGGACATGGCGGCGCGCCTGGACTCCGAAGGAAACGACATGATGCTCAGCTCGTCGCTGCATATTCTCGATCGCGAGGGCTACATCGATCGGTTCGATATTCCCGGGCGTCGCGTCCGCGGAACGCGCCTGCTTCAGCCGGACGTGCGCGGCACCCAACTAAAGCTCGATGCAGCGAAGCTCCGCGAAAAGGAGCGGCGCGATCGCGCGAAGTTGAAGTTGATGGTCGACTTCGCGTATGCGCGCACCTGCCGGCAACAGGCGATCCTGCGTTACTTCGGCGAAGAAGATCCGGCGCGCTGCGGCAATTGCGACATCTGCCTCGAAACCGCCGGACCCGCCCGCGCACCGAGCACCGACGAAGCACTCATCGTGCGCAAGGCGCTCAGCGGCGTGGCCCGCATGTCCGGCCGCGGCGGCGAAGGATGGGAGCCGCGTTTTGGCCGCGGCAGAATTGTCCAGACGCTTGTCGGCAGCCGCTCGCGCGAGATTATTCAGGCGCGGCTCGATCAGCTTTCTACTTACGGGTTATTGCAAAGCGAAGGCGTGGCGTACTTGAACCAGCTTCTGCGTGAGTTGCAGGACGCCGGAATGCTGGTTTCCAGCGGCGGGCAATATCCAATGGTCACGCTCACCCAGCTTGGCGACGAGGTGATGAAAGGCCGGACCGATTACGAATTGCGCTGGCCGCAACGCACGGCCTCGGGTTCGTCAGCGAAATTCGCCGCGCGCAAAGCGAAATCGAAGGCGAGCGGCTTGGAGGAAATGGTTCCGGTCGACGCGGCGCTTTTCGAGCGACTGAAAAAGGTGCGGCTGGATCTCTCGCGCGAACACGGAAATGTTCCAGCTTACGTGATTTTTCCGGACGAAACGCTGCGCGCTTTCGCGAGGTTGAAACCGAGATCCGTCGAAGCCGGGCGCAAGATTCGCGGCGTCGGCGAGATCAAAGCGCAAAGATATTTGCCTGCTTTTATCCAGGCGATTGCAACGGAATCTTAAGGTCTGTCATCCCGAGCGGAGTCGAGGGACCCCGGTCATCACTCATCTACGCCGCCCGCACAAAACGGGGTCCTTCGACTCCGCTTCGCTTCGCTCAGGATGACGGTGCGTTGACTCCGCTTCGTTTCGACAAAGTTTTCTATGGCTGGGGAACGTCGGCGTGTTCCATCAGGTGGACATCGTACGCTTTCGCGCGCTCGAGCGCTTCCATCGCTTCGCGGGTGGGCCCGTTTTTTGAAAAAAGGCGGCTCAGTAATTGCCACGACTCCGCGCGATACCATTGGGTTACCAAACAGGACTCGAGCTCCGCGATCGCGGCCGGCGTCATTCCATTCTCGTCCAAAGCTTCGATGAAGCGCCGTTCGATTTTCCAATTCGGCGGCCCGGTCCGGGCAGCGAGACGAAAGCGCATCAGGTCGATCTCGCCGGTTTCTTTGAATTTGAGGACGGCGAGAAGCTCATGCGCCTGAGCGTCGACCAGCGGAAGTTTTGTCGCGCGGTTGAGTAGATCGTGCGCGGTGGCGAAATCGTTTTGGCGAATCGCGACGACCGCGAGGTTGAGGACGGCGAGAGGTTGGCCCGGCTCCTTGCGGAGTGCGACCTCGAGATGTTTCTTGGCGGCGTCGAGCTGCCCGTCATGCAGCTCGAGCCCGGCGAGGTTGATCAGCATGCGGACGGAATCGCCGCCGGCGGCGATCGTGCGTTCGAGAAATACGCGCTGATTTTTCCAATCGAAAGTCTGGAGGCAGGTGCGCGCGCCAAGAAAAACAAGCCACACCGCCAGCGCGCTGGCGACGAGAGTTTTGGAAAGCGCGACGCGCGAGATCGCGAGCCCGGCGGCGATGAAGAGGAATGCGGTCGGCAAATATATCCAGTGCTCGGCCACGTTGGCATTCAGCAGCACAACACCGCTGATTGGAAGATAGGTAATGGCTGCGAGAAGCAGACAGCAAGAGATCGCCGAATCCTGTTTTCGGCTGCGGACCAGCCAGTAAAGCGCGGCGGCAATGAGCAAGATGCCCAGGAGTGTTTGCAATTCCCGCCAGGCCGCGCTGTTCGCGCTCGCTTCACTCGGTCCCTCGGGATGCGTCTCCACATCGCGGTCCATGTGAAGATTAATAGGGAGCAAAATCAGTCCGGTGTATTCGGCAAAGGCGCGTGCAGCGAGGATCGGCCTCACGAGCAACGGTGCCGGCGCATGGAGTGTGGGCGGCGGCACGTGTTCGGCGGACAGGCGCAGGCTCAGATAAATCACGATCACGAAAAGCGCGGCTGCGGTGGCGGGAAGAAATGCCTTCCAGTTTTTTTTCAGCAACAGGATCGCGCCCCAGAGCGCCAGAAAAATAAGACCATTCTCCTTACTCAACGCGGCCAGCAGAAAAAGCGCACCGGCCCCTAAGATCAGGAGCCATCGGCCGGCGCCATTCGTGCGCAACGCGCGGATCGCGAAATAGAGTCCGAGAAATCCAAATGCCGCCGCGAGCGGATCGGCCCGCCCGGAAATGTAGACAACCGCCGCGGTGTGGACGGGATGAATCGCCCACGCCAGCGTTGCGACAAACGCGATGCGGCGGCGTTTCCGTTCCTCGACTCCAAACAGGCGCAGCAATTCCTCGCTGAGCAAAAGGAGCGCAAGCGCTGCGCCGATGTGACAAAGAACTGATGAGAGATGGTAGCCGGCCGGCCCAAACGTGAACGCCGCGTAATCCAGCGTGTAGGTCAGCCGCTGGATCGGGCGGTAGAAGTCCGACGGCGTCGCGTCGGTAAAGAGAAAATGTTGAAAGCCTTCGGGAATGAGCCGCCAACTGCGGATGAGCGGATCGCGCAGGGTCAGGGCGGTGTCGTCCCACACGAAATCGTTTTGCAGCGCCGGCGCGTAGAGCGCGAAGACGACGATGGCGAGCAAAAGCGCGGGCAAAATTTTCTTCACGAACAAAATGCGGTTGGACAGGAGCAACAAGATGCGCGTCTAGGTTTGGAATGCGAACGATTCGCCAATGGATGCTGGGCGCGCTCCTGCTGCTGCCGAGCAGCGGTTATGCCATTGGAGTTCCGGATGAGTGCACGCAATTGATTGTCGGCATCGCGCCGGATTGGAATTCAATTCACGGAAACCTCCAGTTGTTTCAGCGCGCGGCCGGAGGAAAATGGGAGCCCGTTGCGCCGGCCTTCCCGGTTCTCTTTGGCAAAACAGGACTCGCCTGGGGAAGCGGCCTGGCGGGGCAAAACGAAAATGGATTGCGCAAGACCGAGCGGGATGGCCGCGCGCCCGCCGGAGTTTTTTCGATGGGCAAAATTTACACCTACGACGCGCAACTTCCCGCCGGCGCCGATTATCCCTTTCATCAGGTGACGACGGCGGACGCCTGGGTCGATGATGTGAAGAGTCCAGATTACAATCGCTTCGTCACGATCCCTGATCCGGCGAATCCGCCGCCGTGGTTTGCAAAGCAAAAAATGCGGCACAACGATTTCGCTTATCGCTGGCTGCTGGAAGTCCGGCACAATTCCGATCCGCCGGTTCCCGGAGCGGGCAGCGCGATTTTTTTCCATATCCGCCGCGGCGTGAACCGGCCCACGGCGGGCTGCACCACCATGGCCGAGCCGGAATTGGTGAAGATCATCACCTGGATGCGCGCCGCGCGGCATCCGTGCTACGCGCTTTTGCCTTCACCGGAGTACGACCAGAAGTGGCAGAGCTGGCATCTGCCTCAGCCCGAGTCCTGGAAGGTGGAGCATTAATCACGATGCGCGTTTGCAGTTGCCCGTGGTTTGCCTAGGGTGATTCTTCAGGCAGGACTCATGAAAAAGCGAGCAAACCCCGATTCAGAAGCAAACATTCGGCGCATCGATACGAAACCGCGCGCCAAGAAACAGACACACGGCTTTCAGGTGCACTTTCTGCGCGGCGGCCAGACGGTCACGAGATTGTTCAGCGATAATGGGCACGGCGGCAAGGAAGCCGCGCGTCGCGCAGCGCGGAAGTTTAAGAAGGTGGCGATGGGCGGATTGCCCGCGCGCATTTTTCGCGGGCCAGTGAGCGCGCCGAAACCGCGGGGCAGGAAAACGGCGAAGGGAAACAAGACGAGCGGGCGTCGATAAGGCGGCTGGACTAGGTAGGGCGAGACTCTGTCGAGCCGAAGCGGGAGCGGAGTTTTCCAAACGGCTCGACAGAGTCTCGCCCTACCATCACGAAGAAGCCGTGAATGCCTGCCAGCATTCCAGGAAACCGGGCGCAAAATCGCTTGGCCGCGCCTCGACCCAACCGGAGACAATCTCGGTCGGGAAAAATTCGCCATGCTCGATCTCAGATTTCGGCATTTGGAATGGTCCATCGTGCGCCGCCCGGTAGAGCCAGATGAATTCCTGGCCGGTTTTCTCGGACGCGGTCAGTTTGGCGACCCGCGTTAAGTTCGCGGCGACTCCAAGTTCTTCGCGAAGTTCGCGACTCGCTGCCACATCGTATTCCTCGCCGGCATCGACATGTCCGGCGGCGCTCGAATCCCACAGACCCGGGTGCCGGTCTTTCCAGCGCGACCGCTTTTGCAGAAAAAGTTCTCCCAGGTGGTTGAAAACGAGCATGTGAACGGCCCGGTGCCGCAAGTTATTCCCATGCACTTCGCTGCGCGGCGCATCGCCGATGACATGGTCCTCCTCGTTCACCACGGGAAAGCGCTCCTCCGCAGTCGCGATCTCGGCCGCGGCCACATCGGAGCGGGCAAAATTCGAAAGCGCGATCCACTGCGGGAGCGAAAGCTCTTCCGCGCGTGCCCGCGGATCGAAGCGCACCTCGCTCGACACCTTCTCCCAATCGAGCGCCTCTTCTTTCAACAGGTTTCGCAGTTGCTTGCGCCGTTGGGAAAATCCGCGCCGGACCATTCGAAAAAAAGTTTCCGCATCGTGATCGGGGAGTTCACCAGGCGTGCGTGGAGCGATCCGAACGAAGGCGGAATCGACGTCGGGGCGCGGAAGAAAAACGCTCGCCGGCACGGTGCGCAGATATTCGACGCGATAGTGCAATTGCATGATGAGAGTGAGCGCGCCGTAATCGCTCGTTCCGGGAGAGGCCGAGATTCGTCGCGCCATCTCTTTCTGTAACATGAACAACCAGAGCGAGATCGGGCTTGGATATTTCGTGAACTTCAAGAGCAACTGGCTGGAAATATAGTAGGGAAGATTTCCGAGAACTTTTGCGCGTGGCTTTGCGAACAAGCGCCGCACGTCGTAATTGAGCGCGTCGGCGTGAATAATTTCGAAGCGCTCGCTCGCGAAGCGTTTGCGCAAAAAATCTGCGAGCCGCTGATCTTTTTCGATCGCGAGAACCCGCGCACCGGAATCGAGCGCGAACTCGGTGAGGGCGCCCAGGCCGGGTCCGATTTCCACCACGTAATCGTCTGGGGACAGCGCCGCTTTCTCGACGATCCAGCGGGCGAGGTTCGAGTCGTGCAGGAAATTTTGGCCCAGGGTCTTGACCGGAGAGACGCGAATCTCCCGCAGCGTGGCATCGATCTCGGAGAGCTTCATCGGAGAAGGCGTCGGCGACGAGAGGGCGAGGGGATTCTCTCTCTTTTGTTCACAAAAAGGTGTGAACAAAACGCACCGTGCCGGCGACTTTATTCACAAGTTATTCGACCGGGTCGCGCTGAGGTTGTAGCCACGGCGCTGTGGGCCGTTCTCTTCGGTATCGGCGCGCCTACACCCGGACGGCCCGCAGGGCCGTGGCTACAACGCGAATCATGCGAAGGATTCATGGCAACGCTTCGACTTCCTTTATGCGAGCGGGTTCTCGTCGGGACCGCTTCTTTCGGCTGGCGAGATAAGTTCGCCGCGCATCTTTCAGCGTCACGCCCTCCAGGAAATAGCCGATGCTGGCGCGACCGATGGCGTACGTCCCCGCGCCCGCGACAGCGCCGCAAACGATATTGCCCCAGCCGGGGAAAAACTTCAGAAGAGCGCGTGTTCCCTCACGAAGGATCATTCCGGCACCGACATTCACGCCCAAAGCGCCCACAAACTCGGTCGCAGCCCGCAGACTTCGTTCGCGTCCGCTGATGTACATGATCCCGGAGACCATCAAAAGCTGGAGTGCCGTCAAGATCGGCAGATCGGCGAGCGGAATGGGTTGGGCGCCGATGGCCGCGCAAATGGCCGTCGTAGACTTCACCAGCATTTGGGCGATCTCCCCCTGCACGGCGCGATCGCCAGCGATGCGTGCCATTTCCACCCGCGCTTCATTCCGCATTCCGCGCGCGAGCAGGGACATCAACTGTTGCGCATCGCCCTCCGCCTTGTCGCTGGCGGCATTGGACGAAATCTCGACCACTTGCAGAAGATTTTCGCCCACGCCCGGTTGTTCCTGGAGCGCGCTTTGGAGCAGCGACCGCGTCGTGGTCTGCGGAGCCAGAGAGATTTTGCCATTGTGAAAATCTCGACGCACGGCTGTCACGCCGAGCAAGACGACGCCGACCACCTTTGGCATCGGGTGCGCGACCGAATGGGCCGCGATGAAGGTTGTGAGATTTTCGATTTCACCTGGGGCGTCTCGAACCCCAGCGCCGTCGTCGGCGAGATGAAGCAAGATGTCGGCGGGCTGCTTCTTCAACTCCTCCTGGATTGTCGGAATCGTTCGCGTGTCGGCGCCGCGCGCATCAAGGAACGAAACCGTTCCGCGGCCGCCCAATTCCATGGCGTGCCAGCGAAAGAGTTCCATCAATAGCTCACGCGAATCGGCCGGCGGCGCCCAGGCGAAAAGCGCCGCCACGATCTCCTGGAGCGGGAGCCGGTTCGAGCCGGTCAGAACGAAACGCGGCGCGCGCTGTTGCAGGAATAATTCCTTCAACGGAGTCAGCTCATGCAGGACCGGCCGCTGGATCGTCTCAGGAAGTTTGCCGAGAAAACCCTCGAGCCGCTCGATGATGTGAAGAAGAGAGGGCCGGTTCATTCCACTTTGGATTTCGATTTTTGATTTTGGATTAAGCGACCGCTTTCCGCTTGGTTTCCACGGTCACGCCAATTATACCCGCTCTCATGAGTTTAAATCTCGAAATTCTTTCGCGCGCGGCGAACGAAGCGCGCGGGCTGTGCATGGACGCGGTCCAGGCTTCCAAATCCGGTCACCTCGGTCTTCCGCTGGGCTGCGCGGAAATGGGCGCGGTGCTCTACGGTTACGCGCTCAAACACAACCCGGAACAGCCGCGCTGGATCGGGCGCGATTACTTCGTTCTCTCCGCCGGCCACGGCAGCATGTTCCTGTACGCGTGGCTGCATTTGAGTGGGTACGATTTGCCAATGGCGGAAATCAAACGCTTCCGGCAATTGCACAGCAAGACCCCCGGCCATCCTGAATTTTTCGAAACAGCCGGCGTGGAATGCACCACCGGCCCGCTGGGGCAGGGCATCGGCAACGCCGTTGGCATCGCGGTGGCGGCAAAGATGGCGGCGGCGCGTTTCAACACACCCGACCACATGATTTTCGATCAGCACGTTATCTGTCTCGCGGGCGACGGTTGTTTGCAGGAAGGCATCTCCCATGAAGCGAGCTCGTTCGCGGGCCACTTCGGCCTCGATAATCTGATCCTGATTTACGACAACAATGCGGTCACGCTCGACGCGATGGCCAACGCGAGCCAAAGCGACGACGCCGCGAAACGTTTCGAGGCTTATGGCTTTGACGTGCAGAAAATCGACGGCCACAACATGACCGAATTTCTGGATGCGTTGAACACCGCCAAGAAACGCGACAACGGAAAACCGCAGATGATTATGGCGAAGACGATCATCGGCAAAGGCATTCCGGAAGTCGCCGGGACGAACAAGGCGCACGGCGAGGCCGGCGTGAAGTATGTCGACGCCGGGCGCAAGGGCTTGGGATTGCCCGACGAGCATTACTTCGTCTCGCAGGAGGTGCGGGACTATTTCGCCGAGCACAAGAAGACGTTGCTCTCGGCTTACGGCGACTGGGAAAAATCTTACAAGGAATGGCGCTCGAAAAATTCCGAGTTGGCGCGCCAGCTCGATGACGCGATCGGGAAAAAAATCCCGGCTGATTTGTCCGATAGAATTCCGGCGTTCCCGAACGACGCGAAGCTCGCGACGCGCAAAGCTGGCAGCGACGTTCTGCAACCACTCGCGAAGGCAATGCCGTTTTTCATGAGCGGCAGCGCCGATCTCCACGGGTCGACGCTCAATTACATCGAGGGCGGCGGCGATTTCACCCGCACGAACCACCCCGGACGAAACATTCACTTTGGCATTCGCGAGCACGGGATGTGCGCGATCATGAACGGGATCGGGTATCACGGAATCTTCCGCGCCTCGGGCGCAACGTTCCTCGTCTTCGCTGATTATTGCCGTCCCTCCATCCGGCTCGCCGCACTTTCCAGACTGCCGAACATTTACATCTTCACGCACGATTCCATCGGCGTCGGCGAGGATGGACCGACGCATGAACCAGTCGAGACGGTGAGCGGTTTGCGATTGATCCCGCAGCTCGATGTCATCCGGCCGGCTGATCCCGAGGAAACCGCGGGTGCGTTCATCGCTGCGACGCAACGGATCGACGGGCCAACGCTTCTCGCGCTCACCCGCCAGGCTGTGCCGATGTTGAACGAAATCGACGCGAAAACGCGGCGCGAAGGCGTCGCGCGCGGCGGTTACATCGCGAAACGCGAGAGCGGAAAACTGGAACTTATCCTGATGTCGTGCGGCAGCGAATTGCAGCACGCCATGAAAGCCGCGAGCGAGCTCGGCGCCGGCACGCGTGTCGTGTCAGTGCCGTGCTTCGAGCGTTTCGAGCGTGAGTCCGCGGAATATCGCGAAGAGGTTTTGCCGAAATCGTGCCGGCGTCGCGTGGCCATCGAAGCCGGGGTCTCGCAGCTTTGGTATCAGTATGTCGGCCTCGAAGGGAAGGTCGTTGCCCTGCACCGTTTCGGCATGAGCGGGCCGGGCGACCAGGTCATGAAAGAATTCGGAATGGACGCCGCCCATGTCGTCGAAGCAGCGAAGTCGCTGAGCTAAGCAGCTGTCATCCCGAGCAAGGTCGAGGGATCCCGTTGCGCTACCTTTAAGGTTTCGCGGCGGGGTTCCTCGACTCCGCTGGGCTGCGCTCGGAATGACGGCAGTGGTTAATTCGGCTCGCTCACGTTCCGCGCGCGGTCTTCGAAGCGCG
This sequence comes from Spartobacteria bacterium, assembly GCA_003167555.1. Taxonomy (GTDB): domain Bacteria; phylum Verrucomicrobiota; class Verrucomicrobiia; order Chthoniobacterales; family UBA10450; genus AV80. Next base: position 323,944 of record PMSN01000025.1, read on the forward strand.
TGAATTCCTTCAGGAACGTCAGCGCGATCTCGCCCACCGGCCCGTTGCGTTGTTTCGCAATGATCAACTCGGCTTCGCCTGCTTTCTCCGCGCGGGCATCCTCGTCCTCTTCGTAGATCTCCGGCCTAACGAGTAGTCCCACCAAGTCCGCATCCTGTTCGATCGAGCCCGACTCGCGCAAATCGCTCAGGCGCGGCTTGCCGCCGGTGCGCGCTTCCGGTTGCCGATTCAACTGCGCGAGCACGATAACCGGAATCTTCAGTTCCTTCGCGATGCCCTTCAGGCCGGCGGAGATTTCGGAAATTTCGAGCTGCCGATTGTCCTGCGCGCGGCGCGTGGTCGAACGCAACAGCTGCAGGTAATCGACCACGAGAAGCTTGATGTCCTTCTGCGCTTTCAGCCGCCGGGCCTTGGCGCGCAATTCGAGGATGCTCAGACCCGCCGTGTCATCGATGAAGATTTGTGCTTCGGCCAGCTTCGAGGCCGCGGCCGTGAGACTTGGGAAATCGCGTTCGGCCAAAAACCCGTCGCGCACTTTCTGTAGATTCACTCGGGCGCGAGAACAAAGAAGCCGCTGGACCAACTGCTGGCTGCTCATTTCCAAACTGAAAACAGCGACCGGCAGTTTCTCATTGATGGCCACGTGCTCGGCGATGTTCATGGCCAGCGCCGTCTTTCCCATACTGGGCCGCGCCGCAATCACGATCATTTCCGATTCGTGCAAACCATTGGTCATGCGATCCAGCTCGGCGAAACCCGTGGAAATTCCCGTGATGCCGCCACGCCGCTCGTAGAGTTTCTCGATCGCTTCGATCGCCTCCATCACCTGGTCCTTCATCGTGAGGACCTGCCCTTTGAAACGATCCTCGCCGACCGAAAAAATTTTCTGCTCCACTTCATCGAGGAGATTGTGCACTTCGTCCTGCTCCTCGAACGAACGCCGCACGCTTTCGGTGCAGGCGGCGATGATCTGGCGCAGAATGTATTTGTCGCGGACGATCTCCAGGTAATAGGTCACGTTCGCTGCCGTCGGCACGAAAGTGAACAAGCTCGTGACCGCCGCCGCGCCCCCGACTGTTTCGAGCAAATTCCGGTCACGCAAAACCTGCGTGAAGGTGATCAGATCGATACCCTGGCCGGCGTTCCACAGCTCGACCAGAACCACGTAGATGGTTTGATGCGCCGGGACGTAGAAATATTCCTCATTAATTTTCTCGACGCATTCCGCGATGATTTCGCGCGGCGAGATGAGCATGGAACCGAGCACGCCCTGCTCGGCTTCGACGCTGTGGGGGAGCGTTCGGTGAATATCCTGCGAGGAAGATGTGAATGACCCGCCCCCGTTGGGCCCGCCATTTTTTTCCGGCCAGCCTCGGCCGGGCGCATTGCCCGATTCTCTACGAGGCTTCTCACCAGTCCGAGAGGACGGTTGAGTAGCCATTTATTTTGTTTCGGTGCGTTTTCTAATCGGTCGCGCTTTTTCCGTGACCTCACCCGCCACTTCGGACGCCGGCGCTTCTTCTTTCGCTGGTTTTACCTGGAAAATAAATTTCGCGGTGACGTCGTGGTGCAACTTGATCGCCACTTCGTGGTCGCCGGTGGCCTTGATCGGATGATCGAGCACAATGCGATGGCGGTCGATCTCGTTGCCCAGTTCGTTTTTCAATCGCTTCACGAGATCCTGCGCGGTGATCGATCCGAACGCTTTTCCGGTCTCGCCGGTCTCGAGCGTGAAGACGATCTTCAGCTTGCTGATCCGGCGCGAAAGTTCTTCCGCCTCGTTCAATTCCGCAGCTTCGCGCGCGGCGCGTTTCGCCTTCAAATTGTCGAGCTGGCGCAAGCTGCGTTTCGTCACTTCGTAGGCTTTGCCCTGCGGCAAAAGAAAATTGCGCGCATAACCGCGGCGCACCTTGACGACATCCGCCTCGGCGCCGAGGCCGGGGATGTTTTCGGTCAGAATAATTTCGGTGGAAGGCATGACAATTCTTGGCTGATAAAGTTCCGCGCGAAAAAAATCGGCGAGCGCGGGGAGGGGGATTATAGGACTGCCGGAATCGGTGTCAACGGTTAGAAAAAAATGGTAGTGTCCTAATTTGAAATCTGAGGCGGCTGAGGGCGCATTTCCAGCCGAACGAAAATACGCGTAGCGTCTTGATCCATATGGGCTGCAATCGCTCCCGTCCGGCTTTGAATTTCCGGCAGAATGCTCAGAACTTTTTTGACATTCCTTTTCCCCAAGCCGTGAACGTTGAGGTAATTCACGCCATTCTGAATGTTGCGCTTCATCTTCGTACAAATGTCCGTCGTGATCTTGGCGGCAGATGCGGCAGAAAAAACAAACTCAGTCCATGGAAGATCAGTGACGATGTTGTTGTAAAGCGCCTGAAATTTTGCCTTCGCTGTTTCGAGATCGCCAGGGTAAACGCTACATAACGCCTCATGAAGCGGCCAAAACCACTCCTCTAAATATCCCGCTGAGCACAAATTAGCGAAATGGCCCCCCCTGGGACCGTAGACATGCACAATCTGTGTTTTTAGGCCCTCGACTGAGCCTCCAGAATTAAATCTGGCGCGAAGAAAAAGGCAGGCATTTAAAAGAGGTATGTCCTTGGGAAGGAGAATCGGACGAAACTTTCGGGCGGTTTCCTCGATTCCGGGAAGAGCTTCTAGCGCGGCGTTGACGGTCGGTGCGCTGTTCTCATCCAATATCACCCCGGCTTCATCCAGGGCTTCCGTTCGGAGAATTTGTCTTAGACCGTGTTGCTGCCTTGGCGTCAAACTGTGCGGATCAATTACGAAAGTCGATCCCTCGACCTTAGTCGTGACCGACTTGTCAATATTGATATTGATTAATGAAGAGAATTTTATCCCAGTGATTGACGAAAGCTTTGGAAGGTTAATTCCAATTGCTTTCAGCCTCTCCGAAATGCTTCTCAAGAGCAGGGGGGGCTAACTAGATCAATTGCGCGTGCTGGTTTCAATTGCCTGCGCGGCCTCAATTAGAGACACTATGTCTGATTTGACAAAGATCGCCGAACCTTTTCGAATACCTGCAAATTCGCTCAGTGGAATATCCTCTCCCCGAGGCGTTAGAACTCGCTGTTTTGGCTGACATCTTTCGACAATGAATCCGTCTCGGATCGTTTTTCCGAAAGCCTCCAGTACAAAATCTCGTGCGCTGCTATCAAATGTGATTCGGACACTCATCTTACTCCTCCAAAATTAAATCGTCGCATACTAAACAAATAGACGCCAGCAACAATGAAATTTGTCAATTTATTTCTTAGTAGCAGTAATTGCGCCGTCCTACTGCGCGATGTAAAAGATACATGCGTAGCAGTTTACATAGGAACACTCACCACCCCTGCGACTGATTATCAAATTAGCGATTTCTTCGCCGCCGTCAAGTGCCTCAATTCTCATTCCGTCGTGCCGTCGCCGCAATCGCCACTTTGACGGCGCTCTGCGGGGAATCCACAGGCGGAATTTCCAAAACCGCGATGGTCTTGATTTCTTTCCCTTCCTCATACTTCCACGCGTAAGCACGCTTGGCTTTATCGTGGCCCACTAAATCGAAAACCTCGACCGTTCCCTGCCACGCGATGAGTTTGTTGAAAACTTCTTTTACCGGGACGGATTCGACATATCGCGAATCGCATCCGTGCATCGCTTTAATCGCCCGTTGTAGGCTCTTGATCTTCTCAGGCTGCATTGACTAGATCGGCAACCGTCCAGTGGCTTGTCTCGATTCCTGCCGCCATTGCGGGCGTGCAACGAAGCGAGCCGTGCGTTTTCACAAGGTTGTAATACGCGAGATTGAGCGCGATTGCCGCCTTGAAATTCGGCAATTTTTTGGAGAACGCCAGCGTCAAGCGGGCCAACCGCTTGCAGTGTGTCCGCACCGTAAGATTGGCCCGCTCGATGTATGACGTGCAAATGTGATTGTGGTTTGGAGCGCCAATCATCGGGATTTTGTGAACGGCGCGAAGTTCGCCGGGGCTGTACCTACGTTGAACCTCTGCGCCGCTCGGGGTTGAATATTCCTTTACGATTTGCGCGTAGTCGATGACGGGGCCGAATGCTCGCTCAACCGCGTCGGCATAATTGACCATCGCATCGGTGGAAAGCTGAATCCGATTTGTCAGCCGTCCCGCCAAATCCTCCATGAACATGTGAGCATGATAACGGTCGCGCGGGCCAACGACAAAAGAGGGAATCAGTTTTGTCTCAGGGTCGATGCCCATGAAGGTCCACACATCGCCAAGCCCCTGTCTGCGATCTGTCTCAGTCGCGTTGCGTCTTTTCTTGCCGATGAAGCCCCACAACTCGTCAACCTCGATACGCGAGCAATTTAGTCCGCGCATTTTTTGATCGAGAATTTGATGGCACGTTTCACCGACGCGGACACCAAGGCGCATGATCGTATCGCGATGAATTTCAGTCATGCGCTCGATTGAGCGAATGCTGTTTCCCTCTGCGAGTGCGCTAATCACTGCGACCTGTTTTTCGGTGCTGAGGATGTTCGCCATAAACTTTTGTTTCCGTTTCTGATTTATTGTGCCACAGTAAATCAGGCAGTCAATAGATTATTTGTGGCACAGAAAAGAAAATTACCAAGGGGCCGCCCGAAGTTCCCGAAGGGCGAGGCGAGAGATGAGCTGCTCCGCGTCCGCGTCTCACGCTCGGAAATGAAAAGTTTCGAGGAAAAGTCGGCACGGGCAAACGAACCGCTGCCAGAGTGGGTGCGAAAACGATTGACGGAAGCAGAGTAACGTGATTTAGTGTACCACAGAAAAGATGGAGGCGACGGGATTCGGACCCGTAATTTCCCAGGTGTATAACCGGGTGGTTTACCGTTAGCCTACGCCCCCAAATTTTCTGAAATAGTGCCCCGGTGCCTGATCGGAGGGTTTGGAATCCTCCCAGTGCAGAGTTGGAATCTGCACACTCGGTCACCGAGGTCTTGGTTTTGTCCCGGTTGTGCCGCAAGCGCGCCGGGACAAATTTTTTCTAGACGGCTCATATTACTTTCTTGAAAACGGCGGGCCGCTGACCCCGCCCCGGTTCAATTTCCTCAATCTCTCCGTTTTTCTTCAATCTGGTCAAAACTGTCGCGACGGCATTCATCCCGAGTTGATACCCGAACGTCCGCAGGCAGCGGTGTATATCCCGAATCGTGTAATCGGTCGGCATTTTGGCGATTGCGCTTTTCACGAGGCGGGTGTTCTCGCCGTACGCCCTCTCCGTGGGATTATGCGGAACGAGAAGTAAATTGGGATGCGCGTTGTCGTCGGGTGCCGTTCCGTTTGTCCCCTGCTGCCTCGACATATCCTCCCGCACAATACGGTAAGCCTCGATTAGCGCCTGCCTCTCGCGAATCTCATTGGCTAGGCGATCTTCAATTTTCCGAATGTCCTCAACGGTCTGCGGTGACATGATTTAGAGAGTAAACGAAGATGCCATGCAAAAGCAAGGACAAAGTTATGGGCCGGAGTTTTCGCAATCTTGCAGGTTATTCGCAGATTTGCAGGCGCATTTAATGCGCCCGTTTTTGTCCGACAATGCCCGACAATGCCCGACAATGCCGACATTTATAAGGCGAGGGTGGATGCGGCAAATTTACCAGCGTGGAAATTGCCAAAGCGTGATTCGAGTTAATTCAGGTTATTTCGATTTCAAATTAGGACACTACCAAAAAAATTCCGTCGTTCAGATGCGGGCGGTAGACTTCTACCAGGATAATCCGGGCGCTTGCGAGACAACGATCTGGTCGAAACGAGGGTCGCCGCGCAGGTCGTCCCATTGCGGATGAAGTCTTAGCACTCCGTAGGTGAGATAATTCGGGCTGCGTTCCACCGTCGCGATTTGTTCGATGGCCAGATCTTTGTTGCCGGTCCAGGCATAGATTTGGGCCAGGTTCACGGCAAAGGCAGGACCATCGACGCCATCCTTCGCGATCGACAGCAGTTCGCAAGCGCGCCGTCCCTCCCGGAGTGCGTCTTCGTTTCGCCCGAGGCCAGCGTCGATTAGTCCGAGCAGGCTGAGAGCGGCGGCAAAATCGGGCTGCTCTTCCGCGATTTTCGCCACTTCTTCGCGGGCCGCGGTGAAAGCCACTTCCGCTCGCTTCGCGTCTCCCTGCAAGCGAGCGATGAAGCCTTCCCAGTAGCCGCGCGGATAATTGACGCCGTTTGGATTCGTGCCGCCGACCGTGTAGTTCTGCAAAAGGCGAGCGTTCGCGGCGGGCGTGCGCTCGCATAGAGCGTGGTCGGCATCATCGATGTCGGGAGCAAGCATTGGATCTTTGGCCACCAACCGGGCGAGGGTATCCTGAAAGGGCTTGATGTCGGCGCGTTCGTCGAACGCGACCAGCGCCCGCGATATCAAGATAAAAGGATCTTCCGGCACGACGGCCAGAGCCCGGTCGTAGATGCGAGCCTCGTCGCCGTAAAGATGCCGCATCTGATAGACCAGGGCGAGTTGCTGAAGCGTAAGAAAATTGCGTGGATCCAGCTCGATGGCACGCTCGAGACTGCGGCTCGCTTCGGGCCACCTTCCTTCACGCCGATCGATGTATCCGGTGTATTCGAATACTTCCGGATTGTTCGGCAGCGTGCGCCGGGCGATATCCAGTTCGCTTCGGGCCCGGCCATAATCTCGGAAGCCATGGTAATAGTAGTCGGCTAAACCGAGGTGGACTTCGCCGGCATCGGGCCGCAATCGCAACGCCGCCTGGAGTGAAGCATTCGCCAGTTCGAGGCGCGCCGGCGTGTGATCATGGCCCTGCCAGTAAATATCTCCGTGCACGCGCGCCAGCAGGCACCACGCAGCCAGAAAATTTGGGTCACGTTTGACCGCTTGTTCGAGAAGCCGTCCGGCTTCCGGCAGTTTCTTGCCTGCTTGGATTTGATTCGACGTATCCGCATAGAGAGCCCGGGCGCGGGAAAATAAATCGAAGGCCTCGAGATCGGTCGTAGGAGGTTGCTTGATCGCGGCTCGCTCGCCCGGGGAGAGCTTGGCCCGAAGCTGCCCGGCGATGGCTTCGGCGATCTCGCTCTGAATCGCGAAAACATCCGCAATGTCCCGGTCGTAATGTTCCGCCCACAAGTGCGCGTCGCTCCGGGTATCGATCAACTGCGCCGTGACCCGCACGCGATTCTTTTCCCGTTGCACACTGCCTTCCAAAACGTGCGCGACGCCGAGCTGCCGCCCGATCTCGCGCAGATTGCGCGGGCCGATCCTATACTGCATGACACTCGTGCGGCTTACGACCTTGAGGTCCGCCACGCGCGAGAGCTCGGTCAGGATGTCATCCTGCACTCCGTCTGCGAAGTAAGAATTCTGCTTGTCGTCGCTCCGATTTTCAAACGGCAGCACCGCGATGCTTTTTTCGGTAATGACCAATGCGCCTGCCGCCTCGTGAGAAGAATCGCTCACACCGGATGTTTTCGGGGGCACCCGTTGAATCAGGAAAAGCATCGCGGCCAGCGCGACAATCACAGTGATCGCCACCGTAAGTTTACGTCCAGTCCTGTGCGTGATCGATTCGCCGGGAGACACGTCCTCGGTCCGTTTGAGGCCCTCGGGCGTGAGCTCGAACGCCCAGGCAAAAACCAGAGCGACTGGCAAACCTATCAACAGCAGCAGAATGACCAGCCGGACTGCCCAGTTCGGAATATTAAAAAACGGAAAGACCTGGGTCGCGACCTGGATGACCAGCCAGGCAAAGACGGCATAGGCGACGGCGGTCTTGTAAACATTCCGTCGCTTTAATTCGCCAAAAAATTCTTGCGTTTTCACGCTTGGCCCTTTGCCACAGATTTCTGTTTACTCGTTAGGTAAACTCTAGGCCCGGCATAGCAGAAGCAACGGCCAATGTCAGCCACAACCTTCCGTGCGCAGGAGGAGCGCCGCGTTTTTCCCAGACAACGGGAGAGTTGGCAGTTCCGCGCCGCACTGCACGGCGCGTTCCATTCGAGATCAGACCATCCCGAGCTTCATCCGGCCGGCTTCGCTGATCATGTTTTGATTCCAGGGTGGATCCCAGACGAGCTGCACATCAGCTTCGTCAATGCCGTCGATCGTGAGAATTTTGCTCTGCGCGTCGTGCGCGATCGCGGGCCCCATGCCGCAGCCGGGCGCGGTCAGCGTCATTTTCACATCGACCTTTACGCCGCCTTCCGGACGCTTCGTGAGCTGGCAATCGTAAACCAAACCGAGATCGACAATGTTTACCGGAATTTCGGGATCGAAACATTGCCGCAATTGTTCCCAGACGGCTTTTTCATCGACCTCGCCCGAGCTGGCTGCGGGAGTTTTTTCCGTCGCGCCATTGGTCGAGGCAGGTTTCTCGAGGCCAAGCGCGTCCAAATCTTTTTCGGCGACGCGCGCCAATCCCTGATAGGTCGCGATCGTGTAGCTGCCGCCGAGCGTTTGCGTGATCACGCCAGGCGTGCCGGCCGGGATTGTCGTTTTGGCTCCGCTCGGGATCAGGATCGCCTCGCAATCCCGCGTCAAAGTGAACTCAGTATTTTTGTGCATGGGTTTAGGGAAGTTCGCGCTACTTTTCGATTATAATTTTTATTTTACGCCCGGTTTCTTGGCCCGCGTTGAGCTGGCTCAAGAGCGTCGATCCGTTCGCAATTCTTGGCGCCGGCGTCGCTGGAGAGTTTTCTTCGCCGCTCAAGGCCGAGCGCAGCGCACTCTCGACCAACTGCGCGCAATGAATTTTCACTGGCGGCAACGGCCCGAGCGGCGCGGCCAGTTCTTCGCCCGACATCGACCTGGCTTCCGCGATCGTTTTGCCCGCGAGCATTTCCGTCGCCACGCTCGCCACCGCGATCGCCGTCTGGCAGCCAAAAGTCTGGAACGTCGCGCGATCGATCACCTTGCGGCCGTCTTCCTCTTTGAATTTCACCCACATCCGCAACATGTCGCCGCAATCGGCGCTACCGACCGTGCCAATCGCGTCCGCATCTTTCATCTCGCCGAGATTGCGCGGATTTTTGACCGCGTCCTCGATTTTCGATTGCAGGTCGTCGTTCATATTCTTTTGTCATCCCGAGCGCAGTCGAGGGACCCCGTGTTGATACCTCTGAGGTTACGCGTCGGGGTTCCTCGACTCCGCTTCGCTACGCTCGGAATGACAGAGCTCATGTTTGTTCGACGTGATAACGCGGCAATTTGGGATCGACCTCCGCGCTCCAGGCATCGATCCCACCGCGCAGGCTTTTCACGTTTTCGAATCCGTGCCCTTGGAAATACGCGGCCGCATCCATGCTCCGCGCTCCCGTGTGATCGTAAACGGCCAACAGATCGGTCCGCGATTCCTTGCTCAAAATTTCCTGCATCAATTCCTGGGTGAAAAGATGCGAGCCGGGCAATTTCACCGCATCGAATTCTTCGCGCGTGCGGACATCGAGAAGATAAACCTTATCGCCGCGCGAAAGTCGCTCCGCCAGCTCGCTCGGTTCGATCTGCATCGCCAGGTCCGCTTCGTGGCTGGCGATGATGTGCTCAGTCACTTCATCGGTGTTGAGATTTTCGTTTCGGGCACAGACGCCCGCCAACGTTTCATCCGGGCTGAACCCGCAACTGCTGCAACCGCCGATGTGATATTTGCGAAAAAGGGCGCGCTGCGCACCCGGGAACTGCCCGAGCAGTTCCTTCATCGTGACGTTGGGATCGATCGCGGCAGCGGCATTCATATTCGTGACCAACCTAAGGTCGAGGAGGTAATGCGCAAGCGTCTGGGGAGCGCAGGCTGCTAGCCTGTTCTTTTCGGCAGCTTGCCGAAAAGCTTCTCGGGTGACTTGAGATGTCGCTGCGCGAAGATGTCGTCGGCAAGCTGCCGACGACTGCAGGCTGGCAGCCTGCGCTCCCCAAATCAGAGCTTCGCCGGCTCGCCCAACAGCTCGACGATCCGCTTCAGCAAACGTCCGGCTCCGCCGCCATCGAGGCTGCGATGATCGAAGCTCAACGTGACCTGCGCTTCCGTGCGTGGAACGAATTCGCCTTTGCCTTCATCCCACGCCGGCACCTTTTTTCCAACGCCGAGCCCGAGTAACAACGTCTGATCCGGCAAAGGAATCGGCGTTCCCCATTCCAATCCGAAGCTGCCGAAGTTCGAAATAGAAGCAATCCCACCCGAAGTCATATCACCAGTGAGCCGGCGGCGTCGCGCGAGATCGACCAGCTCCGCATAATGACTCGTTAGGTCGGCGAGGGAAGTTTTGTCGGCGTTCCGAATCACGGGAACCATGATGCCGTCCTGCGCTTCCACCGCGACACCGATGTCGATCGATTTGGAGCGAATCGCGCGTCCGCCAATCAGACGCGCGGCGGCGTTTGGTTGCTCCGCGAGCGCGAGCGCGAGGGCGCGTAGTGCGTAGAGCGCGGGCCCCGGCTTGGGATCACGTTTGGCGCGGTCCTGCAACACGGGATCGAGACAAACGGAAAGGCCAACCGTGGCGAGCGGTCGCGTCCAGCTGCGCCGCATCGCATCGGCCACGCCGGTGCGGATCGCGCTCGCATCCTCGCCTGATTGCTTTTCGATTCCGCCCAAAAATTTCTCCAGGTCTTTGATCGTGACCCGACCCGCGTTTCCGCTGCCGGCGATCCCCGCCAGATCGGCTTGGGTCAATTGCAGCTCGGCCATGCGTGCGCGAATTCGCGGCGATAGATAGCCCGCGCCCTTTGTGCTCGCGGGAACGGGCAGCACGCCAGCTTTATCGACCTGGAAATGCGAACCGGCTGCCACGGGCGGCAGGCCTTTTTCGTCGATTTGGAAGTGCGAGCCGCTTCCGTCTTGTGTCCGCACCGCTTTCGCCGATTCCTCTTCGCGACCCGGCACTTCCTTCGCCACGTCGCCTTTCGGCGGCTGCGGTGCGCGCTTCTGGAAACGCGCGGCATCGGCTTCGCTCGCTTCAACGTAACCGAGCACCGCACCGACGGCATAAGTTCCTTTCACCTCGGCATCGATCTTCGCGATCTCGCCCGCGCACGGCGTGGTCACGCCCATGACGGCCTTGTCGGTCTCGACCTCGATGATTTCCTGGTCGGTGGAAACTTTATCGCCCGGCTGGACCTTGATCGCAACGATCGTCGCCTCGGCCATCGATTCGCCGAGCTGCGGCATAGTGATTGGGACTTGTGGCATAAATTGTCAGCTAGTCATTCCGAGCGGAGCGAAGCGAAGTCGAGGAACCCCGTGGCGTAGCGGACGGTAATGCAACGGGGTCCTTCGACTCCGCTTCGCTCAGGATGACAGCAATCATAATCATTCGCTAAGGACTTGCCGCGCTTTGGCCGCGATCGTCTTCGCGTTGGGCCGATGCTCGCTCCAAAGATTCGGGTGATAAGGAATCGGCGTGTCCTTCGCGTTGAGGCGCGCCGGAGCGGCATCGAGCAGATGGAATCCTTCAGTCGCGACGCGCGCGATCACTTCCGCCGTCACGCCGCCCCACGGGAACGCTTCGCCGACGCACAGCAGTCGCCCGGTGCGCGCGACCGACGCGAGCACGGTATCCGTATCGAGCGGCTTGACCGATCGAAGATCGACCACTTCGATCTCGATACTGTCGGCACTGAACTGCTGCGCAACGGCGAGCGCTTCATGGACCATTGCGCTATTAGTCACGATGCTGAGATCGCGTCCCGGCCTAACGACTCGTGCTTTCCCAATCGGCAATTTCTCCGTCGGGAGCGCGTCGGCCTTGAGATGATAATAAAGATACTTGTGCTCGCAGTAGATGACCGGGTCGTCGATCGCGACCGCGTCGATCAACATCGTGTAGGCATCTTCGACCGTCGCGGGCGTGAGGACGACCAGCCCGGGATAATGCGAGTAGAGCCCTTCCATGCTCTGGCTGTGGAATGGGCCGCTGCCTTTCGTTCCGCCTGACGGCAGGCGCACGGTGATCGGGCAGGGGACCTGGGTGCGCCAATACTGGGTGCCGGCGTTGTTGAGAATCTGGTTCAGCGCGATGCTGGAGAAATCCGCGAACTGCATTTCCACGATCGGCCGCATTCCTTCCATCGCCGCGCCGATCGCGGTGCCGACCATGGCGTCTTCGCTGATCGGCGTGTTCAAGACGCGCCCGGGAAATTGTTCCGCCAGACCTTTCGTGGCTTTGAACGCGCCACCGAATTTTCCGGCGATGTCCTGACCGTAGATGAAGACGCGCTTATCTTCGCGGAGGAGGTAAGTCTGCGCCTCGCGGATCGCTTCGAGGTAGGTGACGCTCACGGAATTTGGTCGACGAGTTCGCGCGTCGAGACCGCGCACCAATCTTCTTCGCTACCGACTGGTGCGTCTTCTTGCTGCGCAGTCGCGACGGCCTCGTCGACTTCGGCCGCGATCTCGGCCCGCATTTGCTGCAAGCCTGCGCGATCGAGGAGTTCATGCTCGAGGATGAATTGCTCGGTGCGTTGCAACGCATCTTGGGCGAACGGCTCGCGCCGAATGTCGTCGGTCACGTAGCTCGCATCATCATGTTCTCCGTGACCGGCGAGACGTAAAGTCGATGCGACCACGAGCTGAGGTGGACGACCAGCCCGCGCGCGCTTGACGGCGGCGCCTATGACGTCGAGGCACTGCGTGAGGTCGGTGCCGTCGACCGAGCTGCCCTCGTAACCGTAGCCTTTCGCACGATCGACCAGATCCGCACAGGCGAACTGGCGGTCGTTAGGCGTGGAGTAGGCGTAATGATTGTTGGTCGCGACGATCACCAGCGGCACATGCTCGACCGCGGCGATGTTCATCCCTTCGTGCGTCGCACCAGTTTGCATGCCGCCTTCGCCAATGGTCGTTAGGCCGATGAAACCTTTCTCGCCCTTCATCCGCTTCGCGAGCAATTTGCCGACCACGACCGGAATCATCGCGCCCAGATGGCTGATCATCGCGAGCTGCCCCGCCTTCGGGCAGCCACGATGAATATTCCCGTCGCGCCCGCGCATCGGGCCGAGTCGCGAACCAAGATAAGTGCGCGCCACATCGACCAGCGGCTCGCCAAACACCGAGCGCCCGGCCTGATCGCGAATGAGCGGTGCGAAGACGTCGCCCTTCTGCAAAAAAATCCCGCAGGACACGCTGACCGCTTCCTGGCCTTTGCCGAGGTAAACGCCGCCGGTGATCAGGCCCCCGCGATAAAGACTTGCGAGTTTATCCTCGAAAATCCGCGTCTGGAGCATGATGCGGAACGCTTCGAGGTATTTCTCGTGTGGCGCCGCTTTCGAGGTCGAGGCGTCACGTTCCGCGGTTTGAAGCATCCAACGAGTTAGCCATTGAGCCCAAAGCGGCGCAAAGTGTTTTTTGGTGAACAGCTAATTCCCGCGCCGAGATTTGTTCCCCTAGCGCGAGAGCGCCATACCTTCTTCGTGCTCTTCGCCTTCGAGCGGGAAATTCCGTTGCGTCGCTTTCTGCGGCGATTGCCGCTTCAGTTCGCCGTCGCTCCCGCGGTCGCCGGATAATTTCATCCCGACAAGTTTGCTCACACCCCGCTCTTCCATCGTGACGCCGTAAAGAATGTCGGCCTTCGCGATCGTGCGCTTGTTGTGCGTGATGATGATGAACTGGCTTTGCGAAACGAAGCGCTCGAGCACGCGGATGAACCGGTTGATGTTGCTCTCGTCGAGCGGCGCGTCCATTTCGTCCAGGATGCAGAACGGGCTCGGCCGCACCATGTAGATCGCGAAGAGCAACGCGACCGCCGTCATGGTGCGCTCGCCGCCGGAAAGGAGCGACACGCTTTGCAATTGCTTGCCCGGAGGCCGCGCCGTGATCTCGATGCCGCAGTTGAGCGGATCGTTCTCGTCCTGGAGCGAAAGATCGGCCCGCCCGCCGTCGAAAAGTTCCCGGAACATCTCGCGGAAATTGACGCGGACTTGCTCGAACGTTTCGGCGAAAAGTTTTTGCGTCGTGCTGTTGATCCGTGCGATCACGTCGAGCACTTCGCGGCGCGCGGCGACGAGATCGCTGTTCTGTGTCTCGAGAAAACGGTAGCGCTCCTCGAGTTCGTCGTACTCATGCACGGCCTCGAGGTTGACCGGCCCCATGTTGTCGAGCTGCCGGGTGAGATCGGCGATCAACTGCTCAAGGTTTGCGTCATCTGGGTGGATCGGCTGCTCCGCGGGCGATGCGGAAGATGTCGTGGCTTCGCTGCCATTATCAGCATCGAGCGACCCTTCGGCTCGGCTCAGGACAGGCTCCGCGCTCGATCCACCAGCCCGGCGCTTCGTCACGACGCTCAACGTTTTTTGAAAGACAAGGGCGTCGGTCGTGAACGAATGCAGATCGACCTGGTAACGGCGCATCACATGCTCGGCCAGATTTTCGGTGCGCAATTGCAGCTGGGTTTGACGGACTTCCTGTTTGCCACGCAGATCGCGCAGGTCGTTTAGGGAATCACGCAGGCCGCGGAGTTGCGATTCTTGCTCGTTCACCGCCGCGAGGCGCGAGCTTCGTTCGCCTGTAAGTCCCGCGACGGACTTCCCGGCGTCTTCCAGCGCGGACGTTTGCTCGGAAATGCGCACCTCGGCTTCTTGGGATTCCGTCGCTTGTCGGGCCAGCCGGTCTTGATACGTCGCGATGTCGGAGCGTCGCGCGGCGACCAGGTCGGCCAGCTCAGCTTCACGCGCGGCCATGGGCTGGCGATGATTGACCAGACTCTCGTGGCGCTGCCGTTCCGTCGCCACGGCAAGACGCAGCTCATTCAATTTCTCGGCAGCGTCCTCTTCCTGCGTCCGCGCATTTTCGCGCTCCTCTTCGGCAGCGCTCTTGCGCGTTTGTTCTTCGTCGAAATTCTTCCGCAGCGATTCCAGGTCCTGCTCGAGTTGGGCGATTCGCGCGTCGGCGCTCTGGACCTGTTGCTCCAGGGTGCTCTTCTCCGTTTGCAAACCAGCCAGCTTTTGTTCCGCATCCTGCACCGCGCGTTCCGCGGATAGAATTTCGACGCCGGCTTGCGATTGACTCTGATGCGCCGCCTCATGGTTCTGGCGCGCCGCGTCCACAGCGAGATTGGCAGCTTCGAGTTTTTCCTTCGACTGCTCGCACGCCGTAATCAGCGCGCCGCGTTCCGTCTCGAGCGATTCCCATTCCTGCTCGAGCGTGGTGAGAATCGCTTTCCGTCCCAGAAGCGAATCGCCGGCCGCGATAGGACTTCCCCCGAAGATGATTCCTTCCACGGAAATGAACTCACCGCGGAGCGTGGCGAATTGCAGGTTGCCCGCGCGTTTCTTGAGTTCGAGAGCAGTTGCCAGATCGGAGACGATCGCCACATCGCGCAATAATTGCCTAACGAGTGGTGCCAGCGTGTCTGGCGCGTCGACTTTTTCAATGGCCCATGCCAGCGCGCCTCCGGGAAGTTTGGACGGCGGTGGGAACGCTACGCCGGCTGACAACGCGGGGATCGCCAACGCGGCCTGCCCCAATTTCTTTTCGGTCAGCGTCGAGAAAATTTCCGCGGCGAGATCTGTGTTCTGCAAAACAACGGCGTGCATGCTCCGGCCCAACGCCGCTTCCAGCGCCGGCACGAATTCACGGTCGACATTGAGGCTGGCAACGAGCGCGCCCGCGATCGCCGGGCGAATTCGATCAGGATCGTCGAGTCCTTTCAGGATCGCCTGTGAGCCTTTCTCCAGGCCTTCGCCTTCCGCGGTCATCTGACGCAACACTTCGAGACGCGCCTGCTTTTCGGCGAGCAAGCGTTCCACGCGGATGATTTCCTTCTCGGCCTCCGCGAGATTGCCGCGGTGCTGTTGCGTTTGCTCCTCCGCCGTGCGCAACGCCTGGCGCAATTCCTCCGCCGTTTGCTGCTGGCTTTTCATGGCCGATTGAGCGCGGGCGAGGTCCGCGCGCGTTTGCTCGACGTGGCGCGTCGCCTCATCGAAGCTGCGGCTCAGCTCGAGGATTCGCGCAGCGGTGGCATCGCGTCGCGCCACGATTCCGGTGAGTTCATTCTGCAAACCGGTCATGCGGCTCTCGGATTTCGAAAGCGACATCTCAAGCGAATGGAGTTCCTCCTCCTTTTGCGCGCGCTCAGCGCGAGCCGACTGCAGCATTTCAGTGAGCTGCTCGACCTCGCGGTTCTTCGTCTCGAGAAGTTGATTGGTCTTCGCAATGAGCGCGTCGGCCTCATGCAGCTGCGACTCCTGCTCGCTTCGTTTTGTTTCCGCAGAGGCGATGTCGCTTTCGTAACGCGCGATTAATTCCTCGAGTTCTTGCGCGCGCTGGCGATTGAAATCGATCCGATTGCGCAGCGCGGCCAGGTCACTCTGGACACGCTGCACTTCCGCGCGGGCATCGCCGATCTCGCTGTCAATTTCATCCAGGCGGCCGCGCTTCTCCGCGAGCTGGTTCTCGCTCGTCTCGATTTTTTCGTGCGCGCTGCGTTCCGCTTCCACGAGGCGCGCCACTTCCGCGCGGCCGCGCTCGGATTCGGCCTGGAGGTCATCGAGCTGACGGCGCGAATGGTGAGTGTCGAGAACCTGAAGATCCGCCAGCAGCGTCTGGTAGCGGCGCGCTTTCCCCGCTTGGCGCTGGAGCGAACCGATCTGGCGTTTCACTTCCTTTATGATGTCGCCAATGCGGAGAAGATTCGCCTCGGTCGCTTCCAGTTTGCGCAACGCTTCGCGCTTTTGCGTTTTGTATTTCGTGATCCCGGCTGCTTCTTCAAAAACCGTGCGGCGATCCTCCGGACGCGAACTCAGAATCAAATCGATCTTGCCCTGCTCCATGATCGAGTAGGCGCTGCGACCGACGCCGGTGTCCGCGAACAGACTTTGGATATCGCGCAACCGGCAGACCGTTTTGTTCAGCAGATATTCGGAATTTCCATCGCGATAAACGCGGCGCGTGACGCGCACGTCGTGC
Organism: Spartobacteria bacterium; assembly: GCA_003167555.1. Classification (GTDB taxonomy): domain Bacteria; phylum Verrucomicrobiota; class Verrucomicrobiia; order Chthoniobacterales; family UBA10450; genus AV80. The sequence continues at coordinate 340,811 of PMSN01000025.1, forward strand.
CAATCCACGCCGAGCTCGCTGCCGCAATTCGTGAAAGTGAGGGAGACTTCGCCGAACCCAAGAGGCTTGCGCGATTCGGTTCCGTTAAAAATAACGTCAGCCATTTCGCCACCGCGCAACGCCTTGGCCGATTGCTCGCCGAGCACCCAGCGCACGGCGTCGAGCACGTTCGATTTTCCGCACCCGTTCGGCCCGACGATGGCCGTGACGCCTTCGTGGAATTCAAAAATAGTTTTATCCGCGAAGGATTTGAAGCCGACGAGCTCGAGCGATTGAAGATGCATGTAAAGGGCGGGCGCGCCCGCTCTTAATAACGGTATCGAGCCAGCGGAGAGCAAGCAAATAATACTAAATAGCGACCGGCGAAAGCGCCCGACCACAAGATATGGCGCAGGTCAGGCGCGGACGGGCTTTCGCGCGCGGACCGCCCATTGCACCAGATAGAGAACTGAGCCGACCGCGAAGACCGCGCCGTTGACCAGAAACTCCCGCTTGGTGGCGTGCGTCAGAATCCAGATGATGGCGGCGATCGCGAGCGGCGGAACGATCGGCGCGCCCGGGAAATTAAACGGCTTGGTTTCCGTGCGCACATCCCGCCGCATCAATTCCCAGGCGGCGGCGCAGCATATTATATAGAGCAACAACGCGGCGACGTTCGCCATGATCGCGAGCGACGCGAACGTGGACGTAAGCGACAGCAGGAACGCGATGATGCTGTAAGTGAGAATCGCCGCGTCGGGTGAATGCCACCGCGGATGCACATGAGCAATCCATCGCGGCAGAATGCCATCACGACCGAATGCGAAGAACATTCGCGGTGAGCTGAGGATATCGCTCGCCACAAAACCGGATGCTGAAATGGTCGCGCCGGCCAGCAACAGCAGGCGACCGAAGTTTCCGAGAAACGAAGCGGCGGCTTCAGCGAGGGGAGCGGCCGTTTTGTCGGCAAGCTGCGGCCCCAATGTTCCTTGCGCGACCAGTTGAATCAAAATGTAGAGCGCGGTGGTGATCGCGAGGGCGAGATAAATTGCGCGCGGCACGGTCCGCGCCGGATTCTTCACTTCGCCGCTCGGGATGAGCGCGACTTCAATGCCGAAGAACGCGAAGAGGAGAAGCAAAACGGAATCCCCCAGAGCCTTGGTGCCAGGCCAACCGGGCCACGCCATTGCGGCTGGCTTGATGAAGAAAACACCGACAGCCACGAACACCAGGAGCGGAATGAGTTTAGCGATGGTCACAATGCCGACCGCACCGGTTCCGGCTCGCACGCCGCGAATATTAATCGCGGCAAGCAGTGCATAGATGACAAACATCAGCGCAGTTCGTGCCGGAGAACCACCGAACCACGGCGCCAGGGACACGACCGTGCCGACAAAAAAATTCACGACGGCCGCCACGCTCAAGAGTGCTGTCGTGCAGAAAAACAAACCGGTGATGAAGCCGACGTAACGCCCGAACGCCACTTCGGCGTAAGCGTACAGTCCACCCGTCAGCGAGACACGGCTGCCCGCCAGCGCGAAACAGGTCACGAACAAAGTCATCGCGATCGCACACGCGACGAATGCGATCGGCGCCGCGGCCCCCAATCCCTGAGCCACGAGCGCCGGCAACGCGAAGATACTCGCGCCGATCGTGGTGTTGATGATGTTTGCGGCCAGACCCGGGACGCCAATCGCGCGGACCAATTGCGCATCCGCGTTGCGCGGCGGTTCCCAAGACATGCCGAGACACTGACCACGACCGCGGATCGAGACAAGTCTGTCATTCCGAGCGAAGTCGAGGAATCCCGTGGCGCGTCGATCGAAGTTCTACGGGGTTCCTCGACTTCGCTCGGAATGACGGGAGCCGCGCGTCAAACGAAGTCGTAGCCAAACCTGCGGAACTCGGTTTAGTTTACCCACTATGCGCGCCCGTCATCTCGAAGATTATTATTCCTTCCTGCGGTTCCCGAGTGTTTCCACCGACGAGGCGTATGCCGGAAAAGTGAGGGAGTGTGCGGAGTGGTTGGTGAAGAAATTGCAGGCCATCGGCCTCGAGACGCAGCTCGTCCCGACCGCGGGTCATCCGGTGGTCTGGGCGAGAAACAAACATCAGCCTGGCCGCCGCAGCGTGATGATCTACGGCCACTACGATGTGCAGCCGCCTGATCCGCTCGACCTCTGGGAGTCGCCGCCGTTCGAACCGGTCCTGAAAAATGGTTATGTTTTTGCGCGCGGCGCGACCGACAACAAAGGCCAGATCCTGTCGCACATCCTCGGTGTGCAGGAAGCGCTCGAGCAGGATGGAGATCTGCCGGTCAATCTGCATTTCGTCATCGAAGGCGAGGAAGAGATCGGGAGCGGAAATCTCGGCAAGTTTCTTTCGGATAACCGCGAGGCGCTGCAATGCGATGTTGCGGTCGTTTCCGATACGGGAATGGTGGCGCGCGGCGTGCCGACGCTGAGTTACGGCCTGCGCGGTGTGACAGCGCTCGAAGTGAAAATCACGGCGGCGAAAATGGATTTGCACTCCGGCGTTTTCGGCGGCGCGGTTGCGAACCCGGTCACCGCGCTCGCGCGTTTGCTGGCAACATTGCATGACGAAAATGCGCACGTCGCCATTGAAGGATTCTACGACACCGTGAAGCCGCTCGAAGATTGGGAGCGCAAAGCGTGGCGCGAATTGCCGATCGATGGAGACAAGGCAATTCTGGATGAGACCGGCGCTCCGGCGCTTTTCGGCGAGAAGGGTTACAGCACGCTCGAAAGAATCTGGGGACGACCGACGGCGGAGATCAATGGCATTGGCGGCGGTTACCAGGGCGTGGGAACGAAAACGGTGATCGCGAGTCACGCGATGGCCAAGCTGACCTTCCGGCTCGTGCCGGACCAAGAGGGCGACAACATTCTGGCTCTGGCGGAGCGGCATCTGAAGCAACATCTGCCGCCTGGCGTTACGATGGAAATCACGCGCGGCCACAGCGGTCCGTGGTATTTGACCGATCCGCATTCCGCGGTGGGCGAAGCGGCGCTACGGGCGCTGCGGGAAGCGTTTGGGAAGGACCCGGCCGTGATTCGTGAAGGCGGCAGCATTCCGATCGTGTCGCAATTCCGGAGTATTCTTGGGGTCGAGACGCTCTTGTTAGGCCTGGCCCTGCCGGATTGCCGCGCCCATTCGCCGAATGAAAATTTCCCTCTCGAGAATTTGGAGGGCGGCATTCGGCTGAACAAAGCGGTCCTGGCCGAGCTGGCGAAAAGCTAAACGAACGAACAGGGCCGCGCACCAATTTGCTTGTCATCCCGAGCCGCGCAGACGGCGAGGGACCTCACAAGCGCTCTCCCGCTTCCGCGCGGCGTCGGGCGTGTCCGTCAAATCACGCCTTCTGTTTTGAGATAACGCAAATTGCATGGGCGAGGTCCCTCGCCGTCTGCGCGGCTCGGCATGACAAGCATCTTAGCTGGTTCTTCATCATCGGGGCCTGTGCTACTTTCCCGCTCCATGCGACAAGCCAAGAGAATTGCCGGCACTCTTTTTCTGATCGCAATGATGCTGGGCGTCGTCGAGCGAGCGCGGGCCGAAGAGTCATTAGGCAACAAGCTCAAGAAAATCTTCGCGCCGACGCCGACTCCCACGCCGCGAAAGCATCGCAAGAGTTCAACCGCCAAGAAGGAAAGCGCGGAGAAATCGCCTTCGCCAAAGCCAAGCGCCACACCGGAGAAATCGCCGACACCGTCGCCGGCGAGAAAACAAAAAGCGTCGGCGAGCCCCACGCCGTCCGCGAAATCGGAAGCGAGCGCATCCGTTTCGCCGAAGAAAAAGAGAAAGACTTCTCCGAGTCCCACACCGGAAAGTTCGCCGAGCGCTTCGCCCAGAAAGAAAAAGAAGGCATCGCCATCACCAACGCCGGCAGAGTCGCCGTCGCCCAGTCCGGCCGCTACGCCTGAAGTACGCGCATCGCCGAGCGCGACACCGTCGCCCCCTCCCGCTGCGAAGAAAAAAGGCGCGCCCGCTACCATCTCCGCGAGCAACATCACCGGCTACGACGGTTATCCCGAGAACGTGCGCAAGATCACCGACGCCGCCCTCGAACTGACGACGCGCAACCTCGATTACAAATACGGCTCGGCCGATCCGGCCAGCGGGGGGATGGATTGCTCCGGGTTCGTTTACTTCGTCCTCACGCACAGTGGCATTCGCGATGTCCCGCGCGATTCGAGTCAGCAATATGTCTGGTTGCGCAAGGCTGGAACTTTCAAGGCGGTCAACAGCCGGCAGGACGACACGTTCGAGATCGATGAGCTGGTGCCGGGCGATCTTCTTTTCTGGACCGGCACCTACAGCATCGAACGCGATCCGCCCATCACGCATGCGATGATTTATCTCGGTCGCGAGAAGGGGACGAACCAACGGATCATGGTGGGTGCGAGCGACGGCCGCACCTACAAGGGCGAATCGCGTTACGGCGTGAGCGTTTTTGATTTCAAAATCTCGCGCGTGGGCAAAACGGACGAAGGGCGACTCACTCCGATGTTTATCGGCTATGGCCACATCCCCGGTCTGTAGCGGCGGTCTCTGACCGCCGTCATCGCCATTCTCGGCGGTCGGAGACCGCCGCTACAATTACCGCTCGTTAGGCGAAGTCGAGATAGCTGGCGTGGCGGTTTCCGTGGGACGCGGCGCTGCGCTGAAACTCAAATCGCGACGGTGTTTGTACCACGCGCCAGCGACGAGCAACACCACGACGAGAATCACGAGGCGCTGTTCGGCGGGCGTGAGAATGAAGATCGCGAAGAGCCGTCTCATTTCGTGGCGTAGGAAATTGGATCCTCAAAGCCGGCGGCGCGAAATCCCTCGAGCCGGAGCCGGCACGAATCGCACTCACCGCACGCGAGCCCGTCGCCGACCGGATCGTAACAACTGCGCGTTAGCGAAAAATCGACGCCGAGTTCAGTTCCCTTCCGGATGATTTGCGATTTCGACATCGAGATAAGGGGAGCGTGGATTTGAAATCGCGTGCCCTCGACTCCAGCCTTTGTCGCGACATTCGCAAGTTCCTCGAACGCGGCGATGAAAGCCGGCCGGCAATCGGGATAGCCGCTGTAGTCGATTGCGTTGACGCCGATAAAAATATCCGCGGCGCCCAGGACCTCACACCAGGCCAGCGCGTAGGACAGGAAGATCGTGTTCCGCGCCGGAACGTAAGTGATCGGAATGCCGCTCGTTTTTTTTGTATCGCAATTTGTCGGAACGGCGATTTCATCCGTCAGCGCCGAGCCGCCGAAGATGCGCAAATCAATCGCGGCGATTCGATGTTCGCTGGCGCCGAGCGATGCAGCCACTCGCTTCGCGGCAGTCACTTCGATGTCGTGGCGCTGGCCGTAATGGAACGAAAGCGCATGCGCATCGAAACCTTCATGAATGGCAACCGAGAGCGTCGTCGCAGAATCGAGGCCGCCGCTCAGCAGCACCACCGCGCGTCTCATCGCTTACCTATCGGGAAACTCGGCGCGCACGGTGAGAGCGATCCCGCCTCGAGCGGAAAACTCCGCGGTGACGCTTGCGTAGCGCGGGTCGCAGGCACGGACGAAATCATCGAGGATGCGATTGGTGACAGTCTCGTTAAAGGCCCGCTCATTTCGATAGGAAGCCAGATAGAATTTCAGCGACTTGCTCTCGATGCAGATTTTTGCGGGAACGTATTCGATGGTGATCTGCGCGAAATCCACCTGGCCGGTTACGGGACAAAGCGAAGTGAAATCGGCCGTCTCAAATCGGATCCGGTAATTGCGTCGCGCGGGATTTGGAAACGTCTCGAGGCGCGCCTCCGCGGGTGAGGCAGGGAGACGCGTCTCACTCTTTCCGAGCAAGGTCAGCGCTTGCGGTTTGGTTCGTTTCGCCACGAGCACTAATTACGGCTCACCGGCCCGGGATTCAATTAGCTTTCAATGTGGGAGCGACCTCAGTGTCGCGACTGGTCGAATGAGTTGCGTGCCGGGAGTCGGGGCACTGAGGCCCCTCCCACATTAGGTTTGCTCAGTCCGGCTGGCGCAACATCGGATCGTTGAGCGCGCGCTCGCGGTCGCCGGGCTTGTTGTAGTTCCAGTAATCGACTTTCAGGTTGCGCTTCAATTTCAAGTGGCTGCCATCGGCGGCGGTCCATTCGCGGAGCAGATGCGGCCCGTCGCGATCGAGAATGAAATGGTCGATCCCGGCGGCGTGCTGCACGTCGACGTCGATGAACTTCTCCGTCGAGGTGAACGAAATCTTCGCCGGCTTAAACGCGAACGTGTCCTTCTTCGAATTGATCGTCGAACCGGCCAACTGCACTTCGAATCCGGTCGCCGGTTTGGAAAAATCGAGGGTGCGCACGAGCCACGGCAGCTCATCGTAGAAGTACCCGTTCGCCGGCAGCGCGACGTTTTCTTTTCCGTCCGCCATCCCGTCCCAATAGGTGTGATATTCGTAGCTGAATTGATCGGCGCTGCGGCGCGCCTCCTTGAAGGTATTGCCGCAACTGTCGTTGCTCGTGAGGGAAAACTTCAGAAGCTGCGCGTTGTCGACTCGCCAGAAGTTCGAGTGCATTTGCTGATAAACGTAAAGCCCGGTCGGCACGTGCAGAATCTGGTTGAGCTTGAGGACCGCGACCGCTTCGGGCTGCTCCGGATTATCCGGCTTGACCAGTTGCTTCGGATCGAACGGCTCGCGCACCAGAATGTGGAGGACTTCGCATTGGCGCGGAACGCCGTAGCGGGCGATCTGCCCTTCGTAGATATTGAACTCGGCTTTGCCGTCGCCCCAGTAGCTGTTGTTTTGCAACAGGGCCGGCGTGAACTGACCGAAGGCGTTCGCGGCCACGAAAAACGCAACCAACTGAAGCGAGCGAAACATTCCCCGAAAATATGGCATTCCAGCAGAGTGTCGAGGTTTCTGCCATTGGGCGTTGGACGTTGGGCGTTGGACGTTAGACGTTTCTGAAATGAGTTCGAGCGACCCAACGGTGTCTGGCGTGGCCAATCCAGCCGTGATCGATCTCTTCGCGCACGATCAAAAAACGGATCAGGTTCTTCTCGCGATGAACGAGCCGCGGCCATGGGATAGCTCCGCTGAGCGGCTGCACGAACTCCAGGAAAAATTCAACGCCTACGTTTCCTTCCTGCTCGACGGCGAGATGGTGGCCGCGCATCCGGAGCTGGCCGGCAAATCGGCGCGCATCGAGCTGCGTTGCGATCACATGCCGGACGAGCGCGCGCTTGGTTTGCTCGAGCTGATTCACAATCAACTCGAGCTTCAGGAAATAAAGATGGAGGTCGTCGTGGCGCAGCAGGGATGTGATGAAGGGTTGCGCGTGCCACCCCGGTTGACGCGAGATTGATGTCATCCCGAGCCGCGCCGACGGCGAGGGATCTCGCACCTGCAAATTAGGGCTGGCGCCAAACATCAGGGATCATCTGACGTAAACGTCTGTTGCAGCGCGCAAGCGGTAGACCGCTTGCGAGGTCCCTCGCCGTCTGCGCGGCTCGGGATGACAACGCAACGCGCTCAGTACTTCAAAAACGAAACCACCGGTGTCGGCGCGAGCTTCTCGCGGCCGTGCAGGAACTCCAATTCGATCAGGAACTGCGCTTCGAGGAGAATGCCGCCGACTTTTTTGATCAGCGTCGCAGCAGACGCCGACGTGCCGCCGGTCGCGAGGAGATCGTCGATTAGGACAATTTTTTCGCCGGCCTCGATGGCATCGATGTGCAGCTCCATCTCGGCCTCGCCGTATTCGAGAGAATATTTCGCGCTCTCGGTTTTGTACGGCAGCCGGCCTTTCTTTCGCAACGGGACAAAGCCAATCCCGAGCTCATACGCGACCGCCGAGCCAAAGAGAAATCCGCGCGCATCGATTCCCACGATTTTGTCGATCGCCTTGCCGCGGCACTGCTCGAGGAACGCATCGATCGATGCGCGGAAAAGCGTGCCATTCGCGAGAATGGGGGTGATGTCCTTGAAGATGATTCCTGTCTTCGGAAAATCCGGCACATCGCGCACCGCGGCGCGCAGTTTTTGAAGAGAGTCGGGAGCCATGGCCGGACGCTAGCGGGTCGCTCGGAAACGTCAACGGCAGGCCGAACTGTTGGATTTATCGGCGCCTGACATTAAGCTGCACGCATCCGTCACCCACTCGCATGAAACCATTCATCTCTGTCTGCGCTGTCGTTTTTGTCCTGGGATTTTCTTCCGCCACGCGCGCGGCCGAGCCATCGCCGGCAAATCCTTCCGACGCCATTCGCGGCTTCTATCGATGGTATGTGACGGCGGTGATTGCCAACCGGCAACCGATGGAAAATCGCAAGGAGATGAAGCGCTTCGTGACTGAGCGCCTTCTCAACGAAATCGACAAGATGGTGAAGGGCCCGGATGGACTCGACGGCGATTATTTTCTCGACGCGCAGGACTTCGATAAGCTTTGGGCGAAAAACATTACCGTCTCGAATCTGAAAGTCAGCGGGAAGAACGCCACGGCCGAGGTGCTGCTCGCGGGGAAGGGCGAGATGCGTCGCCGGCTCAAGGTCGACCTGGTGAACGACGGCGCGGCTTGGAAGATCGACAAGGTGCAGGGGCGCGAGTAGCGGTCGAGGCGCAAGGGGCAGGATTGCCAAGGAGAGTGGCCCCTTCTAAAATAGCTGCTCCCAATGGACCGCCAGCTCTTGATCGCTTCGACGCTTTGTTTTTTCACGGCGCTCGTGCGCACCCTCCTCGCGGCGCGCGACGGAATCTCGCTCCACGGCCGCTTTAATTTTTTCGCGATCGGGCTCGGCTTTCTTTTTCAATCGGCGTTCCTTTCCATCCGCGGACATGCGCTCGGCCGCTGTCCGCTCACAAATCTCTTCGAGGTTTTCGTCTTTCTCGCCTGGTCGGTCGCGTTGATTTATCTGCTGATCGGTCCAGCGTATCGCCTTTCGCTCATGGGAGCGTTCACGGCGCCGCTCGTTTTCGCGCTGCAAACGTTTGCCCTGGCCGCGCCCATCGATGTGCCGCATCGCTCGCATTTGTCGGCGAATCCGTGGCTGGAATTTCACGCCTCGATCTCGATGATCGCCTACGGCGCTTTCGCGCTCGCGTGTGTGGCAGGCGTGATGTACCTCGTGCAGGAGCGGCAACTCAAGACGCATCAAATTCATTCGATCTTTTATCGTCTGCCGCCGCTCACGAATCTTTTTGCCGCGATCACGCGTCTGCTCTGGCTCGGCTTCGCGCTTTATAGCGCCGGCCTTGTCAGCGGATTTTTTACCGGTGGGCCGCTGCCAAGGCTGAAAATGGTGGCCGCGTTCGCCGTCTGGCTTTTTTACGGCGCGATTTTGCAAGGCCGGCATCTCCACTGGTTCGCGCCGAAACGCGTGGCGGCGCTTTGCATCCTCGCCTTCAGCGCGGCGGTCTCGGTTTTGTGGGCCATCAACTTCGTGTCGCAAACCCGTCCGGTATGACGAACCTGTTTTGCATCGGCATCAGCCATCACACCGCGAAAGTGGAGACGCGCGAACGTTACGCGCTCCGGCGTTCGGAAGAAGCGGTGCGAGCGGGAAGCGGATGTGCGGAAGCGCTCATCCTGCCTACGTGCAATCGCGTGGAAGTTTACGGCGCGGCGGATTCGTCCATCGGCACGGAGCAGATCGTGCGCTGTTTGGCGGAATCGGAAACAATGGAAGACGCCAGCGCATTTTATCGCTACGAAGGGGAAGATTGTGTGCGCCATCTGTTTCGGGTTGTGTCCGGCCTCGATTCAATGGTGATCGGCGAAACCGAAATCCTGGGGCAAGCCAAGAAAGCTTATGAGAACGCGCGCGCCTCGGGAAATGCCGGCCCGTTGTTGCATCGCCTTTTCCAACGCGCGTTTCGCGCCGCGAAACAAGTGCGCAGCCGCACCGAGATTACGCGCGGCGCGGTTTCGGTTGGATCGGTGGCAGTGGAACTGGCGGTTAAAATTTTCGGCGATCTCCGCGAGCGCAAAGTGTTGCTGCTCGGCGCGGGGGAGACGAGCGAGCGGACCGCGCGAGCTTTGAGTTCGCGCGGCGTGACCGACATTCGCGTGAGCAACCGCTCGATCGAGCGTGCGGAAACGTTGGCTGCCGTGGTGCGTGGACGCGCTGTGCCCTTCTCCGCGTGGGCCGATCAATGCGCGGAGATCGACATCCTGATTTCTTCCACGTCCGCCGAAGAGCCACTCTTAACGCCCCTCATCTTGTCGCCGTTGATCCGGGAGCGATTGGATCGCCCGCTTTTCATTATCGATATCGCCGTGCCGCGCGATGTGGCGCCGGAGGTGAATGAAATGGACGGCGTATATCTTTACGACATCGATTCGCTTCAATCGATCGCAGCCCAATCGCTCGCGCTCCGCCGGCAGCAGATCGCGGCCGGTGAGGAGATCATCGCGGAACACGTCGCCGATTTCCGCGCGCGTTACGGACAGTTCGGCGAAGCGGCGAAACGTCCGCCGGTGTCCGGCGGATTGGATGAGGCGACGCTGCGCGCTTCGGAACTGTAACAGCGCTCCATGAGCGCCGAAAAACAAAAGATCATTCTGGGCTCGCGCGGGAGCGAGCTGGCGCGGGCGCAAACGGCGATGGTGCTGAATGCGTTGCGAGGAGCGTGGCCGCAACTCGACGTGCGGATCGAGATCATCAAGACCAGCGGAGACGAACGCGGAGCTGAGCCGATCGATCCGCGCGCCGGCCGCAAAGGAGTTTTCACCGGCGAAATCGAGCGCGCTTTATTGGCGGGCGCGATCGACATCGCCGTGCACAGCGCAAAAGATCTCCCGAGTGACCCGACTGCGGGATTGGAAGTATTTGCCGCTCTTCCCCGCGCCGCAGTGGACGACGTCTTGATCCGAAAAAGTCCGGGTGATCTGGCTTCGTTGAGACGCCACGCGATCGTCGCGACGGGCAGTGTGCGTCGGCGGCATCAACTCCGCTGGCAACGTCCCGACATCGAGATTGTCGATCTGCGCGGAAATGTGCCGACGCGTTTACGGAAGCTGGTCAGCAACGAATGGGACGCCATCGTGCTGGCGCGCGCCGGGATCGAACGCCTCGGTCACGATTTATCGGGCGGGTCTTTTGTTTTTGAAGGGACGCGCTTCCATGCGGAAATTTTGTCGCGGGCTGAGTTTCTCCCGGCGGGCGGGCAGGGTGTGATCGCCTTGGAGCTGCGAAGCGAGGACGAAAACACTAAGGCACTCGCGGATCGCGTGAACCATCCCGAGACGATTCTTTGTTTGAACGCAGAAAGGGAATTTCTGCGATTGTTGCAAGGTGATTGTAATTCACCGGTGGGCGTGCTGGCGACGATGGAGGGAAAGGTGATGAAGGTGCGCGCGCAGATTTTCGAACCTGGCGCGAGGGAGCCACACGCGGGCGAAGTCGAAGGACCGATTGAAGAAGGCGCCGAACGATTGGCCGCCCGCTTAATGGAAAAGATCAATGGCCGATAAGAAACCAAAGGGAAAATGCTGCCTCGTGGGCGCCGGGCCGGGGGATCTCGGCCTGGTCACGCTGCGGGCGAAAGAGTGCATCGAGCAGGCGGAGGTGATCGTCTACGATTACCTCTGCAACCCGGAGATGTTGAAATGGGCGCCGGAAAACGCGGAGATCATTTACGCGGGTAAAAAGGCGGGCGCGCACACCCTCACGCAGGAGGAGATCAATGCGCTTCTGGTCGAGAAAGCGCTCGCTGGAAAAAACGTCGTGCGACTTAAGGGCGGCGATCCATTCGTCTTCGGACGCGGGGCGGAGGAAGCGCAGGCGCTCGCAGCGGCGCGAATTCCATTCGTCGTCGTTCCCGGAATTACCTCGGCGATTGCCGGCCCGGCTTACGCGGGAATTCCAGTCACGCATCGCGGGAAAAATTCGCACGTCACGTTCCTGACTGGGCATGAAGATCCGGAGAAAGCCGGAAGCTCGATCGACTTCGGCGCTCTGGCGCAGTTGGGCGGAACGCAAGTGATGTTGATGGGAGTGGAACGGATCGAATCGATCGCGCGCGAAATGCTGGCGAAGGGAATGCGGCGCGATCTGCCGGTGGCGTTGATTCGATGGGCCACGACGGGGCGGCAGGAGACATTGGTCGGCACGCTCGAAAATATCGCGGAGCGCGTCACCAAGAGTGGCTTCACCGCGCCGGCGGTGGCGGTGTTCGGTGAGGTCGTTGCCTTGCGCGAACAACTGAATTGGTTTGAAGATCGCCCACTTTCCGGGAAGCGGATCGTTGTGACCCGGACCCGCACGCAAGCCGGAGTGTTGAGCGAAGAACTGCGCGCCCTGGGCGCCGACGTGATCGAGCTGCCGACGATCCGGATCGAGCCGCCCAACGACTTGCGCGCGTTCGCCGAGCTGGTGCAAGAGGCGCACGCCTATGATTGGATCGTCTTCACGAGCCCGAACGGCGTCACGGCGTTCTTCGATTTGTTCTACAAGCTTTACGACGACGCGCGCGAGATCGGCGGTGCGCGCATCGCGGCGATCGGCGCGGCGACAGCGCAGCGGATCAAGGAATTTCGGCTGCACGTCGATCTGCAACCAGAGGAATTCGTGGCGGAAGCGCTCGTGCGCGAGTTCCGGAAGGAGGGCGGCGTGGAAAACCTGAGGATTCTTCTGGCCCGAGCGGAGAAGGCGCGGGATTTGCTTCCGAAAGAGCTATCGGCCTTGGGAGCTATTGTGGATGAAGGTTTCGCCTACCGCACGGTCCCCGAAACGCGCGACGAGACCGGCGCGCGGCGCCGATTATTGGAGGAAGGCGCAGATCTGATCACTTTTACCAGCTCATCGACAGTGGAAAATTTTCTCGCACTTGATTTGCCGTGGCCGGCGCGGATGCAGGTCGCGAGCATCGGCCCGGTGACTTCGCAGACTGCGCGCGCTCGTGGCTTGGAGGTCGCGGTCGAAGCGCGCCGGCACGATATCCCGGGGTTGGTCGAGGCCGTGCGCAAATTTTTCCTGGGCAAAAGCGAGGAATGAAGACGCCGATGGAGATCAAGATCGCGGACGAATTTGCCTCGACGATGCAACAGTTGAGCGCAGAGGCGGAGAAGACCTTGCCGGGGGAGGCGTGGGAGGACGGGAGCAGCAACGCCGAACAGTTCGCGCAAATCCTGGAGGAATTCCGCGCCTTGAATGGCAGGCTTCAAAATTTCGAAGAGACCGTCACGGGTCGATTCGAAAAACTGGAAGGCGCGGAGAAGCCCGATCTCGCGGAGCAATTCCGCAAGCTGGATGAACACATGGCGGGAATCCGTAACACCGAGACTGTCAATCAACGGCTCTTCGATTCGCTCCATGAAGAGCTGATCAAGTATCGCGACAACTTCCTGCACGAGTCATTGCAGAAACCGTTCATTCGCGATCTCATCATTTTGTTCGACGACCTGAGCTCTCTCTCCTCGCAACTCCAAACCGCCGCGGAAGGTGGCGACACGAAGCGGAGAATGCTGGGGCAGTGGCACGCCAATCTGGAGAACGCGATCCATTCGCTCACCGAAATTCTGCACCGGATGGAAGTGAGCGAGATCGAACCGAAAGAGATGGTAGACCGCGCCTTTCATCGCGTGGTGAGTTTCGAGCCGGCGGATTTTGCGGAAGACGAAGGCCGGATCGTGATGCGCGTGAAACGCGGATTTCTCTGGCGCGATCAGGTTTTGCGACCCGAAGAAGTGGTCGCCAAGCGTTTCGGCTAACTCAGAGCAAGAGCTAGCGTTGGACGGCGAGAATTCACGGTAATTTCCGCGCCCGAGCGGGCATGGAAATTGCACCCTCTGGAGTGCGGAAAACCATCGTTTTCCATCAGCTCAATCAACACTCACAAAATGACTCGAAGAAAAGCCATCGGAATCGATCTTGGCACCACCTTCTGCGCGGTCGCGCACATCGACGTTTACGGCAAGCCGCAGATCATCCCGAACGCCGAAAGCGAACGCATCACGCCGTCGGTTATTCTTTTCGATAGCGAGAGCGTGATCGTCGGCACCCTCGCGAAGAACAGTTCCGTCGCCGAAGCGGAACGGATCGTCGACTTTGTGAAGCGCGAGATAGGCAAGCCGAAGGAGCAATTCCATCGCGAATTCAACGGGAAGATTTATTCGGCCGAAGAATTGTCGGCGCTCATCCTGCGCAAGCTGAAAGCGGACGCCGAAAAGTATTTGAAGGAGCCGGTGACCGACGCGGTCATCACCGTGCCCGCCTATTTCAACGACGCCGAACGCACGGCCACGATCACCGCCGGTCAGCTCGCCGGGCTCAATGTTTTGCAGATCATCAACGAGCCGACGGCGGCGGCTGTCGCCTACGGTCTCGATAAACTGGATGAAGACCAGACTGTTTTCGTTTTCGATCTCGGCGGCGGAACGTTCGACGTCACGATCATGCGCATTCAGGGGCAGGGCATCGAGATGCTCGCGACGAATGGCGATCATCGGCTCGGCGGCAAAGATTGGGACGACGTGATTGTGAATCACGTGGCGGAGGAGTTTGATCGCGCGCACGGCGAGAACCCGCTCCTGGATTTGCAGAGCTACCAGGACCTTCAGAGCCGCGCGCTCGCGGCCAAGATTCAACTGTCGAGCCGGCCGCGCACGGCGCTCGTGCACAGCCACAACGGAAAGAGCGTCAAGGTCGAGCTGACGCGGGAAGAGTTCGAACTCAAGACGCGGCATCTGGTCGAGAAATGCAAAACGATTTGCGAGATGGTTTTGCAGGAAGCGAAGATGGAGTGGAGCGACATCGACAAAGTGCTGCTCGTCGGCGGCATGACCCGGATGCCGATGGTTCGCGAGATGGTGGTGAAGCTTTCGTCCGTCCCGATGGTGGACGATGTGAACCCGGACGAAGCCGTCGCCGTGGGCGCCGCCATCCAGGGGATTCTGTCCTTGCTGCGCGAGGAGGAAGTCTCCGGCGTGAGGACCTTGCCGGAAAATACCAGGATGCAGTTTTCTTCCCGCGAAGGCGGACTCATCCAGGTGACGAACATCACCTCGCACACGCTCGGCGTCGTGCTCTGGGACGAAGCGCACCTCGAGGAATACGTTTTCCCGATGATCCGCAAGATGACGGCAATTCCGGCGATGGCGAAGAATTCATTCGGCACCGCGAGCGCGAACATGCAGCGGGCCGTGGTCCGCGTCGTGGAAGGCGAGAGCACGCTGCCCGCCGAGTGCACACCGCTCGGACTTTGCGACGTCGAGTTGCCGGCATTTTTGCCGAAAGGGTCGCCGGTTGAGCTGACTTACGAGTACAATGCCAATCAGGTCCTGGAAGTTTCGGTCAACGCCTGCGGAAACGAAGCGACGGTGAGCATCGAGCGAAATACCGGCCTCGCGCCGAATGAAGTTGAGCGCGCGACGGCGGGCCTCGGCGCCATTGCGGTCGCATGACATGATGCAATACGACTCGCAGTTTCCCGTCCCCCTGCCGGATGACCCGCAGAAGTGGGACGGCTGGAGCAAATACAAGTCGCGCAATTTCTACGAGCGGCTCTGTCTTGATCCCCACGCGAATCCGAGCAACGAACTCATCGAAGAGCATTGCCGGGAGTTGATGCGGTGGTGGCAGAAGAAGCTGCCGCTCAAGAACCAGCCGAGCAATCCGCTCGCGCAGTTGCTGCGGCCGGGATTGGACGAATCGTCGCGCTATCTCACCGAGGCCAGGGTGGAATTGCTCGATCCCGCGCGGCGCCGGCAATTGGATTCGGTGCTGGCCGCGCAAGCCACTGAGCAAGCGGTCATCGAGTTTCACAAGTATCTGACCTTCGCTCTCGCGGATGGAACGTTAACAGTCGAGGAAGAGAAGAGCCTTCACCAGTTTGGAAGCGAACACGGTCTTACCCAGGAACAGATCGCGTCTTACATCGAAGCCGAGCTGACGGATAGCGGCGCGAAACGCGTAACGCCTGAGACCAAACCGGCGCCCGAGGAGTCGAGAAAAGAACTCAGGGGCCGCCGCCAAACCTCGGTGGATCCCAAGGAAGATTTCCTGCGGATGCTTCGGCTCAGCGGCCTCGATAGCGACGGAATGGCGGACGAAACGCGGGATGCGTTCGTCAACATGGCGGAAAATCTCGGCATCGAGCCCAGCGACGCGGAAGACCTCGTCGATCTTTACCTCGAAGAAGCCGACAAGATGTCCGATCCCGAGTCGTTGCCACCGCCGCGCGTCACGGTGGTCCAGCCGGCGCAGGTCCAGGCTGCTCCCGCATCTGCCCCGGCGCCGAGCGTGGATCATGAGGGCGCGCGTCTTGCAAATTATGTGAACTCGCTCGGTTGCCAGATGCTCTTCATTCCTTCGGGTGAATTTCTCATGGGCAGTGAAGCCATCGACGCCGGTCCCAACGAGCGGCCCGTGACCAAGGTGACCTTGAGCAGGTTTTACATTTCCCGCTTCCCGATCACGAACGCCGAATACGAGCAGTTCGATCACAGCCATGGCCGGAAGCGTGCTCCCGGCACGAGCGATCTTCACCCCGTCGTCTACGTCAGCAGCCTCGACGCGATCAAGTTCTGCCAGTCGTTGTCAGCCCGGGAACGAAAAAGATACCGCCTTCCGACGGAAGCGGAATGGGAGTATGCCGCCCGAGGCACCGACAACCGCAATTACCCATGGGGAAATCATCAAGGCCGGGGCGACCTGGCGAACTTCGCCGATCGCAACACGGTCTTTGCCTGGAGCGACCACGAGATCGATGACGGTTACCCCGAAAGTTCACCCGTCGGCGCGTTTCCGTTTGGGGCCAGCCCGTTCGGCTTGGAAGACATGGCGGGAAATGTTTGGGAATGGTGCCACGATTTTTTCGAACCCTACCGCGGAGTGCCCAAGGTAAATCCGCGCGGGCCGACGGCGGGAGCGAAACGAGTTTATCGAGGCGGCAGCTGGAAATCGCGCTTCAACAGCCTGCGAGCGTCCGCGCGCGGTTCCAATATGCCGAATTACTCCTGCAACGACCTCGGCTTCCGCGTCGTTTGCGAATGTGAATAAGGTAGGGCGATTGACCTTAATCGCCCGGGCGGTCAGACCAACCGCCGAGCCTACGAGGGATTGAACCGGAACTTCGTGCGGCCACGCTTCGCGTTGGCCTTGGCCTTACGCCGGCTTTTTTGGTTTGGCGTTTCGAATGCGCGCAACCGGCGGACTTCTTCCAAAATGCCCTCGGCATCCAGCTTATTCTTCAGCCGCTTTAACGCCCGGTCGACAGGCTCACCTTTACGCACAATGACTTCTGGCATGGTAGATTCCTCGCTTTGAAAAATTGCCGGTCCGCCCGGTGAATCCGAGACTACTCGGGCCGGAGACAGGCGTCAACTATTGTGAATAACTTTCGCTTTCTCTCCCTGTAGCCGCCGTCCTGTGGGCGGCGTCGACTTCGGAATGAAAGGGCCATTAGGCGCTTCGCACAGCGAAGCGGCTACAGCACCTAACCCGTAGGGCCCGTGGCGGCTGCGGCTTTTTCCGTCACCTCGCGGCGCAGGGTCGAAGCGCTGCCGCCGCGCGCCCGCGTCCACCAAAGCACGATGGGCGAGGCGATGAAGATGGAGGAGTAGGTTCCGACCACGACGCCGATGATGATCGCCAGGGCAAAATCGCGCAGGACGGAACCGCCCAGGAAAAAGAGACAAAGGATCGGGATCAGCGTGACCGTGCTCGTCAGGATCGTGCGGCTCAGCGTCTGGTTGATGCTGTCGTTCATGATCTGTTCGATGGAACCGCGCTTGCCGCTGGCCAGACCTTCGCGGATTCGATCGTAAACGACGATCGTGTCGTTAATTGAATAGCCGGCAATCGTCAGGACCGCGCCGACCATCGTTAATGTCAGCTCGCGGTGGAGCAGCGAAAAAACTCCGACCGTAATAATGACGTCGTGCAGCAACGCGACGATTGCCCCGACGGCAAACGACAGCTCGAAACGAAACGTGACGAAAATCAGAATGCCGAGAATGCCCAGCCCGAGTGCGATGAGCGAATTCCTGGCCAGCTCGCCGCCGACAAGCGCACCGACGCGTTCCGCGCCTTCGATTTTGAATTGCGCCTCCGGCATCGTCTTCATCACCTGGCTTTCGACGGCATCGCTCGTCCGCAAGGGAGTGCGGACCGTGATGTAGTATTTGCCGCCTTGGGCCGATTCCTGAATGGACGCGTCGCCGAAGTGCAACGGGGTCAGCGCCTGCCGGACCTGGCCGATGTCGATGACTTTGGGCGAACTCAGAGTGAGCAGGTCGCCACCTCTGAAATCGACGCCGAAATTCTTTTCGCCCCGCGCGTAAAAGGAAGTCGCGCCGGCAATGATCAACGCGAGCGAGCACATGCAGGCCAGAAAACCTTTGCCGAGGAAATTGATATGTTGCGACGAGATCAAGTGCAGCATCGAGACCTTCTTCACTCGATCCGTATCCACGAACCAGCCAAAGACATTGCGCCCCACGATGAGCGCGGTGAAAAGCGAAGCGAAAATGCCGATCGTGAGTGAAATCGCAAAGCCCCGCACCGGGCCGGTCGCTTTTAAGAA
This sequence comes from Spartobacteria bacterium, assembly GCA_003167555.1. Lineage (GTDB taxonomy): Bacteria > Verrucomicrobiota > Verrucomicrobiia > Chthoniobacterales > UBA10450 > AV80. The sequence goes on from PMSN01000025.1 coordinate 359,321, forward strand.
CAAGATTATCGCCGTGATCAGCGTCGTGACGTTGGCGTCGAAGATCGAGCTGAACGCTTTTTGATAGGCGGCTTGCATCGCGATCTTCAAGGATTTGCCGAGCGCCAGCTCCTCGCGCAGCCGCTCGTAAATCAAAACGCTCGCGTCGACCGCCAGGCCGATGGTGAGGATAATACCCGCGATGCCGGGGAGCGTGAGAACGACTCCGCCCGGGATGAGCTGAAACGCGCCGATGAGCAGGACGATGTTGATGAGCAGCGCGAGACACGCGATCACGCCGACGAATCGGTAGTAAGTCATGACGCACACCAGAGTAATCGCGAGGCCGAGCAGACCCGCCAGGATGCTCGCGCGGATCGAATCGAGCCCGAGGGTGGGCGAGACGCTGCGTTCCTCCTCGATGCTGACCGGCGTTTGCAACGGATTCTCCAACACGCTCGCGAGATTCCGCGCCTCCTTTTCCTCGAAGCGACCGGTAATGACTGCCGTGCCGCCGTAAATCGCGTCCTTAATTACCGGGGCTGATTGAATGGCGCCATCGAGCACAATGGCGAACCGGTACCCTTTGAATTTTTCCGTGATGTTTCCGAATATCTTTGCGCCTTCCGCATCGAAGTTCAGCTTCACCGACCAACCTTCATTCCCGTACTCCGCGTTGGACTGGGAGACGTGCTCCCCGCCCAGGTCGGCCTTCTTTTTCACCAGAAGCCGCTCTTCTTCCTGCTTCTTTCCCTCTTGGGCGCGAAGCTTGTTAATCTCGATTTTGTATTCGGGCGGAATGACCTCCGTGCCGGCGTCGATCCCCCGCAGCCGCTCGCCGTTATCGGGATAAACCAGGCGGAACTCGAGCTTCGCCACCCGCGAAAGTTGCTGGCGCGCTTCCTGGATTTTTTCCGTGCTCAACCCCGGGATCTGCACCAGGATCCGATCCTTCCCGACCGGGCTGATGATCGGTTCGCTCGCGCCAAAATAATCGACGCGTTTCCGGATCACTTCGACCGCCTGGTCGAGCATTGCCGGCGTGATTTCCTTGTCCGTCTGCTGGAGCCTGATCAGGAACGACGTGCCGCCTTTGATGTCGAGCCCGAGCGCGATTTTTTTGTCGGGCGGATAAACCATCATCACGCTCATGGCCACCGCCACCACCACCAGCGCCATCGCGAGAATGCGTTTCCGCGTGCCGTAATCGGTCGCGAAGTACCAGCCGAAAAGTCCGAGCCAAAGCAGCTCGATGAAAAACATGACGCCGGGAGTCATTTCAGCGATTAGCCCTCAGTGGTTTTCACCACGTTCGTCACGGCGGTCTTCTCCATTTCCAGCTTCACGTTATCGGCGACCTTCACGATCACGGTCGTCTCTTTCACGTTCGAGATCAGACCGTGGATGCCCGATGAGGTCACGACGCGATCGCCCGTTTTTAGCGAAGAGACGAGCTTGGTCTGCTCTTTTTGCCGGCGCATCTGCGGCCGGATCATCACGTAATACGCGACCACGAACATTAAGATGAAAGGAAGAATGCCGAGGAGCCCGGCCCCGGGCGCGGGCGCGGGAGCGGTGGTTTGTGCGAGAAGAATGGAAAACATGATGTTGGAGCTGGAATTTTTCGCGGCCCCGCGGCTGGCGGCAAGCCAAGGCGGACGAGCGGCTTCTTACTGAGCACAAGCCCGCTCAAATTGCAAGGGATCGAACAATGTTGCGGACTACGGACTTCCAGTCCTCGCCGCTATTTTTCCAAGAGCAAATTGATCTCTCCGCGCAGTTTGGGGACATCATTCGTCGCGACATCCCACAACACGTCCGAAACCACAACATCGTATCCGTGAATCATAACGTTGCGCATCGCGATGATCTGCCGCCACGGAATCTCTGCGTGCGATGCTCGCCAGTTCTCGGGCAGGCGCGACGCCGCTTCGCCGATCAATTCGACACAACGCTCCAAGGCGCGGCGGAACTCGCGATTGCTGTCCAAATCTTTGCGGGTGCGCGTCGCCAGCAGTGCTGCAATTTCATCCGCGAATTCGACGATCTGACGAAGTGTCAGCGTCAGATCACGATCGCTCATAAAGCTTGACGGCATTCCGCGCGACCAGGTCGCGAAACGCCGGATGAAGTTGCGAACAGAAATCTACCTTGTGGCCGAGGATGGCGCCGAGCTCCTCACCGAAACTGAAGTAGCGCAATCCGACCCCACGCAGAGCGCCGGGCGCAAATTCCGCGAGCACATCGATGTCACTTCGCGCCGGGTCGAAATCGTCGCGCAAGACTGAACCGAAGAGCGAGAGCGAGCGAATGCCCCGCTCCTGGCAGAAGCGGGCAATCAGCTCGCGGTCGATGGCGATGGGCAGATCAGCTGTGGTCATGACGGGACTGAGATTAACATTCGCGCGCACAACGGCCAATCAAACTGTGCCAGGAATAATCGGCGCAGCATCCGTCGCGGCTCTCCGATCCGCGATCTCAACGAGACGAGCAGCGATCGCGTGATGCCGAGCGACCGTCGCGCCGACGCCAGCCGCAATTTCTTAACGCCGAGCATCGACTTCGCGACCCGGAGCATTCATTTCGCGACCCCGAGAACTTTGGCCTGCCAATCATCGAGGATAAATCCTTCGTCGGGTTCTAACGGATAATCTGCCGGTGGTATGAGCCTTTATCTTTGCCTTGCCGCCGGGTTTGTCGCTTGATAATTTCTCCCGCAGCGCTCCCGAACTTTCCGCCCCATGCCCTCTCTTCCTCCTTCTCTCCCGGTCTCCGGCGTACCCTGCCAAATCTGCGGACAAGGCGCCATGGCGCGGAAGCGCGTGTATCGAATGAGCGGACCTGCCGTCGTTATCGGGTTCATCCTTCTAATCCCCTCCATACTTGGCATTCTTTTCGGTGGTTTGACGATGCTCTTCACCATAATCGGCAGCAGCACTGCGCCGACCGCGGACAGCGAAATTCAGAAGGTAAAAACGCAACTCATCTCGCGGCGTGTGCCTGCTGACATCGTGGAGGATGTTGCCGCCGGAAAAACGATTGATGAGATCCGCCTTGCCAACCTGACGCCTGATCAACGCATGCAAGTGCGGGCGGCTGAGCTAAAAGTTTCGACTGCGAAAGCTGTTCCCGGCCTCGCCGCTTGCTGTGGCGGCGGATTTTCGGTGATGATCATCATCGGATCATTCGTCGGCGGTCTGCTCGGCTGGCTTCTGGTGATGCGCAAAACGGTTCTTCAATGCTTCAGCTGTGGAGCGGTGGTCGCTGCTTCGTGACTTCGAGCTGACAAGTTCCTATATGTTGACCTTGCTTAAAGCCTTTCTCGAGAAGATCGATTTTCTCGCGATCGCCGAGGCACTCCGAAAGCGGAAAAACCGACGTGTTTCAGCTGCGCTGTACGTCGTTCTCGTTCAGTCGTACGAAATTATCGAGCTTTACCGAATCTTGTTGGACGAACTGCGTGCGGCTCTTCAAAGCCACGAATATAACGATGTCGCGCATCGTTTCTATTTGAACTCATCTCGAATCGCTCATCTTCTGATACGTCAGTCATCGAACCTGGAAGTGATGGAGACCTTAACGGGAGAGCTCTTGAATGAGCTCCGAGTTGTCGATAATAAGTTTGTGGAAGCCTACAGGAGTATTTTTCCAGGGAAGTTCGGCATTTTGTTCGAATCCCGCCGTTTGCTCGATACGGGACGCCTGTTGCTTTCAGATGCTGACATCGAGGGTTACCCTGTAAACTTCCATCATGAATCGCGTGCGCTCTACTTTTCTGGAGGCAATATGAGTGACGACGATCGAAAGCAAACAGCGAGCTATATTTATGGGAACGGTCGGAAGTCAGCATTTGAGGTCAGTAGCGCTGATGGGGATATCTTCTTCGAAGAACTCAAAAGGTATTTTCGAGACGACGATCCATATGGGAAATTAAAGGCCATTGAGGACTTGACGGAAAAGTATAGGACGGCCCTGCTAAACAATTTTGACGTGGTTGACTTACTCGGAGACATCGCAAAGGTGCGAAGGCACTACGGTTGGGCGCCCGAATCCGAGGAACGCGAATAAGTCCTCTCTGCTCGGCCAAAGCGGTATTTAGGCGAGGTAGGACAGCTAGAACAAAGACCGTCTCACGTATCCTCGGACAATTTGTCAGCTCCGCCCTCAGAAAAGTCGCTGTCCACCGACCTGACCTCCCAGTGTAAGGTGCCCCCAGGCATCTTTACACCTTCGCCGTTCTGGTTCACGAACAAGAGCCGAAGCCCCCAGCGACTGGCCAAGAACTTTGCCATGGTTCCCGGGGGCACTCCCGCGCCGTCAACTGGGGGAGTAAGATTGTTCGGCAGGCTACGAACGTAGTCTACGTATCGTTTCGTGTTCACGTGTTTCTGCGCGTCTGCCTGCAGATATTCTAAAGATGGTTTGATGGTCCTTTGATCAAGTAGATATGCCCAATTCAAGCACCACCGCCGAAAGGGTTTTAGCCCTTCGAATTCTTTTTTTAGGGGAACCTCCAGGAGGTGGAGTGGCTGACCGGCGCCCGGCGTCCTAGTTGTGCGGTCAAAGTCTTTCGTGCCGATTATGCTTTCGCACGCAACGACCGCTGCTGGCGGATGCAGAAAGCAACCCGACCAGTCTTGCATTCGCTCCGCGTCCCTCAGAGTAGCGAGTTGAGGACCCAATATCAGTCCGGTTTCTTCATCTGTGAAAACATCACCTAGGGCAATTGATCCCCGAAAAGGAAAGCGATAGACAAAGCCCAATTCCAGTAGCCGAATGCACGCAAACACGAAGTTATGAACGTTCCGACTGTCATTGATGTTATGTGAGATGAGAACGACGGAATCGAATACAAACCGAGCAACTTCTAAGTTATCGATATCCGCTGCGGGATTGTTTCGTGCGGTATTAGTAAATGCTTCCGAGCGGATGGTCCGAATAAACAACCTCAATTCCTTCCGGATTGACGCCAAGTCATCGGTATTCAGTCGGGAAGTGAACCCGAGGATATCAAAAAGAGCCACTAAGCGATTACGCTTGATCATTTGTCGCTCCCCGAAACTTTCTCATCCAAGATCCTCTCTTCGCGCATCATGCCGGCTTCGAACGTGGATATTTTTCAGATGCTGACCTAATGGAGTCGACGATCACTTCCTTCGCGAGAGCATAGTCGCTCCGTTCCTCAAAACATTCGACATAGCGAATATCCTTCCCGCGGCTGAACGCATATCGATCAATCATTGTCACAGCTTCGCGAATCAGTTGCAGGAGATCTGGAACCGTCCATGCATTTTGCAGTCGGAACGCGCCTCCACCAGAGAGAGCCACGCCATAATTCAGATGGGCGACGACATTGTGGCGCCATTTTCGCAGCGTTTTTATGAGAATGAGATGGCGTTGTCGATCGGGCTCCGAACAAAGAGGTTTTCTACCACAAATTAGGATATCTGCGTGCAGGGGGAGCGTAAGGCCCGCCTCTGTCACTTCTTTTAACCAGCCTTTTCGCACCTCAGTAAGATAACGCAGCAGGTTGATCGCGCCGGGGTCGTCGTCGTAGACGATGCACAGGTGAAGAAGTGCGCAATTCAAATGCGCGGTAGTGGTTAAGAACCAAAAATCACGTGTTTCAAACAATTCTTTGTTGAAGTGCCCTTGAGCATCCCATAACGCCGAAAAGCAGTCGATATGTTGCTTTGCGATTGCAAGGCGCGTCGTTAAAACATCAAAACGTTTTCGATGCTGGCCGACCTTCGTTAGGGTTTGCCGCCCAGAAATGCGTGGATTTGACTGTTGTTTCAACGATAGAAGACGAAAGCGCTGAACGGCGGATCGATGTAAACCAAATCGACGCAGCCCTCCGGCAGCTTCCGGAGCGGCTCAAGATTATCGCCGCAGTAAATGACGCGCGTATCGATCAGCGCCGAAGCTTTGGGGGATTTTGCCATCTACGCGAATCATAGAAGCGGCGGGCGCGGCGTCAATCGGAACGGCTGCTCAATCCAAATTCAGTTCAGGAGTTCACCCCAGCAAGGCTCCTCGAGTTGCACGGCGGGATCATCGATCTCGCTGCGATTTATTTTTTCGTATTGATCTGAGACGTCGGTCCAGGCGCGCACGCGTAACGTGACGTGATCGCCGGGACGCAAGCGGGCGGCCGCCATAGGCTCGTTGTCGCGCATGCTCCAGAGGTAAACGAGCGATTCCAGCGCTTCCTCCTGTGTGCGACCCGTGGGCACTACCTCGGTGAGATGCAGAGCGAGGATGTGATCCTTGTAGGGAACGCTGCCGGGCCGCGGCACGGCGGAGATGGAATCGACTGTTCCGCTCACGATAACTTCCTCGCCGGCGCGGGGCACGAAGAAATGCGCGGGCGCCGGTTGTCCCAGTTTCATTTCGAGCAATTTCCAATCGCCGAAGGCCAGCTCGCGGCAGGCAAATTCCCACACGACCAGTTTTTTTCCGGCGAGCCGATCGCGGCCGTGCGCCAGGTCGCGGCTAAGAATTTCGCGGGTGGCGAAAGCGCCATCGCTATTGCGCAGGATGCAATCGAGCGGACGCCCGCCGAGCGCGCGGCTGAGATGCTCGGCGAATCCGGCGGATTCGCCCCAGCCCAGGGCGGCGAGCGAAAAGATGTTCGAGAAGCTGTCGCCGAGAAGAAGGATGTCCGCTTCCTTGCTCGCGCGCCAGGGCCCGCCGCGCGCGGAGATTTCGTGGATCGTGACTTTCTCCTGGAGATAAAGATTCTGCGACGCCGGCAGCTTCAACATCCTGACAATGTCGCCCAGACCGTTGATCTCTTTGGCCTCGACCTGAAGCGTCGCATCTCCTGGCGATGCCGGAGTCTGGATGAAGGTCGCGAGATTTTCCGCGATGCGTTCCATTGTCTCGGGGCGCCAGTGCGTGTCGGTTTCCAAATAAACCGCCTCGCCAGTCGTGCCACTCTTCTGTTGCAGGAACGCGTCGCCCGGATCGAAGACGCGCACGCCTTCTTTTTGCAGACGCTCTTTGAATTCGGAGAAGGAAGGATTCTGGAGAAGCGCGTGCGGTTCCGCGCGGGCGGAAAGCTTATCGGAGTCGATGCCCGGCTTCATCGGGACAGGGAGCGCGATCAATTCGATCCCGCGCGCGGCGAGCTGGTTTCGAAACTCGACGATCGCTTTCACCGGATCGGGCTGCGCTCCAGTGGTGTGCGCGCGGTGCCGCATCTGCGCCGCGTCCAGGAACGGCGGCCCCGTGATGTAATCGACATCGGGCCGATAAAAGAGCCACGCGTCGCGTCCGAGATAGACCTGTTCGTTCCCGGCGCCGAGTGTGCCGCTCAAGACCGTTTGAACGCGCGGCAGGAGCCAATCGGATACGACCGAATCGCTTTCGAGCGCTTTCTCGGCAGCCTTGAGATCGGCGCCGCGCGGAAGCAAATGCCAGAGATCGATCGGCTGGCGGACCGCTCGAATCTTCGACCACGCCGGATAAACTCTGTACACGCCAAAGCTCGGCAATCCGCCGCCCGCACGTGGCGCGCGCAACTCGACCGCGAGCTGGATCGCGGGGACGGAAACGACCGTGAGGAGAAATAATACGATCAGGAGCGAGCGAGCGCCGGGTGTGAATTCCGTCCGCTTGAGGGCGAACTCTGCCTCTGATTCGCGCGAAACTTTGCGGTGCGTCTCTGGCGTCGGCTCGCTGTAACGCGGCAGCGAATGGGTCGGCCTGCGCGGCTCATCGCCGCCGATTGGGTCTGGATTTTCTCGTGACACGCTTTGTTTCTTAGAAAATGAAATAGATGAACGGGTTGTATTCCTGCGTCGCGAGCACGACCAACGCGAGCCAGCCGAGCGCGAAACAAGCCGCCGTCTTGGGAATGGTCATGCGTTGGGTCCAATCCCACGTCTGTTTCCCGGCCCAGACGACGAGCGCGGCGATGCCGAGCGAAAGCAGATAGTACGGCTTGTAAAGAATCCCGCTCAACAGCGCCGCGGCCGGATAAGCGTGGCCGAGTCCGAACATGCTCGCGAGATAGGCGAGGGCGCGCGACAGATCGGACGTGCGGAAGAAGACCCAGCCGAGCAATACGATGAGAAACGTGATCGCGATCCGGAGCGGTTTCGGGAGGCTGTGATAGAAACCCTCGCGTCCCTGGCTTCGCTCGAACGCGAGCATTCCGCCATGCATTCCGCCCCAGATGACGAAGTTCCACGACGCGCCATGCCAAAGGCCGCCCAGGAGCATCGTGAGGATCAGGTTAATGTAAGTGCGGCTGAGCCCGCGCCGGTTTCCGCCGAGCGGAACGTAAAGATATTCGCGCAGCCAGGTCGAAAGCGAGATGTGCCAGCGCCGCCAAAAATCGGTGATCGATTCCGAGCAGTAAGGTGAGTCGAAATTTTTCGCGAAAACAAAACCGAACATGAGGCCGAGCCCAATCGCCATGTCGGAGTAGCCGCTGAAATCGAAATAAATCTGGAACGCGTAACCGATCGAGCCAAACCAGGCATCGAGCGTCCCGATCGAGCCGGCATTGAAAGCGGTGTCGGCGATTTTTCCGCACGGATTCGCGAGAAGGATTTTTTTCGCGAGCCCGAGCGCGAAGAAGGCGACGCCGCGCGCAAATTTATCCGAGGTGAGGGTGCGATGCTTCAGTTGCTGCGCGAGAAACGAAAATTTCAGGATCGGCCCCGCGACGAGATGTGGGAACATGGAAACGAAGCAGGAGAAATCGATGAAGTTCGACATCGCTTCCGCTTCGCCGCGATAGACATCGATCGTGTAGCTGAGCGCCTGGAATGTGTAGAAGCTGATTCCGAGCGGCAGCACGACGCGGAAGAACGTGTCGAACTGCGAGAGGCCGAGCGCGGGCGCGAGCGCGTTGTAGTTCTCGATCCCGAAGTTGAAGTATTTGAAAAAGCCGAGCGTCGCAAGATTGAGGAGGACCGAGACGAGGATGGCGTGGCGTTGGGTGCGCGTCCGCGGCGCGCGGCGCGTGAGCTGGGTCACCGGCTTATGCAGCACGCGCCAAAATTTCCAAGTGTCGTGCGCGATGACCAAACTCATCAGCCAATCGACGAAGGTGGTCGCGAACATAAGCGGCATGAAGCGCGGCTCGGCCCAACCGTAAAAGGTGTAGCCGGTCAGGATGAGCCAGAAATTCCGCCAGCGCTGCGGCGCGCGCGCGAGCAGGTAGTAGCCCAGGAGCGCGAGCGGCAGGAAGTAGTAAACGAAAATGTGAGAGCTGAAAACCATGCGGGCGATTCTGGGCTTATGGGCCGGTTGCGAATAAAAACAGCACGGCGCAGTTGAAAGAATGCGTAATATCGCTACCGGCTTTCAATCTCGAATGAAATTTTTCTGCGCGTCTCTTTTGCTTTGCTTATGCGCGACACGTCTCGTCGCGGAAAATCCTGCGCCGCTTTCGCTCTCGGAACCGCAGCAGAAATTTTCGCAGGAGCTTGCCACGGTCTTTCAAACTCTCGAAAAGAAAAACGCCGCGGCCGGCGCGGGCGCCGATGGCTGGTTGTTTTTCGCGGGCGAGCTTCGTTTACTCTCGCTCGGGCGTTTCTGGGGCGACGACGCGCGGAAAGTCAGCCGCGCGCACAAGCCGGAGCTGGCCGATCCGGTTCCGGCGATCGTCGATTTCCAGCAGCAATTGAAGGCGCGCGGGATCGATTTGCTGGTAGTGCCGGTTCCGCCGAAGGCGGCGGTCTATCCGGAAAAAATTGTTGCCGGCTTCGATGCGCGCAGCGTCGATGCGGCGCCTGTGCTGCACCGCTTTTATGACGAGCTGCGCGCGGCCGGCGTGGAAGTTCTCGATCTCACGCCGGTCCTGCTCCAAAACCGCGAGAGCGAAGGCGGCGCCGTTTTTTGCCGCACGGACAGCCACTGGTCCGGCAAGGGCTGTGTGCTGGCGGCGCAAGCGATCGCGGAAAACGTTCGCAAGAGATTGACCGCGCCGCCGGCGCGAAAGGATTACGTCTCGGAGTGGAAGGAAGTGCAGATCAACGGCGATCTCGCCGGCCTTCTCCCTCACGAGATTCAAAAGCCGGGAGCTGAAAAGATTTCTGTTCGCGTCGTTAGGGAGAAGGGGACCGGCGCCGCGATCGAGCCGGATGCGAACAGCCCGGTGCTTCTTCTCGGCGACAGTCACACCCTTGTCTTCCACGATTTTCTCGCGGAGCACGCCGGGCTGGTGGATCAACTCGCGCAGGAACTTGGATTCGCTCCTGACTTGATCGGCACGCGCGGCTCGGGAGCGACGCCCGTTCGCTTGAATTTTTACCGGCGCAGTTTGAAAGACGCCGGATACCTCGCGAAAAAGAAAATCGTCGTCTGGTGTTTCGCCGCGCGAGAATTTACGGAAGCGACCGAAGGCTGGGGCAAAGCGCCGATCGCCAAGTAGCCTTGATTTCCTTGACGCGCGGGCCGATTCGCTGGAAAGCGATTGCCGTGTCGAGCGTCGCGCAACCCCAATGATCACTCCGAAAAACAAATTCTTTTCGTCGCTGATCGCGTCCGCACTACTCGCGTCTCCAATATTTGCGCAGCAACAGAACTCCGCGAGTGAAGTGCAAACCGTCGCGCACGAGACCGCTGGGCCGCAGGGTTCCATCAGTGTTTTGATCCTGGGCGATTCGCTCGCGCTTTGCGGATTCGGAAAACGGCTCGACGAACGCTTCCGGAAAAGTCCGTTCGTGAAAACCACCTTCACCTATCTCGCCTGCGGCACGAATCCTCTGAGCTGGCTGAAGGAGCGGCCGTACACAAATATCAAAACCCATTGCGGATTCGTGAGCATCGAACCGGCCGGCCCCGGCCGCGCGAAGGAATTCGAGGACGTCTACGGCATGCGGCGCGGCTCCGTCCCCGGCGCGCATCCCGTCCCGAAGCTCGAGGATTTGCTCGCGACCATCCGGCCCGACATCCTGATCATGCAAACGGGCACGAATCTTTTCGATTTGTTTCCCGATCGCAAAACCGTGAACCCCCATCGCCACGGACCGGAGCTGCGCAGTTATCTGGTCCCGTTTGTTTCGAAGGCGACGCGGAGTCCTTCGACGTTGCGAAAAATTTACTGGGTCGCGTCGCCCACGTCCGGCCGCGTTTCAAAAGAGATCCAGGATTTCGTGATCGAGCAAACGCGCGCCGACATCGGCCATATCGCAAGTGTCATCGATAGCCGGCCGCTCGTCTCCTATCCCTACAAACATATGGAACCCGACCGCGAGCATTTCATCGGCGCGGACATGGATCAGTGGGCCGACAAAGTATTCGAGATCATCGAGCATGATCTTTCGCTCCAGCCGATCGCGTCGCTTAAGCCACTCTCCGAACTTGTGCCGGCGCCTCAGCCAATTCTCGAGCAACCAAAAATGCCCGCGGAAAAAAAAGAAGAGCTGCTCCAGGTGAGCGCGAAGCTGGTCTTCAAGACGCCGCCGATTCCGGTGAAGGAATTTCTTCCCTACCAGGAATTTCTTGTCGGTTACGTCTACGATGTGAGCCGGGTGATCGCGGGCGAGTACACCGAAAAACAAATTCTCGTGATGCATCCGGCTTACATCGGGCTTAGAAGGCAGAGGCTCCACTACCGCGTGGGCCGGACCTACAAGCTGCGCTTGCACGAATTGGAAGGAACACTTTGGAATACCGTGAAATCGAAGGATGATTCCGGATTGATCAATCTCCAGCCCTACATCCGAATCGAGGATGAAGCTAAACACCCTGAAAATGCTCGCTAAGAAAGACTGGTCGCCGGTGCTTCAATCGGTGGCGTTGCCGCTCGCGCTGTTGGTCGGCGTAGTCAGCTTCGTCCTCGTGGCCGACGGCAAATCGAAACAACCGAAGCCGCCTCCGGAGCCGCCGCCGCCGAGCATCCTCATGGTCGGCGATTCATTGTCCGTGGGAAAATTCGGCGAAGCGATCCAGACGCATTTCGAAGCGAAGAAATATCAGGTGGCCGCGTACGCCTCGTGCGGATCGTCGCCGGAGCATTGGTTGAGAGACGAACCGGAGTTCTATACCAAGTGTGGCTACCGCCAGCACACGACGAGCGGCGACATCTTCACCGATTGGGTGAACGGGCGGCCGCCGCGGCGAACGCTCACGCCGAAAATCGAATCGCTGATCGAGCGGCACAAGCCCACGGTGGTCATCATCCAGCTCGGCACTAACTGGATGGATCGATCGCTGACCCTGCCGCAAATGCAGAGTTATCTCCATCGTTTCATGAAAGCGGCCAAGCGCGCTCCGGTGAAAAAGGTCGTTTGGATCACGCCGCCGGATTCCTATAAGTTCCGGAATGTGCAGGGGAAATATCGGCAGATCATCCGGGACGTCGCGAGGGACGAAGGCATTTCGATCGTCGAGTCCAGGACCCATTACAAGATGGGAAAGACCGGCAGCGACGGGATCCACTACAACACTGAGTCATCGCAAGAGTGGGCCCAACAAATCCAAAAGGATTTGGATTCCAAAGTGGTCCCGCCCGAGCCGAGCCGGCGGCTGAGCAAATTCAAGACGGACGATACTTCGGGCGGATCGCAATAACGCCGCGCCGTTAATCGACCAGCGGCTCCCGCGTTTTGTAGCCGCTCACGAATTGCGCGCGCAGTTCGGAGAATGTTCCGTCCTCGATCGCCGTACGCACGCGAGTCATCAGGTTCAGATAGAAATGCAGGTTGTGAATTGTGATCAGACGCAGGCCGAGAATCTCCTCCGCCTTGATGAGGTGCCGGATGTAGCCGCGCGCAAAGTTGCGGCACGCTTCGCATTCGCATCCGTCTTCGATCGGGCCGGCCTGCATGGCGAATTCCGCATTCTTTAGATTGAGCGTGCCGCCGGCGGTGAACGCGGTCCCGTTGCGCGCGAGTCGCGTGGGCAACACGCAATCGAACATGTCCACGCCGCGCGCGATCAGTTCGAGCAACTGCGGCGGCGTCCCGAGTCCCATCGCGTAGCGCGGCTTGTTCTCCGGCAGATGCGGCTCGCTCCATTCCACCGCGCTCATCATTTCCGGCTCCGGTTCCCCCACGCTCACTCCACCGATCGCGTAGCCATCGAACTCCATCGCCGCGAGCGCCTGCGCACTCGAGCGCCGCAAATCTTCAAATGTCCCGCCCTGCACGATCCCGAAGATCAGCTGGTCATTCCGAGCGAAGCGCAGCGAAGTCGAGGAACCCCGTGGCAATACTGCCGATTCCAACGCGGGGTCCCTCGACTTCGCTGCGCTCCGCTCGGGATGACGAGGAGCAGCCTCTTTGCATCGCTTCGCCCAACGCGTCGTCATCTCCAAACTCCGTGCCGCGTAATCGTATTCGCACGGCCACGGCGGGCACTCATCGAGCACCATCGCGATATCGCTTCCCAGCGCCGCTTGGATCTCCATGGCGATCTGCGGGCTGATGAACGCCGGCGTCCCATCCAGATGATTTTGAAACGCGACGCCTTCCTCCGTGATCTTCCGCAACTTCGCGAGCGAAAAAATCTGATACCCGCCGCTGTCCGTCAGGATCGGCCCATCCCAATTCATGAAGCGATGCAATCCGCCGAAATGCCGGATGACCTCGAGTCCTGGCCTAACGAACAGATGATAGGTGTTCCCGAGAATAATCTGCGCCTTCAGCTCGCGCAGCTCGCGCGGGCTCACGGCCTTGACCGAGCCTTGCGTTCCCACTGGCATGAACGCTGGCGTCTCGATGACTCCATGACCAGTCGTTAGGCGGCCGCGCCGGGCTTTGGATTTGGCGTCGACGCTGAGCAGTGTGAACACCTGAGTATGTTGCGATTGCGTGCGCAGACAGCAAGTGGAAGTCTGAAAAGTGCGGCCGGATCGATTCCAATGTCTGCTCGCGTCGGTACAAGGCCAAACTCTTTCGATGAAGAATGAACCACATCACTCTAAAGCAACCGGCCAGGAGGCAGCGCTTTCGGCTTTTCGCCGGTGCGACCAGTTTGCCTATTGGGCGGCGCTCCTGGCCGTGCTGATCTGGGCGGCCCGCTTGCGTTTCCAGTGGCCGCCCGATCCGGTCGCTGACGGTGACATTGGAGGATACCTTTTATCGGGCATCGGGAAGTTGCTCGGGAACGGTTTCATTCATGTCCGGCGGAACTTTGTTTACCCGGGGTGGCTCTATCTCTTGCTCCGTTGCTTTAGCGATTTTCGAGCGATCACGATCGCGCAACATGCGCTGGGCCTCGTCGCGGGTGTTCTTTTTCTAGCGACGTGGTGCGAAATTCGCAAATTCTATCGCGCGCCGCGGATTCCTTATTCGCTTTATCGCTGGCTCGGTTTGTTGGCGGCGGCGATTTACCTCTTCGCGCTCGAACCGATTCGCCTGGAAGGTGAGCTTCGCCCGGAAGGGCTCTGCGGCTTTCTGGTTATTCTGAGCATCTTCCTCGTTGTCCGATTTACCTGGAGGTCGCTCGCGCGGCCTCATCCGAAAATCGCGGTGAGTTGCGGGAGCGCCCTGATCTTTACCGCCACGCTGCTGGTGTTTGTAAAGCCGAGTATGGGTTTGGCGGCGGCAGGCGCCTTCGTTCCGGTTGCGTTAGCCCTCCTTTGGCGACGCGATGCTCGCGCCACGATTTGCCTCGGCGCCGCCGCGGGCGCGACTGCGCTGCTGTTGGTCGTGCCCGAGAGTCTTCTGGCGCGCGGTGATGAAACGCAGATCACTTTTCTGCCGACCGATCTCTTCATGATTCACGCCGCGCAAATCCGAGACCAAATGGCAGATGATCTTGCGGCGAATTTATCGGACGTGCCATCCCGGAGTTGGTTGTCGCGGATCTCGAATTCGCTTGCGACGGAGATCGACAAGGCGGCAGCCTTCAACGGAAAGAACTATCCGACGCTCGGATTTGATCCCGATTATCTCATGTATCGCGACGGCTCGACGGACTTCCAATTGCGCGAAGAGTTTCATGGCAATATCGAGGCCCTCTGCGCCTTCTATCGCGATTACTATTGGCGCACGTGGCGGCGGCATCCGGTACGCATGCTGGATAAGATCGGGCGGCAGTTGCGAACCTTTTACGGTCCGATCTGCCCGGCTTACAACGCGGCCCAAAAATTTCCGATGGCGGATGATTACGCGGCGAGCGCCGTCGCGCTGGGGACTCCCGATTGGTTTGCCGTTTGGAGCAGATATGCACCCGCGATGGAGTTGATCAATCGAACCACCGAGTTAGCGACTTCTGGTCCAACGTTGCTCCAATCCAAGCACCTTCGACGCTGCCTGTCCTGTCTGGCGGTGACATACAGATGGGTGCTCTTCGCAAGCATGGGAAGCGGCCTTGTCATCCTGGGTGTCTCGAGTCTCAGGTCCCGCTGGTGCTGGATCGTCGCGCTCGTTCTGTTTCTGTTTTGGTACAACTTGGGGAGCTGTCTGGAGGTCGCCGTGCTTCATACCCTCGATGTCGTCCGCTATCGGACGGTGCAGTTGATTTTCACACTGCTCGCGCAGGCGACCGCCATTTTGCTGCTCGTGGAGCTTGTCCTGGATGCGCTTTCCAGAGCGTCACGTCGGGGTTGGTGAGGACGATGGGCTGAAATCGAAGTGTGGGCGTGTGATGATTCCGACCCCGTTTCGCCCTCAGACCGAAACGCCATTCGCGTCCTGGCCTAACGAACAGATGATACGTGTTCCCGAGAACGATCTGCGCCTCGAGCTCATACAGCTCGCGCGAGCTGACCGCTTTCACGCTCCCCTGCGTCCCCACCGGCATGTAGGCCGGTGTCTCGATGACGCCGCGCGAGGTCGTCAGGCGGCCGCGCCGCGCCTTCGATGAAGGATCGTTGCCAATCCGTTGGAACATATTTCCCTGTCATCCTGAGCTGAAGTCGAAGGATCTCTCAACCCATTGCGGATGCGGGCGTGCTGATCGGAGACCGACAATGTGTTATCTGGAAGGATGTCGGAGCCAGTCCTCAATTCCATAGCCAGCGCGAGCGAGCTTGTGGTGCGGTTCGGGAATCAGGTGGTGCTCGATCGGGCGACGGTCACGATTTTGGAAGGAGAACGCGTCGGCCTTGTCGGCCGCAACGGTTCGGGGAAATCGACGTTCCTGCAAATCGCGGCCGGCGTGATGAAGCCGGA
This sequence comes from Spartobacteria bacterium, assembly GCA_003167555.1. Classification (GTDB taxonomy): domain Bacteria; phylum Verrucomicrobiota; class Verrucomicrobiia; order Chthoniobacterales; family UBA10450; genus AV80. The sequence continues at coordinate 375,382 of PMSN01000025.1, forward strand.
CGCGGGGGAATTCAATCAGCGGCGCGATCTCGTCGTCGGTTACATGCCGCAGATGTTTGAGCTGGATGAGAAGGCGACGGCGCACGCTAACATTCTTTCCGGCGCGCAACGCGTTTTGGATTTGATCGCGGAGTACGAACTCGCGCCGGCGGAAAGCGCGCGGAGCGGAATTTTGCTCGATCAGATCGCGCACTTCGATGGGTGGAATCTTGAACATCGCATCAAAAGCTTGATCACGAATCTGCATGCGCCGGATCCGGAACGGATCGTGGCCAGTCTTTCCGGCGGAGAAAAACGCCGCGTCGCGCTTTGCCGTGCGCTCCTGGCGCGTCCTGATTTTCTGATTCTCGATGAGCCGACGAACCATCTCGATACCGGCTCGATCGAATGGCTCGAGGATTTTCTCGCGCGTTACCAGGGGACGTGCCTGTTCGTGACGCACGATCGTTATTTCCTCGATCGCATTGCGACGCGCGTGCTCGATCTTTCGCATGGAAAATTTCACAGCTACGACGGTAACTACACAGATTACTTGATCGCTCGGGCCGAACGCCAGGCGGTGGAGGAGATGCAGGAGCACAAGCGCCAGAAATTCTTGAAGCGCGAGTTGGCCTGGGTGCGGAAGGCGCCCCGCGCGCGGCGGACGAAATCGGTGGATCGCGTCGAGCGCTACTTCGAGATGGCGGCGCAGGATACGCCAGAAGCGGAGCTGGACGTCGATCTTATCATTCCACCGGCGCCGAAGCTGGCGAATCGCGTGATCGAATTGTGCGACGTGGGGATGGAACTCGGCGGCCGCGTGCTGTTCCAGAATGTTTCATTGAATCTCGCGGCGGGAGAACGGCTCGGTATCGTCGGGCGCAACGGGCTGGGAAAATCGACGCTGCTCAAGATCATGTTGCAGCAGTTGGAGCCGACGAGTGGCGTCGTCGAGATCGGATCGCGGACCGAGATCAATTACGTCGATCAAAATCGGCTCATGCTCGATGACGCGAAAACGGTCTGGGAAGAAGTGGGTGAGGGGAGCGAATACGTTCGCCTCGGCGAGGAGAACATCACGTTGCGCGGATATCTGCGGCGCTTCCTTTTCACCGAGGAGCGCATCAACACGAAGATCGATCAGCTAAGCGGGGGCGAGCGGAGCCGGGTTTTGCTCGCGAAAATCCTCAAGCGCGGCGGCAACGTGCTGATCCTCGACGAGCCGACCAACGATCTCGATCTCGGCACGCTGCGCTTGCTCGAAGAAGCGCTCGTTGCCTTCGGGGGCAGCGTGATCGTGGTGAGCCACGATCGTTATTTTCTTAATCGCGTTTGCACGGCGATCCTCGCGTTCGAAGGGAACGGCGTCCTTCGCTATGGCGTCGGGAATTACGATTACTACGTCGAGAAGAAATTGACGGAAGCGAAGACGATAAAGAGTGAGCCGATCAAGCCCGCCGCGCCACGGCCAGCCGCGAAGCCGCGCAAACTGAAATGGAAAGAGGAACGCGAACTCGAAGGAATGGAGGACGCGATCCTTGCCGCGGAAAACGAGGTTGCTCGAATCGAAGCACTTTTTGCGGAGCCGGACTTCTTCGCCACTCACGCCGCCGACTACCCGAAGTTTGAAGCGGAGCTGCGCGCCGCCCGTGATGAAGTCGCGCGCCTTTACGCGCGCTGGGCGGAACTGGGCGAAGTGGCCGGCACCTCCGGGTAGCGCACGCGTCTCGCGTGCTGGCGAAGGCGTCCTCGCCTTCGCGGACTTTTCCGATTCCCGCACAGTCGCTCTCCGGCAGTGAAGTCCGTTTCGGCGAGACGCCGAAACCAACACGCGAGACGCGTGCGCTACCCCGAAATTCGGTGCGGCCGGCCCATCCACACGTCGACGCCGGGCGAATAATTCGCGCCGATAGGCTCCGCACTTTTCCACCACGCGCCGGTTGAAGCGAGAAGATCATCCGCGGAGACGTCGATTTCGATCGGTATTTGTTCCCAAGGGTCATGCCAGACGCGGAAGAGACGGCGTCGGTGCCGGTGCAGCGTGAACGCGGTGTAGCGCTCGAGGAGAAATTCAGTGAGCGATCCCGCTTCGCTCGGACGAAAATCTTCGGATGATGGACGCGAGCGATAACGCAGCAACCCGTCATCGGCTTCCACGGTCCCACTCATGACGCTCTCGCAATTCGCGTGCTCATAGCTGATATGGCCGAATCGGTACGGCAGGCCGAATGTGCGCGGTCCCAACTTCACGCTGAGCCGATTGGAAAGCCATTCGGCCAGGAAGAAGATGCCGGGCTCGCCGTTGTGCCGCACATAAGTCCTAACGTTAAGAAATTCGTGCGAAGCGATTGGCTTGAAGACCCACTCGCCGAAGCGGCCACCGCGGCGCGGTCGCATTCGCCAGAGCGTGAACGCGACGAGACTCACAAACGCGCGCCCTTCCCACAGATCGATCGCGAACGGAACCTGCCTTTGGAGAAGAGATGGATCAGCCTCGTAATGGATGAAGACCGATCGTTCCCACGCGGCCAGGAAAAGCGGTTCGCCGGTATGGGCCAGCAAGCGGCGCCGGCCCGCTTTGCTCAGCTCGCTGGTGAGGATCGCCGTCGTCACCGGACGAAAAAACTATTTTGGAATTCCGACCATGCGCAGCGCTCTGTCGCCGAGCTTCGCCAGTTTGAGAACGGCCGGAGTGGGTAATTTCTCCAAACGTTCGTAAGCGGCGTCGGCCAGCTCGAAAAATTCCAGCAGGTCCGATAAGCGGCTTCGCGTGTAGGCGTCGGCGGATTTCGGTTTGCCCGCTTCCGCGATGCAATCGCGCAACACGTGAACGGTCGGATCGATTTCGCGTTTCTTCCTCTCGCGCGCGATGGCCCGGAACATGGCGAAGACATCCTTCGTGGAAGCGAAGTGATCGCGGCGATCGCCGAGGACGTGGACGATCCGCACGATCCCCCAATTCTGCAGTTCCCGCAGGCTCGTGCTCGTGTTCGACCGGGCAATGCCGAGCGTCTCCGCGATCTCATCGGCCGGGAGCGGCTTCTCGGAGAGGAAGAGGAGGGCGTGCAACTGTGCGACCGTGCGATTGATCCCCCAGCGGGTTCCCATCTCGCCCCAATGGAGGACGAATTTCTGGGCGACGGGCGAGAGTTTGGTCATAAACGTCAGTCAGTTCTGACAAGACAGAAATAAAAGAAATGGAAGCGAAAGTCAATGGCGGGTTTGGGCGCTCGCAACCGGGAGCGCCCCTCCATCGAAATGCGCGAAAATATTGTTGCAGCGCCCGGAATCGTTCCTATATTGCCCGCTCTCCGCAGCAGGTGCGTGGGAAGGTGCAACGCCGGCCTGTGCGGTTTTTTTGTCGCCCGGATTACGAGATCGGGCGGCTTTTAATTTAACGAAGATGCCAACAATTAATCAGCTTATTCGCAAGGGACGAAAGAAGGTTTCGGTGAAATCAAAATCACCGGCGCTGAAGAATTGTCCGCAGCGGCGCGGTGTCTGCACGCAGGTCATGACGCGCACGCCGAAGAAACCGAATTCTGCCCTGCGGAAAGTGGCGAAAGTGCGGTTGACGAATGGCCAGGAAGTGATTGCCTACATTCCCGGCGAAGGCCACAATTTGCAGGAGCATTCGATCGTGCTCGTGCGGGGCGGACGGGTGAAAGATTTGCCGGGCGTGCGATACCACATCGTGCGCGGGACGCTCGACAGCCTCGGGGTGGATGGCCGCCGCCGGAGCCGATCGAAATATGGCGCCAAGCGCCCGAAAGCCGCCGGAGATGCCGCGGCCAAGGAAGCGAAGCCCAAGAAATAATTTCAGCTTACTAATTAGTACGGAAACAGAATCACATGTCTCGTCGGCGGAAAGTTTACAAAAAAGAGGAGAAGCTCGACTCGCGTTACGGCAGTCCGGCGGTCGCGCGCCTCATTTCCACCGTGATGAAGCGGGGCAAGAAGTCGCTCGCGGAGCGAATCGTTTATACCGCGATCGATAAATCGCGCGAAGGCTCGGACGCGGTCGATCCGCTCGAAATCGTAAACAAGGCGCTGGAAAATGTGCGCCCCCGTCTCGAAGTAAAATCACGCCGCGTCGGTGGCGCCACCTATCAAGTGCCGATGGAAGTGACGCCGGCGCGCCAGGTTTCTCTCGCGATGCGCTGGATCGTGCAATATGCCGATAACCGCCGCGGCATGCCGATGGCAGAAGCGCTCGCCGCCGAATTGAAAGACGCCGCTGCTGGTCAAGGCAACGCGATCAAGAAGCGCGACGACACTCACAAAATGGCGCAGGCCAATCGCGCCTTCGCCCATTTTAGGTGGTAACTGCTATGACGTTTTCCACTACGAATCCAATTCAAAGACCTGTCATCCTGAGCCGCGCAGACGGCGAAGGATCTCTGACTATTTCTTCCCCGGCGTCGGCAGAAGGGGAAATGATCAGAGATTCTTCGACTCCGCTTCGCTCCGCTCAGAATGACAAAGACGCGAACCGCGCCTTTGCCCATTTCCGCTGGTAACCAATTTTCTGTCATGCCCGCCACGCTCGAACAAAAATCCGCCGCCGCGACGAATCCGAATTCGCCGGACCGGAAGTATCCGCTCGAGCGGACGCGCAACATCGGCATCGCCGCGCACATTGACGCGGGCAAGACGACGCTGACAGAGCGCATTCTTTTTTACACCGGCATGATCCACAAGATAGGTGAAGTGCACGAAGGCACGACCGTGACCGACTGGATGGAGCAGGAACGTGAGCGCGGCATCACGATCACGTCGGCCGCGACGACCTGCGCCTGGATGCAGAAGCCGGAGCCCGACGTCTTCAAGATTTACGAAGGCATCAAGATGCGGGTCAACATCATCGATACGCCCGGCCACGTGGATTTCACGGCCGAGGTGGAGCGTTCACTCCGCGTGCTCGATGGCGCGATCGCCGTGTTCGACGCGGTCGCGGGCGTGCAGCCGCAATCGGAAACTGTCTGGCGTCAGGCGAACAAATACAACGTCCCGCGCATCGCCTTCGTTAATAAGATGGATCGCGTCGGCGCCGACTTCGAGATGTCGATCGATTCGATGCGCAAAAAACTCGGCGCGAACGCCTGGCCGGTTCTCCTCCCTCTCGGAAAAGAAGATTATCTCAAGGGCCAGCTCGACGTCATTAATAAGAAGGCCATCATTTATTCCGAGAGCGAAGACCAGGGATCAGTCTACGAAATCACGAATGTGCCCGATGAGCATAAGGCGATCGTCGACAAAGCGTACAACGATCTCGTCACTGCGGTTTCGGATCTCGACGACGAAGTCGGGACGGCTTTCCTGGAAGAAAAGCCGATCACGCCGGAAATGCTGAAGGCAGGAATCCGCCGGCAAACGATCGCGAACAGATTTGTCCCGGTGGTTGGTGGCTCGGCTTTCAAGAACAAGGGTGTGCAGTACCTCGTCGATGCCGTCATCGATTATCTTCCGAGCCCGCTCGACATTCCTCCGGCCGTCGGCATGGAACCCGACACGCACGAAAAGATGGAAGCGGCGACCGACGACAACGGCACCTTCTGCTCGCTCGCCTTCAAACTCTGGAGCGATCCGTTCGTCGGCAAACTCGTTTTCTTCCGCGTCTATTCCGGCACACTTTCGAAAGGCGACACCGTTTACAATCCGCGCACGAACAAGCGCGAGCGCATTAGCCGCCTGATTCAAATCCAAGCGGACAAGCGCGCGGACATCGACACCTGCTATTCCGGCGACATCGCCGCGATCGTGGGCATCAAGAACATCACGACGGGTGACACGCTTTGCGACGAGGACCATCCGATCCTGCTCGAACCGCCGTCGTTTCCCGACCCGGTCATCTCCATGGCGATCGAGCCGAAGACCAAGCAGGATCAGGAAAAAATGGGCGTCGCTTTGCAGCGATTGTCCGAGGAAGATCCAACGTTCAAGGTCTACACGCACGAAGACACCGGCCAGACGATCATCGCCGGCATGGGTGAACTGCATTTGGAAATCATTCGCGATCGCATGTTCCGCGAGTTCAAGGTGGACGCGAACGCGGGCAAGCCGCAGATCGCTTATCGCGAGACGATCACCACGCCGGCCGATGGCGAAGGCAAACTGATCAAGCAGTCAGGCGGTCGCGGTCAATACGGCCATGTCATCGTCAAGACGCACCCGAATGAGCGCGGCAAAGGAATCACGATCGAAAACAAGGTGGTGGGCGGAAATATTCCGAAGGAATACATCCCGGCCGTCAAGAAGGGCATCGAAGAAGCGGTGCTAAACGGTGTCGTCGGCGGCTATCAGGTGATCGATGCGCACATCGACATTATCGACGGCTCGTATCACGACGTCGATTCGAACGAACTCGCGTTCAAGCTCGCGGCAATTTTCGCGGTGAAAGACGCTTTCAAGAAGGCCAAGCCAGTCCTGCTGGAGCCGATCATGAAAGTGGAGAACATGACGCCGGAAGAATATCAGGGCGACATCCTGGGCGACTTGCAGCGGCGCCGCGGCAAAATCGGCGCGATCGAATCGAAGGGCAATCTCACGGCCGTCGCGGCGGAGGTGCCGCTCGCGGAAATGTTCGGTTACGCCACCGCCATTCGCTCACTTTCCAAAGGCCGTTCGAGCTACTCGATGGAGCCATCACATTTCGAACAAGTGCCGCAGCAGCTCGTCGCGGCCGTTCTAGATCAGAAGGAAACTAAATGACGAACGGCCAACGCATCCGCATCCGCTTGAAGGCGTTCGATCATCGCATGCTCGATCAATCCGCGATCGACATCGTCGAGACAGCGAAGCGCACCGGCGCGCGCGTGGCAGGACCGATCCCGCTGCCGACGTTGATCGAGAAATTTACGGTGAACCGCTCTCCCCACGTCGACAAGAAGTCGATGGACCAATTTGAAATTCGGACGCACAAACGCCTGCTCGACATCATCGAGCCGACCGCAAAAACGGTCGACGAGTTGAAGAAACTAAACCTGCCGGCGGGCGTGGACATTACGATCAAGATTTAGCGGTCTCAGCTCTAACAAATTTGCAAACCCACGATCATGAGCATCGGTTTACTAGGACAAAAAATCGGCATGACCAGCGTTTACGACGCGAATGGTCGGATGCGTCCTGTGACCGTGATCGCGGCCGGCGATAACGTGCTTTTGCGCCGGGTCACGGCGGAGAACGACGGTTATTCCGCCATCAAAGTTGGCTTCGGCGCGCAGAAAGAATCGCGCGTGACCAAAGCGCTTCTCGGTGAATTCAAGGCAGCCGGTTCGGAGCCGAAGAAGTTAATGAAGGAATTCCGTCTCGATGCGGATGCGCCGGAAGGCGAAATCAATTTGAGCGTCACGCAGTTTCAGCCGGGCGATTGGGTCGACGTGATCGGCCGGTCGAAGGGCAAAGGTTTCCAGGGCGTGATGAAGAAGCACAACTTCCAGGGCCAGGGCGCGGCGCACGGTTCGAAGACCCATCGGCGCAACGGCGCGGTCGGCAATCGTTCGACCCCGGGCCGCATCTGGAAAAACATGGGCATGCCCGGACACATGGGCGACGAGCGCGTGACCGTCCAGAATTTGCAGGTCATGCAGGTGCGCGAATCCGAGAAAGTGATTTTGATCAGCGGCGCGGTGCCAGGATCGAACGGCAGTTATGTCGTGATTCGGCCCGCTATCAAGAAACCCGCGGGAGAAGCGAAAGCTAAATGAGTGCGAAAGTCTTAACGGCAGCAGCCGCGAAGGAAGCGAAGATCGAGCTGATCGAGAACTCTCGCGGAACGCAGGCGCTTCACGACGTGGTCGTGGCGATGCGCGCGGCGCGCCGTTCCGGGTCCGCGAATACAAAATCGAAAGCGGACGTGAACCTTTCCGGCGCGAAACCGTGGCGGCAAAAAGGAACGGGTCGCGCGCGCGCCGGCTACAAGTCGTCGGTGATCTGGCGTGGTGGTGGTGTCGTTTTCGGACCCAAGCCGCGCGATTATTCAAAGAAAACTTCGAAGACGCTCCGGCGTTTGGCGTTCCAGAAAGCGCTGACGGAACGGATCAAAGCGGGCGACGTGCTCACGCTGGATAAGTTCGCGGTCGCGGAACCGAAAACGAAAGCGTTTGTCGCGCTGGTGAAGAAGCAAACCGACGCGCGGAAAGTCTTGGTGCTTTCCGATTCGTTCGATGAGAACACCTACCGCTCGGCGCGCAACGTGAAGCCGGTCTTGCTCGCGACGGCCGCGAATGTGAATGCGGAACAGCTGCTCGCGTTCGACAAAATTTTGATCACGCCGGCGGCGTTGGAACATCTGGCCGAAAGGATGAATCGCGAATGAACGAACCCTACGATCTCATCCAGACCGTGCAGCTCACGGAGAAGGCGTCGCTGCTCAGCGAGAAGCTGAACAAATACGTGTTCCGCGTCTCGCCGCGCGCAAACAAAATTCAAATCAAGCAGGCTATCGAGCGCTTGTTCAACAAGAAGGTGATTGCCGTCAACACCTGCAATTATGCCGGAAAGAAGAAGCGCGAACGCCGCGCCGATTTCGGCCGCAAAGCGCATTGGAAGAAGGCGATCGTGACTCTCAAGGAAGGCGACAAGATCGATCTCGTCTAACTGGTTATGGCTCTCAAAAGTTTTCGCCCACTCACTCCCGCGCTGCGTTTCAAGTCGCTTCCGGCTTTCACCGAGATCACGAAAGCGAAGCCGCATAAGAGCCTTGTCGAGGTAAAGAAGAGGAGCGGCGGCCGGAACAACAACGGCCGGCTGACTTCCCGGCACATCGGCGGCGGACATAAACAGAAATACCGCAGGGTCGATTTCAAACGCCGGAAGCACGGGGTCGCTGCTGAAGTGACCGCGATCGAGTACGATCCGAATCGCTCGGCGCGCATCGCTCTAATTAAGTACGCGGATGGTGAAATGAGCTACATCCTGGCGCCGGACGGATTGAACGTAGGCGCGACGGTTATGTCCGGGAACGAAGCGCCGCCCGATCTCGGAAATTCACTGCCGCTCAGCACGATTCCGCTCGGCTCGAACATTCACAACATTGAAATCGCGCCGGGGCGCGGCGGGCAGATTGCGCGCAGCGCCGGGCAACAAGCCACGCTCAGCAACCGCGAAGCCGGTTATGCGCTGGTGAAACTTCCCTCAGGCGAAATTCGCCGGATTCACGACACTTGTTTCGCGACAATCGGCCAGGTCGGCAACGTCGATCACATGAACGTGGCGAGCGGCAAAGCCGGTCGCACGCGCTGGCAGGGCCGGCGTCCGCATGTGCGCGGCATGTCGATGAACCCGATCGATCACCCGATGGGCGGCGGTCAGGGCAAATCGAAGGGCGGCGGCGGACGCCATCACCCGGTGAGTCCGTGGGGCCAGCTCGCGAAAGGATTCAAGACCCGCGCGAAACACAAACCGAGCGATCGCTTCATTATGCAGGACCGCCGGAAGAAATAATTTTGAAACCAGGAGGAACAAGGACCGAACGAAAGCATGTCATTCTGAGCGGAGCGAAGCGGAGTCGAAGAATCCCGCGGCGCGACCGCCAGTTTAACGACGGGATCCTTCGACTTCGCTCAGGATGACAATTTGATTTATGGCCAGATCTTTAAAAAAAGGACCGTTCGTTGCGCCGGATCTTCTCGAGAAAATCGACAAAATGAACACGTCGGGCGTGAAGAAGCCGGTGAAAACCTGGGCACGCCGCTCGATGGTGACGCCGGATTTCGTCGGGCACACCTTCATGGTGCACAACGGAAAAACTTTTATTTCCGTGTTTGTGACGGAGAACATGGTCGGTCACAAGCTCGGGGAGTTTTCGCCGACACGTATCTTTAAGAAGCACGGTTCGCACACCGCCAAGGTGACGAAGTGATGTGATTGAAGATTGAAGATTGAAGATTTCAGATTGGAAGAAGTGGCGGCGAACGCGCGACGGCAATCTGCAATCTGCATTCTGAAATCTGCAATGATTTTAGTGGGCTGCGTAACGCTGGCTCGAGGGCTGGCGGCAGAGGGAAATAGTTCTTTGACAGAATCCAAAATTGAAAAGGCGGACACGAAAGTGACCGCCGCGGCTGCGCCATTAGACGTGGAGGAGCTGCGGACGCAACTTTCGCTCGCGCGCGAATCGGTCAAGACATTGACCGACAGCCTGGCGGCGTCGAATGTGGAGGCGGAAGTTTATCGCCGGAAATATTCGGACCTGGAGTTGCGGATGGAAGCGCTCGGGCTCGAAGCGGCGAACAAGGACCGCGCGAAACTGGAGCAACGACTGCTCACTGCCGTGGCCGATCTGCAATTGTTGCAGAAGGAACGGGACGAGTTTCGCGACCAGGCGTTGCGTTTGAGCGAGGCGATTTTGCATTTGCTCAAGACTTCGCCGGGTGGCGATGCGCAGGCGCGGATGGAAGTGGAAACGCAATTGCGCAGCGCGAATGAGTTGATCGCGAAGGAGCAAAAGCCGGAGGAAACGGCGACGTTGATGGACGGCAGCGTCATCAGCGTGAAGGAAGAATGGTCGCTGGTCGTGGGCAATCTCGGGGAAAAGCAGGGAGTGAAGATGGGAATGCCGCTCCGAGTGATGCGCGGGGACAAGTTGATCGCGACGCTGCGAGTGGTGGATGTGCGCCAGAAAATTTGCGGCGCGGTGATTCAAGAAATGGGTTCTGAAAAGGAAAAAGTTAGAGTGGGCGACCGCCTCCAGGCGGACGCTCGCAAGAATGTAAGTTTAAAATAAATGCAAGTTAGCTCGACATATCGGTATGCGAAGATTTCGCCCTTCAAGGTGCGCGAAGTCACGCGCGCGATTCAGGGCCTGCCGGTTTCGGCAGCGCTCGATCTCGTCGCGTTCAGCCCCAAGAAAGCGGCGTTCCTGATCGCGAAGACGCTCAAGAGCGCCGTCGCTAACGCGGAGAACAACGCGAACCTGCGCGTGGACGGCCTGGTCGTGAAAGAAGCGACCGTGGGTGAAGGACCGACGATGAAGCGGCTGATGACGCGCGCCCGGGGCAGCGGCAGCCGCATCCTGAAACGCAGCAGCCATATCCGCATCATTTTGACGGACGAGATCGAAATCAAGACGCGCGCGACGCGCAATGCGCAGAAGAAAAAATCGAAGAAGCCCGCGAAAAAGGGCGAAGCGAAACGCGCGCAGAAATCCGAGGAGAAACCCGCGGCGGCAGCGGAAGAGGTGAAGCCTGAGGCGAAGAAATAATTTATGGGACAAAAAGTTAATCCGATTGGTTTTCGTCTCGCGGTGAATAAGGACTGGCGTTCGAAGTGGTACGCCTCGCCCCAGGAGATGCCCGCGTTCCTCCACAGCGATCTCAAGATTCGCGATTACGTGAAGAAGAAGCTCCAGTTTGCCGCCGTCTCGAAGATCGTGATCGAGCGCGCCTGGAACAGCATTCGCGTGACGATTTACACGGCGCGGCCCGGGATCGTGATCGGCCGGAAAGGCGCCGAGATCGAGAAGATGACCGAAGAGATCTCGAAGATGGCGCAAGGGAAACAAATCAAGATCGACATCCAGGAAATCAAGACGCCGGAACTCGACGCGCAACTCGTGGCGGAGAACGTGGCGCTGCAAATCGAGCGCCGGATCGCTTATCGCCGCGCGATGAAGAAGGCGGTGCAGGTCGCGATGGATTTCGGCGCGCAGGGGATTCGGTTGCGCAGCTCCGGCCGATTGAACGGCGCGGAAATCTCGCGCTCGGAATGGTATCGCGAGGGCAAAGTGCCGTTGCATACGTTGCGCACGCCGATCGATTACGGCTTCGCGGAAGCGAACACGGTTTACGGAAAGATCGGCGTGAAGTGCTGGCTTTGTAAGAAAGAGGAGCCGGCCGCCGAGGCGCCCGCCGCGGTTCTTCCGCCACCGCCCGAGCCGGCCGCAGCTTAGAAATTTTTTAGGAGACTGTTATGCCATTGATGCCAAAACGCGTGAAGTACCGGAAGACCCAGCGGGGTAGCCGCAAGGGGACCGCTTCGCGCAATCTGCGAATTGATTTCGGCGAGTTCGGCTTGCAGACGCTCGAACGCGCCTGGATCACGAACACGCAGATCGAAGCGGCGCGCGTCGCGTTGACCCGCAGCATGAAGCGCAAAGGCAAATTGTGGATCCGCATTTTCCCGGACAAATCCGTGACCTCGCGCCCGCCGGAAACGCGAATGGGTAAAGGCAAAGGGCAACCGGAGTATTGGGTCGCGACGGTGCGGCCTGGAAATATTCTGTTCGAGCTCGACGGCGTGACGGAATCGGTCGCGCGCGAATCGCTTCGGCTCGCCGCGGACAAATTGCCCGTCCGCACGAAATTCCTCACCCGGCATCACGTGGCCGCAGCCTAACGAGTATGAAATTCAAAGAAATATCCGAGATGAGTTCGGACGAATTGGCGACCAAGAAGCGCGATTTGCGCCAGGAAAGCCTGCACCTGCGGCTGCAGCAGCAGAGCGGCCAGTTGGAGCAGCCGAGCCGTTTGCGACTTCTGCGCCGGGAAGTCGCGCGCGTCGAAACCGTCCTCGCGCAACGCGCGGCCAAGGCGGCAACAAAGTAATTTTATGGCAGACACAAACGATCAACCAAATGGCGGAACGACGGCGGCGACGGAAATGCCGGCAGTGCATCGCGGCGCGCGCAAGACGCGCACCGGCGAAGTCATTTCGAGTGGCATGAACAAGACGATCGTGGTCCGCAGCGTGACGCGCGTTCCGCACAACAAGTTCGGCAAGATCGTGAAGCAGATGAAAAAGTTTTACGCCCATGACGAAGAGAACAAAGCCAAGACCGGCGACACCGTCCGGATCATGGAGACGCGGCCGCTGAGCAAATTGAAGCGGTGGCGGCTGGTGGCAGTGGTGCAGAAGTAAGAAGCAAGAGGAAGAGGGAGAGGAAGATTTTATGGTTTACCTACGATCCAGACTCGACGTGGCTGACAACAGCGGCGCCCGCATGGCGACGATGATTGGCGTGATCGGCAAGGGAACCGCGCAATCAGCCGGCATTGGTGACGTGATTGTTGCGAACGTGAAAGAAGCGAGCGCCACCGGCACAGTGAAAAAGGGCGAAGTGATTCGCGCCGTCATCGTGCGGACGCGTCAGCCGATCAAGCGAAGCGACGGCTCGGTCCTGCGCTTCGACAACAACGCGATCGTTGTGATCGACAAAGATTTGAATCCGCGCGGCACCCGCATTTTCGGGCCGGTCGCGCGGGAATTGCGCGAGCGCAATTTCATGAAAATTGTCTCGCTCGCTCCGGAAGTTTTATGAACCGCATCAAGCTGCACGTCAGAAAAGGCGACAACGTCGAGGTCATCTCGGGGAACTTCCGAGGTTCCTCCGGCAAGGTGCTCGAAGTGATCGCGCGCAAACAGCGCGTTCTGATCGAAGGCGTGCGGATCATCAAGAAACACTTGAAGAAATCGCAGGACAATCCGCAGGGGAAAATCCAGGAGCGCGAAGGCCCGATTCACATTTCGAACGTGAGAGTGCTGGAGCGCGGCGAGAAAGCGGGCAAGGACAAGGGAACGAAGAAGAAGGCGGCGAAAGAGAAATCTCCCAAGCGGAAGACCGCGAAAGAGAAGGAAGAATAAGCCTGGCTCATGACGAACGAATTTTATCAGGACTACAAAGACCGCGTGATGCCGGCGTTGCAGAAGCAGCACGGCTACAAGAATCCGCACCAGGTCCCGAAGGTGGAGAAGGTCGTCATCAACACGTCGGTCGGCTCGCAATCGGATGTGAAGCAGGCGCTCGAAGACGCGAAGGCGGAGCTGGCGTTGATCAGCGGCCAGAAACCATCCGAGACGCGCGCCAAGAAAAGCATCGCGAATTTCAAGCTGCGTCAGGAACAGGCGATCGGCGCGAAGGTGACTTTGCGAGGCGAGCATATGTATGAATTCCTGGAGCGCCTGATCAAGGCGTCACTCCCGCGCATTCGCGATTTTCGCGGCGTGTCGCCGAAGGGCTTCGACGGCCACGGCAACTATACGCTCGGCGTTTCCGACCAATCCATTTTCCCCGAGGTCGAGCTGGATAAAATCAAGCGCAACATCGGATTTGATGTTACCATCGTCACCACCGCGCGGACGAACGAGGAGGCCAAATCGCTCCTGAGCGAGATGGGAATGCCGTTCAGCGACCGGGCCAAGAAGCAGGTCGCGGCCGCACCGCAGCCGGCCTAATTAATTTTCATGAGCACAGTTACCGATCCTATTGCCGACCTTCTCGCCCGTGTGCGTAATGCCGCGAACGCGCAGAAGCCCGAGATGTTTGTCCCGTATTCGAAAATCAAAGCGGAGATCGTGCGCATTTTGAAGGACGAAGGTTACATCGTCGATTACTCGGTCGACACCGAAGCGGCACATCCGCGGATCAAGATCACGAACAAGATCGCGAACCGTGCGAGCGCGATCACCGGTTTGAAACGCGTGAGCCGTCCGGGTCTGCGCCGTTACGTCGGCGCGCAGGAAATTCCGCGCGTGCTCGGTGGAATGGGCGTGTCGATTCTCTCGACGCCGCGCGGGATTCTTTCCGGGCGCGAAGCGAAAAAACAAAACGTGGGAGGCGAGCTGCTGGCTTACATCTGGTAAGGCGCGTTTAAGTTTATGTCACGGATCGGAAACAAAGCGGTCGAGATTCCCGACAAGGTGAAGGTGAACATCGGAGCCGATGGCGCCGTTGCCGTGGAAGGACCGAAAGGGAAGCTGAGCTGGAGTCTGCCCCGCGAGATCAAGGCCAGCGTGAAGGACAATCGTGTTTCGCTCGTGCGCGACGCGGAGACGCGCGGCGTGAAGGCGTTGCATGGTTTGTCGCGCAGTCTCGTTCACAACATGGTGCTCGGCGTGAGCGAAGGATTTTCGAAGAACCTCGAGATCGAGGGCGTCGGTTTCAAAGCGGCCGTGCAGGGCGCGACCCTCAATCTCGCACTGGGAAAATCTCATCCGATTCTGTTTCCCATCCCGAAAGAAATCAAAATCACCGTGACCGATAGCACGAAGATCGCGATTCACGGGATCGACAAGAAGTTGGTCGGACAAGTCGCGGCGGACATCCGGAGATTCTATCCGCCCGAGCCTTACAAGGGCAAAGGCGTCCGTTACGCGGGCGAGCAAGTCCGGCGCAAGGAAGGAAAGACGGTTCAATAGTTATGGCCAGGAGCGATCGCAAAGAAATCCGGCACCGCATTCACACGCGGATTAGAAAACGCGTCAGCGGCACCGCGGAACGTCCACGGCTCGCCGTGCACTTTTCCGGCAAACATGTTTACGCCCAGGTCATCGACGATGACGCGGGCAAGACGCTGGCGGCCGCGGCTACGACGGAGGAAACAGTCATCGGCAAATCCAAGGCCGGCGCCAATCTCGCCTCGGCCCAAAAAGTCGGCAAAGCCATCGCCGAGCGCCTGCTTTCAAAGAAAGTCGACAAGGTCATCTTCGACCGGGGCGGTTTTCTCTATCACGGAAAAGTGAAAGCTCTGGCGGACGCGGCGCGCGAAGGCGGACTCAAATTTTAGAACATCATGGCACAACAACACAGCGGCGGCGGCAGACGGCAGGAACGCCAGACGGACAAAAGCTCAGCGGCAAGAGGCGACACGACGGAGAAAGTCGTGTTCATCAATCGGTGCGCGAAGGTCGTCAAAGGCGGCCGGCGTTTCAGCTTTAGCGCGCTCATCGTGGCCGGGGATCACGACGGCCAGGTCGGCGTCGGATTCGGCAAAGCGAATGAAGTCGCGGAAGCAATCCGGAAAGCGTCCGAAGCCGCGCGCAAATCGATGGAGAAAATGTCGCTGCACGGAAACACGATTCCGCACGAGACGATCGGCGAATACGGCGGCGGCCGCGTGCTGCTGCGTCCCGCTTCGCCGGGCACGGGCGTTATCGCCGGCGGCGGGGTCCGCGCGGTGGTCGAAGCGGTCGGCATTCGCGACGTGCTCGCGAAGTCGCTCGGCTCGAGCAATCACTCGAATGTGGTGAAGGCGACGATCGAAGCGTTGCGCGCGTTGCGCCGGCGCGATGAAATTTTGAAAGTGCGCGGGATTCGCTTGAACGACGGAAAGGCCGAGCAGTCATGATCGGGTTGCATAACATGCAAACGCGGCCGGGCTCGAAGCACAGAGTAAAACGGCTCGGGTGCGGAGAAAGCTCCGGCCACGGCAAGACGAGCGGCAAAGGCCACAAGGGACAGAAGGCGCGCTCGGGCGGCAGCCTGCGTCTCGGATTCGAAGGCGGCCAGATGCCGCTGATCCGGCGTTTGCCCAAGCGCGGTTTCAACAATGCGGCTTTCCACAAGAATTACGCGATCGTGAACCTGACCGACTTGAGTTCGTTCAAGGAAGGCACAGTCGTGAACGAGCAACTCCTGCGCGATTCGAATTTAATCCGCGGCCAGGGCGCCGGATTGAAAATTCTTGGAGACGGCGAATTGAAGCACGCGCTGACGATTGAAGCCGACAAGGTGAGCGGATCCGCGCGCGAGAAAATCGAGAAGGTCGGCGGCAGCATCACGTTGCGCGAGAAAATAGTTCAGGGTCCTCGCGTAGCTGACGAACCTCCAGCGCCAGCGGACGCGTCCGAGTCCGGAGCGACTGAAGCTCCCAAAGCGAAGGCCTCTGCGAAAAAGCCAGCAGGGAAAAAGAAGACCGCGGCCAAAGCAGCGCCGAAGAAAAAATCAGCGGGAAAGAAGTAGCACTCTCCGGTTGATTACCCAATCCTAGGCGATGGTTTCGGCGTTCTTAAACACGGTCAAGATACCGGAGCTGCGGCGGCGCATTCTGTTCACCCTTGCAGTGGTCGTGATCGTGCGTCTCGGCGCCGCCATTACCACACCGGGCGTTAACCAGGCGGTGATCCAGGAATGGTTCCGGAGTTCGCTCACGGAGAAAACGGGCGGCAGTGTCGCGGCCCTGTTCAATTTGTTCAGTGGCGGCGCGCTGGAGAACTGCGCGATTTTTTCGCTCGGCATCATGCCCTACATCAGTGCGTCGATCATGATGCAATTGCTGACCGCGGTCATCCCGCAGCTCGGCCGGCTTGCCAAGGAAGACGGCGGGCGCCAGAAAATCATGCAATACACGCGGTATGCGACGGTGTGCCTTTGCCTGGTGCAGGGCTATCTGCTCGCGGTGTCGTTCCAACATCCCGAATCGTACCACACGATGCTGCCGGGAATCACTGAGACGACAGCGAAGTTGGGAATCCCTCTCGTCGATAATCTTGGAGTATCATTCCAAATCGTAACTGTGATCTCGCTCACCACGGGCACGCTATTTTTAATGTGGCTCGGCGATCAAATCACGGAGCGCGGCATCGGCAACGGCATCTCGCTCATCATCACGATCGGCATCGTGGCGCGTCTCCCCGCGGCTCTCGCGCAGGCGTGGAAGACGTTCGTGCCTTCCGCTGAGACCGGCACCAGCCAGGTCAACCCGGCCATTCTCGTCTTGATGGTGGCGTTTCTCTTTATCGTGATTGCCGCTGTCATCGCGGTGACGCAGGGCGTGCGAAAGATCACCGTGCAATACGCGAAGCGCGTCGTCGGCCGGAAAATGTACGGCGGCCAGACGCAATACATGCCGTTGAAGGTGAATTACGCGGGCGTGATGCCGATCATTTTCGCCTGGGCACTTTTGCTTTTCCCCGCGACGATTGTGAGCGTGCTTTTCAAGGAAAGCCGGACCGCGAGGACAATCGCCGACATGCTTTCGACCGGCTGGCTGCACTATGCGGTGCTGGCCATGATGATTTTCTTCTTCAGTTATTTCTGGGTGGCGACGCAATTTCAGCCGGCCCAAATCGCGGACGATCTCAAGAAATACGGCGGCTACATTCCCGGCGTTCGCCCCGGCCAGCCGACCGCCGCATTTCTCGATTTCACCATGACGCGCCTCACTTTCGCGGGCGCGGTTTTCCTCACGATGATCGCGGTCCTGCCGAGTCTGCTCAGCCAGGGGATGCACGTGCCGGTGATCACCGCGCAATTTTTTGGCGGCACCAGTCTGTTGATTATCGTCGGCGTGATTCTCGATACGATGCGGCAAGTCGAAACGCATCTGATCCAGCGGCATTACGACGGGTTCCTGCGCAAGGGGCGCATCCGCGGCGGGCGTTTCGATCGCGCGGCTTATGCGCGCGGCGAGGCGGCGCGGAGCACGACGTTGATGTGGCTCTACGTCGGCATCGCCATCCTCGTCATTGGGGGCGTGACTTTTTTCCTGGTCGGACGCTGAGTGAAAAGGCGATTGGTGCTTCTGGGTGCGCCGGGTTCCGGAAAAGGAACTCAGGCGGAAATGATCACGCGGCAATTCGGGATTCCGGTGACGTCGCCGGGCGCGATCCTGCGACGTGAAAAAGAACTGGGCACTCCACTGGGATTGGAAACGGCGGACACCACGAAGCACGGTGGTTTGGTTTCCGATAAAATCATCGTCGAGCTGATCGAAGACTGGCTGCGGCTCCATGGCGGCCACGGCTTCGTCTTCGACGGATTTCCGCGCACGATCCCGCAGGCGAAGAGTCTCCAAAGCATTCTCGTGCGCCATAAGACGCCGCTCGACCTGGCGATCTGGCTAGATGTTACCGAGCAAACCGTGGCCGAACGCATCTTGAGCCGATTGCAATGCCAGGGCTGCGGGTTCACCACCAGCCTCACCAGCGCGCATTTCGCGGAACGTCCGGTCTGTCCGTATTGCGACGGGCCGCTCGTTAGGCGCAACGATGACGACGCGGAGGTGTTGAAGACGAGGTTGGAAGAATTTAACGCCAAGACCCAGCCGCTCGCGGCTCATTACGAGAAGGCCGGCACGCTCCGGAGAGTCGACGGAAACCGCGACCGCGACGCCGTCTTCAGCGACATCTCGCGGTTGATCGAGGAATCGGCATGATTCCGATCAAGAGCGCAAAGGAAATTGAAAAAATGCGGCGCGCCTGCCGCACGGCCAGCGAGATCCTCGACCAGGTAAGCGAGCTGATTCGCCCCGGCATCTCGACAAAGGAAGTGGACCAGGCCGCCGCCGATCTCATGCAGGAAGCGGGCGTGCAGAGCGCGTTCCTCGGCTACCGGATCGGGCATCGCGTTTTCCCGGGGAACATTTGCATCTCGCTCAACGACGAAATCGTTCACGGCATCGGCAGCCAGCGCCGGATTCAGTACGGCGACATCGTCAAGCTCGACATCGGCGTGATCCAGGACGGCTGGGTGGGGGACACCGCCTCCACGGTTCCTGTCGGCATGATTGATGAGCGAACCGAGCGTCTCTTGCGCGTCACGCAGGCCGCCTTGCGCCGCGCGATCGAGACCGCGTCGGAAGGCGTGCGGCTCGGCGATGTTTGTTCGGCGATCGAAGAGGTCGCGTTGCGCGATGGATTCAGCGTCGTGCGCGAGTTCGTCGGCCACGGCGTGGGGCGAAAACTTCACGAAGAACCGCAGGTGCCGAACTTCGGAAAACGCGGGAGCGGCCCGCGCTTGAAAGCCGGAATGACCCTCGCGCTCGAGCCGATGATTAATGCTGGCGGTCCCGCCGTCAAACTCCTCGATGACGGCTGGACAGTATGCACGTTGGACGGAATGCCCTCGGCCCATTTCGAACACACCGTCTTGATCACGAAGAACGAGCCGGAAATCCTTACATGGCGCGGAAAGACGCAATTGAAGTAGAAGGCACGGTTGTCGAGCTGCTGCCCAACACCATGTTCCGAGTCCGGTTGCCCAACGGCCACCGCCTTCTCGCCCACATTTCCGGCAAAATGCGCCTCCACTTCATTCGCATCTTGCCAGGCGACAAAGTTATGCTAGAAGTTTCACCCTACGATTTGTCGAAGGGGCGAATTACCTATCGCCAGAAGTGACAACGCGGAGCCGATCTCCGCGTTTTTCGTTCCCGCCGAATTTTGTCAGTTTATGAAAGTGCGACCATCAGTAAAAAGACTTTGTGTAGCGTGCAAGATCGTGAAGCGGAAGAATGTTGTCCGCGTCATCTGCACGAACCCCCGCCACAAGCAGCGGCAAGGGTGAAACATTTAGCGAATTGATATGCCCAGACTATTAGGAGTTGAAATTCCGGCGGACAAACGCATCGAAGCGTCGCTCACTTACATCTACGGGATCGGCCCGAGCACGGCGAAGCGAGTTTTGGAGCAGACCAACATCAATCCGAACCTGCGCGCGAAAGACCTCACGCCGCATCAAATCAACGACATCATCCAGGCGATCACCGGCAACAAAATGTTGATCGAAGGCGATCTTCGCCGCGAACTCCAGAGCAACTTGAAACGGCTTCAGGCCATCAATTGTTATCGCGGCATCCGGCATCGGCGCGGCTTGCCCGTGCGCGGTCAGCGCACCTCCACCAACGCGCGCACGCGGAAAGGGCCGCGCAAGACCGTCGGCGTGATCCGGAACAAGGAAGCGAAGACCGGCAAGGTTTAAAAATTTAGGATTCAGCCATGGCAGATTCAGAAGAAAAGAAACCCGCGAAGTCAGCCAGCGCTGATAAACCGAAGAAGCCTTCGAAGGCGAAAGAACCCGCCGCCGAGGTCGCGGAAACTCCCGCAGCGGAACAGACCGCTGCACCCGCTGCCGAAACCGCCGCGGCCGCGCCTGCCGATGCTGTTGCCGCGCCTGCGGACACGACTGCGCCAACTGCCGCCGCTGCCGAAGCCAAACCCGCCAAGAAACCGAAAGCGAAAAAAGAAGAGCCGGCTCCCGTCGAAGCTCCGAAAGAGAATCTCTCTCTTGATCCGAACGACGTCGAGAAGCCGAAAATCGTCAAGGCGAAGGGGAGTAAGAACATTCACACCGGCATCGCGCATGTCCTTTCCACTTTTAACAACACTATCGTCACCATCACCGATCTCAACGGCAACGTGATCGGCTGGTCGAGCGCCGGCAAAGTCGGCTTCAAAGGCTCGCGCAAGAGCACCGCTTACGCCGCGCAGATGGTAGCGCAGGACGCGTCCCGCCAGGCGATGGGCCACGGGTTAAAAGAAGTCGAAGTGCTCGTCCGCGGCCCCGGCGCCGGACGCGAGTCTGCCGTGCGCGCACTCCAGGCCATCGGCCTCGATCTCACCGTCATCCGCGACGTCACCCCCGTCCCGCACAACGGCTGCCGTCCGCCGAAACAGCGCCGCGTTTAGGTTTTCTACTTCCTACTTTCTAATTTTTTAAGCCATGGGCAGATACACCGGACCGAAAACCAAAGTGAGCCGCCGCTATGGCGTGCCATTGTTTGGACCAGCCAAAGCGCTCGAGCGGAAAAATTATCCGCCCGGCATGCACGGGCCGAAAGGCTCGCGCCGGAAACAGTCCGATTACGCCATCGCCCTCGGCGAAAAGCAGAAGCTCCGGTATCAATACGGCCTGCTCGAAAAACAATTCCGCCGGATTTTTGAGTTGGCCCTGCGCAAGCGCGGCGTCACTGGCGAGACGCTCCTCCAGCTTTTGGAAACCCGACTCGATAACGTCGTCTTCCGCCTCGGTCTCGCAAATACCCGGAGCGGTGCGCGGCAGTTGGTCTCGCACGGCCATGTTCAGGTAAATGGCCGGAACGTGAACATCGCTTCCTTCAACGTGAAGGCCGGCGACGAAGTCATGGTGAAAGACAAACCAAAATCCCGCCAGCTCGCGTTGCGAAACCTCGAGCTAACGCAGATTGCGCCCGTCCCCGACTGGCTCGTGGCGAACCGCGATGCGTTGAGCGGCAAAGTCTCCCGCATCCCGACCCGCGAAGAGATGCAGCCCATGGTCAACGAGCAGTTGATCGTCGAGTTGTATTCGCGGTAATAAATGTAGAGGCGCTTGTGCCAAGCGCCTGCTGGGATGGGATCAGGCGCTTGGCACAAGCGCCTCTACATCCTGGAAAGCGAACGCCCAACGCTCCGGCGTGAGTAAGCGAAAGCTGCCTCCGCTTGTGCAATGAAGGCGGCGCCCTGAACGGGAGCCGCCGTTTTGGATTGATGACAATGCGTGGCCTGATACGCTCTCGGATCATGCCCCCTTTCACTCAACCCTCAGCTCCCGAGTTAGACGAAAAAATGTTCGCCTTTAATTACGAACGTTCGTCTAATTCTCGTTAGGTCTATGCGCACGTCGTTGTTTCTGCTTTGTTTCCTTTGCGCGGCTACACTCCATGCGGCGGGCGGCCCGCCGAAAGTCGACGGCAGAGTTAGTGCAGTTTCCAAAGGCGACGTTCGATTGATCACAGCCGCTGCGAAATGGTGGCTGCAAAAGATGCATGCACAGGATCCCACGCAGAAGACCGTCGACACACTCTCGTTGATTCACATCGTGGATCGTAACAGGGCGGAGGTTCACATCTGGGCACGCTATACGAAGAGTGGTTGGAACGTCGAGATGCGCCTCCCAGTCCGGCGAGTTGGCGAAGTTTGGAAAGCAGACGAGTGGGCCGATATTATTACGCTAGCCACACTCTTAGACCTAACCAATCGCTGCACCCAACCGCTGGCCGGTGTGATGACCAGATTTGATCTTATGAAACAGTTGTCGATGTTTGCCACGCTCGCTCCCACCAGCGGTGGCTGAGCTCTTTCTCGTTAGGTCTATGCGCCTGTTATGCCAAGAATCGTGAGCATCGCCACCGCAATTGTGTGGCTGCTTCTGTTGCTGATATCGCTCGCCATCGGTGGCGGTATTCCATTCGGGAGCCCGGTGGCTATCATCTGCGATTCGATCGTCAGTGCCACCACGGCGGCAGCGATATATTTTGCGTTCAAACCGCGACGTTGGCTCGGCGTGTTGCTTCTCTGTATTTCCGTGGTGCCGGCAGTGTTGTTCTCTTGGGGGACCTGGGTGCAGTTGTCATTTTTCCTCGGCGATAAGTCGGGATTTATGATTTTTAGCCGGAAAGACCAGATCAATCTTGGTGCAGCGGTGATCTTTGTTACATTGGCCTTGCTATGGGCCGTGATATGCTTGCGTCGGCGCGATGTTGCTATCAAGACCTAGGCTCAACTTTGTAGTGCAACATTTGCTAGGTCTGAAGGAAGCATTGATTGGGTGTTTTGTAGCCATGTCTTTTTCTTGGTCGGTTGTTGAGGTGTTGGGCGATTAAGTCGCATTCGCTTTGGGTGACTCGGGCCATGGTTGCTCCTTTGGGCAGATACTGCCGGATGAGTCCGTTGGTGTTCTCGTTGGTCCCGCGCTCCCAGCTGTGATGCGGGGTGGCGAAGTAGAACTTGACCGGACTGACT
>PMSN01000010.1:0-80934 GCA_003167555.1 Spartobacteria bacterium
CCTCCTGCGACGAGCACCTTGCCGTTGGGCAGCAACGTCGCTGTGTGATCCTGGCGTGCGGTGGCGAGGCTGCCGGTCGTGGCCCAAGTCCCGCTGGCCGGATCGTACAGCTCCGCGCTCGCGAGATAGCTGCTGATGCCAGCTCCTCCTGCGACGAGCACCTTGCCGTTGGGCAGCAACGTCGCTGTGTGATTCTCGCGTGCGGTGGCGAGGCTGCCGGTCGTGGCCCAAGTCCCGCTGGCGGGATCGTACAGCTCCGCGCTCGCGAGAGCGCCGCTGCTGCCAAATCCTCCTGCGACGAGCACCTTGCCGTTGGGCAGCAACGTCGCTGTGTGAAACTCGCGTGCGGTAGCGAGGCTGCCGGTCGTGGCCCAAGTCTCGCTCGCGGGATCGTACAGTTCCGCGCTCGCGAGAAGGCCGCTGTTGCCAACTCCTCCTGCGACGAGCACCTTGCCGTTGGGCAGCAACGTCGCTGTGTGATCCTGGCGTGCGGTGGCGAGGCTGCCGGTGTTATCAAAAGTAAACGGAGCCGCCGCGGCAGCTGTAGGCGCGAGCGACAGGGCAGCGGCAACAAGTGTAAGAGCAGCCGAGAAGATTGTGAGGGCGAGACGCGGAATAATTTTCATGGCGATCGCGATCAACCCCGAAGGCTTTCGGGGTCAACTGGCACGGGTTCAGTTCCCCCCGAAGCTGAAAACAAGTCCGCTCCCAAGAGCGACTCACTTTGGTTTAACAGGGGCGCGGTTTGCATCTGGAGATCGCGTTAAGCGGCCTTCCAGCGAAGGTTCAACTCCACGGGCCTAAGCAGCCCAGGCCGAAGATGCGTTGAAACGTCGGGTGACGTAATCGAGCTCCCTTTTCTTCGGAATCGGTACCCGTGTCGAGATTAATTTAGTTATCCCTGTAGGACACGAAGGTACCAAGTTCAGAAAACGAAATTTAACGGACGCAATTATTTCAAAAACCAACGATTTATGGATGATTTTCCCATCGACTCGCCGCTTGATCCTAGAAAGTGGCGAAACCCGCCTAACGAACAGAGCGTCCGTGGAGCTTAGGGGGTTCACTCCCCTTTTGTCATTTGCGCTTCAAAACGCGCAGAAATCGGACTCTGAGGCGATGATTTCTCGAGGGTCGAACCCCTCCGGACCCATTTTGTCATTCGCGCCCCCAACTGCAAAAGAAAACCTACGTCCGGACGTTGATTTTCGAGGGTCCGGACCCCGTTCCGGACGGTGTCGTCACTTACTGCGGCGCATTTCGCCCCGTGCGAGAAAAGAGTCTCAGAGAGTCGCCCCAAATAAAGCGCCGACCCCGGCAGTTAGTGCCATCGCAAGCGCGCCCCAAAAAGTCACGCGCACAGTTGCCCTCCACACTGGTGCCCCCCCCACGCGGGCTGCCAAGGAACCCAACATCGCGAGAAAGAAAAGTGAGCTGCCCGAGATCGCCCAGACGAGCGCGAATCGTGGCACTATGAGAACGAGCAGGAGTGGCAGGGCGGCACCGGCCGCAAAAGTCCCAGCGGAAGCCAATGCGGCTTGGACTGGGCGCGCGCTGAGGGTGTCGGATATTCCCAACTCGTCACGAGCGTGAGCGCCCAGTGCGTCCTTAACCATCAATTGAGTGGCGACTTGGTCGGCCAGTTGAGCATCGAGTCCCCGCGCCACATAGATAGCGGCCAGTTCGGCGTGTTCGTATTCGCCATCGGTGGCCAACTCCTCACGCTCCCGAACTAAATCGGCACGTTCAGTATCAGATTGGGAGCTGACGGAAACATACTCGCCTGCGGCCATCGACATCGCGCCCGCTACCAAGCCGGCCATGCCAGCGACCAGAACGCTACTGCGGGTGGATCCGGCTGCGGCCACGCCCAAGATCAGGCTAGCGGTGGAAACGATTCCGTCGTTGGCGCCTAGGACGGCGGCACGCAGCCAGCCGGTGCGGTGCGTAAAATGGTGTTCAGCGCTTCTCATTATGGCGCGGTCTCGCCTTCCGTTCCATCGGTCTTCGCTGTGATAATTTCTGAAGGAGCTGGCAATTGAATTCCAAATGCTAAGAAGCGTTCTTCGCTGGTCTGAACGCCAGGCAATCGTAGAGAACGCGGTCTGGCTGAAAATTGGAAGAAGATCGAAGCAAAATCTGGATTCCTAGATGCTCAGCGCGACCATTTTGAACGAGGTGGGACGCTAGTTCATCCTGTGACTCCAGCGCATGCACCATTTCACGGTCCTGACATAGGATAACTGGCTTGGAGCCGGGAATTGCCAGAATAGAGAGTGGAATGATGAAGCGAGCAAGCTCAAGAGGTAAGCCAAGCTCGTGAGCAGCGGCATGCCTAACTTCAAGCTTGATCATCCGCGCTCTTGCGTCGGGCGTTGTCGATTCCAAGGCGACATGGATCGCGTCGAGCAGTCGGTCGCGGACTTCTCCAAGATCTGTCAACGATTTGAGATTCTGTAGCGCGACCTGCGTCTTGATTGCTTTGGCGAGCAAGGAAATCTCTTTGAGATAGGCATGTTTCTGCCCTTCCGGCACGAAATACATGACTAGGAGATGCACCGGCTCGTTGTCAGGCGCACCGTAGTCGATGCCCGTGGGGCTCCAGCCCACCGCGCAAACCAGTTCGCCATCGTGCGGCGCGCGCGCGTGCGGACAAGCCCAACCTCCTCCTATGCCTGTATTGTGCACGTGCTCGCGCGCGAGCACGCTTTCCGTGATACCGCCTTCGACTCCAATATCTGGAATAGCCTCAATGAGCGCAGCTAGATACTCCAGCGCCTTGGTCTTGTGACTGTCCGTCAATTCAATCAAACGGCCAGCCTGTAGGGCATCGAGGAGGCTTCTCATGTTAATCCATTCCGTATTTTCGGTGGAACCAAACTTTAACCGAATGGGTTAGCACCGCATAGCAAAGAAGGAATCCAGCAATCCATATCCAGAAGCTAGCCGGCAGGGGGACAAAGCCAAAGTAACTTCCGATCGGTAAATACGGAAGAGCCGCGCCCGCGACCATAACAATCATTGTTGTCAGAAGCAGGAATGGGCTGGCGATGCTTTGAAGAAAGGGAATCCTGTTGGTTCTGATAATGTGAACGATAAGCGTTTGAGTCAAAATCGACTCTACAAACCAGCCAGTGTGAAACAGACTTTCGTAATACGTTTTCATTTCCGGAGAGGTCGCACCATGCGAGTAAAGTTTGCAGTTAAAGAAGTAGAGCATGAGAAAGAAAGTTGCGTAATCGAAGATGGAACTCATCGGCCCGATGAAGACCATAAAGCGACGTATGTTCTCGATGTTCCACTTGCGGGGAGTCTTGAGATATTCTTCATCGACATGATCCGCGGGAATG
Organism: Spartobacteria bacterium; assembly: GCA_003167555.1. Classification (GTDB taxonomy): domain Bacteria; phylum Verrucomicrobiota; class Verrucomicrobiia; order Chthoniobacterales; family UBA10450; genus AV80. The sequence continues at coordinate 3,351 of PMSN01000010.1, forward strand.
CCGACTTGGGATGCATCGTAAAGCAAGTTGTTCAGCAAGATCTGAATCGGTGCCATCGGAAGGAAGGGCAGGAAATAACTTCCGCCGACCACGCTGAACATGTTTCCAAAGTTCGAACTGGCGCCCATGCGAATGTACTTGAGGATGTTGCTGAACACTTTTCTTCCCTCGATAATGCCGTCCTCGAGTACGAGGAGGCTCTTTTCGAGGAGAATGATGTCGGCCGATTCCTTCGCGACGTCGACCGCCGTATCGACAGAAATACCCACGTCCGCGGCGCGCATCGAAAGAGCGTCATTGATACCGTCGCCCATGTAGCCAACTACATGCCCGCGTTTTTGCAGCGCCGTGATGATGTTCTCCTTTTGGGAGGGAGACAGACGGGCAAACACATTGTTCTTTTCCGCCAACTCGCCCAGTTGCGTTTCATCCAGACCGAGAAGCTTGTCGCCGGTAATGACCTCTTGTTCATCCAAGCCGACATCCTTGCAGATCTTCCGGGTCACCAGCGCGTTATCACCGGTTAGAATCTTCGTGACGACGCCATACTGCTTGAGTGAGGCGAGGGCCTTGGCGGCGGAGCCCTTGGGCGGATCAAGAAAAGCTATGTAGCCGAGCAAGATCAAATCGCTTTCGTCAGCAACTGAAAACACCTGCTTGCTTTGCGGAAATTCTCGGTAGGCGATTCCGAGCACGCGATAACCATCCCGACTCAATTCTTCATACTCTTCCAGGAGATCGTCCTTGATGAGATCGATCATTAGATGGATTTCCTCATCGATCTGGTAATGCGTGCAGGCCTTGTAAATATCTTCCACCGCACCCTTGCAGATCAGCACGTGGTCGCCCTGGTAATCCACGGCAACGGACATGCGTTTGCGTTGAAAATCGAAAGGAATTTCATCCACTTTCTTGCAACCGCGCTCCACGTCCAGATCGCTATGCGAAAGAACCGAACGGTCCAGCAGGTTGCGCAACCCGGTCTGATAGTAACTGTTCATGTAGGCGTAGCGCAGGACGTCATCGCTATCACGGTTGGTGACATCAACGGCCTTTTCGAGAATCACGCGATCTTGCGTCAGGGTGCCCGTCTTGTCGGTGCAGAGAATATCGATGGCGCCGAAGTTTTGAATCGAGTTCAGCCGCTTCACGATGACCTTCTTCTTCGACATGGCCATGGCGCCTTTGGAAAGGTTCACCGTCACAATCATCGGCAGCATTTCCGGGGTCAGTCCTACCGCGACCGAGAGGGCGAAAAGGAGAGCCTCCGCCCAGTCGTGCTTGGTCACGCCGACAATCAAAAAGACGATCGCGACCATGACCACCATGAAGCGGATCATCAACCATGTGAAACCGGCGATGCCTTTGTCAAAACTCGTCTGGGCCCGCTGTCCCGAAAGCTTTTCGGCTATCGAACCGAAGTGAGTCTTGCTCCCAGTGTTGACGACCACCCCGCGAGCGGTGCCGCTCACAACATTGCTCCCTTGGAAACATGCGTTTTGCAATTCGATAACGCCCCGGCCGGTTACATCTGCCGGTTCAGCGTGTTTCTCCACCGGCATGGATTCGCCGGTTAGGGAGGACTGACTTACGAAAAAATCCTTGGCACTGATTAGGCGAAGATCCGCCGGGATAAGTGCGCCGGCTTGCAGGATGACGATCTCTCCTGGAACAATCTCGGCTATTGGGATGTCACATTCTTTTCCATCGCGCATTACCAGAGAGTTGGTTTGCACCATGGCGTTGAGCTTTTCCACGGCCTTGCTGGAGCGATGCTCTTGCACATATGCCAGCACAACGCTCAGCAGGACCATTGCTCCGACCACAGTCGCCGCGCGGACATCTCCCATTAACAGGGAGACGATACAGATCACGAGCAGCTGGATCACCAGAGGATTGCGGCATCGTTGCAAGAGCTCCATCACGATGCCGGCCTCTTTTCTGTGACTGAGAATATTGCTGCCGTATTCTTCCCGAGCAGTTTCAACTTGCTCGTCCGAAAGGCCACTTTCGGTCACGCCAAAGCGCTGCAACGCTTCTTCGGCCGGCAGCGTGCATAGCTCAATGAGCTTCTGCTCATGCTCTGAAATAGCAGCCGCAGCCGCTTTGACCGCCTTATGGACGATGGCGGGGTGGAGTTTGCCCGAAAAAATAAATCGGAACATGAAAGGTGAAAGCTCTCTTTGGTTGGCTTGCCGTGGCTACAAGCGCTCGACTTTATGGATCATCCTGGTGCCGGGATGAAAGTCGAGGGGAGAATTGAGTGCACCGTACCCTGGCGGCAGCGATTACGCGGCAGAGCCGGCTGAGTTGAGTGAAAGCGTCAAGCGTCGCAGATGAACGCCGCGATTCTATGCGATCGAGCCGCGCAAGAGTCCAGCTAATCCGCCAACGCAGTAGAAACCAGCGGCTCAGGCGGCGGAACCGCGTTTCCGCAGGAAGACTGTTTGCAATCCGAAACCTTCGCAGTGACATCTCAACGCGTTCGGCGCGCACATCCGCTTCTTCCGCCAGACATTGCAGGATCAATTTGCGTTCCGATCCTTTGGCCTCGCGGGCTGCGAGAGCGTGATAGATCCGGGCGTATTCGTGGAGGGCGTGGTAGCGCTGCGTTATGGTGAGCCGCACCCGTCTTAGCTTCCGCCGAAGGTGGCGGATTGTAGGGCCGCACGACGACGCGGCAGATTGCCGAGTCGTCCTCATCCATCTGGCGGCGGTGGTACTGAAAACAGCCGGGCTCATTCAATAAGGTGAATACCCCCATACCCCATCATATGTCCACTCCGTTCTTTACGAATCTCGGGATCGCACGTAACCTCGCACGATGAGCAGGAAACACAGCCATCGGCATCCCGAAGAAGAACGCCGCGCCTCAATCATCCGGGTGCGCAAGATCGTCGGCCAGCTCAACGCAGTCGAACGAATGATCGACGAGGACCGCGACTGTGTGGAAATCCTTCTCCAGATCGTTTCCGCCCGGCGCGGTCTGAAATCGCTCGCGGAAAAACTGATTCATTCGCACACTCATCACTGCATCGCGGAGGCACACACACCGGCAGAGGGCCGGCGTAAGTTACGCGAGTTGCTCACGGTTCTAGAGCGTTATGTCGAGTAGGTGCGCGCAGGATTGCCTGGCTGCGCGGAAAAAGCTCCCGAGGACTTAAGGCGATCACTCGGTCGATGGATTCAATACTCTCCTGCCAAAGCCCGAGCCGCGCTGAAATGAAGGCAATGACCTGGTGAATCTCAGGATTACTCGGCCAGGAATTGCGCAACTGGCGCATCATCTCGAGCGCGCCTTTGTAGTCGTGCAGCACCCAATATTGAAAGTACCCGCGAGCTAGTTGCGTTTCGGCCAGATCAGGACGCAATCGGGTTGCCTCCGCCAGAGCATCTTCCGCCGCTTTCCGCCGAGTCGGGGTCACATCAGAATGGAAAAAGATGACGGAATGACTTCGCGACAGGGCGGCCCACGCCTCGGCAAACTGCGGATCGAGTCGCGTTGCTTCCTCGAAGGAGCGCACCGCCGCCTCTTGTTCGTCCTGGCTAGCTGAGTGCCAATACTGGGCGACGCCCCACAGGTAGGCGTCGTAAGCCGCGGAGTTATTAGTGGGCTTTTGTGCGAGGATGGCTTTCTCGGCGCCGCTCAATCTGGCGTTCAAGGCTTCGGCAATGGCGCCGGCTACTTCCCCTTCGACCGCGAAGATGTCATCCAGCTTACGGTTGTAACTCTCAGCCCAGAGATGTTCATCGGTTGCCACGCGAATCAGCTGCACGTTGACGTGCACGGCGTTGGCCACTCTCTGCACACTGCCTTCAAGCAGGTTGGCAACGCCTAACTGTTTTCCAACCTCGCGAAGATTCTCGGGAGTACTCTTGTATTTCTGTGTCGAAGTGCGCGAGATCACCTTCAGCGCCGCCATCTTGGCAAGACGCGTCAAGATTTCATCCTGGATTCCTTCGGCGAAATAAGCGTTCTCCTTGTCACGGCTAAGGTTCTCGAAAGGCAGGACGGCAATCGATTTTTCCGGGATCAGCGGTGCGGGTGTGGCTGAGCTTTTAGCCGCCTCGCTCTGACGCAGCGTGGGGGACGACGTCGGCCTTAACCATTGAAACGCGAACAATCCTGCCGCGATTACCGCCAGCGCCACTGTGATTCCGACCAGCTTGCGTCCGGTCTTGCGCGTGATCGACTCGTCAGGCGCAACCTCGTCCGCACGCTTGATTCCTTCGGGCGTCAACTCAAAGGCCCACGCGAGCACGAGCGCAATCGGAAAACCGAGCGCCACTAAAACCACCAGCGTTTGCGCCACCCATTCCGGCGCGTGGAACGTGGGCAGCACGGTCGAGCTGATTTGGATGACGAGCCAGCCCACCACCGCATACGCAACCGCAACCTTGTAAACGTTGCGGCGCTTCAGTTCGGCGAAGAAGTTGCGCGGATTCATTCGAACGACGGGTTCCGCCGTCAGGCTGCTTTTATCGGAGTGCGCCGCGCTTAAACAGTTAAATTACGAAGCTGGAATCGCCGCCCCATCATGACCAAATTTTGGCGCAGGCGAACTGCCCTCACGGCAATACGCCGCCGACGCAGATCCAGTCGAACTGATCATCAGGTTTCCAATGGACGCTGGAAATTGAACCGCGATGGCGGGTTTCTAATCCTCGCGCGTGACGCGCCCCGCCAGCCGAACTGCGTTCAGAAATGACGGCGAGCGAATTCGCGACCGGAACCGCTTTTCAGATATTTTTCAAACGCGCGGGCTTTCTCTTCAGATGCAAAAGCAACTGCCGTCTCAATCCGCCAAGGTTTGAATTTTGCCGTATGCGGACAGTGACCCGGTTGTGGTCCCCTAGTCGCTTGGCCAACTCTTGCGTCATGCCGGTGTAGTGGATCGAAGAGTCTGTTTCGCTGACGAGAACATACACATAGAAAAAGCGTTTCATGGGGGGCCTGCCAAGCCGTAGTCTTGGAGCGCCGAGAGAAACTTTCAAAATACAAAGCCCGCCTTCGTGTTACTCCGGCGTGGCAGACCTGCGCTTGCCGCTGGCGCTCCAAGCGAAGGTCTGGAGCCTAGGGGGTCCGTTCCCCTTTTGTCATTTGCGCTTCAAAACGCGGATAAATCGGGCTGTGAAATGGTGATTTCTCGAAGGTCGGACCCCCTCCGGACCCATTTTGTCACTCGCACCTCAATGAGTATTGCGCGCTCCGTTTTGCAAGTGCGGAAGCGGTGTCACAACCGCGGGCGGAACGCACGCCGCGTTGCCTGGACGAGCGTCGCGAGCAAACCGGCACCCGTGAAAATAACAAGTAACCATGGAAAGAGATCGCCAATGCAGCTATACACCGTGCGGCGGGAATCAACGTAGACGTGTTGTGTGCTCTGACCGCTCACTCCTGCCGCGCGGCGCAATTCCTCGATCGCCGCGATCTCGCTGGTCACGTGTGCTGCGAGCGCGGGACCGGTCGCGAGTTCAGCCGCATGTTCCTGGCGAAACTTAACCAGCGCGGCGATCCGCGGCAGTTCCGGAGCGCCGAGGCCGGTCCATGATTCGCCGCGCGCATTGACGACCTCGCCATACATTTCGCCGGTTGGTTTCACGAATCCGGAGATACCGGTGTTGGAGCTTCGCGCGATGCCGGCGCGCGCTTCCACCGCGCGGAAAGCCGACATGCTGGCATGCCACACTTGCGCGCGATTGCGCTGGAAGATCCCGTCGTTCGACATGTTGACAAAAAAATCGGCAGCCTTGCCCCCGTGTGCGTTTTTCAGAAACGTGCCGCAGCTTTCCGCGTAGCAGAGTTCGACGCACATGGAGACGGCGTAGTGCAGCGGCGCGCTCGGCGTGGTTGTCGCCGGCAACTCGAAAACTTCGCGCTGCTCACCGCGCGTGTACCACCCTCCCGATGATGGCACGCTGCTGTGCGAAGCGACCCATCGGTCCAACAGCGTGTGGATGAAGGTGCCGCGCCACGGGATGCTTTCGGCGAGAGGAAAAAGACGTTGCTTGTCCTGCCGCTGCGCATTCTGGCCCAGCTTCGGATCGAATCGAATGGCGGAATTGTAAACGTCCAACGCCTTCGGATTATCCCGCCGCGATGCAACTGCTGTGGTGCCCACGAGAAGTGGAATCCCCGCGCGCCTCGTCCATTCCCGCAGCGCTTGTTCGAATTCCTCCGACGCCCGCAAGGATTCTCCGGCGACATTTTTCATCCGCAACCATTCGCTGTTCAGCGGCGGGACGACCGCCATGGTTTCCGGCCAGACGATCAATTGTGGAGGCGGCTGACGGGCGGCGGATTGATCGCTGAGCGCGAGCATCTCCTGCAGAAATACACGCGAATCAAAGCCGTGCTGAATTCCGCCGGTCATCGGAATATCGGGCTGCACCACGCCGATGATCGGACCTGGCCGCATCGTCTGTTGCGATTCGTGCAAACGAAACGCGCCATAGCAGGCGATCGCGATCCAGCCAACGGCCACACCGGCCACAGAGAAACGCGCGCGCCGCCATCCTCCGAGCAGAACATCGGCAAGCGCGCCATTCACGCTCGCAATCGCGAAGCTAACCAGATAAACGCCGCCAAGATCGGCGATCTGGATCATCCAAAGCTGCTTGTGAAATGGGAGGGCGAGGAGACCCGTCGGGACACCGAGCGGCCCGAGCAACCTGAGAAATTCGCCCGCCACAAAAGTCATCGGCAGAAGCAACGCGAGCGGCAGACGCGTGGCGCGATGCCACCAGCGAAGAGACGCGCCGCAGGCGACGATGATGCCGGCATGCAGGAGCGCCAAAGCGAAAACAGCCACCCAGTTGTAAGTCGCGAAGAACAGGTTCCCGAAAAACCAAAGCACCGCTGAAGCGACTCCCACGATGCCGAGGGCAAGAACGCCATTCCGGGCGCCGCACAGCGCGAGCGCGAACGGCGTCAGAGCGACGAGAAGCAGCGGCGCCCACCTGTAGGAAATGAAAACCGCGAGATACAACGCCACATAGAGGGCGCTGAGCACGCAAACCGCGGCGAGCGAGTAGCTGTGCCGCGCCGATCGTACTTGTGCGATCACAGGGGCAAAAAAGCTTCCCGGCTCATGTCGCAAAGATGCTTGCCATCGATATCCAGAGTCAATAGCCTCTGCGCGTCGGAGTGCGCGATTCCCTGCGACACCTTGAAGCGCGACGAAAGGGGAATTTATGATTCATTTAAATACTCCGATTCGTAATTTCGCCGTCGCGGCGATTCTCCTCGAGACCTGGATGGGAATCGCGCCCAGCGCAAGCGCAGCGGGTGGCGGGAGTGCGCCGAGCACTTGATCTTAGAAGGGAATCTATGCGTTATCTTCCGCAACTCCACTTCACAAAAACATACGGACTTAACAAATCGGATCTTGAGTCCAAACCCCGGATTGACAGGCTTTGCGTCGCGATCGCGCTTCTTCTTGTCGGAGCGCTGGCGCCGGATCTGCGTGCAGGCAGCCCGGCATCCGTCTGCAGCACAGATGCCAGTGCAGCTGCCAGTTCAGATTCCACTTACGCGGTAGCAGTGTGCGAAACCGGCGGTTCAGGTGCCTCTTCCGGGGCGTCTGCTGCTGATGTCGCGGCCGAGTGGAATTCGCGAATTCAATCTGCCCAATCCCGCACCATTTCAGCGCCGAACTCGACTACAGCCGTCTCGGCAACGGTGACACCCACTACGATAGATGAGACCTTTGCCGATTTTATCCACGTATCGATCAGCGGGATCGCCACCGGCGATAGTGTGCGGGTCGAGAAATTCCAGGTCAATAATACTAACGGCGTCATCGACGCGACGGCCATTCTTCAGCAGAGCTTTCTTCTCACCGACGGCAAGTCGAACCTGATCGGGGGAGTGGCCAACATGAACGTGCCGGCTGACAGTACACCAGCGGACGGCAGCATCAGCGCGCAGATCAGTTTTCTTGATGATTCCGTGCCGAACACGGTAGGCGAATATGTTTTTCGGTTCTCGAGCCCGACAAATGCATTTACGCCGATCACGAAGCGTTTCACCGTAACCGCGGTGCCCGACGCGCAGAACATTAGTGGGACTGTGACCGCCAGCGGCGCGCCAGTACCTAACGCGTACGTGGTGCTGCTTAATACCGAGGGCGGCGGCTACACCTTTTACGCCGCCACAATCGCGGACGCAGCTGGCAATTACTCATTCGGCGCCAACCCCGGCCAATACGATCAGGTCGCGGCGCAACGTGGTTACGTCGGCGCATTCGGCAAAGGAGTCGAGCAAACTCTGGCCGCCGGGCAGAACAAGACCGTCAACATTACCATGGTGCAAGGCACACGGACCATTTCCGGCAAAGTGCGCGACAGTAAGACTGCGGAAGGACTGCCGGCGGTGCAGGTCGTGTTTCGTTCGGCCGACGGCAAGTTCACGGTGGATTACACAGACGCGAATGGGAATTTCAGTACGCGGGTTACACCAGGTAGCTGGGATTTGGAAATCGAGCGCAACGCGGTCAATCAGATTGGCTATCTCGCCCCAAGCAATCCGATGACAGTGGACACCTCGTCAGCCGACGTAAACAACGTCGCGATCTCGTTACCTAAGGCGACTGCTCTGTTCTACGGAAAACTGACTGATACCAATAGCAGCCCGCTCTCGGGAGAGGGGATCGATTCGACTGATGAAAGGAACCAGTTCGCAGCCTTCACCGCCACCGATAATAACGGCAATTATGTTATCGCGATCAGCAGCGGTGTTTGGGACTTGGGTGCGACCGCTAGCGCCTTGCAAGAGAAGGGTTATCTGAGTCCCTTTCCTAGCGCATTCTACGTCCAGGATGGACAAGCGATCAGAGCGGACTTCACTGCGAAGAAATCTAACGCCCAATTTGGCGGGGCGTTAACGGACAATAACGGAGCGGGTGTTTCGGATATCTCCTTCCGCGCGGCAGACAAGACCACCAAGCGCTTCACCGATTTCGGAACGGAAGCAGGCGGCGCGTTCAATGTTGCCTTCGCGGACGGCACCTGGTCGGTCACGCCGGAGTTTGCAAGCGTGGCTGACACCGACTTGATCTTCATTACGCCGCCGCCTTTTATCGTCAGTGCCGGACAGACACTGAGCAATATTAGCCTCCGGGCGCAACAGCCGACCCGGCACGTCATTCTGCATCTGATCGATAACACCGGCGCCGTTTATGAGGGCGCGCGGATCAAGATCACCACTACGGCCGGCGGCACGACCTATACGGCTTATGCTTTCACGGACGTGAATGGCGAAGCGAACCTCCCCGCTTTTGATGGCACCTGGACACTCATCGGGAATGGACCTGAGCTGTTTGCGGGCGGCTTCCGCAACCTGACATCGCAAACGATCACGATCAGCGGTAGCGACGCTAATCTATCGATGCAGCTGCAGTTGCTACCCGCCACCGGCAATACGCTGGTTAATCTCTCCACCCGCGGAACCGTGCAGACGGGCGACAACGTGCTTATCGGCGGCTTCATCGTCCCCGGCATCGCGCCGAAGAGAGTCCTGGTCCGCGCGATCGGACCATCGCTGACGAGCTTCGGCGTTAACGGCGCGTTAGCGGATCCCACGCTCACCCTCTTCAACGGCGCCGGAAATCAAATCGCTTTTAACGACGACTGGGTTAATAGCCCCGACAAACAAGCCATTATCGATACGACCGCTGCGCCGAAGAACGACAAGGAATCGGCGATCATCGCAACGCTGGCGCCGGGCAATTACACGGCGAAAGTCGCCGGGGCCGGTAACACCACGGGCGTCGCCTTGGTCGAGCTTTACGATTTGCAATCGTTCTCCACTTCCACCTTGGCGAACATCTCGACGCGCGGTCGCATAAACCAGGGCGAGAATGTCTTGATCGCCGGTTACATCGTTGGCGGCTACCAGCCCCAGCGCATAGTCATTCGCGCCATCGGGCCATCGTTAACCCAGTTTGGCGTAAGCGACGCCCTGGCCGATCCGTTCCTCGAGCTGCACAACGCGCAGGGAACCACCATCCTGTCCAACAACGACTGGCAGGATACGCAAGAGCAGGAGCTGATCGACACCACGATCCCGCCTTCCAATCCGAAGGAATCAGCCATCGTGATCAATCTGGCTCCCGGTAATTATACAGCGGTGGTTTCTGGAGTCGGAGGCACCGCGGGAGTTGGCCTTGCCGAGGTTTATAACATCACCGGAAATTAGGCGCGACCGTCGGATTCATTTGTTCTGGCCGGCCGAGTCGGAGCTCGCCGCCAAACGGGGGCAAGCTCAAAGATGTCCGCCTTCGCAGATGCGGGATTGTGACCCTTGCGCGTGACGCGCCCCCACCGGTCGAACAAGTTCAGAAATGACGGCGAGCGAATTCGCGGCCGGACCCTCTTTTAAGATATTTTTCAAACGCGCGCGCTTTCTCTTCAGATGCGAAAGCAACTGCCGTCTCAATCCGCCAGGGTTTGTATTTTGCCGTATGCGGGCAGTGACCCCGGTTGTGCTCTTGTAAACGCCCGGACAGATCACGAGTGATGCCGGTGTAATGCTTCATGGCGTCAGTTTCGCTGACGAGAACATACACGTAGAAAAAGTGCTTCATGGGAGGGCCTGCCAAGCCGTAGTCTTGGAGCGCTGGTGAAAAAGTTCGAGTTCAAAAGCCCGCCTTCGTTTCACTACGGCGTGGCAGCCTTCGCCTTGCGCTGCGCTCCAAGCGAAGGCTGGAGCCTAGGGGATTCGAACCCCTGACCCCCGCAATGCCATTGCGGTGCTCTACCAACTGAGCTAAGACCCCGTCAGAATTTTTGATTTTCGAGTGCGGATTTGCCATTTGCAACGGGTAAGTTGCGGAATGCGCAAACTGGCCGTTCTCGTCGCGATCATCTGCGGCGCTGCCGATGCCTCCTCCGCCAGCACGGTTTGGATCGACACGGATGTTTCCATTGGCTCGCCCATTCGTGAAGTCGATGATGCCTATGCGCTTCTGCTCGCGTTTCATTCGCCGGAAATTCGAATCGCGGGAATCAGCACGACGTACGGGAACGCTTCTCTCAGCCGCACGACTCGCGTGGCTCGGGATTTTGTGGAACGATTCGGGAAACCGGCCGGCTTGAGGCCGAGCGACGTGTTTTCGGGCGCAGACTCGCCGCGTGCTCGCGGACATCGAAACGCGGCGAGCGAAGCGCTCGCTCTCGCATTGCGGAAACAGAAATTGACCTACGTCGCGCTCGGGCCGCTAACGAATCTCGCTGCTTTGCTGCAACTCCATCCCGAACTGTCTGGCCGAATCGAGCGAGTCGTTTTTCTTGGCGGACACGGAGCAGGCGATCTTCTCGCGTTCGGGTCGAATCGATCGTTTCACATTCACGATGCTAATGTCTTCAAGGATCCGGCCGCAGTGGAGATGGTTCTCCGATCACGGATTCCAGTGACTCTTCTGCCAATCGAAACAACCGGGCGTCTCCAGATTGATGCGAACGACTTGAAGGAGCTGAAACAAAACGGACCGGCGGGAGAATTTCTCGCGCGGCGCAGCAAAGTCTGGCTCTGGTTTTGGACAAAGTTTGTGGGAACGAAGGGGGGGCCGATTTTCGACGCGCTCGCGGTCGTGTCGGTGACCCGGCCGGAATTGCTCACGATGGAATCGAAATACGCGAGAATGGATGAAACTGGGAACCTGATCGTGACGGAGGGTCAAACGAATGGGGCGCGGTCGGTGCAATGCTGCACTGGCTTCGCGCCGGGATCGAAGAGCGTCGTTATGCGAAGACTTGCTGGGGAGCTATCGCGCGACGATCGAGATGTTCGCGCGGGACGCTGATTCAATGACGGCGTCCTTTTCCAGCAGAAGCGTACGCCCTGCTTCGACGGCGATCACTCGCAGATGCACTTCTGACGCCACATCGATCGTGGCCACGCCAATCACCGGCACGTCGAAGCGCATATCCTGATTTGGCTTCGCGACTTTCACCATAACCGCGTTCTTGCCGCCGAGAAGACCGCCGCGTCTGATGGCTTCGTTTGTTCCTTCGAATCCCTCGACCGCGAGCACCGTCCCATTTCTCACGATGACGGTCTGGCCGATATCGAGCCGGCTGACTTCCCGCGCGATCTCAAAACCGAAAGCGACATCTTCTTCTTCGCGGCGGCTCAGCTTCCGTCCAACGATCAGGCCTTCGGACAACAGACAATCTTCGAGGAAAGAAGTGGCCGGGAGCAGCGTGATGCCGGAGCGTCCCAGCTCATCGCCAATCGCAGCGAAGATCGACTCCGCGTTGCGCCGTTTCAGTCGCGCGAGGAGCAGGAGCGTTTTCCAATCCGGGCGCAGGTCGAAGAGATTTTTCGGAGCGATCTGACCGGCCATGACCGCGTGTGCAACTCCGGCTGTCCGGAAGCACGCGATCAATTTTCCCAATTGGCCGACGCGCATCCAATGGACCTCGTCCACCTTGCTCGTCAGGCGGTCGTCGGTTTCCTCCGTGAACGCGGCGGCGACAATCTTTTTCACACCGGCGCGCCGCGCGGCATCCGCGAGGAGGCGTGGATAAACTCCGTTTCCAGCGATGATCCCGAGCGCGGCTGGCGTTTGCACGAAGCGAGACTAACGATGGAGCGGCCTCCCAGACAAGCGCCGGGGCGATCAACTGCGCCGGCGACGTTTGACGTGCAATTGCGCGAGCGCTTTTTGGAGCGAGGCCTGAATGGCCGCGACTTCTTCCGAGCCGTGATCTTCCTTCATCGCGGCCTGGGCACGCGCGACGGCCGCTTCCGCGGCGCTCTCGTCAATGACCGACGGCTCGAGCGCCATGTCGGTCAGGACCGAAACTGCATCGCCGGTGATCTCGACGAATCCTTCGCCCACCGCCAAAAAACTTTCGCGCCCGTCTTTCAACACGCGCAATTCGCCCGGGTTCAACGTCGTCAAAAGCGGAACGTGATTCGGGTAGACGCCAAGCTCTCCCTCGGATCCGGGGAGCGTCACCATCTCCACGTCTTCGGAGTATGCCGTTTTCTCCGGCGTAACGATCTCAAGCCTTAGCGTTGCCATGGTTTCTTCTTAATGATTCAACGGTTCAATCTTCAACAATCATATCGATGCCGCCCTTCATGTAGAAGTTCTGTTCGGGAACTTCATCATGTTTGCCATCGAGGATTTCTTTGAAACCGCGCACCGTCTCGGCGATCGACACGTATTCGCCTTTCGTTCCGGTAAAGACTTCGGCGACGTGGAACGGCTGGCTGAGGAAGCGCTGAATTTTGCGCGCGCGCAAAACGGAGAGTTTGTCTTCCGGACTCAATTCGTCCATGCCGAGAATCGCGATGATGTCCTGAAGGTCGCGGTAGCGCTGCAATACTTTCTGCACGCCGCGCGCGACGGCGTAATGCTCTTCGCCGACGACATCGGGCGCGAGCGATTTCGAAGTCGACGCGAGCGGATCGACGGCGGGATAGATGCCGAGCTCCGCGATCGAGCGTTCGAGCACGATGGTCGAATCGAGGTGCGCGAAAGTATTAGCCGGCGCCGGATCGGTCAGATCGTCCGCCGGGACGTAAACGGCCTGCACGGAAGTGATCGAGCCTTTCTTGGTGGAAGTGATGCGTTCCTGCAGGTCGCCCATTTCGGCCGCGAGCGTCGGCTGATAACCGACCGCCGACGGCGTGCGTCCGAGCAACGCCGACACTTCCGAGCCGGCTTGCGAGAAACGAAAGATGTTGTCGATGAACAACAAAACGTCCTGATTGCGCTCATCGCGGAAATATTCCGTCATCGCCAGGGCGGAGAGTGCGACGCGGAGACGTGCGCCCGGAGGCTCGTTCATCTGGCCGTAAACGAGCGCTACTTTGGATTTGCTCAGATCCTTCTGATTGATAACACCGGCCTCGCTCATTTCCGTGTAGAGATCGTTACCCTCGCGCGTTCGTTCGCCGACCCCGGCGAAAACGGAGAACCCGCCGTGTCCTTTCGCGATATTGTTGATCAACTCTAGAATGACGACGGTCTTGCCGACGCCCGCGCCGCCAAACGCGCCGACTTTTCCACCCTTCGTAAAGGGACAAATCAAATCGATGACCTTGATGCCCGTCTCGAGAATCGTGGAGCCCGTGTCCTGGTCGGTTAACTCCGGCGGCTTGCGATGGATCGGGTAGCGCTTCGTGTAAGTGACCGGGCCGCGATTATCGACCGGATCGCCGGTCACATTAAAGATCCGGCCGAGAGTCCCCTCGCCCACCGGGACGGTGATCGGTCCGCCGGTATCGTTGACCGGCATGCCGCGCTTGAGTCCTTCGGTGGACGACATCGCGATGGAGCGCACCCAATTCTCACCGAGATGCTGTTGCACTTCGAGGGTGAGCTTGGTCGGGTTGCCGTTGACCTCGTATTCGAGTTCGAGCGCGTTGTAGATGCGGGGCAGCTCGGACGTGTTCTTAAATTCCACGTCCACCACGGGACCGATGACTTGAACGATCTTTCCTTTATTCATAATTGTGGTCAGGCGCCGACCGCCATTTGCGCAGTCGAGATTTCGAGCAGCTCCGTCGTGATGCTGGCCTGGCGCATCTTGTTGTATTCGAGGGTGAGGTCCTTGATGAACTGCTTCGCGTTATCGGTGGCGTTCTTCATCGCGACCATGCGCGCGCTGTGCTCGGAGGCGCGCGCGTCGAGGATCATCTGGAAAACTTGATAGTGCAGGTAATACGGCAGCATCACGTCGAGCACGCCTTCCGGAGTCGGCTCGAAGGTGTAACCGATCATCGGATCCGTACTGTCCTGCGGCGTTGCGCCTTCAGCCGGCGCTTGTGGGAGTTCGAAACTGGAAATCGGCAGGAGCGTTCGCACGACCGGCTTCTGGTTGATCGTGTTGATGAAGTGCGTGAACAAAACAGAGACTCTATCGACTTCGCCGCTTAGGAATTTCTCCACGCAAAACTTCGCGATCTCTTTCGTCTCCGAAAACGCGGGAGCGTCTTTCAATTCGAAGTCAGCCAGCATTTCCCGGCGCGTGCGCGCGAGAAATTGACGAGCTTTCCGGCCCGCCACCACATAACTCGTTTTCGCGGCATCGAAGTTAGCCGCTTCCCGGAGGAGATTCGTGTTCAAGGCGCCGGCGAGTCCTTTGTCCGTGCTGATGACAACAACCAACTCTTTCTTCACGTCGCGAATTTGCAGTAGCGGATGAAGCTTGTGGTCGGTGCGCTGTTGCAGCGAAACGAGCACGCGATTCATCAAGGTGGAATACGGCCGGCCAGCCAGCGCGACGTTCTGCGCTTTGCGCATCTTCGAAGCGGCGACCATCTGCATCGCCTTCGTGATCTGCGCGGTGTTGCGGATCGATTTGATCCGGCGCCGGATGTCTTGGGTGTTGGCCATTTTAGTTTGTCATGCTGAGCGCAGTCGAAGCATCTCTCGCTGTTTCGCTGGCTCGCATAAACTCAAAGTCAGAGATTCCTCGACTTCGCTCGGAATGACAGAAAGCTTCTTTGAGGTCACAATCTGTGACCTCAAACTCTCGACCGACGGTCTCGCTTGCCTTCAGGAAAATCATTGCCAGGTGGATTTGAACTCATCGAGCGCCGCGGCGAGCTCGCTTTCTAGATCTTTGTCGAGCGCGCCTTTCGAAACGATGGAAGCGAGGAGGCTCTCCTTCCGCGTCGAAAGGTATTCCTGCAGCTTCAACTGAAACTCCTTCACCTTGTCGACCGCCACGGAATCGAGATAACCGTTCTGCATAGCCCAAAGGACCGCGACCTGTTCCTCCACCGGGATCGGGTTGTATTGAATCTGTTTGAAGAGCTCGACGATGCGCTGGCCGCGATCGAGTCGGGCCTTGGTGGCGGCATCGAGATCGGAGCCGAACTGCGCGAAGGCCGCCAGCTCGCGGAACTGCGCCAGGTCTAATTTGATTTTGCCGGCGACCTGCTTGATCGCCTTAATCTGCGCGGCGGAACCGACACGACTGACCGAGAGACCGACTGAAATCGCGGGACGCACGCCTTGATAGAAAAGATCCGTCTCGAGGTAGATCTGACCGTCGGTGATCGAGATGACGTTGGTCGGAATATAAGCGGACACGTCGCCGGCTTGCGTCTCGATGATCGGCAGAGCGGTGAGCGATCCGCCGCCTGCTTCCTCCGTCACACGCGCGCTTCGCTCCAGCAAACGCGAGTGCAGATAAAAAACATCGCCCGGATATGCTTCGCGGCCGGAGGGACGCTTGAGCACGAGCGAGACCTGCCGGTAAGCGACGGCATGTTTCGATAAGTCGTCATAAATAATAAGCGCGTCCATGCCGTGGTCCATGAACCACTCGCCCATGGCCGCGCCCGCGAACGGCGCCAGATATTGATTCGTCGCTGTGTCGGATGCCGGCGCGGAAATGATCGTCGTGTAAGGCATCGCGCCGGCTTTTTCCAGGACCGCAAGCGCGCGCGCGACGTTCGAGTTCTTCTGGCCGATGGCGACGTAGATGCAATAGAGCGGTCGATGGTCCTTCAGCCGGCCTTCTTCGCCAGCTTTGTTCAAACGCGCCTGGCTGATGATCGTGTCGATCGCGATCGTCGATTTTCCCGTGGCGCGATCGCCGATGATCAACTCACGCTGACCGCGGCCGATCGGAATCATCGCGTCGATCGCCATGATCCCGGTCTGGACCGGCTGGCTGACGCTTTTTCGTTTGATCACACCCGGCGCAATTTTTTCGAGCGGATAAGCCGCTTCCGATTTGATCGGGCCCTTGCCGTCGAGCGGCTGGCCGAGGGTGTTGACGACGCGGCCGAGGAGCGCTTTGCCGACCGGAACCTGGAGAAGTTTGCCGGTCGTCTTCGCTTCGTCCCCTTCCATCACCAGCGTCGTGTCGCCGAGCAGGATGGCGCCGACTTCCGTCTCTTCGAGGTTGAGCGCGAGGCCGAAGACGCCGCTCGAAAACTCGATCATCTCGTTCAACATGACGTCGCTCAACCCTTCGATGCGCGCGACGCCGTCACCGGTTTCGCGGACGACGCCGACGTTGCTTTTACTCGTCGTCGTTTTCAGTCCGGCGATCTGCGTTTCAATTTCTTCGAGGATGCTGCTCATAATGTAGTTGGGTTAAAGTTGCTGTTGGAGACGATGCAGGCGATTGCGCACGCTGCTGTCCCACACGTCGCTGCCGACGCGGATGCGCATTCCGCCCAGCAGATCTTTGTTCACAACAAATCGGGTGGCGAGATCGCTGCCGTATTTGCGTTTCAGGTTCGCGAGCAGGTCCGCCTCCGCTTGCGGCGCCAGTTCCGTCGCGCTCTCGATGGTGGCCGTGCGCTTTTCCAGTTCGAGCCGGAGCAATCGCTTGTAGCTCTCCAGCACCTTGATGTAATTGCGCGGCTTCTTTTCGATGAGCGATTTCACAAGGGACGCGATCCGGCCGCTGTCGAGTTGGCCGTCGACAAAGCTCGCGCGCAGCAGTTGCTTCGAAAGCTGTCGCGTCTCTTTGTTGATCTTCATCGTTTCTTTGTGATTTAGGAGGCGAGCTGACGGGATGCTTCTTCCTGCAAGCGGCGTTGATCTTCGGAGGTCAGCACCTTGCCGGTGACTTTCGCCGTTGTCTCAACCACGAGGCGGCCCAGCTCGCGCTTCAATTCCATCATGGTGCGCTCGTGCTCGATGGCGCTCGCTTCGCGCGCCTTCGCCACGATTTGTTCCGCGGCCACGATCGCTTCCTGCTGCTTGCGATCGGCGAGGTGCGCCGCGCTTTCGCGCGCGTCATCAATCATCTTCTGGGCCTGCGCGTTCGCCTGGGCCAGGATGTCGGCATGGCGCTGCTCCGCCTCCGCGAGCTGTTGCTTGATTTTTTCCGCGTTGAGCAACCCTTCGGCAATTTTTTGCCGGCGCTCCTCGAGGACCGCCAGAATCGGTTTGTACGCGAACTGGCGCAGGACGAGCGCGACGATGACGAAGCTGATGACCTGCGAGAGGAAAATCTTGGTATCAAACCCAAACGTTTCTCCGGTCTCGCGGGCCATGTCGACGATGCTGGTCGCAGCAAGAATTGAGATGTTCATGTTAATAAGCAGGTCACGGCAAGTTGGCGCCGGTCCGATTAATGGACGAGGAACAAGGCGTAGAACACGATCGCTTCCGCGAGCGCGATGGCCAGAATGGCCTGCACCAGAATCGGAGTCGCCGCGCCTGGATTGCGACCGACCGCCGAAGCCGCGCCCATGCCGATGAGGCCGACGCCAATGGCCGCGCCGAGCGCCGCCAGTCCTACGTGAATGCTTCCGCTGATTTCCGCGAGTATTGGTAGTATCATATATTTTTCTGCTGGTTGTTTCATCAACGACCTCCGCGGGAACCACGGTCCGATCGCCGAAATTTTTTAATGATGCGCCGCCTCCCCGTGTCCCGGTTCGTGTTGCGCGATGAGGAGAGTGAAGACTGCCGTCAGCAGCATGAAGACCAGCGCCTGGACGAAGCCGACGAGTAGCTCCAAGAAATAAAATGGAATCGGGATCAGCCACGCCAGCGATGGCACCACGTGGCTCATCGATTCGAGCATGATTTCGCCCGCGTAAATATTGCCGAACAATCGGAAACTGAGCGAGATGGGCCGGAACAAAATCGAAACGATCTCGAGCCATCCGACGATGAAAAAGATGAAGATCATCAGGATCTTGAGGAAGCCTGACGTTTCCCCTTTCGGACCGAAGAGATGCATGATGAGCCCACCGATGCCATTGGCCTGAATCGCCCAGACGATCCAGCAAACGAAAAAGACCGACGCCATCGCAAAGGTCAGATTTAAATTCGCGTTCGCGCCGCGAAGCAGCGGCCGATCGATATGGAATGCGCCGGTGGCATCGTGATGGCCCCAGCCGATCGTCCCGACGCCGGGCAGCAGGCCGAACCAGTTCAGAAAAAGAATGAAAATGAAGATCGTGGCGAAAAACCAGAACGTCTTCTTCACGAGTTGCCGGCCGATCATGTTCTCGAGGAAATTGTAGAGACTCTCGACGAGCCATTCCCAAAAATTCTGCGCGCCGCTCGGGACTGACTTGATCTTGCGCGTCGCCAGGCGCGCGAAAACGAGAATGCCGGCGGCGACGAACCAAGTCACGACCATCGAATTCGTCACGGCAAATTGGCCGACATGGAAAAGGACGTCGGGCTTGAGCGGGATCGAGTGTTCTTCCTTCGCCGGCTCGTTTGCTGGTTCCGTCGCGGCGAAAGCTGAGAATCCGCCGAAGGCGAAGAGCGCCAGGGCGATCAGAATCAGCGGTGAAAAATAACGCGGCATGAAATGGAGTGTGTTGGAAGCAGCGGCCCGATGTTTCCCGTAGGTGCGGCGGCCGCGGAAGCGGAGCACACAACATAAGGGGCGCTTGCGCCGCGCATACCAAAGCGCGTTTTGTCGCGATGACAAGAAACTTTCCGCTGAAAGTTCAGCGCCGTCGCTGCGCTACTTCACCGAGACCTGTTCGGGGTAGCGCTCCTCGATAACAGGGGTCGACTCAGATTGCGGAATTCTCTCGTCCGCCCCCGCCAGCGCGACCGCTTCGTCGTAATGGCTTTCGAGCTGACGGATTTGCTCCCGCTGCTCGAAATTCGCCGCAACCGACTCGCTCGCGAGCGCGCCCATCTCCCGGAAAGCCAGAGGCGAACGCGCGATGTTTTTCATGGCAGTGGCCAGCGCTTCAAAATCGCGTTCTTCCACGAGAAACCCGCACCGGCCATCTTCGACGGCCTCCGGAATTCCGCCATGGCGCGTGGCCAGCACAGCCAGCCCGGTTGCCATCGCTTCGAGAATGGAGTTGGGAATGCCTTCCTGGTTTTGATCGGGCGGCGTCTCGCTCGGGTGCAGGAAAAAATGTGAGGTCGCGTAGAGTTCCAGCAGTTCCGCCTGCGAAAGAAATCCGCGGAAATGGACTTTGCCGGAAACGCCCAGTTCCTCCGCCAGTTCTTCCAGGTGCGATTGCAACGGGCCTTTGCCGGCGATGATCAGCTCGGCGTTTGGAAATTCCTTTTGGAAAATGGCGAAGGCGCAAAGCGATGTGGCCACGCCTTTCTTGGGAATCAGGCGGCACGCTTGCATGAACCTCCAACGCCCATTCTGGGGAGGATCGCGGCGGACAAAGGGAAATTCGTGCAACGGCACCCCGGTCCGGTTGATCCGCAGGCGCTCGGGCGGGCAACCGAGCGTCAGCAGGCGTTCGGCCAGAGATTTCGAGCGCGCGAGGACCAGCGGGACGGCGTTAAAGAGATCCCGCAGTTTCGGACCGTAATCGCGGATGTCTTTTTTTTGCGCCACGTCCGCGCCATGAAAGGAAACGACACACGGTTTGTGCCAGCGCTCGATGAAAGGCAGCAGGTGCACGCCGGTGTGACCGAAATAAATGTGCATCAGGTCCGCGCCGCGCCGCTCGAGCAGCTTCGAAAGCATCTGGTATTCGCCGCGATAAACAATCGGCGGCCGCCGCTTCACGAACTTGAGCCAGCCATGCCGGAGCGGATTGCTGTGCGGCTTGGGAATGAGTTCGATATCGCGGAACGGAAACAACTCGCCGTTCTGCAGCGCCTTGGTCATGACGAACGTCTCGTAGTCGTGCAGCGACCGGACCTGACGGTAGATGTGCAACATCTCCGGCTTCAGGAAGGTCGTGCAATAACTGGCTACAACTCGTTTACCCATGCAAAAGAAACGCGATTGTCCGTTAGGTTGCGTAAATTGTCCATCTGTTAATCGCCTGCCAGGAGATCGGCGGTTTCGAGTTGTTGCTCCCGGCCAGCGGACGCTGTTTCAACGAAGAGCCATCGCTGCAATCGTTCCTTCAATTTCTCGAGGCCATCTCCGTCTGCGGCTGAGATCGCCACCACTTCCACTCCGGGAAATCGTCGCTCCAGCGCATCCAAATTCTCAGCCGCCTCCGGCAAGTCCATTTTGTTGGCGACCACATACCATGGCCGCTCGGAAAGCCGCGGATCGTAGAGATCGATCTCGCGCCGGAGATTCTGGAGATCTTCGATCGGGTGGCGCCCCTCGCTTCCGGCGATATCGACGACAAAAAGCAAAATCCGGCAACGCGTGATGTGCCGCAGAAAATCGTGGCCGAGCCCGACATTGCGATGCGCGCCCTCGATCAACCCAGGTACGTCGGCAATCGAGGCGCGGCGGTAACCGTCGAAATCGACGACGCCGACCACGGGATGCAGCGTGGTGAAAGGATACGGCGCGACTTTCGGATGCGCGGCGGAAATTTTCCCGAGCAACGTCGACTTGCCCGCGTTTGGATAACCGACGAGCCCCGCGTCCGCGATCGTGCGCAGTTCGAGGAGGAAATGGCCTTGCTCCCCCTCTTCGCCTTCGGTGTACTGGACCGGCGCGCGGTTCTTCGAGCTCTTGAAATGGACATTGCCTTTCCCGCCGCCGCCGCCTTTGCACAAAACGAATTCGTCGCCGTCGTGCGTGAGATCGGCGATCTGTAGCGGCGGTCTCTGACCGCCGTCGCCGTTTTCAGATTCAGGCGACGACGCCCGGCGGTCAGAGACCGCCGCTACAGGAACTGCGACTGCGTCATAATCATCATTCCGCGGAATTGGCGCCGCAGCCGGATACACGACCGTGCCGACCGGGACCTTGACCACTTTCGGCAGCGCGGCGCGCCCGTGCTTCTTCTTGCCTTGTCCGTGCACGCCGCTCTTCGCCTTGATGATCGGCTCGTAAAAAAGATTCGAAAGATTGTCCGTGTGGACATCGGCGCGGAGAATCACGTCGCCGCCGCGCCCGCCATCGCCGCCATCAGGGCCGCCGTGTGGGACAAATTTCTCACGCCGGAAACTGACGCACCCTCGTCCGCCGTCTCCGGCCTGGGCAAAAACTTTTATTCGATCGACAAACATATTGGGAATGCGGGGAATTTGCGGGGAAGCGCTCCGCAAGGTGCCATCGTCTCAGCTGCTTGTCATCCCGAGCGAAGCGAAGCGGAGTCGAGGGACCCCGTGGCGGTACGGTTGACTCACCGACGCCGAAAGGCTGGTCGCTCGTACGGACAACCCGGGATTGGACGCAAGCCCATCAACACTGTCGGCTGCGGGATCCCTCGACTCCGCTACGCTTCGCTCGGGATGACAAACGCTTATAGCGCGGGCAGTTGATCACGCGTCGCTAACAGCTGTTCGTACAAAGCCTTCGTTTCTGCCGCGATCTTCGACCAGGCGAACTTCTCCTCGGCGCGTTTGCGTCCGGCTCGGCCGAACTTTGCGCGGAGCGCCGGATCGGCCATCAACTGATTGATCCGCGCGGCAAGATCACGCGCGAATTTCCCGGGGTCGCGCGGCTCGAAAGGACTCTCGGTCATCTGATCGATCGGAACGAGAAAGCCGGTCTCGCCGTCGGCCACCACTTCCTTGATTCCACCGACGGCAGTTGCGACCACGGCCGTCTCGCACGCCATCGCTTCGAGGTTGATGATGCCGAAGGGCTCGTAAATCGATGGGCAGCAAAAGACCGCGGCGTTCGAATACAATTCGCGCACGGTCGCTTTATCGACCATCTCGTCGATCCAGATAACGCCTGCTCGTTTGGCTTTCATCGTCTCGACCGCCTCTTTCATTTCGGCGCCGATCTCCGGTGTGTCCGGCGCACCGGCACAGAGCACGATTTGAAATCCAGGGTCCATGTATTCGATGGCGCGGACGAAGTGGACGATGCCTTTTTGCCGCGTGATTCTTCCCACGAAAAGCACGAATGGCTGGCTCGGATCGATCCCATGTTTGTTGCGCGACGCCGTGGAATCCAGTTTTCGATATTCCTCCAGATCGATCCCGTTGTGGATGACGTGCAGCCTTTCGGGACGAATCTTGAAAAGGCGTTCCAAGTCTCGCTTCGTTTCACCGGAAACGGCGATGACGGCATCGGCCATTTCGAGCGCGGTCTTTTCCAGCCAGACCGAGAAATCGTAACCGCCGCCGAGTTGCTCGCGTTTCCATGGCCGGAGCGGCTCGAGCGAATGGACCGTGATCACAAGCGGAATGCCGTAATTCATTTTGGCGAGGATGCCGCCGAAGTGGCTGTACCAAGTGTGGCAATGCACGAGATCGGCATCGATCTCCGCCGTGTTGAAGGCGGTGCAACGGTGGATCGCGCCGAAGACGGACCGCAGCGGCTTCGGACAAGTGAACCCCGACGCGTCGAGGTCGAATCCAATGACGCGAAGATTTCCCTTCCCCGATTTTTGATCGCCAAAACAGCGCACCTCGATCGGCATCGTCTTCGCCAGCTCCCGCGAGAGATAATCGACATGCACGCCCGCGCCGCCATAAACGTAGGGCGGATATTCGTTCGTGAGAAAGAGCGCTTTCACGCTGCTCTATTAATCGTGTGCGGGACGGATCGCACGCAGATTCACCATCAGCGTTTCACTTTCAAGAGCAGCACCGGAATGTCCACGTTGTGCCGAACGCGATCGGCCGTGCTGCCGTAAAGCAAATCGCTGATGAAGCGATGCCCGTGCGTGCTCATCGCGATCAGCTCGACCGGATGCGCGCGCGCCAGCTTGATAATCTCGGTCGACGGCTCGCCCATCGCCAGGACCGAAGTCACCTCGAATCCTTCCGCCTGTAATTCGCGCTCGAGATTCGCGAGGTAAGCGCGGTCCTGCTTCATCTCCTCGCTCTCCTGCAATTTGAACGTCTCGAAATTGCGCGCCGCCCAGCCGTCTGCCACGTGCACCAGCATCAGCTTCGCATTCGACATCTTCGCGAGCGGGCGGATGTGCTTGAGAATGGTTTGGTCGGTCTCACGATTCTCCACCGGAACCAGGATTGTTTTATACATACGGGTTTAGGCGAGCCAACTCTGGAGCATTTGCACGAGGAGCCAGGCGTTGAGCGAAGCGATCACGAATGCGATGAACCATGCGAGACATTTCAGCGTCAGGCCATTCACAAATTCGCCCATCTTCAGTTTATCGCTCGTAAAAATCACGAGCGGAAAAACGGCGAAGCTCAATTGCAAACTCAAGATCACCTGGCTCAACACAAGCAAATTCGTGGTCCCCTTTTCACCGGAAATGATTGTGACGATGATGGCGGGAATGATCGCGATCGAGCGCGTAATCAAACGCCGCAGCCACGGTCGAATCCGGATGTTCAGGAAACCTTCCATCACGATCTGGCCGGCGAGCGTTCCCGTGAGGGTCGAGTTTTGCCCCGAGGCGAGCAGGGCCAGTGCGAAAAGCGTGCTCGCGCCGGTCACGCCGAGAAGGGGCGAAAGAAGTTTGTAAGCGTCCTGGATTTCCGCGACGTCGTTGCGGCCTCGCGTGTAAAAGGTCGCAGCCGAGACGATCAGGATGGCGGCGTTGATGAAGAGCGCGAACATCAACGCCAGGGTCGAATCGATCGTGGCGAACTTGATCGCTTCGCGTTTGCCGGCGGCGTTCAGTTCGTAACGCCGGGTCTGCACGATCGAGGAATGGAGATAAAGATTATGCGGCATCACGGTCGCCCCGAGAATTCCGACGGCGATGTAGAGCATGCCCGGATCGGTGATGATTTTTGCCGAAGGCACAAAGCCCTTCGCGATCCCGAGCAGATTAGGATGGGATACGACCAGTTCCCAACCGAAACATCCGCCGATCACAAAGATGAGCGCGATCACCAGCGCCTCGATGTAACGGAAACCTTTGTTCTGAAGAAAAAGGACGATGAGAACATCGAGCCCGGTAATGCAGACGCCGGCGAGAAGCGGAAGGCCGAAGAGCAGATTCAAGGCGATGGCCGAGCCGATGATCTCCGCCAGATCGCACGCCGCGATGGCCAGCTCGCAAATCACCCACAACAGGAAGGAGACCGGCCGGCTGTAATGATCGCGGCAGGCTTGCGCCAGATCGCGGCCCGTCACGATCCCCAGTTTGAGCGAAAGCGCCTGGAGCAGGATGGCGATGAAGTTGGACAACATGATCACCGACAGGAGGGTGAAATTGTATTTCGAGCCACCCGCCAGATCGGTGGCCCAGTTTCCCGGATCCATGTAACCCACCGCGACCAGAAACCCGGGACCGGCGAAGGCGAAAAGTTTGCGCAAGAAACCGGCGGAAGGCGGCACGACCAGGCTGCGATGGACCTCGGACAAACTGGGCAGAGCCGGCTCCGAGCGGAAACCCGGTTTGGTATGGAGCAGGCCGGACTCGAAATTAGCCACGGCTAATTTAGTTGTCCATTACTATTAATCTGTCAAACGCAAAGTATTTTTTGGTTGACCAAATAACCGGTTGGCGCGTTCTTGGGCGTTGTGCCGGCCAAGACCATTCCTTCGCGCAACTCGGCCGCGGTCGAGGATTACCTCGAACGCATCCTGGAACTGATCAACACCAAGGGCTACGCCCGCGTGGTCGATATCGCCACCAGTCTCGCCATCTCGCAGGCCAGCGTCACCAACATGGTCCAGCGCCTCGACGGCGAAGGACTCCTCCAATACGAAAAATATCGCGGCCTCGTCCTCACGACCGCGGGTGAAACTCTCGCGCGTAACATCGCCCGGCGGCACCAGCTCCTGACGGATTTCCTGAAACTCCTCGGCGTCGACGATCGAGTGATCGAGCACGACGTCGAGGGAATGGAGCATCACATCAGCCCTCCGACTCTGCGTGCGATCGAGGCGCTCACGAATCAACTCAAGCGGCGGCCATCGCTGCGCGCGCGGTTGAAATAGGGGCGTGGGATCGAGTTTCTGGGTAGCACACCCGCGTCTCGCGTGTCTGGCGATGGCGTCTCGCCATCGCGAACTTCATTAGCGCCGGAAATGAAACCCCACGCCCTGAGCAACACTATGCTCGGAATGGAAGTTCGTTTTGGCGAGACGCCGAGATGCGCGCTACCCAGACGCCGGATCAAGCGCCAAAAAGCTTTCCCCTGCCTCTCGAACTTCATCTAATACCGAGCCATGCCGCGCCGTCCGCCGGAATTCCTTGTTCTCGCGCTGGACATCGGAAGCTCGTCCACGCGTTCGGCCTTATTCGATGAAAAAGGACGCGTGGTCGCGTCGACCAGCGCGTGCCGGGAATATTCGGTCCGCTACACCGCGGATGGCGGCGCGGAGCTTTCTCCCCTGCTGCTCCGGGGCGCGACTGCGACCTGTCTTCGGGAAACACTCAAAGCGCGGCGCGATTCTCGTTCGCTGCGACGGATCCCCGTGGTCGCAACGGGCGCTTCCGCGTTCTGGCACAGCCTTCTTGGCGTCGACGGCAAGGGCCGTCCGATCACGCCGGTGTTTACCTGGGCCGATTCGAGATGCGCGCGGGACGCGGCCCAGTTGCGGGTTGAACTCGACGAAAGAATAGTCCATGCGCGAACCGGCTGCATGTTGCGCGCTTCGTTCTGGCCGGCAAAACTGCGCTGGCTCCGTCGCACCCAAAGAAGCGTCACCAAACGCGCGGTGCGCTGGGTCTCGCCCGCTGAGTGGATTTTCGCAGAATTGTTCGGCGTAAGCGGATGCAGTCACTCGATGGCCAGCGCCACCGGACTTTACCATCTCCGCGCGAAGCGATGGGACCCGGTTTTATGTGAAGCTTGCGGAATCGAACTCGATCAACTGGGCGAGCTAACCGACGCCGCGCCCGGCGGACCGGCGCAACTGCAACTGCGCGACACAAAATTTTTTCCCGCCATCGGTGACGGCGCGGCGGGCAATCTCGGCTGCGGCGCGGACCGTGCGGGACGGATTGCGGTCAACATCGGGACGAGCGCGGCGGTGCGCATGATGGAGACGAGCGGGGCGCGGCCGGCGCCGTTTGGGTTGTTCCGCTACGCGATCGACCGCGAACGAACTGTTCTCGGCGGAGCCGTGAGCAACGCCGGAAATCTGCGGCAGTGGTGTTTGCGCGAGCTGCGCCTCAATGAATCCGCTGCGAGCACGGAGAGAATGCTTTCGCGCACCGCGGCCGCCACCGACGAACTCACGGTTCTGCCCTTCTGGGTGAACGAGCGCGCGCCGACGTGGCCGGAGAATTTGCGGGGCGCTGTCATCGGTCTGACCCAGGCCAGCTCTGCCGCCCAACTTCTCCGGTCCGCGACCTCGGCGGTTTATTATCGCTTGGGCGAAATCCTCGACCTGATCGAGAGCGCCGCCGGTCGCTCGAAAGAGGTGATCGTCTCCGGCGGCATTCTCCATTCGGCCGCATCGCTGCGTCTGCTCGCGGATGCAATGGGCCGCGATCTTCGTGTTTCCTCCGAACCCGAGGCTTCGTTGCGCGGCGCCGCGGTTTATGTTCTGGAAAAACTGGGCTGCAAAGTGGCTCCGCTGCGAAATGGAAACGTCGTGCGACACGACCGCGCGCTCGCGAAGAAGCATCGCATCCGACGTGAGCGCCAGGTCGCGCTGGAAAAGTTGCTATCGATTAATCTGAACGGATGAACACGCGGCAAGCTTTGTCATCCCGCCCTTTCGCTGACACTTTCAATTTCGCCGGGGCGGCAATGAATGGTCAGCACGATCGGGCGGCAGCAAACGCTGCAATCTTCGATCAAGGTCTGCTCCCTTTGCGACGTGTCGACTTGAAGCGGAAACGTCTCACCGCAATGCGGACAGACGACTTCCGTTTCGTGAATCAGTTCCATGGCGTTGTTTCCGACTCGATTCTTGCACAACAACCGCCGTTGACCAGTGCCCCCAAGAGTCCTCTAGTGACACCATTCTTCATCGACAGGAACAAAGCTCGCCGCCGCTAAACTGATGGAATTCGCCCACAACATCTTCAGCGACGAGAGCCTGTGTCATTGGTCATTCTTCTCGTTCGCTGCACAGGGCCGGGACGAAGCGACCACCGCGGACAGACCCACTCCCCTGCGCGCCGCATCCCGGACGCGTCCGCTTCGGATTCTCCTGGTGGAAGATCACAAGGACACGCTGCGTTCCCTGAAATTTCTCCTCACCCGCCTCGGTCACCAGGTCTTGAGCGCCGAGAACATGACCGAAGCGTTGCGCATCTCCGAGGCGGAACAGTTCGATCTCCTTCTCAGCGACATCGGTCTGCCCGATGGAAGCGGGCTCGAACTCATCCGGCAAATTCGCCAAAAGCGCGAGGTCAACGCCATCGCAGTGAGCGGCTATGGAATGGACGAAGACATCCAGCGGAGCCAGGAAGCAGGCTTCTTCGAACACCTGACCAAGCCGATCAGCCTCGATCGCTTGCAGGAAGTGATCGATCGAATCGAGTCGCAGTCGCGCTAGAGCGCGGCGTCGGATTTTTTCGCCGCGTCAGAAACCGCGGCTTCGTTCACTTTGCGGAAATGCAATTGGCCGACGCGCCGTCCATCGGTGTGGGAAATGGTGACGAGATAATTTTCTATCCGCACCTGCTCGCCCTGTTTCGGCAAATGCCCGAGCAAGTGTGTGACGTAACCGCCAATCGTGCTCACGTCGGCGCTTTCCAATTCCAGCCCGGCCAAGTCGCGCAATTCGTAAAGCCCGAGCGCGCCGTCGACGGCAAATTCATTTTCGTTGATGGTGCGAAACTCTTCCTTCTCGGTATCGAACTCGTCCTGGATGTCGCCCACGATTTCCTCGAGCACGTTTTCGAGCGTGACCATGCCGACCGTCCCGCCGTATTCATCCACGACGATGGCGAGGTGTGCGTGTTTGGTGAGAAAAAGATTGAGCAACTTCTCCAGCGACATCATTTCCGGCACCGGGGTCAGATCGCGCTTGATCCGCAGAAGATCGGGGTGCGGATCGCGCATCATCGGGACCAGCTCCTTGATGTGAACGAGGCCGACGGTGTTATCGAGATGCCCGCGGCAGAGCGGAAAACGCGTGTGCCGCGATTCGAGCGCCTTCTTGACGTTCTCTTCGAATGTTTCTTCGAGATCGAGGAAGACCACTTCGCCGCGAGGCGTCATGATATCGCGCACGACGCGCCGGCGCAGATCGAGCGCATTCACGAGCAGGTCGCGGCCGAGCGACGACACTTCATCCGATTTCTCGCTTTCATCCAAAATGAGCCGCAATTCCTCCTCGCTGTGCGCGAGTTCCGAACCCGCGACTGACTTGATGCGCAGCAATTTCGCCAGGAAAAAGTTTGACGATTTATTAAGCAGCCAGATGGCGGGCTTGAAGATTATGTAGAAGACCCCGAGCGGTCGGGCGAGCAGGAGGGAGACTGACAAGGGATTGCCGATGGCGAGGTATTTGGGTGCCAGCTCGCCGAAGACGATGTGGAGAAACGTGATCCCGACGAAGGCGAGCGCGATCGAGATGGTCGAGACGAGGGCAGGCGAATGGACATTCACCAGCGCGAAAGCCGGCTGAAGCAGGCGCGCGAGAAATTGCTCGCCGATCCAGCCCAGCGCGAGACTGGCCAGGGTAATCCCGAGTTGCGTGGCGGAAAGATAAGCGTCGAGATGCCCGCGGACGTGCTTCGCGAAAATCGCGCGGAGATTCCCCTCCTCCACCAGGGCGTCGAGCTGGCTGGACCGCACTTTGACGATGGCGAATTCCGAGGCCACGAAAAAAGCGTTGAGGACTACCAGAGCAAAGATCACCGCCAGTTTGCCGACGATTATCGCCGGGGAATCCCAATGCTCCGAGATCGCTTCGGCCAGGGGGACGGCGGCGAGAAATGGAAGTAGCAACGAATTCATTTAACGGATGCGAGCCCAGCACCCGAAAACCCGCGACCCGGGGTTCCTACCAGCTCGATTTGGTCACACCCGGAATGAACCCGGCCGAGGCGAGCTCTCGGAAAGTCAGGCGCGAAATCTTGAAGCGGCGAATAAACGCACGACGGCGGCCGCTCACTTCGCAACGATTGACCACCCGCGTGGGGCTGGCATCGCGCGGAAGCTGCGACAGACCCATGTAATCTTTCTTCGCCTTCAGCTCAGCACGCAGGGCCGCGTATTTTTTCACGGTTGCGCGCTTACGGTTGTTGCGATTTATCCAGGACGTTTTCGCCATAAAGGAACGCGGAAAGTAGCGAAGAACGCCCGGGATGCAACTTCTTTTCTGGGCGCGGGCGATTTCGACGCGTGGCGAAGGCATCACACTAAGGACACGAAGGCGAACAGGTTTGCTTCTTTCCTAGTTGGACGTTGAGCGTTGGGCGTTGGACGTTGGACGTTGGACGTTTCCGATGCTTTCGCTCAAGACCGCCACCTTCCCCTCCTCCGCCGCCGAACTCACTCGCCTTCTAAACGAAAGTCTTGGACACCTCTTTCATCTCGACGCCGATCCGGTCGGAATTCGCGAAGAATCCTATCCGCATCTCGAGGAACTTAGCGTTTCCCTCGACGGTGCCCGGCTCCGCGACAATTCTCCGCGACCCTCTTCTGCCTCAGGTGCGGCTACGCCTGCTCTCGAAGTCGATCGGCTGACCCTCAACGCCTCCGCGCTCTCGCTTGGTCCCGCAACCGTCGATGTCTCTCTTGCCGCTCAAGCAGTCCAATTCGTCCAGACGCCGAACGGCGACGACGAAATCATTCTTTCAATCGAGAGCGCCGCCGATGGCAGGATCGAGATCTCGGCCTCGCCGCCCGAGCTCGAAGCGGTCATCGCCAAAGTGGCGAAAAACGAAGCGGGCAAGCACGGCGTCACGATCGACAGCGTTGAGCTAAAGTTGCGATCGAAAAGCTCGCGCTCGCTCGCGGCGGAGGTGTGCCTCCGCGCGTGCAAAATATTTCTCAACGCCTCGATCCGAATCACCGGGCAACTCGATCTCGACGAAGAACTCAACGCCACAATCTCCGGCCTCGATTGCACCGGCGACGGCGCGATTGCCACGCTCGCATGCGGCGTCCTCAAACCGCATCTGCAAAAACTCGACGGCCGCGAGATCGCACTCATGTCGCTGCCGCTCGGCGAAGTCCGCCTGCGCGACGTGCAGGTCTCCGTCGGGGACAAGCTCTCTGTCACTGCTCAATTCGGTAAAGTAACGTAAGCTTCGAGCTTGCGATTCCACCCGACACAAGCGACGCGCTTGTGCTATTCTTTCCGCCCCAATGATCATCAAAATCGGCTTCGATATCGAGTTCGAGCTTCCTGGCCCGACGCCGATGATCTTGATGCTTTACGTGCATCCCTCGCGCCAACGCGACCTGCGCACCGAGGAAAAAATTGCTGTCGAGCCCAACATCCCGCTGACCGATTTCACCGACCTCTACGGCAACCGTTGCGCGCGCGTCCTTGCGCCGGCTGGCAACGTGCGCTTCTCGCTCGAAGCCCTGATCGAAGACAGCGGCCAGCTTGACGAACAATGTCCCGACGCCATCCAGCATGCGGTTGAGGACCTGCCGAGTGACACGCTTCCTTTCCTTCTCACGAGTCGCTACTGCGAGGTCGACAAGCTTTCCGACATTGCCTGGCAGCTCTTCGGCGCGACTGCTCCCGGCTGGCCGCGCGTCAAAGCCATCTGCGATTGGGTGCACAACCACATCACCTTTGGTTACCACTTCGCCGATGCCTCCAAGTCCGCCTTCGATGTTTACAATGATCCGCGCGGCGTCTGCCGCGACTTCAGCCACCTCGCTCTCGCCTTCTGCCGTTGTATGAACATTCCCGCGCGCTACGTCGCCGGCTACATGGGCGACATCGGTGTGCCGGTCGTGCTCCCGATGGATTTCAGCGGCTGGTTCGAAGTCTACCTCGGCGGTCGCTGGTATACCTTCGATTCCCGGCACAACATTCCCCGCATCGGTCGCATCGTCATGGCCGTGGGCCGTGACGCCGCCGATGTAGCTATCACGACCAATTTCGGCCGAGCTGTCTTGAAGAAATTCTTCATCATCAGCGACGAAGTCTCGTAGCGTGTGGTGAAACAATGCTCTCTCCGGGTAGCGCACGCGTCTCGCGTGTTGGCGATGGCGTCCCGCCATCGCGGACTTTTCCTGCATGCCGGCGCTGGATAAAGATTGTTTCGGCGAGACGCGTGTGCTACCCGGAATGCCGCGCCGCGAGAATCTGCTATACGTTTAAACGCCAGGAGGAAATATGCCTACCCAAGATAAGTGCTGTACGCTTGCCCCTTACTTCAAGGTCTCGAGTGGCAAGCTGGAAGCCTTCAAGAAACTTTGCGAGCAATTCGTCGCGAAGACGAGCGGGGAAACAAGGTGTCTTTGCTATGGGTTCTGCTTTGACGGCGACCAGGTTCATTGCCGCGAAGGCTATGCAGACGCTGAGGGTCTTCTGGCGCACTTGCAGAACGTCGGAGCGTTGCTCGAGGAGGCACTGAAGATCGCCGAGCTCACGCGCCTTGAGATTCACGGCCCCGAAGACGAACTGGTTAAGCTCCGCGAACCTCTCGCTCATCTGAAGCCACAATTCTTCGTCCTGGAGTATGGTTTCCGTCGTTAAGCTGCCTTCGCGATGAAGACAATGAAATCGATCAGATTACTCGTTATCGTAGCCGTCTGCCTTCTGGCCGGAGTTGGAAGAGCCGAGGCGCAACTAACCAAAATCAGCTTGGAGCGCACTCCGTGTTTCGGAACGTGTCCGGTTTACAAACTGACAGTCCATAGCGATGGGAAGGTGGAGTACGAAGGGAAGGAGTACGTGAAGGAGAAAGGGTCACGGAGCTCGAAGATCGACCAAAAGCTTTTCCTGAGACTTATGAAGAAGGTCGACGCAATCGGATTCTTCAAACTCAACGATCGCTATGAAGGCCGCGTGACTGACCTCCCCACTCGAATTACGACGGTAACCAAAGGCGATGTTTCAAAAACGGTGAGGAACTACTACGGAGGTCCAAAGGGGCTGCGCGACCTTGAGCAGTTGATTGACGAAGTGACCAACTCAGCGCAATGGACCGGCGTTCACTAGGACACCGATGGTCTTATCAAAAGATGACAGCCTCTTCCGATAAAAGATCTTCAGTCGCCGATTAACTCGGAGAATTTCTTCAGATCGATGTTGCCGCCGGAGACGATGGAGACGATCGGGCCCTGGCCTGCTTTGCCCGTCAATGCGGCCGCGAGCGGCAACGCTCCCGCGCCTTCGGAGATGATTCTTGCCTTTTCCGCCATCAATCGCATCGCCTTCTTTGTTTCCTCCAGCGTGACGACGATGTAGCCGTCCACGACTGGTTTCATCCGGTCCCACATCCGCGGGAAAACGCTCTGGCCGCCCGCGCCGTCGACGAAGGATTGTTTCCAGTCCTTAAACACTTGGGGCGATCCTTTCGCGAATGACAGCGCGGCCGGAGCAGCCGTTTCCGGTTCCGCACCGCAGATTTTGATGTCCGGTCTGAGCGCTTTGATGGCGCTGCCGACACCGGTGATGAGTCCGCCGCCACCTATGCTGGCGATAACCGCGACTGTGTCGGGCGCGTCTTCCAGGATCTCGAGGCCCATCGTCGCGTGACCGGCGATGAAGTTATGATCGTCGAATGGATGCACGAATGTTCCTTCGACGCCGGGAAAGGAACGTTCGTCGAGAGCTTTCCAAGCAACCTCATAAGGAACGGGAACGAGCTTCGCGCCGAGTGCTTTCATTCGCTCCACCTTCGAAGCCGGCGCCGTCTCGATCACCACGACGGTGCACGGAACGCCCGCGCGTCGCGCAGCGTAAGCCACGCCTTGCCCTGCGTTTCCCGCGCTAATCGTCCAGACGCCGCGTTTACGTTCGGAGTCGGATAACATCGCGACGGCATTCGCCGCGCCGCGCAACTTGTAGGCGTTGATCGGCTGAAGGTTCTCCAGCTTGAGCCGGACGTCGGGATAGCCCGGGCCGAGTTCGAGGCGAATGAGCGGCGTGCGGACAATAGTATCTGCTATCCGCGCTCGAGCTTCCCTTATCTCAGACAGTTCTATGGGACGGACAGCTTCAAGAGTCGTTGGCATCGTGGTCTAATTCTAACCAGCTATTGTCTACTCAAGCGCCGGAACATCCAGAAGCCCAGCGCTAGAAAGAGCACGTTGGGGACCCAGACCAGCAGTTCGGGATGGAGCTTCGGATTCGCGCGCAAGGTATCGGCGATGATGATGAAGAGGAAATAGAAGACGCCCACGACCAGACTCATCGCGAAACCAGAGGAGGTTTCGCGGCGATGCGCGGTAATGCCCAACGGCACGCCGACCAAGGCGAAAACCATGCAGGCCAGCGGGAAGGAGAAGCGTTTGTTGATCTCGGTGCGGCTCGAGCTGCGCATCTTGGAATCGCCGGTTTTCAATTGCTCCAGCAGTTGCTCGAGCGAAAGCATCGAACGGCTGGCGCGCCGCTTTTCCTTTTCGTAAAGGTCCTCCAGGCTGATGGGAAGCGTGCCTTCCGCCACGTTGACTCCATCGCGCATTCGGCGCAGATCGTAAGGCTCGGTTTCATCGCGTTGCTGGTAACGGGCGTTATAAATGTGCATGAGGATGCGATGGTTCGGCAGATCGGTTTCGAGCAGGCCGGTGCGCGCGTGCGTCACTTTCATCGGCATCGCCTCGTCGTTGAATTCGAAAACGAGGATGTTCTCCAGTTTGTTTCCTTCTTTCTTGCCGACATAAATTTTCCGGCCGGGAAACTGATCGATCACCTGGTCGCTGCCGAACAATGCCATCGGATTGCGCGTGGCCAGGTTGAAGACGGTGGCGCGCATTTCTTCCTGGGCCGCGGGTGCGACCACAACGTTGAGCCAGAGCGATGCGGCCGTGCTGACGAGCGCGACCGCCAGGAGCGGAATGCAAATGCGCGTGATGCTGACGCCATTGGAACGAAGCGCGGTCAATTCGTTATCAGCCGAGAGCCGGCCGAAGACGAGCAGGACCGCGGTGAGCAGGCCCCAGGGAATCGTGAAGATGAGCGAGAACGGCAGGACGTAGGCGACGAAGCCGATGAGGTATTCGACCGGGAGATCGTGGTTGACGAGAAGCGGGAGGAGTTTGCGAAAGATGTTGCCGACGACGAGGACGAAGCTGAGCACGGCGACGGCGAACAAGAGATTCACCACCAACT
Organism: Spartobacteria bacterium; assembly: GCA_003167555.1. Lineage (GTDB taxonomy): Bacteria > Verrucomicrobiota > Verrucomicrobiia > Chthoniobacterales > UBA10450 > AV80. The sequence goes on from PMSN01000010.1 coordinate 38,229, forward strand.
GGCGCAGGATGTAGCGATCGATCAATTTCACGCTGCCGTTTGTTAGTTCGGTTCCGAGAGTGTGGCAAGTGCTGTAGCCGCGCCGCTCTGTCGGCGCGCCGAGAGAACGCGGGACAGAGCGCCGCGGCTACAGCGATCGCGGATATTGCGGAGCTAATGATTCCAACCAGGAATCGATTTGCTCAAAACGCCGTCGCGCGTTTGGGCCGTGGCGGCGAGCTGCGCGTTGAGTTCCTGCAAAAGCGCGCGGTCGGTTTTCCGCACAGCGAATCCCATTTTTTCCAGTTCGAGGCCCGGGACAATCTCGGCGGTGATATCGGTCTGGGCCAGCTCCGCCCCGATCGATTGCTTCAGCTCGGCGACTTTTTGGAGCGCGTACGGCTTGTCCATTAACGCGCCATCGATCCGCTCCGCCAGGAGATCGGCAAGCATGCGGTCGTAGGCGCCGCTTCCCGCGTAGGGCACGAAGCGCTCGGTCGCGGTCTCGCCGAGAAGTTTGCGGGCGAAGGTTTCGTTCGTCGTCTTCTCCGCGGCGCCCACTCGTGGCAGGATCAGTTTGCCTTGCTCGAACGGTTTCACGCCCGGCTTCGCGATCATCGTCTGTGGATATTGGAGCGTCGGCTCGGTGAAAAGGAGTCCGTAAGTTTTCTCTCGCTCCGGCGTGATGGAAATGGCCGATGCGATCAGGTCGACACCACCGTCGCGCTCGAGCAGCCGAAAAAATTCCTCGCCCCAGATCCGCCGCGTGTAAGTGATTGTGGGTTTGGCCGTGATGCCGTGCGCGGCCAGAATGCGCGTGCCGAGGTCGCGCAGCAGCTCGATCTCGTAGCCGGTCAATTCCGCGCCTTCCTGGCGAACGAAAAATCCATCCGGCTCCGCGGTCCCGACATGAATGGTGCGCGTGGCGATGATGCGATTCAGCGCGCTCGGAAAATAAACGAAGCTCTGTTCCTTGTTCCACTCGCCAAATCGCTCGCGCTCGCCGGGCCGCTGCCAGATTGGCCGCACCTTCCACATCACCTTTCCCTCGATTCGCTGCGGCACGATTGAGTTGCGCGCGGTGCGTTGCACAATCGGCGCCTTGCCCGCCGGCGTCAGCGAAACCTCGAACGAAAGATTTTCCTGGCTCAGTTCTTTGCTCGTCCATGAGAGGAGCAGCGGGCCGACGATCGAAGCATTGGGCGCCGGATTTTCCAACTGCACCGTTTGGCCCGCCGGTTTGTGCCGGAGAAACCATGCGCCACCGCCAATCGCAAGCAACGCCGCCAGCGCGACGGAAGCCCAGAGCGCGACCGGCCGCTTTCGCGCTTTCTTCTCGACAGTCGCGGCTCCGCTCGGCGACGCGGAACGCCGTTGCAGCGCGAGGATAGCGTCCGCGAGTTCGCCGATATGTTTTTCCAGCGGCGGGTTCATCGCGTCGAGCCAGTGACAACTGCTGATAAAATATTCGAGGTCCTTCGACGGGACGACATCGGCGACGCGGAACGGAATGATCGAGACACCTTTGTTCACAGCGCGCTCGATTTCGCGCATCACCTGCGGCGAGCCATTCGAATGCTCGGAGAAAATCACCACCATCACCGCGCTGTCGCCGATCCCTTCGATGATGGCGGAGCCCCAGGTGCGTCCCGGCCCGATGTCGCGCGGGGCGATCCAGCACCGGATCTTGTTTGCCTCGAGCGTCCCGCAGACGGCGTCGGCGACCTTCTTGTCTTCCGAGCAGTAGCTGATGAAAGCGTCGTAGGGCATGCGCCCGCGATCATAACGCGCGAGCCGGCACATTGGCAATGCGACCGTCTCCGATGCGCTCTCGCGATAATTTCCTTTCACGACGCTCCGGCGCAGTCTTAGTTCATGACAACGATGCATCGATTGTTGTCCGTGCTCTTTTTTGCGATCAGTCTGCCCGCGGCAATGCGTGCGGGTGGAAAGTCCGAGTTAAACAAAAGTGGGCAGTGCCTGGTTGTCCTGACGGATAACTGGGACGCAACGAACGGTATGGTGCGAACGTTCGAACGGAATAAGGCAACGGGCACTTGGAAAGATCGCGGTCCCGCGTTCCCCGTCGTCGTGGGCAAGAAAGGTTTGGGTCAGGGCCTCGGGCTGGTCGCAATTGAATTCAAGGGCGCGCCCATGAAAAAGGAGGGCGACAACAAAGCGCCGGCCGGAATTTTCCGGCTCTCATCCGCCTTTGGTTACGCGCCGCGGCGCTCGGCCCGCTGGATACGACTGCCGTACGTGGCGCTCTCGAAAGAAACGGAAGGCATCGACGATCCGAAGTCGCGCTACTACACGCAATTGGTCGACCGTTCCAAGATCGCGCATCCGGATTGGCGCAGTTCCGAACAGATGTTGCGCAAGGACGTGCTCTACAAATGGGGCGTAGTCGTTGAGCATAACGCCCGGGCAATTCCCGGCGCCGGTTCGTGCATCTTTCTCCACATCTGGAAAGATTCGTCGTCGGCCACGGCCGGTTGCACCGCGATGCGCGAGAAGGATCTCGTCGCACTGCTCCGCTGGCTGGACCCCAAACGGCGGCCCGTTTTGATCCAGATGCCGAGAGCGGAGTACGCCAGACTGCGAATAAAATACGAGTTACCGGGAGATCGTTGAATGGTGCGTTTGCATCCCCCGGAAGTTTGCTACCTTGATGGCCGCATGAAATACGACGTGGCGATCATTGGCGGCGGACCCGCCGGCAGCATCGCGGCCGCTTTGCTCGCGCGCGCTGGGCGCCGCGCCGTGGTGTTGGAGCGCGACAAGTTCCCGCGCTTCCACATCGGCGAATCGCTTTTGCCCTTTAGCATGCAGGCTTTCACCCGGCTCGGCTTGCATGAGAAATTCGCCCGGGCCGGTTTCATGGAAAAATTTGGCGGCGAGATGTACGGGGCGTGCAGCGAGCAGGGCGTAAAATTTTATTTCGAAGACGGCTTCCGCTCCCAAACCGACCGCTCCTATCAGGTGACGCGCGCGGAGTTCGACAAAGTCCTGCTCGATCACGCTGCGGAAAGCGGCGCGGAAGTGCGCGAGGAAACATCGGTTGAAAACGTCGCGTTCCCCGACGGCGAAGTGCTATTGCGGATCACTCCGAAGAATGGCGTCAGCGAAGGAATCTCCGCGCAGTACGTCATCGACGCGAGCGGACGCAATTCAATTGTGGGTTCGCAGTTCAAGCTCAAGAGAAACTACGACCATCTCCAAAAGATTTCGCTCTTCGCGCATTACGACGGCGTGGAGCGCGCCGAAGGCCGTGATGGAACTCTCACCCGCATGGTGCGCGCGATCGATCGCTGGTTCTGGGTTATTCCCCTGACCGCCACACGCACGAGCATCGGCGTCGTGCTGGATCATCCCGTCTTCAAAAAAGCCGGTTTGAGCCCGGAAGAATTTCTCGAGCAGGCGATCGAGGAGCAGCCGCTGCTCATGCGGAGAATGAGTGTCGCGGAACGAGTCTCGCCGGTTCGCACCGCCGCCGATTTTTCCTATCGCAACACGCGGCTGACCGGCGAGCGCTGGCTGCTGGCGGGCGACGCGGCGGGTTTCATCGATCCGGTTTTCAGCAGCGGCGTTTTCCTCGCGGTCCTCGCCGGCGAACAATGCGCCGACGTTTTGCACGAAGTGCTCGACCATCCGGGCCACGCGCGCCGCCTGTTCGCGCGTTACGCGCGCAACATTAACAAGGCCATGGATGTTTATCTCCGCTTCGTCAACGCGTGGTACTCGAAGGAATTTATTGAAGTGTTCCTGCATCCGCAGGATTTCCTGCAAATTCCGCCGGCGGTGAACGCCGTCCTGGGCGGCAATGCCGGGACGAGCTTCGCCATCAAATGGCGCATGTCGGTTTTCTATATGCTCGTTTGGCTGCAGCGCTATTTGCCGCTCTGCCCGCGCCGCAGTCTCGTCCCGCAGAAGGAAGAGGTTTCGCCAACGCCTGAGCCCGCGTGCGCCATTTCATGAAGATCCTTCTGGTCGCCTTTGCGATTGTCGGCCTAACGAGCTGTGAAACAATGCGCCACCAATTCGCGGGCCCGGCGCTCGACTGGCAGGCCCGCAATGGCCAGCTTCTTTACCACGGCCGGAAGACGACCTTGATCGGCGAAGTGCTCGTGCGGTTTTCGAAAGCGGGCGATCTCGAGCTGACTTTTACGAAGGGTCCCGGCGTGCCGCTTTTGGAAGTGCGGCAGGACGCAAACTTCGCCCGCGTGAGCGGTCCGCTCGCCCGCGGCTCGTGGTCGGGCCCGACCGGGCAAGCCCCGATGCGGCTGCGCGGATGGCTGGAATTGCGCGAAGTGCTGATGGCCTCGGGCGAAAAATTATCCGTGCACCACGAGTTCGGCCAGGAGCGTTTCATTTTCCGCTTTTGACCGGCGCGGGTTGAAACGCGAGCGTCGCGCCTCCCGCCGAACGTAGTCATGCCTTTTCATTCTTTCATCGCCAAGCTCGTCACTCAGCGCCGCGCCGCGGTCTGGTGGGCGGTCGCGCTGATCAGCGCCGCTTCGATTTACGTCCTGGTGACGCGGATGAAGCTCGATACCGAGGTGCTCAACCTTCTCCCGACCGGATTCGAATCGGTCGAGGGCCTGAAAGTTTACAACCGCGATTTTTCGCAAGTGCGCGAGCTGACTTTCGCTCTGGTCTCGCAGCCCGAGGATGTCGACAAGCTGGAGGAATTCGCGCCGCAGTTTGCGCAACGATTGCGCGAACAGCCATGGTGCACGCGTGTCCTCGCAGGCGCGCCGATCGAAACACCCGAAGGCATTCGCGATTTACAATCGATCGCCGTTCCGCTCCTGCTGAACCTCGAGCCGGCCGCGTTCAACGAGACGCTCGCGCTCCTCGAACCGCAGAAAATTCGCGAGCGGTTGCAGAGGCTCCATCAGGAATTGGAAGCGGGCTCGCCGCGGCCGCAGATCGAATTGGGCCTCGATCCGCTCGGTGTCATCGGGCCGGCATTGAAACCTTTCGCCGGCAACGCCGCCATGGAAGAAGACCAGCCTCTCACGTCGCCCGACCGTACCATGCGCGTCTTCCTCACGGTCACGAACCAGGCGAGCCTCAGCGCGTTCGATTGCCAGAAACTGATGCGGGAAGTGAAAGCATTTCAGCAATCCGCGCACGAAGGCTGGGACGGCGGCCCGCTTCAAATCCTCGTGACCGGACGCTCCGCCTACGTCGCGGAGATTTCGTTGAGCATGCGGCACGACATCGTCATCACGCTGCTCGGCTCGATCGTTTTGGTGGGCGCGGTTTTCTACATCGGGTTTCATCGCTGGCTGCCGCTCCTCGGAATGGGGTTTTCGCTGCTGCTCTGCTGCCTCGTCGCGCTCGCCGCGGGCCTCCTGATTTTCCACGAGCTCAACATGGTCACGGTCGGATTTTGCGCGATCCTGATCGGCCTCGGAGTCGATTTCGCGATTCTGGTTTTTGGCCGTTACCAGCAAGCGCGCGATGAAGGGAGCGATCACACCGCGGCCGTGAGCGAAGCCGTGCTCACGCTCGGGAAAGCGATTTTTTTCGGCGCGCTCACGACGGCGGTCGGTTTCATGGCGCTGCTTTTGGCGGGCTCGCGCGGATTCACCCAGCTTGGCGTCTTGATCGCGCTCGGCATTAGTTTCGCCGGCATCTTTATGCTGACGGTTTTCTTCCTCGTGCTCCCGCGCAAAGCTTCCACGCCGCGGCGCGACTGGATGTTTGACCTCGTGAAAAAATACGTGCGTTGGACGGTGCGGCGGCCCGGACCAATGCTCTGGATTTCCATTCCCCTCCTTCTCCTTCTCACGGCGATCGCGCTTTCCCCGCGCCCGCCGATTATCTTCGACGTGAGCACGCACTCGATGGAACCGAAGCGGAGCGACGCCGGTTACGCCCTCAAGACCATCATGGAAAAAATGCCGGCGCGCTGGGAACCGGTCATCGGGATGGTGCAGGCGAAAGATCCGCAACAACTGCACGATTACTGGCAGAAGATCGCCGCGCACTGGACCGAAGTGCAGGCGGCCGGAAAAATAAAAGGCTTTTCAACTCCGGCGGCGCTGGCCTTATCGCCCGCGCGTTTGCAAACCAACCGGGAAAGGCTCCGAAGCGCAAATCTCTCGGCCGCGCGGGACGCGCTCGAAGCCGCGATCGCAGCGGAAGGTTTCAGCCGCGAGACTTTCGATTCCGCTTTCACGTTGCTCGAACAATTGCAGGGCGCGGCTTATCCGTCCGTGCAATTGCCGGATTGGCGAACGCAATTGCCGCCGGCCTCGAGCTGGTGGTTTCTGGTCGACCGCTATTTCGCGCACGATCCTCTTCTCGCGACGGGATTCGTGACGACGAACGAGCCGGTCGCGACCCAGGAGCAAAAGGAAATGCTGCATCGCGAATTGCCCGTCGCGGGAATCCCGATGGTCCTGTCGGGCTGGAGTTTTACGCTCACGGATTTGGTGCCGTGGTCGCAGCGCCAGCTCATCTTGATCAGCGCGTTGATGGCGATCTTCGACGTCACGCTGCTCGCGGTGCTTTATCGCGACTGGCGTCTCTGGCTGATTCAAGTCGCCACCCTCGCCATGGCCGTCTGCGCGATGATCGCATCGATGAAGGTGCTCCAGATCCCGCTCAATCTGCTCAACGTCCTTGCCTTTCGGCTCGTCCTCGCCATCGGAGTCGATTACGGAATCTATGTGCTTCTGGTCTGGCAAAAAGCGAGGCAGCTCGATCACGATGTCGCCGGCGTGGTCAAGCCGGTGATTCTGGCCGGCTTGACGGCGATCTGCGGCTTCGGTTCGCTCGGCGCCGCGAACAATCCGACGCTGGCGGGACTGGGTTACGCGTGCGCGCTTGGTTTGTTCTGGAGCCTGGCCGCGACGATTTTTTTCACTTTGCCCGCGGCGGCTGCGGCTGAACCGAAGTCGTGGCGCGAAGAATCTTTGCAGCCACGCGTCAAAGAACCTGAAAATGTTTAAGCATCTATCTACCTCTCTTATCCTTGGTTTTCTCTTCCTCGCTCCGCTCGCATCCGCGGATCCTCTTTCTCCGGCCGACTTGAAAAGCCTGCTCGCCCGCATCCGGGAGAAACGCGCCGCGGCGCCCCAGGTCCAGGCCGATTTCCAGGAAGAAAAAAATGTCCGGATGCTGAACAAACCGATCGTGAGCTCCGGCAAAATCTGGTTCCAATCTCCGAACAGATTCCGGCGCGAAGCGAAAGGCAACGCGCCCAGCCTCACGGTCAGCGATGGCCAGCAGTTATGGATTTATTATCCGAACTTCAAATCGGCCGAGCACTACTCGTTAGGCAAACGCTCGCCGCTCGATGCCGGGATCGCCGCGATCACGGCCAGTTTGAATCTGGAGAACGTCGAAGCCATTTACCACATCACCGGCGCGAAAGAGTCGGACGGATACCTGCTTCAGCTCGCCCCGCGCAATCCCTCGATGAAGCGGCTTCTCCAGACCTTCAGCATCAAGATGAACAATGAATTGCAGGTCGTTCGCACTGAGATGGTGCAACCAAACGGCGACCGGATCGCTACGACCTACTCGAACGAAACGCGCGCGCCCATACCAGCCTCCACCTTCGAGTTTACACCGCCAGCCGGGACTGACGTGACGACGCCGTTGGGCCGGTAAGGCCATTTTTAATCGGTGCTCGACAGATCGTTAGGGGATTGCTAGAACCGGCGGCGCAATGCGGTGGCGTCCCCCTATAACGCTGGTGGCGGTTTCTCTTCTCCTCGCAGCGGCGGTGCGTGCAGAGCCGGCCAAGCCGCGCGATTCCGCCGGAATCATTTCGCACATCAAACGCGAAGCGGTGGAATCGACGGCAATCGCGTCGATCGGCTACAGCAAACGCCTGCACGCTCTCGAAATCGAATTCCGGAATGGCGCGATCTATCGCTATCTCGAAGTCGAACCCCCGGTTCACCGCGATCTCATGAACGCGAAATCCAAAGCGCGCTTTTACGATGAGAATATCCGGAAGAAATACCGGTCTCTGCACGTGAGGCCGCGAGCAGAGTGAAGCGCACCACGCCGAAACAAGTCCGCCGCGAGATTTTCGTCCTCACGCCGGAGGAAAGAAGGACGGTTTGGTTTGTTCTGGTGGCGTTCGTTCTTGGATTAATCACGAAGCACTATCGCGACGAACGTTCGACCATCGCGCCAGGAACAGAAATCAAAGCCAGCGCCAGCGTGTCGCCGCTGCCTGAAACCAAACGTCCGCGCTCGCCCAGGTAGTCTTCCTCCACAAGTTTTGGAAAGACAATCGCCGCTCCGTCTCATAATATAAGCGAGCCGGTCGCACGCCGATAAATTCCTGAACCCTGCTCAACCTTATGTCGCTCATCTTTGAACGCGTTCTCACCGATGGCATCGCCGCAATCTCCTATCTGATCGGCGATGACGAAGAGGGCACCGCCGCCGTTATCGATCCGCGGCCCGATGTCGAGATCTATTTGGAGCTGGCGCGCAAGAATGGCGTTTCGATTACGCACATTTTCGAGACGCACATCCATGCCGATCTCGTGAGCGGCGCGCGCGAGCTGGCGGACCGCACCGGCACCGCGAAAATCTATGCGAGCCGCGAGGGCGGCGCCGAGTACGGTTTCGCGTGCGAGCCGGTGAAGAATGGCGACGAATTTGTTTTCCGCGCGCTCATTCTCACAGCGCGCCACACGCCCGGCCACACGCCCGAGCACATCAGCTACGTCGCCGCGGACGACGAGCATCCTGATTTTCCGTGGGGCGTTTTCACGGGCGATTCGCTTTTCGTCAACTCAGCCGGCCGCCCGGATCTGCTCGGGCGCGACGCGGACAAACTCGCTTCTCAGCTTTACGACACGCTCTGGGATTTCTACGGCAAGCTCGATGACGGCGTGATCATTCACCCGTCGCACGGAAGCGGTTCGCCCTGCGGCGCGGACATCGGCGATCGGCTCGAGAGCACGATGGGATTCGAGAAGCGCTTCAATCCTTACTATCAACGGAAGGAGCGAAAAGATTTTGTCGATTACGCGCTGGCCACTCCGCCGCCGGAGCCGACCTACTACAAGCGGATGAAAAAACTGAATGCGGCCGGGCCCGCGGTGCTGGGCCGGTTACCGATCATCCCGGCGCTGCCCCCGAGAAAATTCAAGGAAATGGTGGAGGCCAAGAGCGCGCAGCTCGTGGACACGCGCACGATGCTGGCGTTCGGCGGCGGCCACATCGATGGCGCGCTCAATATCGCCGCGTCGCCGATCCTCTCGATCTGGGCCGGCTGGCTCCTTGATCCCGAGAAGCCGATTCTTCTCGTGCTCGAAAGCGACAGCGACGCGGAGAAAGTTTCACAGCTCTTCGTGCGCACCGGGTACACGAAATTCGCCGGCTATCTGGTCGGCGGGATGCGGGCGTGGCAGAACGCCGGTTATCCGTTGCGCGAATTGCCGCAAATGACGGTTCACGATCTGCAAAGTTCGCGAAACGGTTTGCAGTTGGTCGACGTGCGCGGGCCCGCCGAATGGAAAAACGGCCGCATCCCCGGCGCAGTTCACATTTTCCTCCCGCATTTGCAGAAGCGTTCCGGCGAACTCGATCGCGAGCGGCCCGTGCTCCTCTACTGCGCCACAGGATATCGCGCGAGTCTGGCCGCGAGTGTGCTCGAGCGCGAGGGCTTCTCCGATGTGCGCAACCTGCCGGGAAGTTTCCACGCCTGGAAGGCCGCCAAGTTCCCGGTCGAGAAATAAATCCGCGCTAATCTGTGAAGTCCGCGGATAAACAAAACGATCTGCTGAATGGCCTGATCGTTCGCGAACAAGAGCCGCTTAACCTCGAGATGCCGTTCTCGACGCTCAGCGGCTTCACTACGCCTAACGAATCCTTTTACGTTCGTTGCCACTTTCCCATTCCCGAGATCGCCGCCGCGGACTGGCGTTTGAAGGTTGAAGGCGAAGTCGAAGCCCCGTTTGAACTCGGCTACGACGATCTGCTTCAGATGGAGGCGCGCACCGTTCCCGCCACGCTCGAGTGCGCGGGCAACAATCGCATTTTCCTCGAGCAGAAAGTCAAAGGCGTGCAATGGGAGCTGGGCGCAGTCGGGAACGCCAGTTGGACCGGCGTGCCGCTTTCCGCGTTGCTCGCCCGCGCGAAGGTGAAGCCCGGCGCCATCGAGGTGATCCTCGAGGGCGCTGATGAAGGCGAGATCGCAAATCCGCCGCGGCCCGCCGGCAAGATTCGTTTCGCGCGCAGTATTCCATTAAGCAAAGCGCAGGATGATGTGCTCCTCGCTTACGAAATGAACGGCGAAAAACTTTCGGCCACGCACGGATTCCCGGTCCGCGCGATCGTGCCCGGCTGGTACGCGATGGCGTCGATCAAATGGCTGGGCCGAATCATTGCCACGAGCAAGCCGTTCGCCGGCTACTACCAATCGATCGATTATTCCTATTGGGAGCGAACCAGCGGCGAACTGCCGACGCTTAGACCACTCGCGGAGCAACAGCTCAAAGCTGAAATCGCGCGGCCCGAAAACGGCGCGGCGGTGCCCGCGAGCGCGACCGTCAAAGTTCACGGCGCGGCGTGGGGGGGAGCCGCGGAAATCGCGAAAGTCGAGATCAGCGCCGACGATGGGAGAACCTGGAGCGCCGCGCAACTCCTGGGCGAGCCGGTCAAGGACGCGTGGCGGCTTTGGGAATATGATTGGCGGACGCCCGCCACGCCCGGCCCGCAAACTCTCATGGCCCGCGCGACGGACTCGCGCGGCCACACCCAATCTCCCGCGCGCAACGCGGACCACGGCACTTACATGATCAGTCACGTCCTGCCGATCCGGGTCGAAGTGCGTTGATGGTCCGGTTGGTGAAAATCGTCCGACTACGAGAAACCATCGCTCGACAAGGTATCGCGTCTATCTGCCTGTCATCCCGAGCCGCGCAGACGGCGAGGGAACTCACAAATGCAATTTGCATCATCTTGAAACATCGGGCGGGATTTGACGAGCACGCCGATGTAACGCGAGAGCGGTAGAGCGCTTGTGGGTCCCTCGCCGTCTGCGCGGTTCGGGATGACACCGCCTTGGCCGCGGACGATACTCCGGCAGCGTTTTTGTTTGCCGCACCAGAATGCTGGCTTGTGTCGCACCGCCGTCTGGATAGCCTGCTGAGCCAGTCATGCAATTGCGTCGTGTTTTTCTCAGGTCAGGGTGGTTAGGCCTCCTCTTCTGTTTCGCAAGCGCGGTGACGGCGCAAGTCACGACCGCGCCAAAGCAAGGGATCCGCGAGAACGATCCGCGCCTGCATGCCTTGACGAATGCTCGCATCGTGACGTCGCCTGGAAAAATAATCGAGAAAGGCACGATCTTGATTCGCGATGGCGTGATCGTGGCGGCGGGAGCGGATGTGAAAGTCCCGGCCGATGCGCGCGTGTGGGATCTCGCGGGCAAGACAATTTACCCGGGCTTCATCGACGGATATAGCCGTCTCGGTCTACCGGAAACGCTCCAGCCGGAACCGGCCCGGCCCGACGTCGATTACGACGATCCGAATGCGAAGCCGAAGGAAGTCCCGCACGAATCGGCCAAGGGAATGCATTCGTGGAATGCGAAAGTCACGCCGGAACGGAGGGCCGCCGATTTCCTGAATCCCGACAAGAAGTCGATGCGAAAGCTGCGAGATCTTGGTTTTACGAGCGCGCTGGTTGTTCCGGGCCGCGGCATTTTTCGCGGCTCGAGCGCGCTGATCAATCTCCAGGAAGCGGATGTCACAACGATGGTGGTCGCGCCTTCGGTGGCGCAACACGTCGCGTTCGATTTCTATCGCCGGGACGACGGCGGGTATCCGAATTCGCTCATGGGTTGCATCGCGCTCATCCGGCAAAATTTTCTCGACGCCTCCTGGTATCAGGCGGCCCAGGATGCGTATCACAAAAATCCGGGAACGACGGAACGGCCGGAGTCGAACGCGAGTCTGGCGGCGCTGGCGGAGCAAGCGCAACGGAAGCAGCCGACCGTCTTCGAAGCGGACGATGAACTCGAGCTGCTCCGGGCCTTGCGGATCGCCGACGAATTCAAACTGAAGCCGCTGCTCTTTGGAAATGGCTACGAATATCGCGTGCGCAAAGCGCTCGCGGAAAAAAAGACGCCGATCATTTTGCCGCTCGATTTTCCGAAAGCGCCCGAGATCGAGCGGCCGGAGCAAGCATTGGATGTCGAGCTGGATGAACTCCAGCATTGGGACCGCGCACCAAGCAATCCGGCGCGGCTGGCGGAAAGCGGAATTCCGATCGCTTTCACCGCGGAGAAACTCGAAAAGCCAGAGAAGGAATTTTGGTCGCACGTTCGCCTGGCCGTGCGCCGCGGACTGAGCGCAGACGCAGCCCTCGCCGCCTTGACCACGACGCCGGCGGAAATGTTCGGGGTGTCCGATCGGCTTGGGACGATCGCGCCGGGCCGCATCGCAAACCTGGTGATTGCGAGCGGCGATCTTTTCGGCAGCGAAGCGAAGGTGCTCACGACCTGGATCGACGGATATTATTATGACACCGACCTCGCCGCCGAACGCGATCCCCGCGGCACCTGGGAAATCGCGACGGAAGGAAAGACGCTGCCGCTGACGATCGAAGGTGAGCTGGAGAAGATGGACGTCAAAGTTGGCGGCGAAAAAGCAACGCTCTCGACCAAGGAAGACTCCATCCTTCTGGTCGCGCCCGCGAAGCTGTTGGAAAAAGGCGAGGGCTCGATTCGCTTCTCTGGCCGGATCGCGGGCGAAACAATTACCGGCAGCGGCGAAACTCCGGCGGGCGCTGTGATTCGTTGGAGCGCAAAACGCACGGCTGCTTACACGCCGGCGAAGAAGCCGGACGAGAAACCTTCGCCGCTGGATAAACCGCTCGATTTTCCTGAGACCTATCCGGCTGGTGCGTTCGGACGCGTCGCGCCGCCGGAGCAGCCGCACTCCGTGCTCATCCAGGGCGCGACCGTTTGGACTTCCGGCCCGCAAGGCACATTGCAAAATGCGGATCTTCTCGTGACCGATGGAAAGATCGCGGCGGTCGGCAATGGAGTGAAGGCTCCGTCCGGCGCGACAGTCGTTGACGGCAAGGGCATGCACGTCACGCCGGGCATCGTGGATTGCCATTCGCACACTGCGATCAGCAAGGGCGTGAACGAAGGCAGTCACGCGGTCACGTGCGAAGTGCGCATCGGCGATGTGATCGATGCGACCGACATTGGGCTTTACCGCGAGCTGGCCGGCGGCGTCACGTCGGCGAATGTCCTGCACGGCTCGGCGAATCCAATCGGCGGGCAGAATCAGATCATCAAGTTTCGCTGGGGCGCGCTGCCGGAGGAACTGAAGTTCGCCGATGCGATGCCGGGAGTGAAATTCGCGCTGGGCGAAAACGTAAAGCAGTCGAATTGGGGCGACAAATTCAAAACGCGTTACCCGCAAACGCGGATGGGAGTTGAGCAGCTCATTCGCGATCGTTTCCGCGCCGCGCAGGAGTACGACGCGGCGCAGAAAAAGAAGGAGGGCCTGCCGCCGCGCCGCGATCTCCAGCTCGAAGCGCTTCTCGAGATCGTGAACGGCAAGCGGCTCATCCATTGCCATTCGTATCGCCAGGACGAAGTGCTCATGCTTTTGCGCGTGGCGGAGGAATTCAAAATCAAGATCGGCACGTTCCAGCACATTCTGGAGGGCTACAAAGTCGCGGACGAAATCGCGAAGCACGGCGCGGGTGGATCGACGTTTGCCGATTGGTGGGCCTACAAATGGGAGGCGTGGGATGCGATCCCGGATAACGCCGCGATGATGCACAGCCGCGGCGTGCTCAGCTCCGTCAATTCCGATAGCGGCGACCTCGCGCGCCGGCTCAACACGGAGGCCGGCAAGTCGATGAAATACGGAGGCATGTCGGCGGAGGAAGCGTTGAAGCTCGTGACGATTTATCCGGCCAAACAGTTGCACATCGATGGCAAGACCGGCTCGCTCGAAGCGGGCAAGGACGCGGACTTCGTGATCTGGAGCGGCAATCCGCTCTCGAACTACACGAACGTGAAGCAGACCTGGATCGATGGACGGAAATATTTCGACCGCGCGGAAGACGCCGAAGCGCGCAAGACATTCGCGGCTCAACGCGAAGCGTTAATCCAAAAAGCGCTTCCTGAGCGGATGAAGGAATTGGGTTCGGGCGGCAAGGATGGCGATTCGAAGGACAAGAAGGGCGACGAAAAGGAAAAGCCGCCGCGGCACGAGCAGCATCGCGCGCATGAACTCGAATCGCTCTACGGCGACGGCACGGACAAACACACCTGCACGGAGGAGATCGAGTGAAGACGCTTGCGGCTGTGATTCTCTTCGGCCTCGTCGCGAGCAGTTACGCTTCCGACAACATCCCGTCGCCTCCGCAGGCGAAACCGATCGCGTTGAAAGGCGCCACGATTCATCCGGTGAGCGGCCCGGAGATTCCATCGGGCACGATCGTTTTCGATAAGGGCAAGATCACCGCCATCGGAGCGGACGCAGCCGTTCCCGCGGGAGCGGAAGTGATCGATGTGACGGGCAAGCACGTTTATCCCGGGCTCATCAGCGCCAACAGCGTGCTGGGCTTGATTGAGATCGGCGCCGCGCGCGCGACGGTCGATATCGAAGAGACGGGCGCGATCAATCCGAACGTCCGCGCCGCCGCGAGCATCAATCCCGATAGCGAATTGCTCCCGGTCGCGCGCAGCAACGGCATTCTCACCGTGCACGCGGTGCCGGAAGGTGGACTCGTTTCCGGCCAATCGGCCGTCATTCGGATGGATGGCTGGACGCCGGAAGAGATGACCGTGCGCTCTCCCGCCGCGATGCATTTGCGCTGGCCCAACCTGACGATCAATCGCAATCCGCGCGCGCAGAAATCCGTGAAGGACCAGCAAAAGGACATCGACAAAGCGCTGAAACAAATCCGCGGCGGCTTCCAGACCGCACGCGCTTATTGGCAGGCGAGAAAAAGCGGAACCCCGGGTTTCAAATCCGATCTGAGATGGGAAGCGTTGATGCCGGTCTTCGATGGCAGTCTGCCGCTGTTTGTCCACGCGGCCACGGCGGCGCAAATCGAAGGGGCGCTCGCGTGGGCCAAAGAGATGCAGTTCAAAATCGTGTTGGTGGGCGGCAACGATGCGTGGCGGATGGCGCCGCAACTAAAGGAAAGCGGCACGCCCGTTATCATCGCGCTTTCCACGGCGCTTCCACTCCGGCGCGACGACGGCTACGACAGCGCGTTCAGTAATGCCGCGAAATTGCATGAGGCCGGCGTCCCTTTCTGCATCGCGATGAACGGGCGCAACTCGGAAGCGCCGCACGAACGAAACCTTCCCTATGAAGCATCGATGGCGGCGGCCTTCGGGTTGCCGAAAGAAGAAGCGCTGAAAGCGATCACGCTCTATCCGGCCCAGATCCTCGGCGTCGCCGATCAGTTGGGATCGTTGGAGACGGGGAAAGCGGCGACGCTCATCGTGACCAACGGCGACCCGCTCGATTTCCCGACGCACATCGAAGCTGCCTACATCGACGGCCGCAAGATCGATCTCACCAACCGCCAGACTCGCCTCCGCGACAAATATCTCGAAAAGTATCGGCGCAAATAATTGCGACGATCGCCGCGCGTGGCACAAAACATTCTGCAAAAAGCCGCGTGCGTGTGCTGATTGCGGACGATCAAAAAGGGGTAGGCACGACGCTCGCGACTCTGGTAACTCAATGCGACCACGAGGTCGTGGAAGTAGTCGGCTCCGGCTTCGATGCGATTCAGGCCTACCACCGTCATCGGCCCGACGTCGTGCTGATGGATTATTACATGCCACGCCTGAACGGCGCGACGGCTTGCCGGAACATCTTGTCGAAATATCCGACCGCAAACGTCATCCTGGTTTCCGGCGTCGCCGGGGCTGAAGACCTGACCAATTCCGGCGCGATCGCCATGCTGTCGAAACCGATCGACCTCGCCCGACTAAAGATTCTGCTGAACGCGCCCCAGCCGAATCTCCCCATGTAGCGGCGGTCTACAACCGCCGAAGATATTTCTCGGGGAGCGGATCGTCCGGGCTTTCATGTTGCCAGTAGATCGTGATGATCCACCAACGCGTCCCGTCATTGAATAACTGAATGCTGTTGATCCCCCGCATGAACGGCTCTGGGTCGTTCTCGCTGTGACGCGACTCATAGGTGCTCCAGACCTGCGCGATTTGGCCGAACTGTTCCGTCCGCCGCGCCACTTCCTTCTCGTAGAATCCGTTTTGCTCGAAGTACGGTTCGACGCGCGAGATGTAACCCTCCATATCGAGAAACTGCGGAGCGATTTCGCTTTTGCCGGTCGTTCCCGGTTTCGGTGCCGTTGGGATCAAACGCGCGCCCGGAAGGAACAGCGATCGCTCGCGAGCCAAATCACGCTTCTGACCTGCCGGCCCGGAAATCACATCGTAGGCCGCGGTAATGATCGCGTCGATCGACGTCACGTCGTTAGGATTCGCACATACGCCGACGGTAGATTGAATGATATTCTTTTTCATCGGGCGGTTACTGTTTTCTAATAGCGAAACGTGGCTTTGACCCTCCGGGAAACAAAGCAGTAGGGAATCCAAATCGCGGCGGCGACAATCACCTGCACAACGTCTCTGATGCTGCTGCCGAGCAACTCGGAACCGGCCGCCACTTGCTGCGCCAAGTACGAGTCGAGACTTACGCCGACGAGTAGCAAGAAAAGGAACCAGGCGTAACAGCGGGGCCAAACGGCGCCTTTCCTGAAGAACAAGACAAGGAGAAGTCCCGAAATCACCAGGCAGATAAGATTGAAAAAAAACTCAAAGAGAAGCACCTGCGCCCAATAAGGATGGAAGTGGGCCTGGCCCGGCTGAGTGAAAGACCGCCACGTGTCGAGATTGAAGATAGTCGGGAAAATCGTGACAAGGGAGACCATCATGGTGATAGGACGAATCACATGGTGAATACCGACGAGGATGAGCCAGCCTCCGAGTCCTTCCAGCAGACGCGTTGTCGGCGGAGGAGGCGGCAAGGGTGCAGCTAACTCGCTCTTGTAAACATACAGAGCGCACAACACCATCGTTACGGTCACGACACAACCAGCCAGGAGCGCCACAGGCCAATTAAACTGGCGAATCCACTTACCAAGTTCGAACGACTGCACTGGCGCCTGATAGGAGAGATTGTAGCCGAGCGTGTCTCTTAGCTTCGACAGCGCTGCGTTGTAAGCCGGAAGATCGACGGGCGTGACACGATCGGTCAATGCTTCGTAGGCATAGATGAAATGCAAATGGCGGCCCTTCACGCTGGCTTCATCGCTGAAGCGGAAGAACGCGTTGGTAACGCGGTCATTTTTGATATTAAGCGTCCATTCGTCAAACATCTGCGCGTTAATCTCCTGAATTACGTTAGCCGGATAATTCAAAGCTAGCGGATCATCGCGCTGGGACGGGCCGGCTGAACCCATCGCCTCCGCAAGATCGCCCGGATACACGAAAAGTTGATGCTTCTTCGTCTCCTCATTCATTTCCCAAATCCCCGGAATGGAATAGAACTCCCTAGTTCGGCAAGCGTTCGCGTCAGGAATTTCTTCGTAAATGAGAGGTTTCTTCACGGTGACGCGGGGAAAACGGCGCGCGTAATATTGCAAATACTGCTTCTCGATCTTTTCGCGCCCGCTTTCTTGAAATGACGATCGAGTTCTTTCCGCGGAAAGGCCATGCGCTTCAGTGATGACTTCGAGTTCCCCGGTTCCCCCTGGCGCTGGCACGCGATAGTTCTCTGTAACTTGTTTTCGGGGGAGAGAATCGCGCGGCGTCGCATATTCCGTCAGCGTTTTCGTTCCTGCCCGCAGCAGTAATGCCCAACGAAAGTCGCCGACATAGACTTGGGAAAGCGGTCCGCGCTGACTCGACCGCGTAGCATCAAGCCAGTGAATCTCGTTGCCCTTTCTGACCTGGACAATGGCGTGGTCGAAATCCTCGGGAGCCGGCAGCAAGTCGGCCAGCGTGCCACGGTAATTCGTGCTCACGAGAGCCGGGATCGCTTCGATGCCGGACTGTTGCAAGAGGGTCACGAGCAGCAAAGCTTTGTCCTTACAATCGCCGAAGCGCCGTCGAAGCACTTCACTGGGCGCAGTTGGTCGATGTGAACTAACGCCCGATTCGATGCCAAGATAGCGAATGTCTTCCTGCACCAATCGCAGCGCAGCCAGAATCCGTTTCTCGACATCCGCGATCTGCCGGAGCTTGCCGATTTCGGTTTGTAGATCGGATGAGAGGGGGCCTGTGCTCTGAAAGAGAGGCACCGCCCAATCGACTAACTCCTGCCAGCTCTCGAATTCGCTGACCTGAAGCCACCCATTGGGATCATAATCTCGCGGAACGTCCGGATCGGTCCGGCGCGCCGGGACATGCGTCTGGTCGCACAACCATTCAGTCGTTCCTTTTGCCGTGGTCACGGTGGGCTTGAGCGATCTGTTCTTGTTGAGGAAGTGGAGCTTGCGGTGCGCTGGATAAACGAATCGGGTCACAGCTCGGTGCACCGGGAAATTCCAATCGGTGTAGTATATTTTCGAATACCGTCCGTTCTTAACCGGGTTAGTTCCTTGGATGGTGTAGGCGAACTCGATGACATCGCCCACTCGTACGTCTTCGATCTCGCACTGAGCCGTGTAAGCGCCGTCGTAAACAAACGATTCCATGTCTTTCTCGCGCTGAAGCAGTTTGATCTGGCCACGATCGAGCCGGTTCACGCGCACGCCCTTGCGAGTGACGTGAAGAAAATGAAAGATCAGCTCTTGATAGGAAGGGTCGAAGGAGACGGTCACGGCCGCCCCATTCTGCACACCGTTATCGGAACTAATTTGCCGCGCTTCGTGGTAGTAAAAGGTTTGCAGATCCACATTGTCCTGGCGGTCGACCACCAAGTAGGAAATGCCGCCGCTCTCTTCATCGTTTCCGCCTGGCATAGGAAGAACCGGCTTCACCCACTCAGGAACGGCAGCAATCCTGAGGGAATTCTCCGGTCCTCCCGTCTCGGCCGCCAACGCAGGCGAGGCAGCGACACAGGAAAACAACAACGCGACAATGAAACTGGTCGGGCGCGCGATGGCCGCTCTTCTGTTGAATGGGAAGCGAAGGGAGGTCACTATTAATTGGTCAAACGGCGACAAGCGCGAAGACCGGTAACTCAGCCGTCTGGCGGAATCAACGAAGAACCATCAGGAATCGGACTAGTTTGTTCCAGCAACCGCGGCGGTCTTTAGATACTTGTCGAGAAAATCGAGGATCGCTTTGTTACCGCGAATCTCGTTCGCCCGCTTGCTGAAACCGTGGCCTTCGTTGTCGAAGACGACGTATTCCACGACGCCGTTCTTTTTCTTGATCGCGTCCACGATCTCGTCGGACTCCGGCTTGATGACGCGCGGATCGTTGGCGCCCTGCAAGACGATGAGCGGCTTGGTGATCTTGTCGGCGTGGAAGAGCGGCGAAATTTCCCGTAACATCTCCATCTGCGTGTTCGGATCGCCGATCTCAGCATAGAGCGATTTCCGTTGCGATTCCCAGTAAGGCGGGATGCTTTGCAAGGTTCGGACCCAGTTCGACACGCCGAAGATATCGACTCCGGCGTTGAATTCCTCCGGCTTAAAGGCGAGCGCCGCCAGTACCATGTAGCCGCCGTACGAGCCGCCCATGATTCCGATCTTCTTACCGTCCACGTAATCGAGTGACTGAAGATACTTCTTCGCTTCGACACAATCCCACAGCGGCTCGCGTCCATGCTTCTGATCGTCCGCCTTGTAGAACGTCTTGCCGTAACCGCTCGAGCCGCGGTTGTTCACGTCGAGCACGGCATAACCGTGGTTCACCAGATACTGCACGCTCGCGATGTAAGGCATCCGCGCCTGGCCTCCCGGGCCGCCATGCACACGCACGATGGCCGGCACTTTGTTCTGCGCGCTGGCGCCGTGGGGCTGATAGCGAATGGCGGGAATTTCCGTTCCGTCGAAAGATTTGTAGCGCACCACGCGGGAGTCGACGAGATCGGCCGCGTTGATTTCCGGGCTCAAGCTTTCCGTGAGCTTGAGCGGTTTCTGCGTCGCGAAATCGTAAACAAACAAATTGCCCGGCGAGCGCGCGCCGTCGTGATAAAAAGCCATCTTCGTTTCGCTCTCCGAGATATTGACTCCGGTGATATCGCCTTCGGGGAGCGGCGGCAGTGGAACAAGCTTCCCAGTGGCTTCTTCGGAAATCTTGATCTTCGTCCGCGCGTCTTCATTCGTGGCGACGACGCGATACTTCCCGTTGTGCGAGAACGCCATGTAGGAAACATCCCAAGCCGCTTTCTCGGCCACGTCGCGCTTTCCCGTAGTGAGGTCATAACGTGCGATGTATTTGAACTCGCCGCCTTCGTCCGAAAGGAAGTAAAGATTCTTCGAGTTCACATCGAAAGTCGCGGGGGTGTTGTCCACGTCCCCAGTGTGCGGCGTGATGTTCTTCATCTCTTTCGTAGCGGTGTTGTAGAGATAAACGTCCGAGTCGGCCGTCGAACTTCCGGGCTTGCCGAAGGCGAGGAACTTCTTGTCGTTCGAGATGTCGCCGAACTGGTAGCCGGTCTCGTCCTGGTAGAGCAGCACCGGTTTTAGATCGGCGATGCTCATTTCGAAGATGTCGAAAAACTTCGGATCACGCGCGTTGGTCGAGAGGAAGAACGACTTCCGGTCCTGGCTCCAGCCGAGGAAATTCGCTTTCGTCTTATCGCCGGGAGTCAGGTCGCGCTCCATGCCGTCGAGTTCTTTCAGGTAGAGGTGGTCGTTTTCGTTCCCACCCTTGTCGTAGCTATAGAGGAACCGCGCGTCGCCGGGGAAATAGGAGACGGCATAAGTGCTCTCCTTCGTGGAATTGGTGAGCTGCTTCGCTTCCCCGCCCGCGACCGGCATCGTGTAGACATTGAAGATTCCGGTCTTGTTGCTGTGAAAGAGAATCGATTTCTCGTCGGCGGAGAACGAGCTCCCGCCGATGCGCGTCGTGCTCATGAATTGCTCGATGGTGTATTGCTTAACGGCGGTGGTGTCGGCTGGCTTCGGCGGCGCTTTCTTTGTGCTCTCCGGTGTCTGTTTCGTGACCAATGCCTTGTTCGACACGTCGGGTTTCCGTTCGACTGCCGGCTTTTGCGCGCGTGCGTTTGTAACCGCTACTGCTGCACAAAGGGTTACGACCAGCAGAGATTTGTCGGCCGCACGTTTTAGAAAGAAGTTGTTTGGATTCATTGGATTTCGTTTTCCGGAATTGGATTAAATCGCACCCTCGCGCTGAAAGCGAAGCGTTTTTAATCGCTGGATGGATTGCGCTCGCTGGCTATGGGAGGACGAATACCTCCACTATGCCGGCACCGCTCGCGCCGTTCACATCCTGGACAATGGCGGTGTAACCACCCGACGGGAGATTCTAGAATCGAAAGCCAATTCTTCTCCGATTCGAAATCACGGCGCCGCCTGAATTCCCGCGTCGGTCGCACGCCGGCCAGCCAGGCGTTTCCCCATGTTTATGGCCGGCAATTCCACCGCGTAGAAGACCGCGGCGCTGACCGCGATCGTTATTAGAAGCGTGGGGATCACGTAGAACGCCAGCGGCCATCCACGCCAGGAGGCGTTAGCTTCCGCTGCGATCCACAGCGCCAGAGGCGTCATCACCACGAGGTGAAAGAGGTAGATGGAATAGCTGATCTTTCCCAGCCAGGCGAACGCTCGATTCCGAATTCGCAGCCACGCGACCCATGCGCAAAAGAGCAAAGGCGCCACTACATAAGCCGAGAACCATGTCCGGCTCGGGTGAATAAGAAAACGGAATTGGCGCGCGCCGCCGAGCGCCACGATCAGCAGAGTCAGCGCAAGCAGCGTCCAGACTTTCCGGTTCCGCCGGATCGACTCGCGAAACCCTTTTGTTTCATCGTAAACGATCCGGAAATACGCGCCCCAAAACATGATCCCGAGATGGCGCGGCAAATTCTTCCACGCGGCCGAGACGTCGTCTCCTATCGCTCCAAATTGTTTTGCGCCTTTTACGGCGAACCAGGCCAACGAAAGCGCCACCACAAGTCCCGCCAGAATGCGCGGATTGTCGAGCCAGTTAATCCGCCAGATGAGCCAGCACGAAAGATAGAAGGTCAGTTCGGTTCCCAATGTCCAGTAAAGGCCCATGACCGGCGGTTGTCCGAAAACATCCGGGACCATGGTGACGTTCGCCGCGACCAATGGCAACGTGATCGGCCAACCTTGCCACCACCAGATGAAGACCAATCCGGCCAGGACCGAGACCCAGTAAGCCGGGAACAAGCGAAAGAAGCGCGAGATGATGAAACGCCGTCCGGTTCCTTCCCGCGGCCCGCGCAACGTCCCGTAGATGACGAATCCGCTGATCGCGAAAAACAGAACCACGCCTGTGATTCCAAATTCGAAATACCGGGTCCAGGACTTGGCGTCCGCGCTTTCGCCCTGCCGCGCCAACGGGATGAATCTTTCCCAGACATGCGCGCACGCCACCATCAAGGCGGCGACCGCCCGCAGTGAATCGATGTGGGCGAGTCGATCAGCGGCAGGACGTGAACTCACACTAGCTTCCCATATCAAGCACCACGCGGAAACGTGCTTTGCCGCTCATCATTCGCTCGTAGGCTTCGGCGGCTCGCTCGAGTGGAAAGATTTCATTCATCGATTCCACGCCGGCAAGCGCGCTGAACTTCAGCGTGTCCTGCGAATCAATCGCCGTCCCGGAATACCAGCCTTTCACCGACACTCGACTGCTAAGGAGCAACACCGGATTTACGGTCATCGGACCCGCCGCACCGATCACGACCAGCACGCCATTCGCGGCGAGACCGCCGAGGACTGCGCTCATCGCGTCGGCATTGGTCACGGTGGCGATGACGACTTTCGCGCCGCCGAGCTTCTGGAGTTCCGCCGCCGGATCCTGCATCTGACTGTCGATGTAATGGAACGCGCCGAGCTTTTTCGCGAGCGGCTCCTTGTCCTTCCCGCGCGCGATCGCCACCGTCTTGAATCCCATCTTCGCTGCGAACTGCACGCCAAGATGGCCGAGCCCGCCGATCCCGAGCACGCCGACAAGGTCGCCCGGACCGGCGCCGCTGTTGCGCAGCGCGTTGAAGGTCGTGATGCCGGCGCAAAGCAGCGGCGCGCTCTCGACCGACGACAAATCTTCCGGCACATGCGCCAGCGCCTGCGCGGGCGCGGTCATGTATTCCGCGTAACCGCCATCGTATGAAATCCCAGTCGTGAGCAAAGCGATTTGGCAGGCAAAGAAATCACCGCGCCGGCAATTGTCGCAGTAACCGCAATGTCCGCCGTGCCAGCCGACGCCTACCCGCTCGCCAGTTTTCCATCCCGCTACTGCGGGACCGACCGCGTCGATGAGCCCGATGACCTCATGCCCCGGTATTCTCGGATATTGAATGCCCGGCCACGTCCCCTCTTTGACCAACGAATCACTGTGACAAACGCCACACGCCTGCACCTTGATTCGCACCCATCCGCTCTGTGGTTCCGGAATTTCTCGCTCGACCAATTCCAGTGGTCCCTTCGCCACCGGCACCTGCACCGCTCGCATTTTTTTCGCCATGCTTTCCCATCGCCCTGCTCTTCTGAAAAAACAAGAACGTGCGACCAATCTTGAAGCCTGCTCCGCCGCTTTGCTGACGCGGTTCCGCATCCGGACTTCCCAATCCAAGACGCTTCCGATAAAGCTCGTCGCGGAAAGAGAACCACGTGGGCCCGAAGAACTTCTTCGCCGAGCTGAAGCGGCGCAATGTTTACAAGGTCGCGGTCGCGTACGCGGTCGTGGCGTGGTTGTTGATTCAAGCAGCTTCGATCCTGTTCCCGACCTACGAAGCGCCGGTCTGGGTGATGAAGGTTTTCGTGGCGGCCGTTATTCTGGGATTTCCGATCGCGCTTGTGATTGCCTGGGCGTTCGAGATGACGCCGGAAGGGATGAAGCGGACGGAGAACGTTTCGCCCGATGAGGTGATCCCGCAGTGGAGCCGCCGGAAGTTCGCGGCCCTGATTATTACCCTGGCTCTGGTCGCAGCGGGTTTGCTGGCGTTCCAATTTTTGCGCCCGAGATCGACGGAGGTGGTTCGCACGACAACTTCACCTCCGACCACCTCGCCCACCGCGCCGCCGATCCCGGAGAAATCGATCGCAGTCCTTCCATTCGAGAATCTGAGCGACGACAAGAGCAACGCTTACTTCGCCGATGGCATTCAGGATGAAATCCTGACGCGCTTGTCCAAGATCGCCGCTCTAAGAGTCATCTCGCGCACCTCCACCCAGAAATACAAAAGCGCTCCGGACAATTTGCGGGAGATCGGGAAGCAGCTCGGCGTCGCGAACCTGCTCGAAGGCAGCGTGCAAAAGATTGGGAACGCCGCGCATATCAACGTCCAGCTCATCCGGGTCGCCACGGACGAACACCTCTGGGCGGAAAGTTACAACCGGAAGCTAGACGATATCTTCGCCGTCGAAGGGGAAGTCGCGACCGCGATTGCCGATCAGCTGAACGCGAAACTTACTGGCAGCGAAAAGGAATCGTTAACCATCAAGCCTACTTCCAATCCCCAGGCCTACGATGCCTACTTGCGCGGCCTCGCGTTTCAAGGCCGAATAGACGGAGTTGATTCAAACGTAGCGAAGTCAATCGAAGCCTTTGAAGAGGCGACGCGACTAGATCCTCAGTTTGCGCTGGCCTGGGCGCAATTGGCTCGGCAAGACAGTATGGCCTATCAAAATTTCGACCGTTCGCCGCAACGGCGAGAGGCGGCGCGACAGGCAGTCGAAAATGCGGTCAGATTGGCGCCGAACCTGGCTGAGACGCAGTTGGCCGAGGGGCTCTACCAGTCTTCTTTTGAGCGAAACTATGACGCCGCCAAAAGCCGCTACGAGGCGGCCCGGCAACGCTTCCCTAACAATGCGTTCGCAACCGCAAGCCTGGGTGGCGTGGCCCGCATCCAAGGTCAGTGGGACCAGAGCCACCAGTTTTTCGAGCAGGCCATCGAGCTCGATCCTCAGAACGTTTTCCTACTCGCCGTCGCTTCGCTGACCGATCTGGGAAGGCGCGACGTTGCTTCCGCGAGAAAGCTTCTCGAGCGCGCCCGCAATCTCAGCCCGCAAAATTCTACGGTTACCGCGATGCTGGCGCTGACCTATCAGATGACCGGCGACTTCGCGCAAGCAGAGACGTTGCTCGCCGGTGTCACGCCGGCTGATGGGGACGGCTGGTACTTTGGGGTTATGGCTTACAACGCGATCCTTTTGCGCAAGTACGACCCCGCGATCACGATGTTAAAAGCGCAACTGAGCAAGTCACTTCCTGCTAGTAGACTAGGTTCATTTCAGGGTACGTTAGCCGACCTGGAGAGACACGCCGGGAACGCCGGCGCGGCGGCGCAAGCCTACGAGCAAGCGCGTCTCAGCTTTGAAACTCTTCTGAGCGAGCAAGCCGACAACGCAACTCTTATTAGCAGCCTGGCTTGGACTGAAGCGTGTCTGGACCATAAGGACAAAGCACTCGATCTGGCACGAAAAGCCATTGTCGTGGACCCGACGTCGAAGAATGCCTATACCGGCCCGGAGCGCGAAGAAATGCTGGCGCGCATCGAGGCGCATTTCGGTGACAAGGACAACGCGATCGCTGCGCTCCAGCACTTACTCAGCATCGCCTATGGCCAGCCCCCGGTGACGCCGGCCTTGCTGCGAATCGATCCCGATTGGGACAACCTCCGCGGCGATCCACGCTTCCAGAAATTAGCCGCCGAACCTCTCAGGCAAACGAAGTGAACCCGCGAAACTTCTTCGCCGAGCTGAAGCGGCGCAATGTCTACCGCGCGGCGGTAGCTTATGGAGTCGTCGCGTGGTTCCTCACTCAGCTCACGACGCAGGTCTTTCCCTTCTTCGACATTCCAAACGCAGCGATTCGCTTTGTCGTCATTGCGCTCGCGCTTGGTTTTCCCATCGCGATGTGTCTCGCCTGGCTCTACGAGTTCACGCCTGAGGGTATTGTTCGCTCCGAAGACCTCGATTCGGCTAAGGTACCGTCTGCACGCCGCGCGACGGGCCGAATTCTCGATTTCATCATCATCGGCGTGCTCTTGCTGATTATTGCGATGCTGATTTACCAGCGCGTTCCGTCTCGTACCGAAACCGGCGAAACCATTCCGCAAAAGAGCATCGCGGTGTTGCCCTTCGAAAACCTGAGCAGCGACAAGGAGAACGCCTACTTTGCCGACGGGATTCAGGATGAAATTCTCACCAAGCTCGCCAGCATCGCCGACCTCAAAGTCATCTCGCGAATCTCGACGGCAAAGTACAAGAGCAAGCCGGAAGATCTAAAGACCGTCTCACAACAGTTAGGTGTCGCCACGGTGTTGGAAGGGTCCGTGCAACGAGCTAACGACAAAGTGCGCGTCAACGTGCAACTCATCGACGCACGCACGGACACACACCTCTGGGCGAAGAGCTACGACCGCGACTTTAAGGATATCTTCGCGGTAGAGAGCGAAGTCTCGCAGGGGATCGCGGATGCGCTCCAGGCAAAGCTATCGCCTAACGAGACCAGCAATTTGGCCGCAGCGCCGACGCGAGATCCGGAGGCCTACGATTTATTCTTGAGAGGCGAGTACGAGGAGCACGAGGCTGAAACCTCGCGCAAGCCCGACGCATTCGATCGGGCGGCAGCCTGGTATGGGCAGGCGATCGCACGTGCTCCCGACTTCGCGCTCGCCATCGCCCGACTGGTCGAAAGCCGCATTGCACGCCATTGGACAGTCGATCGTCTAAGCAATGCTGACTTGGACGAAGTCAAGAAGGCTGCGGACCATGCGCTGGCCGTGGCACCTGATCTGGCGGAGGCGCATACCGCACTGGGGTCATATTATTTCCTCGGCAAGGAAGATTACGGTCCAGCGCTCGGAGAACTTCAGCGCGCCCTTGAACTGCAACCAAACAACGTCAGAGCTTTGAGAACTTTCGCAAGCATCCATGCGCGTCAGGGTCATTGGGAGCGCTGTCTGTCTGAATACGCCCAATGCCAACGGCTAGACCCGCGGGACGCTCAGCTAGTGGCAAACGTTGGATTGACTTACCTTAATCTGCGGATGTGGAACGACGCGAAGCGCGCCGGTTCACATTCGATAGCGCTGGATCCGCACAACGTGTACGGAATGCGCGCTGTTCTCTTTAGTTATCTTAATGGAACCGGCGACATCGAAGAGGCAACGCGCGTCCTGAGGACGTTTCCTCCTGGCGCTCTCCTCATCACCAGAGCGTGGGACCTTGAAAACATCATCGGGGACAGAGCTTATGTAGATGTCATTAAGCGGGACTTCGGAGCTGCTCTGAAACAATGGGAGAAGGAGAACAGCGATCCCACCGCAAATCGGGAGCGGCTCTCTGCCAGAGTTGCGATTCATGTGCTGGCTGGTGATACCGCGGAGGCGCACGATGAAATTGAGCGAGCGCGCGGCCTGGTAGAGGCAAGATTGCGCGAGCAGCCGGAAGAC
Source organism: Spartobacteria bacterium (assembly GCA_003167555.1). Lineage (GTDB taxonomy): Bacteria > Verrucomicrobiota > Verrucomicrobiia > Chthoniobacterales > UBA10450 > AV80. The sequence goes on from PMSN01000010.1 coordinate 65,771, forward strand.
AAGAATGCTCTGACGCAGCTAAGCTGGATCGAGTTGGCGCTGAAGCGCGAGACCGAGGCTCTGAGGCTGGCGCGGCAGGCGGCTGAGTTATTGCCGCCGGAGAAGGATGCCATGGGCGGCCCGATCGCTCTCGCCGGATTTGCGGAAATCGCGGCGCGCACGGGCGAGACAAACGAAGCTGTCAAAGCACTTCGACGGTTACTCTCCATTCCCGCCGGCTGGACCGTTTCGATCCAGTCTGGGACCCGATCCGCAACGATCCCGGCTTCCAACAACTGCTCGCCGGCAAGGAGCAGATCGGGCCTAACAAGTAGCGACGGCTCGAAGATGAAGCGAGCCATGGCGATTATCAAGTTGACCGGAAGCAAAAGGAACGAACGTTCGCTCTGAGCCATGCATATCAGCGATATCATCAAAAGCGATTCGCCCACGTTTTCGTTCGAATTTTTTCCACCGAAAACGCCGGCGGCCGCGGAGAGCCTTTACCAGACGATCCGCGAACTGGAATCGTACGGGCCGCACTTCGTCAGCGTTACCTACGGCGCCGGCGGTTCGACGCGCGATCTCACCCACGATCTGGTCGAGCGCATCCAGAACACGACCAAGCTCGATCCGATTCCGCACCTGACGTGCGTTTGCCACAGCGAGGCGGAGATCGAATCGATACTCCACCGCTACGCGAAATCGTGCATCGGAAACATTCTCGCCCTGGGTGGCGATCCACCACGCGAATGCGCTTACGACAAATCCGGCGATGCGTTCCAGCACGCGACTGACCTAGTGAAGTTCATTCGGCGCTTCAACGAAAGCGGAGCGCATCCCGATCCGCGCGGCTTCGGGATCGGTGTGGCCGGTTTCCCGGAAGGCCATCCCGCCACGCCCAATCGCCTGGTGGAAATGGATCATCTCAAAGCCAAGGTCGATGCCGGGGCGAACTACATCGTCACGCAGCTCTTCTTCGATAATCGCGACTTCTACGATTTCCGCGAACGTTGCGACCTGGCCGGAATCCGCATCCCCATCATCGCCGGGATCATGCCGATCACGTCGATGAGCGGCTGCCAACGCATCGCCGAGCTGGCCGGCGGCGCACGTTTTCCCGCCAAACTTCTGCGGGCGCTCCAGCGCTGCAAAGAAGATCCTCAAGGAGTCACGCGCGTCGGTGTCCATTTCGCCCTCGAGCAATGCCACGACCTTCTCGACAACCACGTTGCCGGTATTCATTTCTACACGCTGAATCGCTCCGATGCGACGCGCACGATCTTCGACAGCCTCGGCATCCCGCAGCGCCGGCCTGCAGAAATTTCTACCTCAACTCCCCACTGACCTCTGCCTTCCGTTCTCCGTTTTCTATTCTCTACTTTCTACTTCCATCCGCTACGGCGCCAACAGCCACCGGCCGATGTCGCTGAGCTTTGTGCAGCCGCAAAGCAACATCGCTTCGTCCAGCTCTCGTCGAAGGATCGCCAGAACGCTCATGGCACCTTGTTCGCCGGCAACGCATAAACCCCAGAGAACCGGCCGGCCCACCAGCACGGCGCGTGCTCCGAGCGCGATCGCCTTCAGCACATCGCTGCCGCGCCGAATCCCGCCGTCGACATAGATCTCGCAAAGATCGCCCGCGGCATCGACCACGTGCGGCAGCACTTCGCAAGTGGAAGGCGCGGTGTCGAGCTGTCGTCCACCGTGATTCGAAACCACCAACGCTTTGGCGCCATGCTCGGCCGCGCGACGCGCGTCGTCGCCGCGGCACACGCCTTTCACCACCACTGGGAGTCGCGTGGATTCGCATAACCAATCGAGATCATCGAATCCAAGGTCCGCTTTAAAATTTTCCCTGACATAGGCGGCAAGGCCCGAGCCAGCCACTTCCGGCATTTGCCCTTTGCCTAACGGCGCCAGATTTTCGACCGCGAGACCGTCCCGCAATCGAAAGCGGTTCCGGGTATCGCGCTCACGAGTACCCAGGCCCGGCGCATCCACGGTCAGCACAATCGCCTCAGCTCCCGCAGCCTCGGCGCGTCTTACCAACTCCTGTGTGACCTGCCTGTCCTTATATATATAGAGCTGAAACCATCGCGGACTCGCTGCCTCCGCAAAGACATGCTCCATCGCAGTATTCGAGAGCGAGCTGAGGACAAACAACGTTCCGGCCGCCTTCGCCGCCCGCGCGGTCGCCACCTCTCCCTCGTCGCACGCCAGTTTGTGAAAAGCCGTCGGTGCCACTGCGATCGGCATCGAGACAGGTTGCCCGAGCACCGTCGTGCTCAAATCACGAGCACCGACTCCCGCGAGGACCCGGTAGTGAAGCTTGAGCCGTTCCCAGCCCGCAGTGTTCTCGCGCAGTGTGATTTCATCCAGAGCGCCGCCGTCGAAATAATCGCACACATCGCTCGACAACTTGCCCCGGGCTGCGCGGGCGTAATCGGCGATATTGAGAAGCGGTTCGGATTCCAACTTTGTGATACTGCTTGGAATTCACTCAGGTGCAACCGACCTCCGTCCTCTGTCCTCCGTTTTCTACTTCCTAATTTTTAATTTCTAATTTGTAATTCGCCCGTGAAACACACTCTTCTCTCTTCCATCCTCCTGCTCTCATTAACCTGCGGACTCCAGGCGGAGACCACTGCGCCCGACGGCGCCGAGCTAACGAAACTTCTGCGCGATTTCCTGGCCGGCGCCGGCCGGAACGACATCTCGATGCACGAGCGCTTCTGGGCAGACGATTTGATCTACACAGCGTCCGCCGGCCGCCGCATCGGCAAAGCCGACATCATGCGTGAGGTCCGCGCGGAGCAGACGCCGAAGCCCGAAGACGGCACCACGGTTTATGCCGCGGAAGACATTCGCATTCAGCAATACGGTGACACCGCCATTGTCGCCTTTCGCCTGGTCGCCACGACCGACAAAGGCGGCGCGAAAGAGGTAAAGAATTATCTCAACAGTGGAACGTTCCTGAAACGAGGCGGCAAATGGCAGGCGGTCAACTGGCAGGCCACTGCAATGCCGAAGGCGGAAGAGAAAGCACCCTAAACTACATCGCGCGCCTGGTTTGATTTTTTTTAATGGGCGTCGTGATAGGCGGTGTTGTTCTGGTACAACGCAAGCCTTTCCCGCATTCCGCCTGCGTTTGGATCCGCGGACGGAATCATTTCCAGAGCTTTTTGCTGCCGACGGATCGCCTCGGCGAAGTTGCCAGCCTCCGCTTGCGCGGCGGCTAGCGTGTCGAGAAAAAGAGGATTGCTCCACTTGGTGAGTTCGCAAGCCTGCGTCGCCAGACTCACCGCCATTTCAGCATTACGAAAGGGCAACTCAGGGCTTGCCGCGAGGGACCAGGCTAGTGAATTGCAGACCTCAGCGTTCGTACCGACGAGGCGCAGGACCGTTTCGTAATCTCTCCGCGCCTCCTCAGCTCGGCCCAGAGCCTTGCGTGCATTCGCGCGTTGAAGATAGCAGGAGAAGTTGTCTGGTTTGCGCTTGATGGCTTCGTCGAAATCGGCCACAGCCTCGAGATAGCGTCCGATAGAGAGGTAGGCGTTCCCACGATTCTGGTATGCCTGTTCGACTCGCGGATGACTCAGCCTAATCGCTTCGGTGTAATCGGCAATTGCTTCGTCGTAGTTCCGCTTTAGCTGCTGGATGATGCCACGGTTGACATAGGTCGCGGCCTCCCTTGGCTCCAGCCGAATGGCTTCATTATACTCAGAGAGTGCTTCGTCCAGTTTACCTTGTTCTTTGTAAACATTACCTCGTCCGAAGTGGGCCTCGCCATTCGCGGGATCGAGCGTGAGCGCGAAATCGTATTGTTCCAGCGCCTTCACGAATTCTTTTTTGTCGACGTAAGCGTGCGCGCGCTTGACGAGATATTCCGTAGATCCGCGCCCCAGTTGGATCGCCTTATTGAAATCTGCCAGGGCGCCATCGGCATCATTTTCTCGGAGACGCAGTATACCGCGGCTAAAATAGGCGTTCGCATCGCCGGGATCCAAACGAATGGCCCTATCGAGATCGGCGTTTGCCCGTTTCAGGTCCCAGTGCTTTGAGAGAAGATAGCCGCGCTTCACCAGGCTCGAAGGAACGTTTGGAGCCAACTTGACGACGACGTCAAGATCCGCCTTCGCCGCCTCGTCTTGCCCCAGTCGGAAACGCATGCTGCCCCGGTTGTAGTAGTATTCCGGCTGTTTCGGATCTAGTTCGATGGCCCGCGCAAAATCTGCCAGCGCGGCGTTATAGTCCCCCTTGCGCTCATGGGCGATGGCACGGTCATTGAGCGCGTGCGCGTTCGCCGGCTCCATCTCGAGCACTTTCGTGTAATCCGCGATTGCGAGATCGTATTCGCCAGCCTCGTAATGGGCATAGGCACGATCCGCATACGCCGTGGCATCGCCCGGGTCGCGGCGAATCACTTCATTATAATCTGCAATCGCCTGGTTGAAGCTGCCGAGTGATTCATACGCGCTCGCCCGGAGCCGGTAGACGCTTGCCGAGCCTGGCTCCAGTTCGATCGCGTGCGTCAAATCCTCAGCGGCGTCCCTCCATCGAGCACTCAGGGACAGAATTGCGCCTCGCATCACATACCAACGCGCCGTTTCTGGATCTGCTTCAATTGCCTTGGTGCAATCTTGAAGAGCTTTTCCTCTGTCCCCCTTCTTCAGCCAAACGGTGGCCCGGTTCGCATATGAAATTGCGCCCGTTGGCATCAAAGCGATCGCTTCTCCGAATGCCTCGAGTGCTTCCTTGTAGCGTCCATTGGCGAGGTGTCGCAGCCCGCGCTTGTTGGCTGCAAGCGCGAGCTTTTCTATTCCGTGCTGCGACGCGCGTGTTCTCGTGACCGGAGCATGCTGCGAAGTGCGCGAGTCGGCCGTCGGCACGACTGTCGCGAGCAAGACCGCGAGCAAGGCGGCGCGGAATCGTTGTTCAAAACGGTTCCGGCTAATCATTTTCGCGTTGCGATTCTAACCGATTCAAACACGCGCCGCTCCGAAGGTGCGAAGAAATCCGGTTATGTCAGTCCCCGGTGTAGTCGTCCAAAAGATGTGAGCGGTCGCGGCCTCAGCTCCTGCCGCCGTCAGGAATAGCGAAAGCAATGCTCCCAGGGGGAATACCAACCGGAACATTCCTACCGCCGCCAGCGGGGACCGGTGAAGGTCGTTTCCTGGTGGAGGAAACCGGCCGTGATGGAGAATTTGTCGTTCCCGATCGTGCCGATGATGTACGACTCAAAATCCTCGCGCCCGTATTTGCCGCTGGATTTGCCGTAAAGAAATCCGATTTCGCCGCCGTACTGAATCCGATCGGGGTTGCGCAGATACACGACGTCATCGCGCGAGTTCGTGCGGCTGGGCCCATTGGGGAGTGCGTAGCTTTGCGATTCCCAGGGACTGAACGGCGGAAGAAAATTCACCTCTGGTCGCATCGAACCGAACGCCGTCGAGAAAAAGAAACGGTCTTGGCCTTCGAGCGAGATCGGCGGAAGGCCGAGATACGGCCGATCCAGCGCGCTATCGAGCTGGAGTGGTTCCGGCCGCTGCGTCTGCTGCGCCGAGACGGAAACGCAAACCCAAAGCAATCCAGCCACAGCGAACAGCGCGCCCTTCATCATGGCGGGAATTTTCATCCAAACCGCCGCAAACGCCAGCAAAATCTCCAACCTCGCTGCCCGCCTGGGTGGCGCGTGCGTCTCGCGGTCGGGATCGCGACCGGGCGGAGCGTTCGTCACGCCGAAACGATCTTCCCGCCGGCCACCGGCACATTCCTGAAGCGAGAGGCAAATGGCCGGCCGTGAGTTGGCAGACCACCGCGATACCAAAGGCCAGAGCCAATGAAGAGCGCCCAAGGGGAGGCTGGCTGCGCCGGAGAATGCGTGCTCTCTGGCTGCGGCCGCACAGTCGCCCTGATCGTAAGCCGTTCAGGATCCTTCCGTCGCCCGACTCGATTCCATCCCTCCCTATTATGGAGTCAATTTGCCATCTATCGTAAGCCGGTTACGATAAGGGCATGAAGTGCAAGCGAATCATCTTGCCGCGGAAGGTCCGCGAGTATTTCGCCGCGATCGGCAAACGCGGCGGACAGGCAGGACGCCGCGCCCTCACCCGCCCGCAGGCCAAACTGATGGTGGCCATCCGCGAAGCGAAACGCGCGGCCAGGAAAGCGGGCGAGCCGCCGCCGAAGATCGATCGCAAGAAGCTCGCGTTGCTGCGCAAGCGTGCAATCGCGCGAGGTTAAGGAGTTGGGCGCGGTGTCTCAGATCGCCCCGCCCACTTCCCCACCATCGTAAGCCGCTTACGATGGGATCTCAGCCACGCGTTAGCGTCACACGGACCGCCTGTGCAGGGCGCGCACCCTGCCGTGGTTCCGGCGAAAGCGAGCGGATGAAATCAACCACTTGCTGCTCGAGTTCAACCCTCATCGAGAGCGCTCAACGGATAGTACTTTCCGCCGCCGGCCATAGCCGTTCGAATTGCGGTCATTGCTTTTGGGTCTGCCATCAACTCGAGCGTCTCCACGATCGCCTCCATCCGGGCCGCCGAGAGCAGATATGCGACCGTCTTTTCGCGCCGCGTGATCATAACCAGGTTAGTCTCCGCGTCCTTGACCAACGCCGGCAGTTTAGCTTGTGCCTCGGTGACAGAATACGTAGAGTCCATTAATAAGGACATTGCTATCGAGCAAAATCACGATTCGCGCGTCATGGCCCGGAGTTCTTCCCAGCTCATCGCCGGTTTAAATTTCCACCTTCGAATCGCTTTGAGCGCCTGCTCCTTGGTCAGCTTCTTTCGCGGTGTCTTGCGATACACACGCCGAAGGATCACGGCATTATCGGTTTGCTCGCACGCGAATACATCTCCGGGCGCGGCGCCGGGAATGACGATCCGTTTTTTCGTGTCGGCCGTCAATGTCATGGTGGGATTATCCCACCGGGCTCAAGAACAGTCAAAGCGGGTGAAAAACGGAACAGCAAAAACACTTAGACCCTTTGCGTTTCAGCTTTTTCTTGTCGAATCGATTTCCTGGCAAGCTGGAACTTCAAGCACCTGGTCAACGTGAGCCGGGAAACAGTCTTCAACGGTGTGAACCTGTGGCGCGGATACCGTGCCGGTCCGTATTGTTAATCCACTGGAGCTAATCTATGGAAACGAAAGTGAAAACGTTTGCTGCCGTGAAGATGTCGCGCTCCTTGCGCGAAGCCGCCAGTCGCAAGCTGGAAACGATGACCCGCGAGGAACAGCTTGCCTATCTGAAGGAAGGTCGGCGAGTGCCATCGAGCTGAAGCGGGCCCGCGCGCCGCGTTGGCCACGGCTCCAAGATCGTGAACGACAAATTCAACGCCTCGTCGTATATCCTTTCCCCGAAGCGATGGCGAATGTCCGAGCATAATTCCAAGATGTTTTTTCCGCGGCGTCTCCACTCTCATCTCATCATCTTCGCCCTGGCGGCCGCCGCTTCTGCCCCGTCTGCCATGGCGCGTCGGCCGAACCATCTGGTCCTCGCCACTTCCGCGGAGGACCCGGTTCTGCGGGCGCGGATCAGCGGACTCTCCCCAACGGTCAATCCGGAGGAAGCCCGGCGCGTAGCCTCCATCGCCTACACGACGGGGCGGGAACTGGCGGTGAAGTGGGACATGGTGTCGTCGCCGACCATGCAAAGTTTTCTCATTAACATCGGAGCGCGGAAAGGAGGGTACTGTTATCAATTTGCAGAACAGTTGCTCTGGCGGTTGGAGGCGCAGAATCTGAAAACGCTCGAGTTCCACTGGGGCGAATCCGATGCGGGAACCGACACCGAGCATAACGTGATCGTGGTCACCGCCCGAGGGCAGCCGTTTGCGCAGGGGCTAATGCTGGATAACTGGCGGCATTCAGGACACCTCCTCTGGGGACCGCTCGAGGGCGACCCTGATCACACCTGGCAGGAAAACAAAGATGCATTCAATAGCCGAGTGAAGCGGAGACCGCCCACGGTGGATCGGCATCGGCAGGAGAAAAAGCCCAAACACAAAAGAAAACACCGGCCGCCTAACGACGACTCCTCCAGGAGATCGCCAGTGACGCCGGGCGATTGGGTCGATCGCCCCTACCTGGTCCAACTTCACGAGGATGCGTCTGACTCTGTGATGATCTCCGGCCTCTGATCTCTACTTTATAATCTCCGCTTTCTCATTACAGTCTGCGCCTATGCCGTACAAAAACATCACTCCGCCCGCGGGCGGCAAAATTTCGACTGCCGAGGGAAAACTCAATGTGCCGGATCAGCCGGTCATCCCCTTCATCCGAGGCGACGGCACCGGGCCGGATATCTGGGCCGCGAGCGTGCGCGTGCTCGATGCCGCGGTCGAGAAGGCTTACGGCGGCCAGAAAAAAATTTCGTGGTTCGAAGTGTTCGCGGGCCAGGCGGCCAAGGATAAGTTCGACGAATGGCTCCCGGACGATACGGTCGAGGCGTTTCGCGAATACCTCGTCGGCATCAAAGGTCCGCTCACGACGCCGGTCGGTGGCGGCATTAGCTCGCTCAACGTGGCGCTGCGGCAAATGCTCGATCTCTTCGTTTGCCTGCGCCCCGTCCAATATTTCAAGGGCGTCCCCTCGCCCGTGAAACGCCCGGAGAAAGTGGACATGATCATCTTCCGCGAGAACACGGAAGACATCTACGCCGGGATCGAGTACGCGCCGGGCAGCGAAGAGTCCGCGAAGATTCTGGCATTCATCGAGAAGGAATTTCCCAAGGCGTTCCAGAAGATCCGTTTCGGCACGAAGGAGAAAGCGGCGGAGTTTTGGAAAAAAGTCGGCGCACCGGAAGGCGACGATGTCTGCGTGGGCATCGGCATCAAACCGGTCAGCCGCGCGGGCAGCGTCCGGCTCATTCACAGCGCGATCAGTTACGCGATTAAGTTCCAGCGCAAGAGCGTGACGATGGTGCACAAGGGCAACATCATGAAGTTCACCGAGGGCGCGTTTCGCGATTGGGGCTACGAGATCGCGAAGGCGTATTTCGGCGCGGAGGAAATCGACGGCGGGCCGTGGTGCAAAATCCCCATGGGCAAACCGGGCGCCGGCCTTGTGATCAAGGACGCGATCGCGGACATCACGCTCCAACAGGTGTTGACGCGGCCGGAGGATTTCGACGTGATAGCGACGTTGAATTTGAATGGCGATTACCTGAGCGACGCGCTCGCGGCGCAAGTGGGCGGCATCGGGATCGCGCCGGGTGGCAACATCAACTACATCACGGGCCACGCTATTTTCGAGGCGACGCACGGGACCGCGCCGAAGTACGCGAACCTGGACAAGGTGAACCCGGGCTCATTGATTCTTTCCGGCGAGATGATGTTCCGTTACATGGGTTGGACGGAAGCAGCCGACCTGATCCTGAAGGGATTGAACGGGGCGATCGCGAGCAAACGCGTCACGTATGATTTCGCGCGTCTCATGGAAGGCGCGACGGAGCTCAAATGTTCGGAGTTCGGCGATAACGTTATCGGGAATATGTGAACAGCTTGGAGGGACGGGCTCTGTCCCGTCCCCATCCTAGGACGACACGGAGGCGTCCCTCCGATCATTTGATATTGTAGACTTCCACGACGCCAACTCCCGGACCATTCTTGCCGCGAACTATTGCGGTGTAATTAGCCGGCAGCACGGTGCGGAGGATGGCTGATTCGAGATCGTTAGTCGGCGCAATGCCGCTCGCCTCGATCTCGGCACGCTCCGGAGAGTCCTTCCAATTGTCGTTTGTCTCGATGGTCGTGCCGTTGGAATCGTGCAGCTCAAGGATGGGATCGTCGAGCGCGTTGGGCACCTTACCATTAAGCGAGGGACCTATGGCCCGGACGAGCACTTTAGTGGCGGCACTGTTGTTTCCTGCAATGAAGCCACCAATCATCACGTTATCGCCGGCGTCGACATAGCCGCGCGAGCTGATGTTTGCCAAAATGGAATTAACACCCTTGGCGAGGTCGTATACCTCCACGAGCGCGACGCCGGTGGTGTTATTTATCCCGCGCACAATCGCCGTGTAGTTACCGGGAGTAAGTGTTTGGAGAATGGCAGACTCCTTGTCATCGGTGGGCGCCAGTCCGTCATTTTCTATCTCCGCCATTTGGGGAGAGTCCTTCCAGTTGTCATTCATCGCTACGAGATTGCCATCGCCATCATGCAGCTCGAGAAAGGGATCGGCCATGCGTCCTGGGACCGGACCTGTCCCACTATTGAGCGAAGGACCCTTGGCAAAGAGAAGCACTCTCTTGCTGTCGCTGCCGGTGATAATAAAGCCACCGATGAGAATGTTATCGCCGGTCAACACCTGCGCTCGGGTAGAGATATTGAGCAACTGTGCTGGGGTAGGAGTAGGCGTCGGTGTTGGAGTTGGCGATGCGGTAGGTGTCGGCGTAGCAGTAGGTGTGGGAGTTGCCGTAGGCGTAGCGGTTGGAGTAGCAGTCGGCGTAGGAGTTGCGGTCGGCGTTGCGGTTGGAGTAGCAGTCGGCGTAGGAGTTGGCGTCGCGCTTGGATCCGAGGGCAACGGCCAGACATAAGCGCCGCGGCCGCGCGTCCAAACTGAGAGCGTGGTGAAGCCCCGGTCGATCTGCATGTCCCAGATCATCGAGTGCGGAAGTCCGTTCTCGAAACGCGACCAGGTGGGATTCGCCACCGTGATGTCGTTGGTATAGTACAAGCCCCAGTCGGTCCCCGCAAAGACCTGGCGCGGAAACCTGGGATTAACAATGATTGAGTCCACCGGGATATCCGGAAGGTTGCCGGTCTTGTTACTCCAGGTGAAGGAAGCGCAGTCAGTCGCGCAGCTCACCTGAAACACATGGCCGGGCGTCGCCGGGGTGTTGGCGTTGAAGCCGCCCACCGCTGCGTAGCCGATAGGGATATTCGCGGCCGCCACCGAAGGGTCGAGCCCGATGCCCAGCACTGGACGGTTCGGCAGAACGGTGTTGCTCCCGGTCACATCTACCCAGTTGGCTTGATTCGCCGTGCCCGTGCCGAGGTTAAGCCCGATCCACACGTTGGCGTCGTTCGTGCCAACGATCGCGACGCTGTGATACTTTGGGGAATACTTGACCTGATTGATGAACGAGCGATTGCCAAGCGTCCCCTTGGTCATGTTCTGGGTCGCCGGGTTGTTCGTCACGTACCAAGTTGATGCAGGCATCGAACTATTACCGCCGGAGATCGTCTCCCAGACTCTCGTCGTACCCGCAATGAGATGACCGCAGCCGCCCGGAACTCCGGCCGCCGGACAATCGTCGCCACCCGAAATGCCGCCGTGAAAGAGATCGTAGGGCAGGATGAACGACTGTGTGTCACCCGTCCAATTGCCGCGCACGCTGGTCCAGTTCGAAGTCTGGCTCGCGGCCGTGCAATTGGACACGCAGCGGTGAAGGCCGCCGCTATTGTTACCTTGGAAGAAGCGCAGACTTGATCCCGTGCCCACTGGGTCGATCCGAGCATAAAAGCCATCGCCACCCTTGCCCATCTGCCACTGCACCGGCCCGGTGGGGCTGCCCGAAAAAGTAACTGACATGGAGCCGTTGTCCTGTGCGCCGCCGTTTGCCTGCGGAGCGGCCGAGGCCGCGAAGTTACCGCTGATATCGCCCGAGTAGAACTCGATTGTGTTCAAACCCGTGTCCATGTTGAACCAGGTGGGGGCAATTAACGGAGCGGCGAGGTTCGCGTCGGTGGCCCCGTGCACGCCGCCATCATTGCCCACAAGGAGTGTGCTGGAGGAGCCAGGCACGAACGCCAGGGCATGCTGGTCTACATGGACCCCTTTGTTCACCGAGCCGTAGCCGCAGGTCGTGTCGCTCCAGGCGGGCCTTGGGTTCTGCCAAAACCAGATGTCAAAGGTGTCGAAGAAAGCGCGGTCGGGGTTGTTCGGATCCACGGCGATCCCCTGGTCGTACCAGTTCTGTGGATAGTCCCCGGTCGAGCCCTGGCAGTCTAACAACGAAGCGCCCGTCGAGCCGGGAATCTGAGTCCAGGTCACGCCGCCGTCTGTAGTGCGGTAGGCGCCGAGCTGGCAGCCATTCGTATTGCCACAGCCAGTATTTGAGTTAGGAGTGATGGACTGGACCTGGGCATAAATGTAATTCGAATTGCTCGGCGCCACGGCGATGTCGACGCGGCCAAGCTGATTGCCGTTAGTAGAGTCAACGTAGGCCGTGCCGCTGCCGGCATTGAGGCCCGTCCAGCCATTGGCCTCGGTGGCAATCGAGCTAAAGTCTGTCGGACAGCCGCTGGCGGGCAACGTCCCTTTGTAGATTCCGTTCGCCCCATTCTGATTGAGGTTATACTGCACGGTAGTGGCAAAGCCGCGCACGCCGACTGCGGCGATGATGCGCGTGCTGCCTCCGGTGTCGCTCAGGGCGAGGCCGGTAATGTCCTGGCGCATCGTACTGAAACTGTTAGTGGTGCAGGGACCGGCCCAGTTAGTCCCTCCATCATACGAGAAGTAAAGGCCCGTCTTCGTGCCGGCCACGACGTTACTGCTGTTACGCGGGTCGACGCGCACTTTGCCCACGGCCTGGTATTGCGGGAATTGGCCCGCCGGAAGTGGTAAGCTAGGACCAAACACATTTGCTCCCTGCAGCGTCCAGGTGGCGCCAGCATCGGTCGACTTAAGAATACCCTGACTGCCCATTGAGAAGGAGCCATAGTTCAGGTCGCCTGTGCCTGCATAGATCGTGTTGTGATTGTTCGGATCGATGGTGAGCGAGTCGATGCTGATGGTGCTAAGAAGCGGATCGTCCGTGACCACACTCCACGAAGTGGAAGCGCTGCAGCAGGTCGTCGTCTTCCAGACGCCCCCGCCCACGCTAGCCAGATAGGCGACATTGGTCGTCACCGGATCAATTACGATGTCATTGACCCGGCCCTCAGCCGTCCCGTAGTCAAAGCAGCCTGAGCAGCCGGTGGTGCGCAGAGGTCGCGGGCCAAGCGCGGTAAAACTGTTAGGGTCCAGTGCCAGCGGCGAATTGCTCAGATTAAGTTTGGTCGCTTGGAGGCCCCAGGGAATGCTCCGCGTGATGCCGGCATCAGCCACGGCGGCGCGACGCACCCACGCCGGATCGAAAAGGCCAGTAGGATAGGTCAACCGGTTATGCCAGTCGATTTCCATCCGGTCCAGGTCGTCCGCTCCGCCGCCGGGCACCGGCATATAGCGCTCCAGTCGATCCGCGTCCCTGTGCCCTTCTTGACAGCTCGCACCGGCCGGGCAACCGCCCGCCTTCCACGGCATCCCGGTGAAACTGAGCGTCGCCAGGAGAACGCCAGCTGAACAAAGAAGGAAAGCGAAAAAGATGCGCGGATTACAGCCGCCAGACTCGGATGAGGTTTTCCTTTGCACGAGTTAGTCAGGAGTGAAGGCAGCGGGACTTAGCGATTCGAGAATTTGAGATGGAAGAGACGTTAATTTTGGCCGATTGCCAGCCGTAACTAGACTGCGCAAAATATATCCGGAACGTCCAGCCAATTTCCAAACAAATATGAAAATGCGGTCCCGCAGCTCGGTGGCATCGTCACCGCAAGCTGCAGGGGATCTGGGGCGGACTCTGGCCCGCACCCATATTTTGAGCGACGTATTTTGGGACGACACGCAGATCGTCCCTCCAATCATCTAATATTATAGACCTCCACGAGCGCAACACCGGTGGTGTCATTCTTGCCTCGGACGATCGCTGTGTAGTTGTCCGGCGCCAGAGTCCGGACAAGGGCGGACTCGAGATCGTTGGTCGGCGGAATGCCGGTCTGCTCAATCTCCGCTCGCTGATTGTCCTTCCAGTTGTCGTTAGTCGCTATGGTGGCGCCGTTGCGATCGTGCAGCTCGAGGAAAGGATCGTCCATGGCATTAGGCACCTTACCCTTGAGAGAAGGACCGATCGCGCGGATCAATATCCTGGTAGAGGCGGAGTTATTTCCGGCAATAAAGCCGCCTATCATTACATTGTCACCCGTTTCGACAAAGCCGCGGGTGCTGATGTTCGCCAGAAGTGAGCTAACGTTCTTCTGGATGTCGTACGCCTCCACCAAGGCGATGCCGGTGCTGTTATCCTTGCCCCGCACGATGGCGGTGTAGCGACCGGGATCAAGACTCCGCAAGATCGCGGACTCCCTGTCATCGCTCGGCGCCAACTGAGCAAAACGTCAGAGCCAGAAAGACGCGCGGATTAGAGAAGCCCGATTCAGGATTCGTTCGTATGGGATTTAATGGAGACCGTCGATCGCGAGAAGGCCCGCGCCGATCGTATTGAATTCAACATGGATAATTGCCGTGGCAGCTCCAACATCGGAACCACCAGGCAGTCCAAAGAAAACGCAGTTAATTGTCGAGCTTATAAGCCTCGGCCAGTCCTATACCCGTCGTGTTATTCACGCCGCGCACGACTGTCGTGTAATTGCCGGGCGTAAGCGTCATGAGGATCGCCGACTCGCGATCGTCGGGAGGCGCCAGGCCGGTGGATTGGATCTCCGCTGAGTTAGCCGCATCCTTCCAGTTGTCGTTACTGAGAAGCAGCGTGCCGTTCCCGTCATGCAGTTCCAGCGTTGGATCCTGCAACGCCCCAGGAACGGGCGTGCCGTTGATCTTCACCGATGGGCCTAGAGCGCGGAAGAGAACCCGTTTGGGAGTGCCGCCGCTCAGGATCAAACCATCGATAAGAACGTTGTCGCCGGTTTGGACATCCGCTCGCACGGAGAGGTTGCCCAGCTCATCTGGATTCGTGGCCTGGAGATCGTAAACTTCGATCAAGCCGATGCCAGTGCTGTTGTCCGAACCCGCAACTACCGCAGTATAGCTTCCCGCCGGCAATGTTACGATAATGGCTGACTCGCGATCATCCGCTGGCGCGAGGCCGCTCTGCTGAATTTCTTGTTCCTGCGTATCACGCCAATCGTCATTCGATTGGATTATCTTTCCGTCATTAGAGTGCAGTTCAAGAGTAGGATCTTGCAGTCTGCCGGGAACAGGAACGCCGTTCGCTTTCATCGATGGACCCATGGCGCGCACAATAATCCTCTTGGTGGCACTGCCGCTGATGATGAATCCGCCGATGCCGACCTTATCCCCGGTTTGCACGAGAACGCGTCCGGAAATGTTCACTAGTCGAACGTTTGCGGGAGTGGCACTTGGGGTGGGCGTCGGAGTAGGTGTGACTGTCGGCGTCG
>PMSN01000010.1:80972-181364 GCA_003167555.1 Spartobacteria bacterium
CCGTAGGTGTAACTGTCGGCGTTGGCGTTGCCGTAGGTGTGACTGTCGGCGTTGGTGTCGCCGTAGGTGTGACTGTCGGCGTTGGCGTAGGAGTTGGTGTCCCCGTCGAGATGATGACTTGGGCAGGATTTGTGCTCACCTGGCCGAACGAATCCTTAACCGTCAATCTGGCTGGGAAATCGCCATCAGTGGTATAGGTGTGGGTGAAGAGAGCCGAGGAGAATTGAGTGATAGGAGTGCTGCCGTCGCCGAAATCGAGGGTGTATGAAGTGATCGTGCCACACGCGCCGTGCGTCGAGGTCGAGGCGTCAAAATTGACGGTTAGGGGCGCGGCGCCGGTCATCGGCGCGGCCGTCAGTCCCGCAACTGGCAGGCCCGTGGTGGAACAGGCCGTGTTCCCACTCCTGGTGTAGCTCGATGTAGCTCCACCGCCGGTCTTCTGGACTGTTTCCAAGAGCCCTGTGCCGGCCCCGCCGACAAGAAGGATAGTCTGGCCGGTAATGCTCGCCAGTTTTTCCCCCGGTTTGCGAGCATCCCAGGTAAAGGCAACCCCAGTCGCGCCGGCGGACGGTGCCGGGAAATTGAGTGCCTGCGAAACATCCAGTTTTATGGTGATCGTTCCGTCCGGATTAATGTTTCCCGAGATCGCCGGGCACGCCTGTGCGGTAGCGGCCGTGCAGATCGCACTGTCGAAGGTGCCGCCGGTCGCGCTCGGGTCTTGTCTGCCGTAACTAAACTCCGGTGTTGGACTGATGCCGTTCGTATCCATATCCACAAAGATCGTTTGGGGGTTCCCGGTGGTGTCCGTGACGTGAAAGAGGATTTGCCATTCGCCATTTGCCGGCGTAACCGCCGTCCCCGTCCCACTGGGGTCCATTGTCTGCACCTTCATGACAAAGGTGATCGAATTGTCGGTACAAATCGTGAAGGGCTCTCCTAGGTTGATGCGTTGGATGGTCATTTCTCCCATTGTCGGATCGGTCGGGACGTTTCCGGCTGTCCCCGCACCGGCTACTTGAATGAACGGGGCGGCGCATGCGCTCTGGTTCGGCGCCACCGCGGTCAAGCTGAGCTCTTGACAAAACGGAGATTCACCCTGGCTGTTCACGGCCGTGACATGGTAGAAATAATTTGGAACGGTGGAGCTTACCGTCGTGTCGAGAAATTTTGTGTGTTTGTTCAAGGGGTCGTTTGAAACGGTGGCTAGCAATGTTTCCGTCCCGCTGGCTGTGCCGCGATAGATATTGTAGGAGGTGATCGGCGAGCCGCCATTGTCTGGCTCGAGCCACGATACGAGCACAGAGGTGGAGCTTTGCTGCGTAGCCGAGACTGCCTGTGGCGCCGCAGGAACCGCCACCAAAGGCGGGTCAAATTGTGTGAACAGCCTCGGTCCACCCGATTGCCGCGCTATCATACCTTGAGCCGAGTTTGAGTCCCCGGAAGCGGATGTGTTCGTGCAATTCACGCAACCATCCGAGAGCCCGAGCACTCCGCGCCCCTGGCTGTCGACATCGAACCCATTAAAGTCCAGGAGATTTCTCTTTGTCGGGCAGGTCGTGCCGCCGTTGCAAACAGGGCCTACTTGAATGGGATCATCGGGGGTCGCATCGATAGTCACGTACGAGTTACCGCCGTCATAGGTTGTAGCGATGTAGAGATGCCATATGCCGGTAAAGCTCGCATTTAAGGAAGAGTCGCCGGGCGTTGTAGTGCCGAGGAAGCCGAAGCTGGCACGGTTATCATCTCCGGCCACCACGACTGGAAAGGTGGTGTTGGCGAGACCGAAGGCACCGCCCACATTCTGATCGCCTACCCAGGTCACGCCGCGATCGTGTGATGCGGCAATATGTGGAGTGCCATCGCTATGGATGTATCCAAGATAAATAGTGTTGGTAGCCTGGCCAGCAGGCTTGCCTACGTCGTTCAAACCAATCGCGACTGAGGGATCGACCAGTCCTGGCTTAGGGCTTCCGCTTCCTGGGACATTGAATTCATTCCAAGTGGTGCCGTTGTCCGTCGAGACGGCAACACCCTGATTGCCCGTGGGTAAGGTGCATGAATAATTCGGGACATACACCGTGCCGTCTCGCGCCACCTTGACGTGACCGTGAATTGAGCCTGTGCACTGCGTGAGATTGTAAATGGGAACGCTGGGCCCAAATGTCAGACCGCCATCATCGCTCCGAGAACATTCCGCCTCGGGCGCGATGTTCTGAGTGCAATAATAAATGGCATTGGAGTAGACGGTGTTAGGAGGAGGGGGTGGCGTCGAGTTGGGATTGTAAGGCCCGCCGCCGATGGTCTCGTGGTCGGGTCCTTGTGGGACGCCGCCGCCCTGCGAAGGCGTATGAGAGGCTCCGTCATCGTCGGTGAAAGCAGTGATGCTGTCGCCGCCTGAAAGCTGCCCGTGAAAGGTGCGCCCCGGTGTCTTGGGTGGTGGGTAGCCGGTGCCAAGCGCGGCGCTTGTAAAGTGGTCGGTGAACCCGATCGCATCAAGAGTCGTTATTCCCTCCGTCGGGAAGGCCGTGTCCTGCCAGGTATTGATCGCGGGTGAAGAGCAATCGTCAAAGGCAACCCGGTATTGGTTAAAGGTGCCCGTGAACATCGCGAGGCCGCCCGTGTTGAGCTCAGTCGGGCCATGCGCGCCGGTGCCAGGAGCGACCTGCTGGAGGCTGGCTACATTTGGGTTCCAGTCTATACCAATGGAAGGCTCTCCCGACATGGTGGCGACGCCGTTGGGAGCCTCATAAACCTGATAGCGCGGAGCTGGGCCGCTACCGGTCGTTCCGGCCGCCGAACTGCTCGCCAGGCTGACCGTTCCCGTATAACCGGTACCGGGCGAGCCAATCTCCAGGGTCGTGACTATCTTGTAGGGACCATTCGTGTCCAAGCCGGGCGTATTCGGAGCAAGTGTGATTGTTTCGGGATCCAGTCCAGCAGTATTCGACGCGATGACGTTGCCATTCTTGTCCTCGACAAAGGAGCCGTATTGAATGGCCGATGGCGACCACTTGATCTGAATGACGATGTTATTTTTCGTCGGATCATAGCCGGGACTACCCACGAAGATAGCAGGATCGAGCGTAAGCGTGAAGATGCTGCAATCAGCGCCATTAGCCGCGCAAGTAGGCTTGCTAAAGCCGACGCCTTCGCCGGTAGCGTTAGGCGCCGGTCCGACCGGATCATTGTATGTCACGAGCCGATTGGCCGTGCTCAGTGTGCCGCTCGCCGGAGCCGGTCCCCCGACTCCCTGGGCAAAGCTGACCATCGCCAGGGCCACGCCCAGAAAACAAAGTGAGAGCGAGACCGCAACGCGTAGATAGGAGACGCCGGACTTCGAGGTGGAGTTTTTTTGCATGGGATTGTTCTTTCTTAACTTCGAATTCGAAGCATTGGAGGCGTAGTTACACTTCGCAGTTCGCTAGTGGACGTTGTAGATCTCCACGAGACCTACTCCGGAGGTGTTATTTTTTCCGGCCAGGATGGCGGTGTAATTGCCGGGCGCGACGTCAGTCAGGATAGCTGATTCACGATCGTCGCTCGGTGGAATGCCAGTTCCCTGGATGTCCGATTGCTGAGACTGTCCTGACTGGTCGTCGATCTTCCAGTTATCGTTGGTCCGAATCTTGGCGCCGTTAGCGTCGTGCAGCTCGAGCGTGGGATCCTGGAGCGGGTTCGCTACGAAGTTACTCAGCGAAGGTCCGATGCCGCGAATCAGTACTCCCGTTGGAGCCGCGTTAGCGGGGCCGGCGACGAAGCCCGCGATCATGACATTGTCACCCGTTTGCACGAATCCACGGGTGCTGATGTTTGACAGTTTGGAGTTCGCAAATGGATCGAGGTCATAGGCCTCGACCACCCCAATGCCGGTGGTATTGTTTTTCCCGCGCAAGATCACCGTGTAGTTACCGGGATTCAATGTTCGTACTAATGCGGACTCGCGATCATCACTCGGCGCGGCGCCGGTATTTTCGATGGCAGCTTGTTGCGATTGCCCATTTTGATCGTTGATCTTCCAGTTATCGTTGGTCGCGACAACTCCATTTGCGTCGTGCAGCTCGATCGTCGGATCTTGCATGGCTCCGGGGATTGGCTGGCCATTGCTCTTCGCCGAAGGACCTATGCCGCGGAGAAGTATTTGCCTCGGGTCGTTCCCAGTGACAATAAACCCTGCGATCAGGACGTTGTCGCCGGTCTGAACAGAGCCGCGCGTTGATATATTGCGGAGCGCAGCATTTACTTCGATGGGCAATACTGCCGTATTAGTGCTTATTAAGCCTCGCGAGTCCGTGACGGTTAGTCGCGCGGGATACTCACCCGGTGCATTATAGGTGTGCGTGACCGTGGGTGAGCTTTGTGACGAAGTTGAGCCATCGCCGAAGTCAAAGTTGTATGTCGCAATGGTGTCCCCTGAATCTGGGTCAGTAGAGTTAGCGCCACTGAGGTTAACGGTTAATGGACCTGGACCGTGGTCCGGAGAAGCGGTCAATACCGCTGTCGGCGCGGCATTTGGCGCACAGATGTTATTGCCGTTGACCGTATAGCTGCCGGTGAAGGTGAGGCTATCGGGCATGCTGTCATAGACCTCGGTCAGGACGCCCCCGGTGGTTTGCGACGAGCCCGAAACAAATCCGGCGATAGTGTCGCCCGGTTTCAAGCCGAGATCGCTGGCCAGGACCACGATGGTGATCTTGCCGTTCGGTCCGTCCAAGTTGCTGGCAGGATCGGCTGGCTTGCTGGAGGCAACGAAACGTCCGTCTACGCCACCGCTACCGTTCGCGCCCGGTACGTAGGACGAAAAGGTGGGCGACGCTCCGCCATCCATGCGCACACCGGAAAAGTGAAACGTCGTTGCCGGCGACGCGTCCGGAATCTTGATCGCAACATACCAACCCGAACCAGGAGGCGTCGCGGTGATCGGATCAGTGTTAATGGTGAAAACAAATTTGATCACCCCATTCTGAGCAAAAGGCTGCGAGAGGTGGAATGAAAGCAGGTCCGTTCCAGGGACACCGCCCGTGTTATCGCCCGCGTTGTCCGTCAGCTCAGTCAGCCCAGCGAGCGAGCAAATGTTTTGCGGCGGCAGCGTGGGCACTATCTTTAGGTCGATCTCGTTGCTGGCAAAGCCAGTGCCTACCGAGTTGATCGCTTTGACGATGTAGAAGTAGTCGGGCACCGAAGGACTTGCCGTTCCGTCGATGAAGCTTGTCTTGCCGACAGTCTGACCTATCGGCGTAACGCCTTCGCCACCGGCAATGGTTCCGCGGAAGATTTGATATTTGATGATATCCGAACCGCCATTATCGGGCGCTTTCCAGGAAAGATGTGAAGCGGTCGCATCGCGAGTTCCCGACAGGCAGGAAGGCTTGGGCACCGTCGGCTCCGCTGTATCTTTGCTCGCCAGCAAGCCTTTACCGCCAGACAGGCGCGCGACACGCATGAACGCGACAAAGTCGTTCGGCTTCGTCCCGGCAATGCAACCTGCCGTCACGCAGCCATCGCTGTAGCCGTAGAGCACACGACCTTGGTCGTCCACGGTGATTTCATTGAAATCAAGCAGATTGCGATCTTGCGCGCCTCCGCCCTGCTGCCACACGCCAGTCATGCTTTGGACTGGATCGTTAGGTGTAGCGTTGACCGTCACCCAGGTCTGACCGCCGTCATAGGTGGTAGAAATAAAGGCATACCACTTTCCAGGGAAATCCAGGTCCTGGTAGGGCCCCGGATTGTCAGTTCCCAGGAAGCCAACGGCGGCGCGGCCGGAGCTGCCGCCGACAGCCTCAATCTCCACGGCATTCCTGAGACCGTGCGAAGCGCCAAGATCGACATCGTTAATCCAAGTCTTGCCGCCGTCTTTGCTCACCTTAACGCGAGCGTGGCCTTCGGGAAGGCTACCAGGCGCCACCGGATCATTGTTGACGTAGGCATAATAAACAGTGTTATCGGTGTCGATTGCGATGGAGGGATCGGCTCCGTTGACCTGCGACACGCTTCCGGTGACGATGAACTCTGTCCATGTGGTCCCGCCATCCGTACTCAGAGCTCCGCCCTGTTTCCCGTTGCATTGATTAACCGGGAGCCAGGCCGTGCCGTCGGGGGCGACGTGAAGGTGTCCATGCAGACCACCGCAATCGGTGCCTCCGGGGGTGGAGCTGCCGAGACCATTGTAAGCAAGAACTCCCGGACCATAGCTGGCGCCGAGCGTATCGCTCCGCTGGCATGAGGCGGGGCCAACGATGTCCTGCGAGCAATAATAAACGGCGTGACCCTGATTTACCGGCGTCGACAACGCACTCAATAAAGCCGGATAGGGGCCGGACCCGATCGTTTCATGGTCTGCTCCACCATTCGGAGGTGACACGCCACCCTCGGTCCATGAATCGCCATCGTTATCGCTGTAGGCATAGACAGCATTGGCGCCCGCCGTCGAGTTGGAGACCAAAGTGCGCCCGGTCTTTTGATCCGTCCATAGAATTGGGTCGAGACCCGTATTAGCACTCACGGTCGACTTATCTTCCCAAAGTCCCTCGCAGCACTCCGGTTTCTTAGGAGTCTGCGCGTCACCCGGAGTGAGCCGCCAAACGGGCCCGGAGTTCATCAACATCATGCGTCCCGTCGCGGGATTGAACCCAATGTTAAACTCGCCGTTGCTCACTTCGGCCGAGGAGCCAGAAGGCGCCTCGAAAATTTGGTAACGTGGAACGCCAGGGGTAGTCGGATCTGGTCCACCGAAGCCACCAACCGGTCCGCCAGACCCATCCAACAGCTCAATTTTTACATGGACCATTTCACCAGTGGGCGTGCTAGGCACAATGTTGAGCGTGTAAGTCTGGCTCCCGTCCTTCAGCGGAAAAATCGATGCGACCTCCGGGTTTTTCCCGCTGGCCGATTGATAATCGGCCCGCTCATTGCCGTCGGGCGTGGAGCAATCGGGCGTGGGACAATCCGCTCGGCCTGTTTTATAGATGTAGAGATCGTAGTCTGACTTGCCCGAGCCGGTATCGGTCCAAAACATCGTGACTTTGGCTCCGGCAAAGGGGTGCGCGGCGGCGTATCCGGACGGCAGCGTTACAGTCAGCGAGAAATTATCACAGGGATCCGCGGCATCGCAGCGTGGTCCAGAATCGAGTTGACCCAACCCGAGGGGCGACTGATTAGCCTGAAAAAATGGACCTGCATCGTACGTCAGCGTGCGTGTCGACACGGAAAGGATCCCGCTCGGCGGCGTTGAAGCGAGGCTGAACATGGCGAGCAAGGCTCCCGCTGAACAAAGAAAAAGAGCGGCGAGGATCCGCGGATTAAAGAGTCCCGATTCGGACGTGGATTTTTTTTGCATGGTTTTTTTTCCTGCGTTTGGATCCGAAGCGCGGGAGGCGCTGTTAGCGTTCTAAAAGCCGTCCCATCATCTCGAAGTTTGCTAGGGAACGTTATAAATCTCGACCAGACCAATGCCGGATGTGCCGCCTTTACCAGCTAAAATGGCCGTGTAGTTCCCAGGCGCAAGCTCGATGAGAATGGCCGATTCGCGATCATCGTTCGGCGCGAGCCCCGTGGCTTGAATGGCCGACTGCTGAGACTGCTGCGTCTTATCGTCGATTTTCCAATTATCGTTAGTGGCGATCTTATCGCCATTGCCATTGTGCAATTCGAGCGTGGGATCCTGCAACGGATTCGGCACGCTGGAGTTACTCAGAGAAGGTCCCATGCCGCGGATAACCACCCGCGTATTCCCCGCCTTGGGAGGACCCGCTACAAAGCCGCCGATCATCACATTGTCTCCCGTTTGAACCAATCCGCGCGAACTGATGTTCGCTAGTTGGGAGGTCGCAGCGGAGTCGAGGTCGTATGCTTCAACCACGGCGATGCCGGTGGTGTTATTCACTCCGCGCAGGACCACGGTATAGTTCCCAGGATTCAAGGTCCTCACGAGGGCGGATTCACGATCGTCTGTGGGCGGTATTCCGGTCGCCTCGATTTCCGCTTGCTGGGATTGCTGGTTCTGATCGTTGATCTTCCAGTTATCGTTAGTGGTGACACCTCCGTTAGCATCGTGCAGTTCTAGTGTTGGGTCTTGCATGGCCCCTGGAATAGGCTGGCCATTCGATTTCAATGAAGGACCGATGGCGCGCACGATGATCTTTTTCGGCTGGGTGCCGGTTACAATGAATCCTCCGATCAGGACGTTGTCCCCGGTGAGCACTTGTGCGCGGGTGGAGATGTTCTGCAGGATCGCATCTACATCTATTAGGAATATCGACGTGTTCGTGCTGGCCAGGCCATGGGAATCAGTCACGGTGAGACGCGCCCCATACTCTCCAGGTGAGTTATAGGTATGTGAAATGGTCGGCGAAGACTGCGTGACGGGAGGCGAACCATCGCCAAAATTGAAGGTATAAGAGGCAATTGAATCGCCGGCGTCTGGGTCCGTTGAGCCTGCACCGCTGAAGTTAACTGTTAACGGATTAGGACCAGATTGGGGCGTCCCAGTCAGTAATGCTGTTGGCGCTGCGTTAGGCGCGCAGGCTGCGTTTCCTAGGACAGTGTAGCTACCTGACGGCGCAAGGCTGTCCGGCATATTGTCTGGCGTAAGTGTGATAACGACTCCATTGACGCCAACAATCCTTACTAGGAATCCTGAGATGGCCTGACCCGGCGCGGGATTGCCAATGGCGCTGCCCGGCACGACAATCCTGATTGTCCCATCGGGAGTGAAGGTGCTGGCGGGATCGGCCGCGACCAACGTTCCCGCAGTCGGTCCAACTTGAAAGATCGGCGCGGTGGTGGCGCCGTCTCCTGGTGCGTTAGTCATCCGCACGGTGTAGTTAACGGCGGGTGAGCCAACATTAAACGTTACCGGCCAGCGAGTGTTAGGAGGTACCGTCGCAAGGCTTTGCATTTTGAGAGTGAAAACCACCTTGTTTGGCGCGAAAGCAAAGGGCTCGGCGATAGACAAGCTTTGCACATCGTGCCCAGGCACCATGTCGAGCTCATCCCCAGTGGCATCGCTCAGGATCAGAAGGCCCGGCAGCGCGCACGCTGTCGGAGTCGGTGGCGTCACCGCGATTTTCAGGTCAATCTCGTTGCTCGCTACGCTGGTGCCATTGGCATTAATCGCCTTGACCACGTAGAAGTAATCCGGCACCGAAGGGAGGGCCGCAAAGTCGTCATAAGTGGTCTTGGTATCACCCGGCAGACCTGTCACCAAGACTACTTCGCTGCCTGAGGTGGTTCCGCGCAGGATTTGATAATTGGTGATCTCGGCGCCGCCGTTGTCTGGCGCTTTCCAGCTTAGATGCGATGCAGTGGAATCGCGCGTGCCGGACAAGCAGGGCGGTTTCGGCGCCGTCGGCTCTGCTATGTCCATACTGGCGAACAGACCTTTGCCGCCGGACTGGCGCGCGACCCGCATGTAGGCTGTATAATCGTTGGGCGCTGTTCCCGCGATACAGCCTTCGGTGACGCAACCATCGCTGTAGCCATAGAGCACGCGGCCCTTGGCATCTACCGTGATTTCGTTGAAGTCGAGTAGGTTGCGGTCCTGGGCGCTGCCACCCTGTTGCCAGATACCGGTCATGCTCTGAACTGGGTCGTTAGGTGTGGCGTTCACGGTGACCCACGTTAGTCCACCATCATAGGTGGTAGAGATGAATGCATACCATTTGCCAGGGAAACTTCCGGCTTGGTAGTCGCCGGGAACGTTCGTGCCGGGAAATCCAACCGCCGCGCGGCCCGAGCTGCCGCCGACCGCCTCAATCTCTGCAGCGTTTACGATTCCGTGAGACTTGCCGAGATCTACGTCGTTGATCCAGGTCACGCCGCGGTCTTTACTCACCTTGACATGAACATGGCCTTCCGGCGGGTTGCCCGCCGCCACTGGCTCGTTGTTAACGTACGCGTAGTACGCGGTGCTATCGGCATCAATGGCAACAGAAGGATCGGCGCCGTTGCCCTGCGACGCGCTTCCGGTCACAATAAATTCCGTCCACGTGGTGCCTCCATTTGTGCTCACCGCACCGCCCTGCTTCCCGGCGCATTGATTAACCGGCAACCAAACGGTCCCATCCGGTGCTACATGGACGTGGCCGTGCAGACCGCCGCAATCTGTTCCACCTGGGAGGCCACTTCCTTGTCCGTTGTAAGCGAGAACCCCCGGGCCGTAGCTAGCACCGAGCGTATCGCTCCGCTGGCATGAGGCGGGACCAACAATATCCTGCGAACAATAGTAGACCGCTTCGCCTTGATTCACGGGAGTCGACAGCGCACTCAAGCCTGCAGGGTACGGTCCGGAGCCTATGGTCTCGTGATCCGCTCCCCCATTAGGCGGAGAGGCCGCGACTGGGACCCATTGGTCGCCGTCGTTGAAGGGCGCTGCCGCGTCGGTGTATCCGTAAACAGCGTTGGCGCCGGCCGTCGAATTCGAGGAAAAGGTGCGCCCGGTTTTCTGATCAGTCCACAGGATCGGGTCCAAACCCGTGTTAGTCGCCGGATTGGATTTATCTTCCCAAAGCGCTTCGCAACACTCCGGCATCTTCGGCGTCAAAATCTCCGGCGGAGTCAGACGCCAAATCGGCCCGATATTCATCACCATGATGCGGAGGGTCTTTGGATCGAACCCGATATTGAACTCGCCCTGCGCCGCGTTTGCAGCGCTTGTGCCGAGGGGCGCATAGAAATTTAGGTAGCGCGGATTGCCAGGGACCGTGGGGTCCGTGCCACCGAACGGGCCGGGGGCCGGTCCACCGCCACCAGCCGCACCCGGTAGCAATTCAATTTTGACATTGACGGTTTCGCCAGTCGGAGTGTACGGCAGCACTACGACTGTGTATTTGTGAGTCCCATCCAATAAAGGACTGATGGTCGCGATCTCAGGATTATTGCTGCTGGCCGATTGGTAGTCAGCCGCCTCGCTGCCGTCTGTGGTAGTGCAATCGTTGGGGGTGCAATCGCTCCGAGGATTCTTGTAAATATAAAGGTCGTAGTCCGATTTGCCGCTGCCGGCATCCGTCCAGCCCATCGTGACTTTCGCCGCGGCGTTTGGATGCGCGGCGGCATAACCAGCGGGCAGCGTTATCGTCAACGCGTAATCATCGCATGGCTGAGAAGGATTGTTGCACTCGGGGCCCTTATCAACCTCGATCACCGGAGTAGGATTGGCCGCGGTGAATGGCCCTGCGGTGTAACTCTGAGCGCCGGAAGTGTCGGTAAGGGTCCCGCTCGGCGGCGTTGAAGCGAGACTGAACATGGCGAGCAAGGCTCCCGCTGAACAAAGAAAAAAAGCGGCGAGGATCCGCGGATTAAAGAGTCCCGATTCGGACGTAGATTTTTTTTGCATGATTTTTTGGACTAGGGACGAAGCGTGTGGACTATCGATGTCGCGGAACGTCCGACATAAACGTTGGGCATACTGCAGTTCGGAAGCGGCAGGCCGAAGTGGATGCCTAATTCTCGTTGCTCCCAAGTTTGGGATTACAAAAGTGTAATCCTTTGAGCGCGATGACGCTTTGGTTCGCGAGCACGCATTTCTTGGCGAAACTCCACGCGTTCAAGAACAATCCTGTTCCAATCGCCTTCACTTTTCTGTTAGAAAAGCGGAATGGCTTCCACTTCTCTTTGGCCGCGTTTCCAAAAATATTTTTTGCGCTACGACGATCTCGATTTCTCGATCGACATCAGCCGGATGCGTTTTGCGGACGATTTCTTCGAGAAAATGCGGCCGCAAGTGGAGAAAGCTTTCGCCGCCATGCGCGAACTCGAGGCGGGCGCGATCGCGAATCCGGACGAGCAACGGATGGTCGGGCATTACTGGCTGCGCGATGCGAAACTCGCGCCGAATGCAGACCTGCGCCGCGACATCGACGAGACAAATACGCGCATCAAACAATTCGCGGCCGATGTGCACGGCGGAAAAATCGCCCCGCAAAATGGGACGCACTTCAAGCATGTGCTCCTGGTCGGCATCGGCGGCTCAGCGCTCGGCCCGCAGTTCATCGCCGACGCACTCGGCAACGCCACCGACCCGCTCGATATTTATTTTCTCGATAACACCGATCCGGACGGCTTCGATCGCGTCTTCAATAGGATTGGCGATCACCTCGCCCACACGCTGACGGTGGTCATCTCGAAATCCGGCGGCACAAAGGAGACCCGCAACGGCATGCTCGAAGCCGCCGCCCGTTACGAGCAAGCCGGCCTGAACTTCGGAAAACATGCTGTGGCCGTCACCGGTGTCGGCAGCGAACTCGACAAATACGCCGAGAAAAATGGATGGCTGACGCGTTTCCCCATGCACGATTGGGTGGGTGGACGGACCTCGATCATGAGCGCCGTCGGGTTGGTGCCGGCCGCGCTCGAGGGTTTCGACATCGACAATTTTCTCGCCGGCGCCGCCGCGATGGACGCGAAGACGCGCGCGACGAATGCGGCTCAAAACGCCGCGATGCTCCTCGCTCTGATGTGGCATTACGCTGGCAACGGGCGCGGCCAAAAGGACATGGTGATCCTGCCCTACAAGGACAGGCTCATGTTGTTCAGCAAATATTTGCAGCAACTCGTCATGGAGTCGTTAGGCAAGGAGAAGGACCTCGATGGGAACGTGGTGCATCAGGGCATCGCCGTTTACGGCAACAAGGGATCGACCGACCAGCACGCCTATGTGCAGCAGTTGCGCGACGGCATTCTGAATTTCTTCGCGACCTTTATCGAGGTGCGCAAGGACCGCGCCTCGGAGCGATTCGAGGTCGAAGAGGGCGTGAGCAGCGGCGATTATCTCCAGGGGTTTCTGCGCGGAACACGAGCCGCGCTTTACGAGAGCGGACGCGAATCGATCACGATCGCCATTCCCGCGGTGAACGCGTTTCAGGTCGGCGCGCTGATCGCGTTATACGAGCGCGCCGTCGGGTTCTACGCGTCGCTCGTTAACATCAACGCCTATCATCAACCAGGCGTCGAAGCCGGAAAAAAGGCGGCGACGCGAGTGCTGCAATTGCAAAAGCGGGTCGAGGAAACTTTGAGTGCGGGCGCGGGCAAGAGCGCGGAAGAAATCGCGCAAGCGCTCGAGGCGGACCCGGAAGATGTCTTTCACATTTTACGGCATCTGGCCGCGAACGATCCGGCCATCCTGGTCTCCAGCGGAGATGGGATTGCCGCCCAGAAATTTTCGCGCGCACGCTAGCACGCGCGGCCGCTTGCCTTAGAGTGGACGCGGTCGTTTGCCGTAATGTCCACCATCTCCGATCCACAAAATTCGAAACAAGATGCGCCGATCCAGGTTCCAATGCCGGACGTGGTGAAGTTTGTGCGCCAGCTCGGCCACGATCTGCGGAATCATCTCAATGCGGCCGAACTGCAAGCGGCGTATCTCGCAGAGATCGTAAGAGACCCGGAAGCCACTGATGAAATCAAACGGCTCCGCGCGATGATTTCCCAAGTCGGCGCGAGTTTGCAAAGCGTGACCGTCGCGCTCGGCCAGCCACGGCTCATGCCGATGGAATACAGCGCGGCCGATTTTGTCGCCGATCTCCGCCAGAAGCTGGCGACCGAATATCCGAACGAATCTATCGAATGGGACATCCAGACGGGAGACGCCAGCCTTGAAATCGATCCGCAGGCATTGCAGCCCGCCGTCATCGAATTGTTCGCAAACGCATTTCGGCACGATCGCGGCCAAGGCCCCGTCGTGGTCGAAGCACGAATCGAACATGGGCAATTCGTCATCTTCATCCGCGAGCCGAAGCGAAAGTTCGATCACCCCACGGAAAATTGGGGCCGCGAGCCGCTGCAAACCATCACGCAAGGCCATTATGGTCTTGGTCTTCACCGGTCGAGGGCTATTCTCGAAGCGCACAGCGGGCAACTGAGCGCGCGTTATGACAAGGGCACTTCTTCTCTCATTACGAAGATCACACTTCCGCTTTCGAATAAGCGCACCTAGCTGCCGTGTCATAGCGGCAGCTCCAACAACAACCGCGCACCCCCAGGCTCCACATGCCTGCTGAAAACCGACGCATTCTAATCATCGACGATGAGCGCCCGATCCTGCTCACCCTCGAAGCGCTTCTCGGCCGGCATGGTTATCAACCCGAGACCGCCGCGACCGCTTCATATGGCCTGCGGGCTTTGAAAACCAATCCGCCCGCCGTCGTCTTGCTCGATCTCCAATTGCCCGATGCGGACGGCTTGCAGACGCTCGATCAAATCAAACGCGATCATCCTGAAGTGCAGGTGATTATTTTGACCGCGCACGATTCGCTCAACAACGCAATCGAATCGATCAAGCGCGGCGCTTATCATTTCATCAGCAAACCGTATGCGCCGGAGGAATTGCTGAGCCTGATCGAAAAAGCGCTCGAGAAACAATCGCTCTTGCGCGAGACCGAAAAGTTGCGGGAGAAAACGCAACAGCTCGAGAAACGTCTCGAGATCGCCGAGACGCGCCTGGCGCCCGTAATAAAGAGCAAGGCCATGCAGGAAATCAAGGAATTGATCGAGGCCATGGCGCCCTCGGAAGCCAACGTCCTGATCACGGGCGAGAGCGGCGTGGGGAAGGAAGTGGTCGCGAACGCGATACACATCCGCAGCCGGCGCGCGGACAAGCTGATGATCAAACTGAATTGCGCGGCGTTTCCGCAGACGATGATCGAAGGGGAATTGTTCGGCTACGTCAAAGGCGCGTTCACGGGCGCGACGAACGATTTTTCGGGAATGATCGCGGCGGCGAGCGGGAGCACGTTGTTTCTCGACGAGATTTCCGAGATGCCGCCGGATTTGCAGACGCGATTCCTGCGCGTGCTTCAGGAGCGCGAATACCGTCCACTCGGGAGCACGAAGACTTTGAAAGCGGATTTTCGCGTCATCGCCGCGACGAATCGACCGATCGCCAGCGCGCTGGCCGAGAACCGGCTGCGGGCCGATCTCTATTATCGGCTCAATACTTTTCAGATCGAGATCCCGCCCTTGCGTGAGCGCAAGGAAGACATCCCGCCGCTGGTAGCCACGTTCCTGAAACGTTTCGCGCAGGAGCTGGGCAAGGAAGAACCGGTGATCGCTCCGGAAGCGTTTCAAAAATTGCTCGATTACTCGTGGCCGGGGAACGTGCGGGAATTGCAAAACGCCATGGAATACGCGGTCGTGCTCGCGCGCCACAACAAGATCGGCGTGAAAGAATTGCCGGCCGAAGTGCAGCTTCCCGCCGTGCTGCAACAAACCGTGCGCGGCAATAACGGCGGCGTCCAGAATCTCGACGACATGGAGCGCGACGCCATCATCGCAGCACTCGCTCAATGTCACGGGAATAAAAAGAAAGCCGCGCAAGTCCTCGGCATTCAGCGCCCGACGCTTTACAACAAGATGAAGCGCTACGCGATCGAGCTCTGAGCTCCCGCTTGAGATTCCGAGGCAGGGGCGATTGACTTAATCGCCCGGGCGGTTGCGGTGAACCGCCCCTACCTCCATTCTAAATCCAAAATGCCCGCGTCCCGTCACCTCGAAAAAGTTCTCGCCCATGCTGACCGCGGCCTTTCCGGGGCGAGCGCCAAACGTCCGGCGGAAGCGCTCCCTCTTTACAAAAAATTCGTCAAGATCGAGGAGCATCGGGTCCGGCTGCGGCACCAATCGGGTGGCGGTGGCCGGGAAATCTGCGCGCTTCGGGTCGAGCTGCTCGACGTCGTGTTGCGTCACATCTTCGCGCTGGTCGCCAGCTTCACGGAGAAGCAAAAAACCGTTTCTCCTCTGACGGTAATTGCGCTCGGCGGTTACGGCCGCGGCGAGCTCAATCCCTTTAGCGACGTGGACGTGATGTTCCTCCACGACAAGAACGGGGCGCGCATCTCGCCGTATGCGGCGGAGGTGGTGGAACAAATCCTCTACCTGCTGTGGGACATTGGCTTCAAGGTCGGCCATTCGACTCGCTCGATTTCGGAAGCGATCGCCCTGGCGAACAAAGACATGCTCACGAAAACGGCGATGCTCGAATCGCGTTATGTCACGGGCGACCCGGGGTTGGCCCGCCGGTTCCGCGAGCAGTTTCGGGAAAAATGTGTCGCAGGGCACGAACGCGAATATGTGGAGCTGCGCATGCAGGACCAGACGGCGCGCCACGCGAAATTCGGCGACAGCGTTTACATGCAGGAGCCGAATCTGAAGAATGGGTGCGGCGGTCTGCGCGATTACCAGAATCTTCTTTGGATGACATTTTTCAAAGAAGGCGCGCTCACCACCACGCACCTCGTCGGCCGGGACTGGCTGAGCGAAGGCGATCGCCGGCGAATCGAAGCGGCCTATGATTTTCTCCTCCGGCTCCGCACCGACCTGCACTACGCGACGCGACGCGCCACCGACACGCTTCATTTTAGCGTGCAGGACCAGATCGCGCACCGGCTCGGTTATCGGCAAAAGCGAGGGACCCTGCGCCACGAGGCGTTGATGAAAGATTATTATGAGCACACGCGAAATATCTTTCGCGTGACCGAGCGAATCACGGAGCAGTTCGCCAGCGGGCGGTCATCGAAAGTAACGCGGTCGCTCTTCAGCTTCCTCCCCCGGCTCCAAACCCGCGAAGAGCAGGTCGGCGAGTTTAGGATTCGGCAGGGTCAGCTCTTTGCGAAGGGCCCGGACATTTTCGCGCAGGATCCCGACGCGATGATGCGCGTCTTCGAACTGGCGCAGGAGCGACGCCTGGATTTGAGCCCGGACCTTTCCGATCTGATGACGCGGAACCTCGGTCTGGTCACCGGGAAATTTCGCAATGCGCCCGGGCCGCGGGAAATTTTCCGCGCAATCATTTCCCGAAAAGGCGAAGTGGGCCGCGTGCTGCGGATGATGCATCGCATCGATTTCCTCGGACGTTACCTGCCCGAGTTTGGGCAGCTCACCTGTCTGGTGCAGCACGAATTTTTCCATCGCTACACCGCTGATGAACACACGCTGGTCTGCATCGACAAGCTCGATCAGGTCATGCAGACCGAAGACCCAAAGCTGCGCGCCTACCGGCAGTTATTCGAAAAACTGGACGATCCTTTCGTTCTCTACCTTGCGCTTCTCCTGCACGACACCGGGCGGGCCGTCGGCGCGCGTCCGCACGCGGAGGCCAGCGCGTTGTTCGCGCAAGGCGCGGCAGCCCGCCTCGCGCTTTCCGCCACCCAACGCCGCTCGCTCGTTCGGCTCGTCGATCATCACCTCACGCTCTCGAACATGGCGCAGCAGAGAAACCTCGACGATCCGGAAACGGCGATTGAGTTCGCCGGCATCGTGAAGGACCAGAAAAATCTCGACGCGCTGATGTTGCTCACGCTCGCCGATGGCCAGGGCACGAGCGCGGACGCGTGGTCGGACTGGAAGGAGTCGCTCGTCTGGCATCTTTATCACGCCACCTCGCACTATCTGACCGACCAGGAGGCGTTCCATGCGCAGATGAAGATCGAGCGCGAGCAATTGCAACAAAGCGTCTCGGAGAAACTCAGCGCTGATTTTGGGGAGGAAGTCGAAGCACATTTCGAATTCATGCCGGACAATTATTTTCGCGCGTTCGGCGTCGGAGAAATCGCTTTTCACGTACAACTCTTCCGCCGCTTCCTCGAAAACCTTTACTGGCATGATGAGCCTCCCCTCGCCCCTGTGATCGCGTGGGAGGCTTTCGCCGCGCAGGGTCACAGCATCGCTTCGTTTTGCGCCTGGGACGGGCAGGAGCTGCTGGCGAAAATCGCGGGCGCGTTTGCGATCGTCCCGCTCAACATTCTAAGCGCTGACATCTACACCCGCGGCGACAACGTTGTGCTCGATGTCT
This sequence comes from Spartobacteria bacterium, assembly GCA_003167555.1. GTDB lineage: Bacteria > Verrucomicrobiota > Verrucomicrobiia > Chthoniobacterales > UBA10450 > AV80. Next base: position 98,752 of record PMSN01000010.1, read on the forward strand.
TTCGCGTCTGCGACACGAAATTCCGGGCGGTGACCGACCCGCACAACCACGCCCTGGTGGAATCGACTCTGCGCCGCGCCCTCGCCGAGGAAGATTTCGATTTCGCGGCGCTGCTCGATCGGGTCCGGCGCGGAACGGCCCGGCGCATCAATCACGAGATCGATTTCCCGACGCGCGTCTCGATCGAAAACAAAGCGCATCCGACCTACACGCTCGTGCAAATTCAGACGCCGGACCGGCTCGGGTTACTTTACGAATTGCTCTCCGCGTTTGGGCAGGAGCACGTCTCGATCGCGCTTTCGCGCATCAGCACGGAGAAAGGCGCGGCCATCGATACCTTCTACGTCGCGGATCGAACCACGCGCGGAAAGATTACCGATCCATCGCGCATCGCGACCTTGCAGGAACACCTGCACAGCGCGGCGCTGGGTGAAGCGAGTTCGATGGAAGAATAATCCCGCTGGCCGGGGTGACCTTTCCGTTTAGTTTCTCGGCCGATCGTCCTTCACCATGAATGCCCTCATCCTCGCTGCCGGTTACGCCACCCGGCTCTATCCGCTCACTCTGAACAAGTCGAAGCCGCTCCTCGAGGTGGCAGGCAAGCCGATGATCGAATGGGTGCTCGATAATCTCGCGCCCATCCCGGAGTTGGAGACTGTTTACGTCGTCACGAATAGCAGGTTCGTAAAAGACTTTCAAACCTGGGCCGATGTGTATGGCCGGAAACGCCGGGCACCGCTCACGCTCAAGATCATCAACGACGGATCGACGGGCGACTCGGACAAGCTCGGCGCGATCGGCGACATCTGTCTCGTGGCGGGCCGGGAAGATTTGGCCAGGAACGATCTTATCGTGGTCGCCGGCGATAATCTTTTTAGTGAGCCGTTGCTCGAGTTCGCGCGCGCCGCGAAAGGCGCGGAGGCGATGCTGGCGACTTACGACGTGGGCGATCTCAAGGAGATCAAGAAATACAGCAGCATAACGACCGACTCGGAGGGCGTCGTCACTCAATTCGAAGAAAAGCCGGCTGAGCCCAAGAACACGATCGCGGGAATTGCGCTCTATTATTTTTCGCGCGAGGCCGTGCCGCTTTTCACGACGTATGTGGCCGCGGGAAATAATCCGGACCAGCCAGGGCGTTTCATCCAATGGCTTTACCCGCGCAAGCCGGTGAAGACTTATCAAGTCAAAGGGACCTGGTTCGATATCGGGAGCAAAGAGACGCTCGAAGAAGCGAACGAGATTTTCGCGCAATTTGTCAGGTAGGGACGGCGCGCTGCGCCGTCCGTCGGCACTGCTTTTCATTCGCGGACGCCGCAGCGCGGCGTCCCTACCAGAAGCGGTTACTTTAACCGGCCCTCGTCGAATTCGATGAGATCGAAATAGGTCCGGATATCTTTGCGGCCCCCGCCGCCAGCCTCTTTGAGAAAATGAGTGAAGCGCGCTTTTTTTGCGGCGGTGTCGGGCCTGCGTGAAATCATCGCCTCGTTCCATTGCTCGATCGCTTCCGGCGAATGCTTCGCGCCATTTTTCGAAATCCAATCCAGAATGGCGGCGTCATCATCCAGACGATGTGCGGCTTCCTCGAACGCGTCGGGATTCAATTTCAAAAAGGCGAGGAGATGTTTGTCGAAGCCGACGGTTTTGTAATTGTAACCGTCGAGCAATCCTTTGCGCTGCAGCTTCGCTTTGTCGATCAAGCGCGGCAGATGCACGTAACCGCCGAGTCGATCGTAGGGACTGCGTGGCAGCAGTTTTTGCATTCAGCCCGGGCTAGGTCGCGGGCAAAGGATCTGGCACCACCGCCGGTGCAACAACGCCCGCTTCCGCCGCAACAGCCGGCTTCGCTTCCGGCAGCAGCTCGGCCTGGGTAAGACCAGCGTTACCGATCACTAATTGACCGGTGAAGATGCCGCCCTTCTCCACGGAAATGGATTTTGCGGTCACGTTCCCGTCGAGTATGGCGTTGCGATGAATGACGACGGCCCCGTCCGCCAGGATCTCGCCAGTCATGCGCCCACGAATCTCGATACTTTTCACCTGGACCTGCCGGAAGAAGTGCACATCGGATTTTCGTTCCACCAAAACGTGCTCCGCCGTTAAACGCCCGGGAATTTTGCCGACGTAATTAACCGTGACCGTGCCGGCGCAATGCATGTTGCCGCGCATTTTTCCTTCAATCAACGCGGACCGGCAGCGAATGCTGGTGCTGGCCAGATCGCCCTTCGCGGTCAGATGGATTTCGCCGTGGGTGCGAATGGAACGGCTGAAACTCGTCGCGATTTTGTAATCGCGCAGATCGATATGGGTGCTGCACTTCGGGCAAATCGTCGAGGTAGCGGCGGAACTGATCTCCTGTTTCGCTTTGCAATCGAAACACTCGATGACGGAGCTGTGGTGCTTGGTCCAGAAACCTTCCAATTTTCGGAGGAGTGACGGATCGTTCGAAATCGACTCTAGCGGTTCCTCTTTGGCGTGAAGCCGCACCACCTGCTTGGGAACAGAGGGCGCGAAATGCGCGCCGCATTGCCGGCACATCGTGCTCTTCGCAGCCGCATACTCCATCTGCTTAAAGCCGCAGTGCGGACAATCCACACTGACTTTAGCAGGGGATGGCTTTGCCACTGGTCGAGCTGGAAGAAGGGTGGCGGCCTAGACTCGCGAGCCAAATGCCGATTTCACCGGCGCCGGCTCTTCGTTCCGGACGATCTCCGGTTTCGCCGGAGCGGCCGCGGGTTTCACTCCGCCGCTGGTCACTTCGGACTTGCCGATGAAGGTCGCGCCTTCTTCGATCACGAGGCGTGCCGCCTTCAGGTCGCCCTGCAGCGTGCAGCGCGACTTTAGCTCGCAGCGTTCGCCCACGGTGATGTTGCCGCGCACTTTGCCATACACGGTGATCGATTTTGTTTTGATCTCGCCCTGGATGTCCGCGTTCTCGCCGATCGTCAGGACACCGTCGGAATTGATTTCACCTTCGACCTTGCCGTCAATCAGGAGCTCTTTTTGGAATTTGATCGAGCCTTTGATCTCGACGTCGCTTGAAAGAATGTCTTTGCCAGAATGTTCAGCCATATATTTTTTTGGATCGATTGTTGGTGGTGATGTCCTTTGTTCTTCGCGCTGAACGAGACCGTTGTTCTCGTCAGTGCCCGCGCTTAACGATCCTTCTCCGATCGACGACAAGGGCTTTTGCGGGATGAATTTTTTCAGCACGCGGCATTATGGTAATACTGGATGGCTCTGTCAATCGATTAGCGAGGGAAATCCGCTTTTTCTCGGAAAATTTCTGCCTGGAAGACTTTGCAGGCGTCATTTTGGGAAACGAGCCGGAGGAATGACGGGGCCTGGCTGGGGGTGCGGTCGAGAATTCGGGCCAGAGGATTCGGCGGCGACGGGACGCCGAGGAGGGCGGAAGAATTCGCTATCGTGCGGTCGGCGTCGTAGACGAGCACCCACGCGACTTTGCTGCTGTGCAAAATCTCGCGCGCTGTTTCTGGTTCGGTCGCGAGAAAAAAGCGGGCACTCCGGGCGATTCCGTCCAGCGCCTCATGCGAAGAGCCGGCAATTCCGGGCTGGCCCGACCAATACGCGACCGCGGGCGAAAGCCACCACGGCGCCAGGAACGGCGTTTCATTATCCGACGCGAGCGACACCGCGGCAGATCGCCAGCCCATCGCCTCCCGGCGGCGCTCGAGGCGGAGCGCATTTTGAGACTCGTTAGGCCAGAGCGTTTCGTCCCAATCCTGCAGGGTCGGCAACAGGGAGATGCCAATGGCGACCCAAGCGAGCGCGCGATTCGTGACAACGCCAAGCAACGCGGGAAGAGACAGGGCAAAAATGGCGACAAAAAAATAAGCCCATCGCGCCTGCCAGATCGTCAAAGCAAAAGTCGCCACCAACAGCGCCATCAGGAAAACGGGAATCGCGTTGCGTTTCCGAAACGCGATCCAGAGCAGCGCGGGCGCCGGCACCAGCAAAAGGCCCGCCCACTTCAGCCAAATCGGATCGTCTAGTGGAACGGCGCGCAGCTCGCCGATCGTTCCCATCCAGTTTGCGAAAATCGAGTCCGTTGGTGAGACCGGCCAGACGACAAACCGCCGCTCGATCACGAATGCCAGGAGAACGATTGTCCCGAGCGCCGCCCAGCCGAGACGGCGCTGCGGCAGCGAGAAATTCCTTCGGGCCCAGATCGCGTGGGCAATGAGGACGATCGCGAGCAGAATCAGCGGCTCGTAGAGCGAAACCCACAACGCAAGACCCCACGCCACGCCACTGACGATGCTCCATCTTCGCGATGCCTCGTTTTGCAGAGTGCACTCCGCGCAAACCGCGACCGCGAAAAGCAGAATCAACAGCGATTGATGGTCCGGCCTCCCGAGTTCCGTTCCGTGAACGAGAATCGGACTTGCCGCGTAGAGCAGCAGAAGCGCGCCGCGATATCGCAGCCCGCTCCGCCGCGCCCACCACCACAGAAACCATCCCGCGATCAAGCCGAGAAGGGGCGAAATGATCGCGCCCGCCAGATCGAGCGCGCGGACAGTGAAAGGTTTCAAAACCGCAGCTAGCGCGACGATGAGATAATCAAATGGCGCCGTCGTGTGCGGCGCGGTGCCCGCGGGGAAATTTTCAAACGAGTGGTGCCGAATGACGAGCCCTGGATGCTCGAGGCACAGGTGCGCGCGCGTCATGCGCGAATAACAATCGGCGTCGGAGAAATAAATGTCGCCGTTGACGAAAACGTCCTGATAGTTCGCGCAACGCGTTGCCAGGATGAGTGCGCTTAAAATGCCGATTTCGAAAGCGGCGATGTACCAACGGCTCGCTTGCGTCATAAGAGTGACAATGAAAACGAGCCGTTACCGATGAAGACCAGCCGAATCGTTGAACAATTTAGATCAAAAGCTAGCTAGATCCTTCTTCGCAGACGTTGGTCGACGATAAAACATTTTTGACCTGAGAGCATTGTTGCCGTAAAAGAACGCATGCAAAAGAAAACCTCCCAGGATGTCCGTGCCGTGATGGTAGAGACGGCCAAAATGCAGCTGGCCACGTTAAACGCTGGCATTGAATTTTGGAGCGGTTGGGTCGAGAGCGCAGGAAAATTTGCTCAAGACGTCAATAAGCAGTTGAGCGTGCTAACCGAAGCGAACACGAACGCCGACGAACTCGTCTCGCGGATCACCGACTCCAGTCGCAAATATCTGACTACTATGTCGGAATTGCCGGACAAGGCGGTGGCACGATTCAAGGCAGAGTTGAAGTCGGAACGAGGCAAAGGCCCGGCTCGGCGCGCTGCCCGCGCCAAAGAGTAAACCGCAGTCATTTGCGTGAGAGGGTTCGCGTATGGCGAACAAGCTCTAGAAGCGGCTTTGGATCATTTGCATTTCTGATCGCTTCTGTTTTTGCCTCTTCTGCGAGTTCATCGAGAATCTCCTCGGCTTCGGGGACGGCGGCGGCAATCTTTCTCATAAGCAAGGTTCCCGAGGGCACGCTTGGGGCGCGAAATAGAACAGCCACTTGGGGATCTTGGATCGCGATAGCGGCCGGAAGTGTCAGGATGCCATCGCGTACGTCGGCGTCGCCCCCACCGCCCAGGGCAGAGAAGCCGCGTGCGTCTGCGACATCATCGCAACCATGATACAGCATGCCCAATAGGCGCCCAAATTTTCGCAAGCGATCATCGCGAGTGCCCAGGCAAGCGCAGGTCTCGAACATGGAGCCTGTATCTTCTCCAGCAATTTCGCGCCAGTCGGCGACGCTCAGCGGTCGACGCCTTAGACGCCACTGAAAGCATTCAGCCACGCCCAGCCGTTGCATCAATTCCGACAGGAGCCGCACACTGTATCGATCTCGCGACACCAACTCGAAGCCACCGGCGGTTATGTAACCCGAAGCCATCAGGGCTGGCAACGAGCCGAAACGGCAATGTAACGTTAGCCTGTTCCGCCGGGAGCGAGACCGATCAAGAATATCATCGACGATGAGCGAAACATTATGAAAGAGCTCGAGCGCAACGGCGGAGAGCATCACTTTCTTCGGAACCTGCTGCGTCGTCACGGCACGATGGCAGGAAAAAATTGTAAAAGGTCGAAAGTACTTGGGTTGGCTGATTAATTGCCACCGCAACAAATCCGCCAGCTCAGGATTGCTCCGCTCGATCCAGCGATTGATCAAGAATTTCAACTGATCCAAGTCCGCGGTTAAATTTAACTGCCTTGCCAAATTCTGAAAAGGCGTGCGCGCCGCTTTCTTTCTGGGGGGTTTTGCGATACTCATGCTTCTTCAACCGGCAAGGGACGTGGGCCCACCAGGATTCGAACCTGGGACCAAGGGATTATGAGTCCCCTGCTCTAACCGCTGAGCTATAGGCCCCGCAACCATGAAATAAATCATGATCGATCGGCGATGACCAATCCTGAATGCGCCTAATCGCGAATGCATACATAAATTGGCCGGTGAGGTCATATATCGTGCAGCCACCCTTGCGCGTCGTGCCGACGGTCTATCGTGCGGTTGGATGAACTGTTGACCGCGTTTCTGGAGCTGGAAAATTTGGTTCGAGCGTAAGCCGCCTAGCAATCTCTTCCACTCTGTTGCCATATCCGCCAAGGCCGGTATTGAAAATATTGGCACGCTTCACCGATGTTTCGAGCGCATCGCGATCTTGCTGTAGCTGTTTGCATTGATCCTCACGCAATGTGCCCACAGGCAGGGCGAGAATCGCCTCCGATGATTTCATCGCTGCATCAGCGGCCGCCTTGGTTTCATCGCAACCCACGAAAACCGTGCTGCACACTTTCCAGTTCGGCGTGGAACTGATACCCAGGGTGCTTGTGTAGGGCGCGGAAAATCCAAATGAAATCTGCAAAATAAGCGTGCGTTAGTTGTTCATCACTCCAAGGCGGAGATCCTAGGATTTCACTCGCTGTCTGTTTCATCTCCACGCACATCTTTTAAGAGTTTCGCAGATTTTTTCTACACCTCTCTGCTCTTCCTCGTGGCACTTTCATTAGCGCAAATTTCGTGCGGCGTTCGCGGCAATGGGCAGAAACCCGTCGGGGACTCCACGGCTCTTTGAAATCGCCTGTCCAGCTTTTCGAGGTTCAACACCGCGCCAGTTCCATTGAGTGGTTGGCTTTCCGACCCATCGCCCGTGGGAAAAATTTGGTGAACCTCAAGATCGCATCGCGGAATACCATGGTACGTTCAATAATGGGCGCTTGAGCGGCATCACGTTCGGTTTTGCACGCAACCCGGTGCAAAGCTGCGCGATGACCGTGGAATTAAATCACGAGCCACCGCCAATGACCAAGCTCGAATGCTTCGCTTGTCGAGCGGCCAGCCGTCGGACCAGATATCGATCGCCTCAGTTTCGCTGAGCGGACTCGCTCAGCGAATCGGCGCGCTATAAGTGCGTGCCAGTTTGCGAGGCGGGACGCGGAGCAAGGTTCCGCTCTCTCTCGGCCGTTTTTGAGGCGGGGCTGTTCGGATCCGGAGATGGCGCGGGCTTGGTTTTCACAGAATTCAGAAGCGACTTCGCCGGCGGCTTTGGTGGACTTTTGTGAGTTTGCGCGCCGGTGCGAATGACCTGGCCCTTCACATACTTGTAGCCGTCTGGATGAATCCATTCGCCCTTCACGTAGTTCCAGCCTTCCACTAACGAAGGCGCGGCAACAATTTTGGAGGCGGCCTTGCTTTTGGCTTTTGGCTTTTGGCTCTCGACTTTGCTCGCGTTCTTGCTCGAAGTGCGATCGGCGCTCGGCGCCGGTTCCGCTTTCAGCGAGACCGCCGCGGCGAGAGTCGTGAGCACAATGAGAGATAAAATATTTCGTGTCATAATTCGGTTCCTTTTTTCCCTGGATCCGGGGGGGAACGTTTGGGGGCTCGCGGTCGCGATGGGCGACCAGCGATCAGGTTTCTTTGAACAAGCCGGCCCAACCCACTACCATAATGTGCGAGATCGCGGTAATCATTGAAAACAAGGTTCGCCACGTATGAACTAAATGGCAGAAAGACGCAAGTCGAATAAGACGGCGGCCGCACCGCTCGTGGCCCCGCAGACTTCGATTGAAGAAATAAGGGAGCTTAGATTCATGAAGGCAAAAATTAGACTGCTATTCGTTTGCGCAGCGATATCGATCGCACCGTGCATTGTCTCCGCCCAAACTCCCTCCCCCGCTCCGACCGAAACCACGGCGGCCGAATCGAAGCCGCCGCGCGATCATCGGTCGAATTACGGATTACTCGGCTTGCTCGGGCTCCTCGGGCTCGCCGGCCTTGTGCGCAGGAAATCCGGCGCGCGCAAGATCGACCCGATGGACGAGCGGCCGCCGGCGCCCTCCGGCAGTTATGTGAGCGATTTGAAAACCGAGAGACGCGCCAAGCCGGAGTAACTTCCGAGCCCAACCACGGCGCGGCCCCGACACCCGATCCCGACAACCGCAATCGGTCCGATCAGATGGCGGACCAAAGGCGACGCGCGACGCCGACTAATTTCTTTGGGTCGGCGCCGCGCTCCGAAATTCAACTTCGTCTAGCGACGGTCATCGCGACGATCGTCGTCATGATGTCTGTCCCAATGGCGGTGGTGGCTGCCACGGATGTAATGACCGTGGATCCATTCATGGTGATGACGCGACCAATGCCCCGGCGCCCAGACCATCTCCCAATCGTTATCCCAATACGTCCCACCTCTATAGTACGGGCGATCGCCGATCTCGATGCTAATGAGGCCGGCGTGTGCGGCTGCTGGAACGAGCCCGCTCGCCAGAACCATGGCTGCAATTAAAATTCTGTGTTTGACCATAATTGCCAGTGATTCGGTGCCCCAGCGCCGGACGCGCGTGTTTTTTTGCGGTCAGTCTCAAAACTTCTTGTTGAACGCAATGTAGCAATAGCGGTTTCGGATGGAGTAGAGGGAGGTGTCGTAATTATCGTTCGGCGCAGCCAGGACCGTGGGCGGATTCCTATCGAAGGCATTGTTCACGCCGACGGTGAATGTTGTGCCCCAGAGCAATCGTTGCCAGATCGTTCCACTGGAAGCGTTCACTTGGGTGGTCATGACGTTCTCGGCGCCCTTGGTATACGGAGGCGCGGGTTCGGCCGGTTTCTTCCATTCGTAGCTCAATTGCAAGTCGAGCGTGACGTAGCTTGTCACCCGCCGATGAAAATTCGGACCGGTCGACTGGTTGATGAAGGCGGGATCGTCTTCGTAATCACCAATGTAATTTCCCGTAGCGATGAAATCGAAACCCCGCCACTCCCATTCGCCGCGCAAGAATCCCTTGTTATACGGAACCGCCCCAGGACCGAGTGGCAGACTCCCATTGTTATAGGTGCCCAGAAAGCTGTGGGCGCCTGTGCCAGCCAGCGGTTCTGCCTTCCAAGTGAAGAAGTGATTGTAACCGCCCGAGATCGTGAACTTGCCAAAGCGTTCCGTGAGAACCTCGTAAGTCGCGGTCACGTCAATTCCCTGCACAAGGCGCTTGCCGGCGTTGGAATTTAGCGAATCGATACACACCAGATTCCCGTTGCCATCCCGAGTGATCCCAACTCCTGGGCCCCCAGGAAATCCCCGCGCACCGGAACCGCCACCACAACCGTCTGGATCAACAAAAGCCGTGCTTCCGCTAATAATGCTCGGCGGCGCCGCCAATTGCCAAAAGTAATTCCCATCCAGAATCACGTCCCTGGTAAAGAGTTGATACCAATCAGCCGTCATACTGAACCCATCGATAAACCTGGGATTCCAGACGATGCCGGCTGAATAGGTATCGGTCTTTTCTGGCTTCAGGGTAGGATTACCGCCAATCCAGATGCCTTCGGGCGGCTGAACAAAAATCCCCGATCCAAAAAATACCGGAAAGGTTTGGACGACTGGAGTGAATAGCTCTTCGAAAGCCGGCGGTCGGATCGATTGCCGTCAGGAAGCGCGGAGCATCAGGTCCGGGATTGGCTGGTAACGCAGGGTAAGCGTCGGAGAGCCAGCGAAGTTTTCGTCGGGATTTTCGTTAGCAAAGCGGGCCGATGTCCGGACCGGAGACCCTGCGACCAGCACAACATTGGTGTCGCTGAATTCGTCGCGCCGCCAGCCGATACCCAGGTCCAACGAACGCACCAACGGAACGTTCATGGTTGCAGTAACTAAAGGGATGTTGAGTTCGAAGAACCAGGAGTCGACTTGCTGCCGGAACTTGGAAAGAGCCGCCTGGTTGAAGCCCAGTTGATCGCCGGAAGCCTGAACCGCATCAGGAATCTGCTTTTGGTTGACCTCCCGGTGCTCGTAGCTCCCGGCGACGTCGATGCCTCCGTTCCACAAGTTCGGAAGAAGGTGGGCGTTCATTTTCGCGTCGCCCAACCAATCCCGCTCGTAGGAGAAGGAGTGGCCAATGTAGGAGGCGGCCTCCGCGCCGGCGATGTTGTTGTAGGCGCGCGTTCCAGTCTGCACTCCATTCGCATAGGTCGGAGCGACGCCCACGGGCGCGGCAAACTGACCTATGAAGGGATCGAAAACACCGATACGGATTTGGTTCCGAATCCCTTCGCGAGTGAAGTCGCCGCTGTCCGTTCGCAACTTGTCTGAGCGCTCGTAAACAAATCCTGTGTCATAACCAAAGCGACTGACGAATCCGTTCTCGTTCCAATTGAAATCGCCGTTTATGCCAGCGACATAACGGTAGTAATCCTGATCGTAGAAGGATTGCCGGTCGCCCAGTTCCTGGACTGTCCGATATCTTAGCAACGTCAGAGTGTTACCCGGAAACGGGTTGAAAGGTGAGCTGCGCACGTCGCCCAATCCATTTGCAACGCTGGTAAAAGCGATAGGAGTCGGCGAGATGGCGTTATCCTGCTTCGCTTTGGAATACAGGATGTCGCCATAGAGCTGGAGGCCATCGCTAAAAACCTTGTATCTTCCGGTCACAAAATACATCGCTTTCTCGACCGCGGGAATCGCGGGAGTAAAGGCGCGGAAATTGAATCGGCTCGGGTCTGCGCCTGCTGGCGTGTCAAAAAGACGATAGCTGGCGGGATTAGGCGCGTTGTTCGTGAGATCGATCAGGACGCGCTGGCCGCCGCCGGCCGCGATTGGTCCGGACAAAGACATTCGGCCGGCAAACGTCGGGCTATTGTTGTTCAAGCCGTCCAGCCCGAGACCGGTCGCGTCGTTACTCAGATCGCCGGTTCGCGAGATCTCACGGTCACGCGAAAATAAGTTTGCGCGGGAATAATATTCGGCGGCCGCCGCGATGGAGACTCTTCCATGGAGACCGGTGACGCCACCACGCAGATAGACCTGACGAACATGCGCATCCGAGTCCGTCGTGTTCCCGTAGAAGGCATAAACTTCTGCCCCTTTGTACGGTTTTTCGCCAGGGCCGTTGAGCATGACGAAGTTCACAACGCCTCCGGTCGAATCGGAACCGTAGACCCCGCCGTCAAATACTTCGGCGCGATCGAGTGCGCTAAGCGGGATGGCATTGATATTCGAGAAACCGAAGGCGCGCCGGCCATTGATTAGCGTCACGACATTGCGCGCACCGAGCGCATAGAGATTGATGGACGCGCTGCCATCGCCACCCACCGAGTCATTTTCAGTCCGAGTGGTTCCCACAAAAAAAGAAGTCTGACGTAATGCCTCGATGGGAGTGTCAGCTCCTTCCTTCTTCATCCACTCACCTGTGGTGACCCACACCCTCAACGACCCCTCCGTCTCGCTACTCGGGATTGGATCCATGATGACAATTGTACGTTCCTCGTCATCAGATGCCTGGGAGGTCGACGGACTTTGAGCATGAGCGCTCAGGCGCAAAACGAAGAACACCGCGACAATGCCTGTGAGAATCGAGCGAAGTGGAGGTGGATTCGGTAGCTGCAAGTCAGACCGCTCCTGGTTGGGAATGCGACGACAGACTGTTGAAACGCAATCGATGTGACAAGACTTTTTTCCGCATTGACGATATTTCCAAGTGGGACGATTGGTTGCCTGTCGCGCGATCCAAGACGCGTGTGATCGGTCCACTTATCTTTCTTGACCGCTTGGGATCCATGAGACGATTTTTTTACTCGATGTGCGCGCTTCTCGCCTTCGCGACGGCGCACGGACAGACTTCGCCCGCGCTCACTCCGGTTTCGGGCGCTGTCGTCGCGCCAGAAAATCTGGGCCTCGGGCTGAAGCAAATCTTCGAACTCTATCAAGCAGATCAAGCGCAGGCGCGCAACAAGGTCGCCTCGACCGGATCGATCATGTCGGACGCTTCCGGGCGGCTCGTGGTCAACATCTACCTCAACGGAAAAACCGCGCCGGGCCAGGTCGCCGCCCAATTGTCTAATCTCAGTTTGGAGATCATCGCGGTGGAAACACACTGGCGGAGCGGCGTCATTTCCGCGTGGCTGCCGATCGCAAAGGCCACCTCGGTCGCGAATCTCCCCGGTGTGCAAAGCGTGATGCTCGCGCGGCGTCCGCTTCGTCGTGTCGGCGCGGTCACGGCCGAGAGCAGCGTGGTCGAGCACGCGCGTGAGGTTAACACGCCGGGAACCGTTACGAATCAAGGCATCCTTGGCCGCAATATCAGCGTCGGCATCGTTTCGGATTCGTTTGATGGCGCCACGGGAGTTCCGCGCGCGAGCGTCGGAGTCGCGGCCGGCGATCTCCCGGGGCCAGGGAATCCCGATGGCTACACCCAGCCGGTTGTCGTTTTGCAGGATGATCCGAGTTCGTCTTCCACGGATGAAGGCCGGGCCATGGCCGAGATCGTCCACGACATCGCGCCGGCGGCGAAGATTTGTTTCTCGGCCTCCGGTGCGACCCAAACCACCATGGCCGCCAGCATTCGCAATCTCCGCACCTCGTCGCAAGCTCTGAGCGACATCATCGTCGATGACACTGGTTTTCCCGACGAACCTTTCTTCTCCGACGGCATCATCAGTCAGGCCATCGAGGATGTGGTGACGAGCAACGCGCTCGCGGGGAAAAAAGTGACTTATTTTTCCGCGGCGGGGAACGCTGACAACCGCGGCTATGCGGCGGACGCCAACATCATCACGTCGGTCGCGGCGCAATCATATCGGGGCAACCTCAAGTTCACATCGGTCTCCTCGACCCTCTACGCGGGTGGCTTTCAGAACATCGGCTCAAACGCTGCGCCCGCGATCGTGATGCCGATCATGACGGGTTCCGACCCCGCGGAAATCGTCTTTCAATGGGACGATCCGTTTAATGCCGGCAGCGTGACGACCGACTACAACCTTCTCGTTTTCGATCAGAACGGAAATTACCTCTCGTCGGCCAGCGGCACCGACAACAATTCCCCGACCGGCCAGCCCATCGAGATCGTCGATCTGAATCCGGGCACGAACTACCAACTCGTCATCAGTCTGCGCACCAACGCTCCCCCCACCGCGCGGCATCTTCGAATGATCAGCTTTGGCGGGGGCACGATCACGGGTCCTTATTTCACCGACAACGTCATTTCGCTTTTTGGGCACCCGGCTGCCGCAGATGCGAATGCCGTGGAGGCCTACGTCTACAGCAACACGCCGAATACCATCGCGAATTATAACTCGGGCAAACTCAATCCGCCGCCCGGGCCCTACGAGCCAGCAAGCGAGAGCTTCAACGCAAAGGGCGGCGCGCTCCCTTTTTATTTTAACGCGCAAGGGCAGCGGCTCTCATCGCCGGAGATTCGGATGAAGCCGGAGTTCGCCGCGGCGGATGGCGTCGACACTTCTTTTTTCCCGCCCGACGCCGGCTCTGATTACGACAACGACGGTTTCCCAAATTTCTTTGGCACCAGCGCGGCGGCTCCGAATGCCGCAGCTTTCGCAGCGTTGCTGCTGGAAGCCGCGGGCGGTCCTGGCTCGCTGACGCCCGCGCAGGTGCGGTCCACTCTCGAGCAAACGGCGATGCCGCACGACATCGATCCGAATTTTTCCAGCGCCACACTTTCCGGAGGAACCGCTGCGGTCCAGGTCAATGCCTCTGGTGATGACAGCAATGAAAGCGCGACGAGCCCGAATTTTTTCACGGTAACTTTCAATGGCGGCGCCGGAGAGACGCTCAACCAACTTACGATCGATCTGACCAACACCGCGCTTGTCTTCGATCAGCGAGCCGACCTCGGCTTCCCATTTACCGTCGGCCAAAACAGCGGCGGTGTGTCGGTGACGCCCAGCCTCTCCGCCGACAATCGCGTTCTCACTCTTACATTCGGAAACACCTTCACCCCGGGGAAAACGATTTCGTTCGGAATCGATCGCGACCTGGCAGCGATCACGGCCGGTGGCAATTCAGCTGATCTGCTCGCGGGCGCGGACGTCACCGCAACCGTCGATTCCGGCCAAACGCTCTACGGCGCTTTCGCCAATGCGCTCGGGAACAGCTTCGTTCCCACGGACGGCTACGGATTGGTGGACGCGCGCGCCGCGGTCCAATCGATCGTCGGAAAAAAATCGAGCAGCAGCGGCGTGCCGGGGAATCTTTCCACGCGCGGAACGGTCGGCACCGGCAACAATGTCCTGATCGGCGGCGTGATTGTCGACGGGACGGCGGCGAAAAAAGTGATCGTGCGCGCGCTTGGCCCGTCGGTTCCGGTGCCCGGTGCGTTGGCCGATCCGACCCTGGAGTTGTTCGACGGCAACGGCCAATCGCTCGCGTTTGATAATGATTGGCAGGACGATTCGAACCAGGCCGCGCAAATTCAGGCCACAACAATCCCGCCGACTGATCCGCGAGAAAGTGCGCTGGTCGAGACGCTCACTCCCGGCAACTACACCGCCATCGTGCGCGGCGCGGGTAACACCACCGGCATCGCGCTCGTGGAAGTTTACGACCTCGACTCGAAGCCGGCCGCGTCGCGCCTCGCGAACATCGCCACACGCGGCAACGTGCAGAGCGGCGACAACGTCATGTTCGGCGGCTTCATTCTCGTGAACGGTCCAGCCACGATGGTCGTCCGCGCCATCGGTCCATCCCTCGCGGCGTTCTTCCCCGGCGTCCTCGCCGATCCCGCGCTCGAGCTGCACGATGGAAACGGCGTCTTGATCGCTTCGAACGACAACTGGCAGCAGGACTCGTTGCAAGCGATCCAGGTGCAGTCGATCGGCCTCGCGCCCACGAGTCCGCTCGAAAGCGCCATCATCACCACGCTCAACGCCGGCAACTACACCACGATTGTGCGCGGCGCGCGCGGCACCACCGGCGTCGCGCTGGTGGAAGTTTACGATTTGCAATAAGCGCCGGTTGCATTCGTTAGGCCGGGCGGATTCTGGATTGCGCGTCTTTCGAGCGGCGTCTATGAATTAGACGCATGGAGGCTCGAGTCGAACCCCGGCGCACGATCGCCGAGCTGAAGGATTTGCGCGAGCTGACTGGCGACGAAAATGGAGCGCAACGCGTGGCGTTCACTTCCACGTGGGCGAAGGCGCGGGCCTGGCTGCGGCGCAAGCTGCAAGAATTGCCGACGGAAATTCACGCCGACGAAGCTGGCAATCTCTGGGCGACTCTGCGCGGTGAATCGGAACAGGCGCTCCTCATCGGCGGGCACATCGATTCAGTCCCGAACGGCGGCTGGCTCGATGGTTGCCTGAATACTCTCGCCGGCGTGGAAATTTTGCGGCGCATCAACGCGCAATACAACGGCAGGCCGCCGGTGACGGTGCGCCTCGTGGATTGGGCGGATGAAGAAGGCGCGCGTTTCGGAAAGAGCCTCTTCGGTTCTTCCGCGTGTTCAGGTCACCTCGATATGGCTGAGGCGCGCGCGCTGAAAGACAGAAACGGCGTGCGCCTGCCATCTGCGCTGGCGGAAAATGGAATCGAGTTTGAGCACGTGATGGAGTGCCGGAAGGAGCTGGCGAACGCGGCTGCTTATCTCGAACTGCACATCGAGCAGGGTCCGGTCCTTCTCGATTTGGATCGGCCGCTCGGCACAGTGCTCGGAACTTTCGGCGTCGAGCGTCACGCGATTACGTTTCACGGGCAAGCCGCACACTCCGGCAGCACGCCGATGAACAAACGGAAGGATGCATTTCTCGCCGCGGCGAAAATGAGCCCGGAAATTTATCGCATCACCGAGCGGAACGGCGGCGTTTGCACCATCGGCTCCTGCACGACCAAACCCGGCATCGTGACCAGCGTGGTGGAAGAATGCCGCATCACGCTCGATCAACGTCATCTGGACGCCGCCGCCCTTGCCCGCATGCTGGCCGAAGCGAAAGCCGCCGGCGAACGCTTCGCCCAGGAAGGCAACGTCACCGTCTCATGGGATCGACTCTGGCAAATCGAACCCATTTTATTTAACGGCGATCTGATCGCGCTCTGCGATAAAGCGATCTCAGAAACCGGCGCCGCGCCACATCGCCTTCCCTCCGGCCCGTTGCACGACGCCGCCGAGGTGGCGCGCTCCGGCATTCCCACTATCATGATGTTCGTGCAAAGCCTGCACGGCATCAGTCACAACAAGATCGAAGACACGAAAGAAGAGCACCTGGAATTGGCCGTCACCGCTTTCGATAACCTCGCAACGAAAGCAATCAGGTGGATCGAGCGCTCCGCCGCTCGATGAGAAATGGCGGCGAAACCACCAGATGAAAACATCGCGCGACGGAGCGCGCGATCCACCTTGCCAGCACCGCGCCCGCTTCCTGCAAAATGCTATCGAGTTTCCCCGGCGAAACCGATAAACAGAAGGATTCACCCAAGAGAGGAACACGATGCCGACACTTGCGACCACCGTCGATGGCCTGAAACTCCCGAATCCGTTTGTCATTGGATCGGGACCGCCAGGAACCAACCTCAATGTGATCACACGCGCGTTCCGCGAAGGCTGGGGCGCGGTCATCGCGAAAACGGTCAGCCTCGATTCCTCGAAGGTGATCAACGTCGCGCCCCGTTACGCGAAATTGCACGGACTCGACCCCAAGGACGTGATCGGCTGGGAAAACATCGAGTTGATCAGCGATCGCCCCTTCAACATCTGGCTCGATGAATTCAAGAAATGCAAAGACCAGCATCCCGACGGGATCCTGATTGCGTCGATCATGGAGGAATATAATCGCGACGCCTGGGTGGAAATCGTCGAGCGCTGCGAAGGCGCCGGGATCGATTCGTTCGAGCTGAATTTCTCCTGCCCGCACGGATTGCCCGAGCGAAAAATGGGCGCGGCCATGGGCGAGAATCCCGAGATCGTCCAAGAGGTTTGCGGCTGGGTGATGGCGGCGGCGAAGAAACCGGTCTGGGCGAAGATGACGCCGAACGTAACGCGCATCGCGGAGCCGAGCCGCGCGGCGTTCCGCGGCGGTTGCCAGGGCGTGAGCGCGATCAACACGATCCGCAGCGTCATGGGAGTGAATCTCGACACGCTTCGTCCCGAGCCGACGGTCGAGGGATTCACCACGCCCGGCGGATATTCTTCAAAAGCGGTCCGGCCGATTGCGCTGCGGATGGTGATGGAAATCGCGACGATGATCCGGAGCGAATTTCCCGGCCGCAGTTTGTCGGGGATCGGCGGGATCGAAAGCGGCGGCGACGCGGCCCAGTTCATCCTCCTCGGCGCGGACACGGCGCAGGTCTGCACGGGCGTGATGAAGTTCGGCTACGAATCGGTGAAACGAATGTGCGACGAGCTGCTCGCCTTCATGGAGAAGCACAAGTTCGAGACGCTGGCCGATTTCAAAGGCAAGAGCCTCGATTATTTCACCACGCACGCGGAGCTGGTGCGCATGCAGACCGAGCGCAAAGCGAAGGACAAGGCCGCCGCCGCGGCCGCCGCGACGAAGAAGATGGTGGCGGCCGACGGCGAATGGAGCGGCGATGAATTCGTGAAACAATCCGACGCGCTCGCGCGTGGCTAATTTGATTTGCCGCGGATGCCGCGGATAACACGGATGAAATAATTCCTTCTGATATCCGCGTAATCCGCGTAATCCGCGGTTATCCTGTTTTTCAATGATTTCCTGCCCAATCTTCATCGGCGGTGAATGGCGAACGCCTTCCGGTGTCGCTACCTCTCCGGTCTTCAATCCATCACGGGGCGAGACGATCGCGGAAGTGCCGATGTGCGGTGCGGACGTCGTGAACGAAGCCGTCGAGTCCGCCGCGGCGGCATTCCCCGCGTGGCGAGAGACACCTCCCGTGGAACGCGCGCGCGTCTTTTTTCGCTACCGCCAGTTGATCGAGGAAAACTTCGATCGCATTTGCCAGAGCGTTTCCCGCGAGCACGGCAAGACGCTCGCGGAAGCGCGCGGAAGCGTTTATCGCGGCATCGAGAATGTCGAATACGCTTGCGGCGTTCCGACTTTGCTCTTCGGCGACACGCTCGAGAATCTCGCGCGCGGTGTTGATTGTGAAACGCTCCATCAGCCGCTCGGGGTCTGCGTGGGCATCACGCCATTCAATTTTCCCGCGATGGTGCCGATGTGGATGTTTCCGCTCGCGATCGCTTGCGGAAATACTTTCGTGCTGAAGCCGAGCGAGAAGGTTCCGCTCACCGTTGTGCTCATCGTCGAGCTGCTCGAAAAAGCGGGGCTGCCCAAAGGTGTTCTCAATCTCGTCCACGGCGGACGCGAATGCGTGGATGCGCTGCTCACCCATCCGAAGGTGAAAGCGATCTCGTTCGTCGGCTCGTCGCCCGTGGCGAAATACATTTTCGAAACGGGAACGCGCCACGGGAAACGTGTGCAAGCCAACGGCGGCGCGAAAAATTACATCGTGATCATGCCCGACGCTGACGTCTCCCATACCGTCGATGCGCTCTCGACTGCGGCGTTCGGCTGCGCGGGCGAACGTTGTATGGCGGGCTCCACCGCCATTACCGTCGGCGCCGCCGCCGATCGCGTGTTGCCTTCACTGGTCCAAGCCGCGCGCTCCATTCGAGTCGGACCGACGGACACCGAACTGCAACCCGACATGGGCCCGGTCATCACCGCGCAACATCGCGATCGCGTCGCGAATCTTGTCGCAAGCGGGGAAACCGAAGGCGCGAAGATTATTTGCGACGGCCGGGGCGCGCGGATCGCCGCAGCGCCCAATGGATTTTACATGGGCCCGACCATTGTCGATCAAGTCCGGAACGAGATGACTCTCGCGCGGGAAGAAGTTTTCGGACCGGTCTTGAACGTCATGCGAATGGAAGATCTCGATCACGCCATCGAGATCGCTAACAAATCGGCCTACGGAAACGGCACCGCGATTTTCACGAACTCCGGCAAAGCCGCGCGCGAGTTCAAGCATCGCGTCAAAGCCGGCATGGTCGGCATCAATGTCGGCGTGCCGGCGACGATGGCGATGTTCCCCTTCACGGGCTGGGACGATTCCTTCTACGGCGATCTGCACATTCAGGGGAAGGAAGGCGTGCAGTTTTACACTCAACAGAAAGTCATCACCACGCGTTGGTTCGGCGACGGGGTTGGCGATGTGTGGAAAAAATAAACCGCCGATTACGCGGATGACTCGGATAAATCATCTTCACATCCGCGATATCCGCGTAATCCGCGGTTAATGATTCTGTCATGTCACTTCTGATCAAAGGCGGGGAAATCGTGACCGGCGATGAGCACTTCATCGGCGACATCTACTGCGAGCACGAGCGGATCACACACATCGATCGCAACATCGATGCGCCGCCCGGCGCGGAAGTGATTAATGCGAGCGGGAAGTATGTCTTTCCCGGTTTTATCGATCCGCATACGCACATTTATCTCCCGTTCATGGGGGCGTTTTCGAAAGACACTTACGAGACCGGGAGCAAGGCGGCGCTTGTCGGTGGGACGACAACGATTTTCGAAATGGTTTGCCCATCGCGCTCGATGAGTGCGGCGGAAGGATTCGCGCTTTGGAACGAGCAGAGCGCGGGCAAATCGGCCTGCGATTATACCTATCACATGGGCGTGACGAAGTTCGACGCCGAGAGCGCGGAGCAACTGCGCGAGATCGTGAAGGCCGGAGTTTCGTCCTTCAAAATTTTTCTCGCTTACAAAGGCGCGTTCGGGATCGACGACGCGGAGCTCTATCAGACATTGAAACTCGCGAAAGAACTCGGCGTAATCGTGACGGCCCATTGCGAAAACGAAACGCTCGTCGCTGAGCGCCAGAAAGAATTGTTGGCCGCGGGAAAAGCCGGTCCAGAGCAACATCACGAGAGCCGGCCGCCACGCGTGGAAGCGGAAGGGGTCCATCATTTGATGACGTTTGCCGAACTGACCGGCGCGCACGTTTACATCGTCCACCTCAGTTGCGACGAAGCGCTGCGCGAAGCGCTCGCGGCCCGGCATCGCGGCGTAAATGTCTCGATCGAGACGCTGATTCAATATCTCGTGCTTGATAAGACAGATGCGGAGCGCGCGGATTTCGAAGGAGCGAAGTTCGTCATGTCCCCTCCCCTGCGCGACAAGCGGAATCAGGAAATTCTTTGGAACGGTTTGCGGAGCGGTCTCGTGAATACGGTCGCGACGGACCACGCGCCCTTCGATTTCAAAACGCAAAAGCCAATGGGCCGCGACGATTTCACAAAGATCCCAAACGGCATTCCGTCGCTGGAAGATCGCGTGAACCTGCTCTTCACGCACGGAGTGAAAACCGGCCGGCTCGATCTCCACACGTTCGTGAATGTGGCCAGCACAAACGCGGCGAAGATTTTCGGCCTCTTCCCGCGGAAAGGCGCGATCCAGATCGGCGCCGATGCTGATCTCGTGATTTACGATCCGGAATATCGCGGGATGATCTCCGCCACGACCCAGGCGATGAACGTGGATTACAGCGCGTTCGAAGGCTGGAAGATCGAGGGACGGCCGAGCGTGGTCACGGTCCGCGGCGAAGTCGCGGTCCGCGACGGGAAATTCGTCGGCACAATTGGCCGCGGGAAATTTCTCGCTCGGGCGACGACACATTTTTAAGCATGGAACGGCTGATTACACGACGTCGATTCGTCGATCTCGGACTTTGGAGCACAGCCGCGCTCGTCTGCGGAAAAGCTACTTCGGCGCGCGCCGAAACGAGACGTGGAGCCCGATTGCTTGCGCGTCCGACGAAACCGAAGCTGCGCGCGCCAGCAGGAAGGCACTCCTTCGGGTTGGCGACTGGACGCGATGGCTACCTGTCGGTTCCGTCAAGTTACCGGCCCGAGAAGCCGATTCCGTTCATCCTTATGTTGCACGGAGCTCTCGGGAGCGGAGGCCTCGAAGTTTTCTGCGAAGGCGCCGCGAAGGAAGGAATCGCGGTGGCGGTGCCGGATTCCCGCGGACGCACCTGGGATCGGATCAGGGGTAGCTTTGGTCCCGACATCGATTTTCTGGATCGCGTCCTTCAGTTTACCTTCGACCGCGTTAACGTCGATCCGCGGCGGCTCGCGATCGCCGGATTTTCGGATGGCGGGTCCTACGCGCTTTCGGTTGGATTATCCAACGGCGATCTCTTCAGCCATGTGATCGCGTACTCGCCCGAGTTCGTCGCGGCGCCCATTCGTTTCGGTAAACCGCCCATCCTCATCATGCACGGAGTGCAGGACGAAATCCTTTCGGTCAATTTGTCGGAGACCATGGTGCGTCAGTTGGAGCGTTCGGGTTACTCGGTAAAATTCACCGAGTTTACAGGCGGTCACATGATGAGGCCTGATCTGGTCAAGGAGTCGTTGCGTTGGTTCGTCGGAACAGGTCGGTGAGTCCCGCAAGGCGCCGTCATCATTCAAGGGAATCGCTTCGATCGCGAGCATGAGCACGAGGGAACCAGCGCCGAGCGAAATGCCAGATGCTCGCCTCTACAACGCCGATCTTGCGCCGGTGTCGCCGGAGCGCCGCACCTGGGGCGTGGCGAGTTATGCCGCGCTCTGGATTTCGATGTCGGCCTGCATTCCGACTTACATGCTCGCGTCGTCGCTGATCGGTGGCGGGATGAATTGGTGGCAGGCGATCATGACGATTTTCCTCGGCAATCTCATCGTGCTCGTTCCGATGGTTCTGAACGCGCACGCCGGGACGCGTTACGGAATTCCGTTTCCGGTTTTCTGCCGCGCCTCGTTCGGCACGCGGGGCGCGAATGTTCCAGCACTGATGCGCGCGTTCGTCGCGTGCGGCTGGTTCGGCATCCAAACGTGGATCGGCGGAAACGCGATCTACAAAATTCTCGCGGTGTTTTTCCCGTCCCTCATCGCAGCGGACGCCGCGACAGCGTTCGGCATCACGCTGCCGCAGTTCCTTTGCTTCCTCTTTTTCTGGGGCATCAACATGTTCGTCGTTTACAAAGGAATCGATTCGATCCGGATTTTGTTGAACATCAAAGCGCCGCTTCTCATCGCGCTCGGCTTGCTTCTGCTCTGGTGGGCGTATCGCAACGCCGGCGGCTTCGGTCCGATTCTCTCGCAGCCTTCAGCGTTCGATCCCGGCCAACCGAAGAGCGGCAAGTTCTTTGCGTTTTTCGTCCCGGCGCTTACCGGCATGATCGGGTTCTGGGCCACGCTCTCGCTGAACATTCCTGATTTTTCCCGTTACGCGCGCTCGCAACGCGACCAGGTCATCGGGCAAACGCTCGGCCTGCCGCTGACGATGGCGCTTTACGCTTTCATCGGCGTCGCGGTTACATCGGCAACAACGATCATTTACGGCCAGACGATTTGGGATCCAGTCGACGTGCTGACGCGTTTCAAAAATCCGGCCGTGCTCGTGGTGGCGATGCTCGCACTTTGCATCGCAACGCTGGCGACCAACATCGCGGCGAACGTCGTGAGCCCCGCGAATGATTTTTCGCATCTCGCGCCCCACCGGATTTCGTTTCGCATCGGCGGGTTGATCACGGGCCTGGTCGGGATCGTGATGATGCCGTGGAAACTCGTGGCCGATCCGTCCGGTTACATTTTCACCTGGCTGGTCGGGTACAGCGCGCTTCTCGGACCCATCGGTGGAATCATGATCGCGGATTATTTTGTCTGGCGCCGGAGACAACTCGACGTGCCGGATTTGTATCGCGCAAACGGCCGCTATCGCTTCACCAACGGCGTGAGCATGGTCGCGATGATCGCGTTGGTCGTCGCCGTCCTGCCGAATCTGCCCGGCTTTCTTGTGAACGTGAAACTTCTCGACGCCGCGAGCACGCCGCGCTTTTTCGTCGCGCTTTATGATTATGCGTGGTTCGTTGGCTTCGCGATCGCCTTCATCGTCTATCTCGCACTGCGCTTCGCTTCTTCTAAAAATGAAAACGCCAGACCTGCCACCATTTGATTATCAACCAAAGCCGTATGCCGGCCCGTCCGCCGACGAAGTCCTCCAGCTCCGCAAACAATTCCTCAATCCGGGAATTTTTCTCTACTACAAAAAACCGGTCATGTTCGTCGAAGGCCGGATGCAGTATCTCTTCGACGAAACCGGGCGGCGTTATCTGGATGCGCTGGCCGGCATCGTGACGGTGAGCGTGGGGCATTGCCATCCGCACGTGGTCGAAGCGGCCAACCGGCAGAACGAGACGCTCCAACATTCCACGACGATTTATTTGCACCCGAACATCGCGGAATACGCCGAGCAGCTGGCTGCGAAAATGCCGGGCAATCTCAAGGTCTGCTACTTCGTCAACTCCGGCTCCGAGGCGAACGATCTCGCGCTGATGATGGCGCGCGCTTACACCGGCAACTACGACATGATTGCACTGCGCAATTCCTATCACGGCGGCAATGCCTCTACGATGGGTCTCACTTCGCACAGCACCTGGAAGTTCAACGTGCCGCATAGTTTCGGCGTGCATCACGCGATCACGCCCGACCCGTATCGCGGGGCGTGGGGACGCGACGATGCGGACGCCGGGGAAAAATACGCGGCGGATGTGAAGGACCTGATTCAGTTCGGCACCTCAGGTCAGGTCGCGGGGTTTATCGCGGAATCGATCCAGGGTGTGGGCGGTGTCGTTGTATTTCCCGACGGATACCTGAAGCACGCTTACGAACACGTGCGCGGGGCCGGAGGAGTTTGCATCGCGGATGAAGTGCAAGCCGGCTTCGGGCGAACCGGCACGCACTTCTGGGGCTTCGAAACGCAGGGCGTGATTCCGGATATCGTGACGATGGCGAAAGGAATCGGAAATGGGTGCCCGCTCGCGGCCGTGGTCACCTCGCCGGAAATTGCTGCGACATTGGCGAAGCGGATTCACTTCAACACGTTTGGCGGAAATCCGGTGGTGTGCGCGCAAGGCAAAGCGGTGCTGGAAGTGATCGAGCGCGAGAAACTCCAGGCCAATTCGCTGAAGTTAGGCGGACAGATTTCGGCCGGGCTGGAAAAGTTGAAGGAGAAGCACAACATCATCGGCGATGTGCGCGGCAAAGGTTTGATGCTGGGGATCGAACTGGTGAAAGATCGCGCGACAAAAGAACCGGCGAAAGCCGAGTGCGCGCAGGTGCTGGAGAGCGCGCGAGAGATGGGATTGCTGCTCGGCAAAGGTGGATTGCACGGACAGACAGTGCGGTTCGCTCCGCCCATGTGCATCACAAAAGCGGACGCAGATTTTCTGCTGGAGGTTTTGGATCGCGCGTTCGGGGGGCTTTAACGCGGATGTCTTGGGGAGCGCAGGCTGCCAGCCTGCTTGTCTCGGCAGCTTGCCGAGACGCATGCTCGACTTGCCACGGCGCGAAAGCATGATGCGTCGTTAGATGTTGCCGGCAAGCTGCCGGCAACTGCAGGCTGGCAGCCTGCGCTCCCCAGAAGCAGCCGCGCACCCGCTCACTGATGCGAAGTTTCTATTTGCGGTTCGATGCTGAAGCCGGCAATCAGTTCTCCGCCCGGCGGAATCTCCTGAATCCCTTCCTTTTTCTCGAACGCACGCTGCTCGTGATGATCGGTCAACCCCCAGCACGGTTCGACGCAGAGAAAGGAACCGCCATCCGACCACAAGGTCAGATAGGGAACACTCGTTAGGTCAAGGGCGACAGCTCGCCCGCTCGGCGGATCGGTGAAAGTGAAGGTGCGATCCGGGACGTCTACTAATTCGAGAATGTAAGACCCTTGCAGCTTCTCTTTCGGGAAAGGCATCTCGCCGCCGGCAAATCGAATGTCCTCCGTTTCGCCGCTCAAATAATTATCCGGAGAAAAATGGCGACGGTAAAGACCGGCGGGCATTTCGAAACGGAAGGAGTCGAACGATGTCGCGGCGAAGCCGGGATGCAAACCGAAACCGACATGCGCGGTCAGCTCCGGCTCGTCGTTCCTGAACTTGAACGAGATCGAAATGCGGGCGCCTTCGATTCGATAGGTCAGATCGAGTGAGACCTTGAGCGGATACTCCGTCGCCGAAAAATCCTCCGGCGTGATGCGATAAGTCAGTTCGTCGTCGCGATATGTTTCCACTCGATGCCAGACCTTGCCGCGCAAAAAGCTGTGGGTGCCGCCGCGAATTTCGTGACCGCGGTAAAGCGTCTGCTCGTTCTTAATCCGGTGCAGATAATAACCCATCACCGTCGCGTGATTCGCCCAGCCTTTTTCAGGCTTGGCCATCTCGTTATCGCGATTCAGAAAACCAATCCACTCGCCGACCGCATTTCGCCGCGCCACGCTGATTAATTCCGCGCCGAGCCGTGAGACGATGAGGCGAAGTCCGTTCTCTTCGTCGGTCAGAACGTCGAGGAGACGCTCGCCCTGCTTATCTTCGCGCTGCGAAAATTTCATCACGCATCATGGGAACAAGCCGCGCGAATGCTTCGCCTTCATGACGCGCTCGACCCCGATCGCCATGGCTGCAGTGCGATGGGAAACCTTGTGCGCTTTGGCCCGGCGAATGACTTGCGTGAACGAATGTTCGAGGATGCGGAAAAGTTTGTCGGTCACTTCCGTCTCCGTCCACATGAACGCCTGCAAGCCTTGCACCCATTCGAAGTAGGAAACGATCACACCGCCGGCGTTGCAGAGAATGTCCGGAATGATGAAGAGCTCATCCCAGCGCTCGTTGAGAATGAGATCGGCCTCCGGCGTGGTCGGACCATTCGCGCCTTCGGCGAGAATTCGGCACTTCAATTTCGCGGCATTTTTCGCGTTGATCACGCGATCGACCGCGGACGGGACGAGCACATCGCACGGCATGGTCAGCATTTCGTTCGGATCGATCCGGTCGGCTTCGTCGAAAGCGCGCAGATTTCCCTTTTTCAGAACGTGCTGTTCCGCCTTCGCGACATCGATGCCTTTTGGATTGTAAAGCGCCACGGTCGCGTCGCTAATGCCGACTATTTTCATGCCCGTGTTGAGCGCGAGCGATAACGCCGCGACCGAACCGACGTTGCCAAATCCTTGCACGATCGCGGTGCACTTTTCCGGATCCATTTTCAACATGTCCATCGCGCGCTCGATCAGATAAACGACGCCGCGCCCCGTGGCCTCACGGCGCCCTTCGGTGCCCCCGATCGAGACCGGCTTGCCAGTAACGATTTCGTTCACGCAATAGCCCTGGTGAACCGAATACGTGTCCATGAACCACGCCATGACCTGCTCGTTCGTGCCCATGTCCGGGCCCATGATGTCAGTGTGCGGGCCGACGAACGGAATCATCTCCTGCATGTAACGGCGCGAGACGGCTTCGAGTTCGTTGCGCGAGAGCTTGTGGGGATCGCACGCGACGCCGCCTTTGGCGCCGCCGTAGGGCAAATTCGCCAGCGCGCATTTCCAGCTCATCCACATGGCGAGCGCGGCGGTTTCACCCATGGAAAGATTGGGCGCGAAACGCGTTCCGCCTTTGGTCGGACCGAGCGTCAAGTGGTGTTGAACGCGATAGCCCTGGAAAGTTTGGGTGCTGCCGTCATCCATGTGCACCGGCAGAGTGACCGCCATGGCACGCTTCGGGAGCATGAGCCGATCGCGATCGTTCGGATTGATCTGCAAATACTCGGCAATGACCTGGAACTGGTCGCAGGCCATCTGGAAAACTTCGTCGTTGTAAATACTCATAAAAGGGAAGGCGGAACCTAGAACGTCCGGCCGGTGAATTCAGGTGGTATTTGCGCTCGGCGGATGAAACCGTCAAATCGAATTGGTGCTCCAAAATAGCAATTTGTCATTCCGAGCGGAGCCCGTTCGACTCACTTCGTTCGCTCAGGGTAAACTCCGCGGAGTCGAGGAACCCCGAACTAAATGGATTCCACGCCGCACACTAGCAGGACGGGATTCTTCGACTACGCTCAGAATGACCGAATATGAGAACGAATCGCAAAATCCGGATTGAGACATTGGCGGTGCACGCCGGACACTCGATCGACGCCGCAACTGGCGCGGTCGCGATGCCGATCCATTTGTCCACGACGTTCGAGCGCGATGCGGAAGGCGGTTATCCGCACGGATACGTTTACGCGCGCGGCGCGAATCCCACGCGTGATAGTCTCGAGCAAGGTCTGGCAGCGCTGGAAGGCGGTGAGAGCGCGGCGGCCTTCGGCTCCGGCCTGGCGGCATCGAGTGCAATCCTGCAAGCGCTCGCGCCCGGCGATCAAGTCATCGCGCCGACGGATGTTTATCACGGGATGACGAAGTTGTTGCGCGAGATTTACATGCGGTGGGGACTCGAAGTGAGCTTCGTCGACATGACAAGGATCGATGAGATCAAGCAGGCGTTCACTCCGAAAACAAAATTGATCTGGATCGAAACGCCATCCAATCCGCTCCTGAAAATCACTGACATCTCTGCCGTCGCCGAAGCGGCCCACGGCGCGGGCGCGCTTTGCGCCTGCGACAATACATGGGCGCCGGTTGTGCAGCGACCGCTCGATCTCGGCGCGGATTTCGTGATGCATTCGACCACGAAATATCTTGGTGGCCATTCCGATGTGATGGGCGGCGCCGTCATCGCCAGAAAAGCGGCGGGGTTTTTTGAGCGCGTCCGCGAAATCCAGGGCGCGAGCGGAGGAATTCCGTCACCCTTTGATTGCTGGTTGATCCTGCGCGGAATGCGCACCCTTCCCTGCCGGATGCGCGCGCATTCGGAGAACGCGCTCAAGATCGCCACGTGGCTCGTCGATCATCCGCGCGTGGACGCGGTGCATTATCCGGGACTTGCATCGCATGCCGGCCACGAGATCGCCGCGCGGCAGATGAGCGATTTCAGCGGGATGCTCTCGTTCGAAGTAGGAGGCGGCGCGGCGGCCGCGCTCGACGTGGCGGCGAAGACGGAGATTTTTATTCGCGCGACGAGCCTGGGCGGCGTGGAAAGTTTGATCGAGCACCGCGCCTCGATCAAAGGCGAAGATCCGCGCACGCCGCAGGGATTGCTCCGGCTTTCCATCGGGCTCGAGCATCCGGACGATTTGATCGAGGATTTGGCGGAAGCGTTGGAGTAGCGAGCGGGGAACGAATGCCTGTCATCCCGAGCCGCGCAGACGGCGAGGGATCTCACAATAGGTAAAGCGCTAACGCGACATGGCCCGCGTTTCCTGCGCGCGAACCGTGAAACTTCTCGGGAGATGTCATCTACGCGTGTGAGGTCCCTCGGGATGACAAGCAAGAAATGACGCGATAGAACGGGCTAAGAACGCAAGCGACTGAACCGGCCGCGGACCAGCAGGACCACGTCACGCAGTTCCGCGACGTGCAGCAAATACGCGACGCCAAAGAACGCGGCGCCGCCAACAGCGATGGTCCCGACGAGGCCACATACTTTTCGCAACGAGGTGGCATCGACGTTCGAGAAAAAGATGAAGTGCTGCGCGACCAAACAAATCGCCGCCAGGAGCGCGCCGGCGATCAGCAGTTTGGCGAGCGTCCGGATCATCAGGCCGGTTTCCAATCGGCCGGAGAGGCGGCGCATCAAGATGTAGAGGAGGAGGAAATTCGTAATCGCCACCAGGCTCGTGGAAAGCGCGAGGCCACGATGACCGAGCTGCAGGTGGAAGGTGAAGAACCAGTTCAGACAAAAGTTCACTGCGATCGAGCCAAGGCTGACCAGCATCGGCAAGTTCCGTTTGTCCAGCGCGTAGAAGGCGGGCGCGAGAACTTTGACCGCGGAATAACCGACGAGTCCAATTGCGTAAAATCGAAGTGCCTCGGCTGTGTGCGCGGTGGCATCGGCGGTGAATCTGCCGTGTTGATAGATGAGCCCGATGATCGGCTCCGCCAGAATCACGAGCCCGATCGCCGACGGAATCGTGAGCAGCATGACCAGCCGCATCGCATGCGCGAGCGCGCCGCGAAATTCCGCTTTGTTGCCGAGCGCGGCGCTACGCGAAACGAGCGGAAGCGTGACGGTCGCAATGGCTACGCCAAAAATGCCGAGCGGCAATTGCATGAGACGAAAGGCAATGTTCAGCCACGTCATTGGGCCATCGCCGAGTGCGGAGGCGAAGCCGCTGTTCACGGCGACGTTCACCTGCACCGCGCTGGCCGCGATGGTGGCCGGCCCCATCAGCGCGAGGATTGTGCGCACACCGGGGTCGCGCCAATTGAAATCGGGCCGGAAACGAAAACCGACCCGGCCCAACGATGGCAATTGGACGAGGAGCTGAAGCAACCCGCCGATGAGCGTCGCAATGGCGAGTCCCATCAGCCCGCGCTCACCGAAATGCGGATGGCGCCAGTCCGCTTGAGGATCGAGCCAGTAGCAGAGCGTAACGCCGCCGATGATCGAGCCGAGATTGAAAAAGCTCGAAGCCATCGCGGGCATGCCGAAAATATTTTTCGCGTTCAGCATTCCCATAACGAGCGCAGCGAGCGAGACGAGCAGGATGAAGGGAAACATGATCCGGGTGAGCTGGATCGTGAGCGCGGCTTTCTCGGCCGGAAATCCAGGCGCGAGAATCTGAATCAGCACGGGTGCGCCGATGATGCCGAGCACCGTGAGCGCGCTCATGAAGACAAGCGTGAGCGTGGCGACTTTGCTGGCGAGCCGCCACGCGGAGGCGTCGCCGTCAGTGGCGATGCGACGCGAGAACGTCGTGACGAAAGCGGTCGAGAGCGCGCCTTCCGCGAAGAGATCCCGCAACATATTCGGCGCGCGGAACGCGGTCAGAAACGCGTCCATGTTGCGCGAAGCGCCGAAGAGTGACGCGAAAATGACTTCGCGGAGCAAGCCGAGAACGCGGCTGCACAAGATGGCAATGCCGACGACGCCGGTCGCACGCGTGCTGACGCGTTTGTTTGGACTCGCGGACTCGGTCACGGACGCAACAGAACAGCGGAGTCGCCGCTTACGAAAGCGAAATCAGGATTTCCCCGCGGGCTTCTCCACCTTCGGTACCAGGAAGCGCTGATAAACGAACGAGGCGACGATCAAGATCACGGCCACGCCGATGAACGCGCCGATGCGATAAAGCTGATTAAGATTCCCCAGATCGTGGAGGAAGAGTTTGGCCAATGTCGCGACGAGAAGCGCCACGCCGGCGTAGCGCACCCAACTTGTTTTTTGTCGCATGCCGGCGAGCAACAGCACGAAAGCAAAGAGCGCCCACGCGATCGAGTAGGTCATGTCGCGAGCGAAATTGCCCGAGAAAGAAAAGGTCAGCGTCGGGCCGATGGAAAAATAATCTGCGATCTCGATGTTGAGGAGAAGAAAGGCGAGGATCGTGCCTAACGAGTAGAAGAGCGTCGGCGCAGTCCGCTCGAGCGGCGATTCGCGCGGCGGACGAAAGAGCCATCCGCCCACGAACAGACAGAGGACGGTGATTCCGTAGATACCAAGGTACCAGTTCCAGATCGGCGTCCCGCTGCGTCGATGATACTCGAGCACGGCCGGGTTCAGCGCGAGCCGCACGAAAGCGATGCAGAGCAACGCGGCCCCGACATAACGCAACCCGCGATGCGGCACGCGGCGGAACAACCAAAGCAGCGCGACGCCTTCCAGCGCCCAACCGAGCGTGATCCATTCGCGATCAAACTGGATGGGAAAGATCAGGCTCACAAAAAAAAGCATCGCGCCACCCTGCCAGGCGAGCCGCGCATCGCCGGAAGCCGGTTCGGCTTGTTTCCGTTTGATCAAAAACAGAGTGCCCGCGGCGTAGGGAATGACGAAGGCGGCCGGCGTGAATCCGTTGCGCAGATCCGGAAACGCTTTCGTGATGATTTCGTAGAGCAACACGAATTGGAGAGGACCCGAGAGAGAGCCGATGGCCCACGGAAGCGGTTTGCGTTCTTCCGCGGAGAAAAAAGGATAACCGAGAAAAAGAAGGAAAAACGCGAGCTGCCATCCGAGCGCGATCTCCGCGTAGCTGTTCGTGAAGTGCAAGGTCTGCCATTGGTTTTCCACGGCCCAGGAGAAAACGAGCGCCACGAGCGCGATCCAACTCGTCCGCGCCACGACGCCGAGTCCGAGCAGGAGCACCGAGAGAAAAAATGCGGTGATGAAGAACGGCGTCGGGTTTACGACCGGCGACTTCGCGATCGCCATCAGTAAAAGCAGAAACGGAAGCGACGCCGCCAGCGCGGGAATGTTTCGCTTAACGTTTTCGGATTCTGGAAAGAACTTTCGCGCGGCGAAGAGCGACACCGAGAAAAAGAAGGTGCCGGAGCCGGCGGCGACGATCAGGAATCCTCGCAAGTCCAGATCGGACGGGCCGATTGAAATCCAAAGGAACGCCGCGAAAAATGTCAGGAGCAACGCGATCGCAATCGCAGTGAGAGAACGGCGCACGAGCGCCACGCCGATCGCAACGAAGTCGAGGAGAAAGAGACAAAGCCAGACCGCGGAGGACGTTTGGTTTTTCGCGACGCAAATCCAAATCAGCGGGAGTGAGAGCAATGGCGCGTAGTTTTTCCAGGCCGCGCTCTCGAAATCATCCGCGCGCAATCTCGGCCAGACTGCGAAACCCGCGTGCGCAAAGGCGAAGACCACGTAACCGCCCAGTCCCCACCAAAGCAACGCGTCGCTCAGATACTTCGTCGTCCAGAACGCGAGGAAAACGAAGACGACCGCGCTAGCCAGCGACACGACCCCCGTCGGCTTGGAACGCAGGAGGGCGAGCGCGAGCAGGCCGGCCTCCGCCACAAAAACAAACGCGAAGAGGAAACCGGGCCGCTGCCCGAGCTCCGGATAACCGAGAAGAGAAAAACCCCAGGCCAGGGCGGAGAAGCCGAGCGCGATGGCGGCGCCTGCCGTCCAGTTCGCGGTGGGAACTGTGCGGCGTTGGAAAGCGAAGATGGCGAGGAACTGCGCTTCGAACCCGAGAAAAATCGCGACCGAAGTATTCGCCTTCGGATAATCGAAGAACTTGCCGGCCCAGCCGAACTGCATAAGCACGGTGCCGGCCGCCGCGAGCGCGACGAGATAATCCCAGCGCCTTCGCAAGGCCACGGCCGCGATCCCGATATTCAAAACGGCGATGTAACCGAAGAGCGCGGTCGGATTATCCACACCAGTCGAGAGAAGGACCGGGGTGAGAAATCCGCCCAGCAGACCGAGCACGACGATGACTTGCGCGTTCATGCGGACGGCGAGGAAGAACGCGGCGGCGGTGACGATCGCCATTGAAGCGAACGCGGGAACGAGCGCGATCAAATGGTAGAAGACATGCGCCGCAAAAATATTTCCGTAGAGAACCAGAACGCCGGTCGCACAAAGACTTTGTCCTGAGACACGATAACGGCGCGTCGCGGTAAGCCAGCCGGTGACGATGAGGCCAATCCCCAACACCGTCCCAATCGCGACGCGCATCGCGGGCGTGATGAGGTTGTTCTCGAAGGAATATTTCACGAGAAACACGATCCCGAGGAAAAGAACGAAGCCGCCGATCCAGGCGAAAAGTTTTACTCCGAAGAAAGCTTCCCAATCGATCGGCGCGCGTGGCGGCGCGGGAGGTTTCGCCGGTGGCGGTTCGAGCGGCGCCATCGTCGGCGCGACCTGCACTGGGATCGCCGGCTGCGGCGGCAGCGGTGGTGGGACAACCGGCGGAGCGGCCCGAGTCGGCATCGCTTCGGCAACTGGCGTTGGCGGCGTGACCGCGACGCCGCCTCCGCGAGATTCCAATTCTCCAACGCGACGAACGAGACTGCGCACAGTCGACTTGAGGGTGTGGAGTTGGACTATGCCGACGACCAACAATGCGAGAGGCGCCACGATCACCAACGCGCCAAGGCAAACATAGACTCCTTCCATCAGGACTTCACAATCCAGTCGGACAATCGAGAAATTCCCACGGCACGTTGAATCGATCCGACAAATGCGCCGCCAACGCTTTCACGCCGAAGGTTTCCGTCGCGTAATGACCGCCGAGGAGCAGGTTGATGCCGAGATCGCCCGCCGCCACCGCCGCCCAATGCGGCGCCTCGCCCGTGATGAAAGTGTCGATGGCCTCTCTCGCCACCGCATAAATCTCGGAACCGGCGGCGCCTGTGACCAGACCGATGGTTTGGGTTTGCTCCGGGCCGGCCGAAAACATTTTCACCGCGCCGCCTAACGAGTGCTCGAGCTTGCGTGCCAGTTCGTCGCGAGAAATCTGCGCGTTTGTTTTCAGGCCAACGCATTGCCCTTTTTCCTCCAGGAACGGCTCGGTGTTCTCGAAGCCCAACGCCGCCGCGAGCTGCGCGTTGTTCCCGAGAACGGAATGGACATCGAGCGGCAGATGCGCGCTGTAGAGCGCGAGGTCGTGCTGGAAAGCGCGCTCGAGCATGCGCCGCCGGCCACCCGCGATCGGCAGCAACCCCGGCCAGAAAAGTCCGTGATGCACGATGAGGAAATTTATTCCGCGCTCGATCGCGAGGTCGATCGTCTGCGTGGATGCGTCCACCGCCGCGCCCAGCTTCGTGACGGCGCCGGAGTTTTCGATTTGCAATCCATTGAGCGCATTCGGCCAGTCGCCGATCTCGCGAATGCGCAGATGTTCGTCCGCGTAGGAAACAATCTGAGTGAGCGAAGCCACCCGCGCAATGTGAATGGAGCCAAAGAAGATTGCACGCGCAGAAAGATGCAGCCACGGAATGGCTTGACGAAATCTTTGCCTGTTGTGACGGTTAGACCGCTGGTCCGCCTGACTTAACCGAGGAGAACGCTGTGGAATATACCGACGCGCCAATCACCGAACTGCCCGTCTCCGCCGACACGATGACCTGTCCGCTCTGCGGGCATGTCCTGCCGAAAGATGCGGAAGCGTGCGATCGCTGCGATTGGGTGCGCGTGCCTGATGCCGACACCGCGGAAGGAAAAGCGAGCGATGCGGTGGCGGTGATGCTGAGCGTGATTCCGGGGCTCGGACACGTTTACAAAGGTTACCGAGTGCTCGGCCTTCTTTTTGTGATCGGAGCGTTCGGTGCCATTCTGCTCGGCATGCTGGCGGCGACGGCGACAGCTGGGTTCGGCTTGGGCTTGATTCCGATCTATTGGTT
This sequence comes from Spartobacteria bacterium, assembly GCA_003167555.1. Lineage (GTDB taxonomy): Bacteria > Verrucomicrobiota > Verrucomicrobiia > Chthoniobacterales > UBA10450 > AV80. The sequence goes on from PMSN01000010.1 coordinate 132,997, forward strand.
AGCGGTCATGTTCCATGTCTTTGGAATCGAAGACCGCGTCGCGTCGACGGTGAAGGACGAGGGCGAGGAGTATTGAACGGCTGAAGCGTTACGAAGCTTTTACGGCTTCGTAAATTTCCTCGAGGATTTTGCGCAGGCCGTAGCGAAATTTCCATTCGGGATAATGCTCCTGAAATTTCCGCACGTCGCTGATCCACCAAATGTGGTCGCCGATACGATTGTTCTCTTCGTAGCTCCAAGTCAGGCGTTTTCCGCTGATCTCTTCGCAAAGATTGATCGCCTCGAGCATTGAGCAGTTGCTGTAGCGGCTCCCGCCGATGTTATAGACTTCGCCTGCCCGCGGCGCGCGGATGAACGCGGCGAACGCGTCGACGAGGTCCGCGCTGTGAATATTATCGCGCACCTGTTTTCCGCCGTAACCGAAAACGCGATACGGCCGGCCGCTCACGGTGCAGATCATCAGGTAGGAAAGAAAACCGTGCAGCTCGGTGCCGGCGTGCGCGGGGCCGGTGAGGCAGCCGCCGCGGAAACAAGCCGTCGGCATTCCGAAGTAACGTCCATACTCCTGGACTAAAATATCCGCGGCCGCCTTCGACGCGCCGAAGAGCGAATGTTTCGTGTGATCGATGCTCATCGTTTCGGAAATGCCAGGCTCGTACTCGTGGCCGGGCTCGATTTCCCAACGCAACGGCAGCTCGCGCAGCGGCAACCGATTCGGCGTGTCGCCGTAGACTTTGTTCGTGGAAGTGAAAACGAAAGGCGCTTCCGGACAATGCGCGCGGGCGGCTTCGAGAAGATTCAATGTGCCGTTCGCATTCACGGTGAAATCCGTTTGCGGATCGCGCGCGGCCCAATCGTGCGACGGCTGCGCGGCGGTGTGGACGACCGCGGCGATCTCGTTCCGATGTTGCTTGAATAGTTCGAGGACGGCGTTCGCATCGCGAATATCGAGATCGTGATGCTCGTAATCGCGGACGGTCTTCACGAGTTGGTCCCGCGTCTTTTGGGTTGAGGCCTCCGCGCCGAAGAAGCGGCTGCGCATGTCGTTGTCCATGCCGATGACGCGAAATCCTTCGCCGGAGAAATGCTTGACCGTCTCTGAACCGATGAGACCGGCTGAGCCTGTGACGATGATCTTGCGCATGTAAAAAAACGGAAAGCGAGACTCGTGCCGAATCCTATGCCTCGCCCAGAAACCAGGTGAGCGCGCCATCTTCCGGTTCGACTTGAGCAGCGGGAAACTGCTTGTCGCCTTGCATTACTTTTTCGAGCAGCTCGACGTTCTTGTTCGCATTCACCAGGAAGCAAACATGACGCGCCTGATTGATAAGCGGGAAAGTGAAAGTGATCCGCCAGGTGGCGAACTTCGGGACGAAGTTCGCCGCCACCTTGCGCGTTTTTTCCTCCAACGCCGCCGTTCCAGGAAACAAAGAAACCGTGTGGCCGTCGTCGCCCATGCCCAGCAAAATCAAATCGTGCCGGTAGATTTTTTCGCCGCGTTGCGCCGCGAGCAGATCGAGTCCGTCCTGATATTCTTGCGCCGCCATCTGCGGATCGATTTCACCGCGCATTCGCATCACTGATTTTTCCGGAACGAGCGCCGGAACAAAAAGCGCCTCGCGCGCCATGCGAAAGTTGCTTTGCGCGTCATCGGGCGGCACGCAGCGTTCGTCGCCGAAGGTAAACACCATGCGGTCCCACGGGAGGTCATGTCCTATCCGGGCGAGTTCGGTATAAACCGGACGCGGCGTGTTTCCTCCGGAAAGCGCGATCCGAAATTGATCCCGCTCGGCCAGCGCGGCGCGCGCCTGCTCCAGAATAAATTCCGCGGCATCGTGCGCGAAATTCTTGGAGCGGATAACTTCGCGCTTCATGGGTGCCGGCCCACAGTTCAGATCGCGCAGTGCGACAATCCGCGCCTTTCCAGATAGCGCTGGTGATATTCTTCGGCGGGATAAAATTTCGGGGCCGGTTCGATTTGCGTGACGATGGGACGCGGAAAGCGGCCGCTCTTTTCCAGATTCGCCTTCGCTTCCTCGGCCGCGGCCCGTTGCTCGGGCGAATGATAGAAAACGACCGACCGATACTGCGTGCCGACGTCCGGTCCCTGCCGGTTCAAGGTGGTGGGATTGTGGTTCGCCCAGAAAACATCGAGCAGTTGTTTGTAACTCACGATCGTCGGGTCGAACTCCACCTGCACGACTTCGGCGTGGCCGGTCTCGTCGGTGCACACGTCTTCGTATGTCGGGTTTTCCTTCGTGCCGCCTCCATATCCGACCGTCGCGTTCGTCACGCCGCGAGTGGCGCGAAAGGTGGCTTCCACGCCCCAAAAACAGCCCGCGCCGAATGTCGCTTTTTCCGTCGTCATGATGTCACCATGAAATGAGAAGAGCTACGGCGCAAATGTCGGAGCGATGAATCGTGACATGGGCGTCATGTGTCATCCCGAGCCGCATAGACGGCGAGGGACCTCACATGCGCTCTGCCGCTCGCGCGCCATCACAGGCGCATACGTCGGATCACGCGTGGTGTTTTGCGATGAAAAAAATTGCAGGTGTGAGGTCCTTCGCCGTCTCCGCGGCTCAGGATGACAAGCTGTTAACGATTCGCCGTCACATCACCATGCCGCCGTCGACGGCGAGCACCTGGCCGGTGATGTACTTGGCTTCCGCAGAAGCGAGATACGCCACGGCCGCGGCGATGTCGTCGGGTTCGCCAAGTTTGCCGAGCGGAACTTTTTGCAGAATGGCTTGGCGCACTTCGTCGGAAAGCACGCCGGTCATGTCCGTCTCGATAAGTCCCGGCGCGACTGCATTCACGGTGATTCCCCGGCTGGCCAGCTCGCGTGCGAGCGATTTCGTGAGCCCGATCAATCCCGCCTTGCTCGCGGAGTAGTTCGCTTGCCCCGCGTTGCCGATCAATCCGCTGACGGAGCTGATGTTGATGATTCGCCCGCTCCGTTGCTTGATCATCGGCCGCATCAGGGCCTGCACAAAATTGAACGCGCCTTTCAAGTTCGTGTTCAGGACGGTGTCCCAATCTTCGACCGGCATCCGCATGCTGAGGCCATCGCGCGTGACGCCGGCGTTGTTCACCAGAATATCCACGCGACCGAAGTCTTCCATAATCTGCGCGCCGACGGCTTGGACAGCGGCATGGTCCGCCACATCGACGGCGTAGGCCTTCGCCGCATCGGCGCGACCGGCATTAATTTCATCGGCGGTTCTTTGCGCGTTGGCCTCCGTGCGGCTCACTGAAGCGACGCGCGCGCCTTCGCTGGCGAGGCGGACGGCGATGGCATGACCAATCCCCCGCCCCGCACCGGTAACGACCGCGACTTGATTTTCAAATCTCATCCGTAAGCCGACATCCTGCGCTGCCGCGTAAAACTGTCAACGAAGGATCAGATGCGCTCCGAGGCGCCTGACGTGCGCTGACCGGCGACGCGAGCGTGTCCTAGCTCATCCCCATAATGGGGATGAAAAAACAACACGCATACCTATTCGGCGAACCGCTCCCTGCACGACAGGCCGAGGCGATCGATAACATCAAATCAATCAATCGCGAGCTGCTGGTCGCGGCCGGGGCGGATATACCGGACCGGGCAGCAGCCGCCTTGGATGCGGCGCGCGACTTTGTCTTGGCGGCATTGCACCATCTTCTCGTAGCGCCAGACCGCTGCCTTCCCGTCGAGGAAATGCCGGTTCGCTACTTCAAGGCTCTGATCGAGCAGGAGCAGTCGCAATTCGCCCCCTTGTTCGAGCCGGTTCGCTCTCCCTGTCTCCCAAAGTCTGTGCCTATGCCGTCAAAGCTCAATGGCCAGCGGAAGCACCGATCTATCGGGTGTCTGTAACGAGAAACCGGTGCATGAAACTTCCGCAACTACAGAAGGCTTCGCCTGCGCGATACGGGGCGATTCGCTTCGCCCTTTATGCGAAATGGCTCCGTCAGCATCAAACAAAGGCCGAGCTGACGATGTGGGACATTCTCGTGAAGTGTTGCCCGGATTTCCGGTTTAGAAGGCAACAGCCGCTTTTCGAACGAATTGCTGATTTTTACTGTCGAGAGCTGCGGCTTGTCATCGAAGTGGATGGTAATTCTCATCAGACTCCCATCGCAAGGCGCAGGGATACTATCGCCAACGAAAGATATCAGGAAAACGGCTTGAATATTCTCCGCGTTCAAAATTGGCACGTCATGTTTGCGCCCGAAAAGGTCGAATTGGTTGTCGTCTCGCTGATAAACATCCTCAGATATTCCGATGAGCTAAGATGCGGGACTCGCGGTCGCTGCGTCATCGTCTCATTTCGGGAGGACCCAAATTCGTTTCGGCTCATTTGAAAACTTCTCGACATCGCTATGCCGCTGTGAAATGCGAATGATAGATGCGCGTGAAGACGAGGACAGCAAACCGCTGGAGGGACGAATGAAATTCACTACCAAATTTCAAGAAAGCACGATCATCCGCCGCTACGTCGATTTGCCGAAGCTCTTTCATCTGCTGCTTTCACGCCGTCTCTTCTTCCCATCTCTCGGATTGCTGCGCGAGCGCGATCCATTCGAGTGTGCCACTTTTCCGCCCGGCCGGTACTCTCGCCTTTCGGAGCCAACCTTAAAAACCCGCGCCCGGGACTTAGCAGACGCACTGCCCGAACATCTTTGCCACAGGGAAGGAAACCGTCGCGCAGCGACAGCTGATTACCTAGCCTTGGTGGAAGAAACTCCGCGCGCGGAACTTGAGAAGTGCGTGTGGGAGCTGGAACGCGAGAAGCTTTTGGAACAAATAGTATGCAGTTGCTGGTATCAAGGTGAGCCGGAATCAGAGGCGATGTGGAAGCTGTACGCGAATCAGCACGGTGTAGCGATTGAGACCACAGTGAAGCAGCTCAAGGCTTCGATAAAGAAGGGATATCCTGATGCGTGGAACGCACAGCCAGATCCACCATTCAAACATTGTTACACGGTGGCAAGAGTGAAGTACCTTGATACTCCGAAAGCCAGCATACCACCTTTCTACTGCCAAAATCCGTGGATGTTGAAGCGTGCCTCCTTCGGTTACGAGAGCGAAATTCGCATTTTCCACGAAGTCGACCATCGCATATCCCTTCTCAATGGCGGGGTCAATGTCGAAGTCGATGTCGGAAACCTCGTGAATCGAATCATTATCAGTCCGTTTCTTTCCGAGCAAACCTGGGTTCCAATTGGCAGCGCTATCGAGAAGATCGTTCAGGAAATAGAGACGCAAGGACGGAAGATAAGGGTAGAACGATCTCAACTTCTTTCCACACCCAGCTACCAAAATAAGATTTTCCAAGCCCTCAGCTGGGAGACGGTAAAACCTTTAGTTGGCGTGCTCTGAATATTGAGCTAGCGAAGAACCCGTTTTGCGAAATCCAAAAGCTCGCGGTCATGGCGCAGCATGAACGTCGCGCGATCATCACGAGGTTGCGCGGTCCAGTAGGCCAATGAGTTATCGAGATCACGCAGCAGTTCATCTCGAAAGGGCAAAAGCACCTCCCGTACTTCGGAAGTAGGCTGAATCCTCAAGCGTGCAATTTGGTCCAAGTAATTTTGTATGTAGTTGATCCGCGGCCAGCCCGCGTGCGCGCTAAGGGCGTCTGCCCACGTCGGGTGAGTGGCCAGTTTCTCAGTCCATTTGCGGTCGTCATCTTCAAGAAATCGTCATCTTCAAGAAATGTCTGACTACTGAAGTATTTTTTCCAGCACTTGGAAAAATTCTCTATATTCCCTTGCAGCCGGAATAGATCAGCCATGGCGACAAAGCACCGAGCGTGACCACGTGCTGCTCCTTGCTTGAGGTAATTCATCGCTGCCGAAAAATCAGGAGGATCAAGGAGGTGCGAGTAGTATTCGGCTAGAGCTGTATAGGCGGCTGGGAAATCGAGAGCCACTGCCCTCTTCAAGAGCCGAAGAGACTCCGCGCTATCCTGAATGGTGTCTCCTAAACCAAACCAGGCCGCCATCGCAGCTACGTATGTCTCATACGCTAAATGTCGATCCGAATCGTCGAAATTTACGTTCGATGATTTGCTACCTGAAATCTCACGGGTCTGTGAAATTGTCTCTGGCGACCCAAAGCGTCGTTTAGCATCTAAAAGAAAGTCAATCGCTCTTGGCAGGGGTACCTCAAAGAACTCTCGGTTACCTGCTAGTCGGAAACCATTATGCTCCAAAATCGCATGCACGTAACGCTCCGCGACATCGCAGTCTGCGAACGCCGCCGTGTAAGCGACCTCGAAAGGGGTCGCAACCGCGGTGGCCTGAGAAAGTTCCCGCGCGCGTTCGCTGGGATCACGTTCCGTCTTGCCAATCTTTACAAGGCCCGGGATCGACGGGTTAAATAAAATATAGATGTATCCAATTTCTCCCATGTCTCTTTCGTAAGTGCGACGGACTCAAGTTTGTTACTCCTCCTCCGCGGCGCGCCGGCCAACACACGCCACCCAAATATAGTCGATGTAGGTCTTAGCAGAGTCGTGGCGGTCTTCAAAGGTGCGCTTTCTCCTTCGTCTCGCCCCAGAAGATTTCGTAGTTGCGGCTCGAGTTGAAGGGCGGATCGATGTAGACCAGATCAACGCACGCCTCCGGCAGCTTGCGCAGTTGATCGAGATTATCGCCGCAGTGAATACCGCGCGTATCGACGAGCAGGAAAGGATTTAGGGGGTTCGCCATCCACGCGAATCATAGAGGCACTGCGCGCAGCGTCAATTCCTCGCACAGTTTGGTAGTGCGACAAACGGAACGAAGTTATTCGGCTCTTCCGAATGAGAGGCGCCTCAAATCAAAACGTGAAGACGCTCAGGAAGGCGACCTCGATCGCGAGCGCCTCCTGGATGTTGCGACCAAGATGATCGCGCAGCTCTTCGAGACGCCGGATACGGCGCAAAATTTCGGACGTCTTCAATTTCTGCGCGAGGATTTCTGTTTGTTTTTGCGCGGAGGGAAGCTCGCGCTGCTTCACACCGGTGCTCGCCCGGAGCACGTCCGACCACCAGAAGAAGAGCGTTTCCACCAGCCGTGAACGCTGGCGCACATACTGGCTTTCCGTGAGCGCTTTGAAATAGTCTTCGCGCTCGTCCAGCCACGCGCCGTCCGTCGTTTGCTTGTAACGGGCTTCTTCTCGCTTCAACGCGGCGGCGTTCTCGGTTTGAATGGCGTCGCGCATTTGCGCGAGCAGCCGATGAAAGCCGCGCGCCAGCCGGTAGGCAGGCTGCACTCCCTTCGCCGCCGGAGCGACCGCAGTCGCGAGCAATTCGACCAGCTCCTTTTCCTCCGCGGACAGCGCCGCCTTCTCGTCCGCCGCGAGCGGGACCGCGATGCAGCGCGATAAAATCGTGTCCGGCAAAACTTCCGGCATCGCGCTCAGGAGAATCAAGAGCGAGTCGTTAGGCGGTTCTTCGAGCGTTTTCAGGAATGCATTCGCCGCCTGGGGCTGGAGGCGATCGGCATCGGCGACGATCGCCACTTTCCGTCGGCCTTCGGAGCTGCGCATCTGCAAGGCATGCTCGAGCGCGCGCACTTGTTCGATGACGATGCGGCGCGATTTCGATTCCGGTTCGGCGAGATAAACGCCCGGCGGTTGGGAGGCGAAGACGTCACCGGACTTTGTGCCGATTACGAGATTCGAAAGATCGGAGGTGAGTCCGCGTTTGCCGCTGCCCGCCGGTCCGGAGATCAGGTAGGCGTGAGCGAGGCGGCCATTCTCATGCGCACGGCTCAGGTATTCGAAAGCGCCAGAGCGAGTGAAGGCCATCGTTACATTTCCGATTTGTTTGCGGGCGCAACGGCCGGAAATCGGCGCGACAACGTATCCCAAACTTGCTGCTCAATCTCGGATGCGGATTGCGAGCCCTCCATTAAGACAACCCGATCCGGTTCGCGCTTGGCGAGTTCGCGATAGCCTGCGCAGACCCGCTCATAAAATTCGACCGGCTCCTGCTCCATGCGATCGACCACCACCGCGGGGCGCACCCGTCGCAACATCCGCGCGCGGGCGGTGGCGACATCCACGTCGAGGACAAAGGTCAGATCGGGCCGAGCCGCGCCGACAGCGAATGCGTTAAGGGCTTCAACAATCTCCGGCGAAAGTTTGCGCGCGACGCCTTGATAGACAGTGGTCGAATCAAAAAAACGATCCGAAATCACGACCGTCCCTTTTTCGAGCGCCGGCTGAATCGTCTCGCGGACGAGCTGGCTGCGACTCGCTTCGAAAAGCAACACCTCCGTCTCCGGTGTCATGGCAAAACTTTCCGGGGCGAACTGGAGGAGATCGCGAATCTTCTCGCCGATGGCGGTGCCGCCGGGCTCGCGCGTGACGAGCACGGGCACGCCTTCTTGCTCGAGGCGCGTGGCGAGCCGTTGCACCTGCGTGGATTTCCCGCAGCCTTCCGATCCTTCGAATGTGATAAACACGCCGCGCGACATCTTGAGCGAGTGTGAAACAAAGGAGCGCAGTTGTCGAATTTACTGCGGCGGTTGCCCTGGAAGGGTCCGAGTGGCGTGTCATCCCGAGCCGCGCAGACGGCTCGGGACCTCGCAATAGGTCTAGCGCTTTCGCGCAATACCACGCGTTTACGTTGGATCACGCGTCGACGCCACTCGGCGATACAATTTGCAGTTGTGAGGTCCACATTCGGCTGCGCCTCAGTGCAGGCTCTCTTTTCCCGTCTGCGCGGCTCGGGATGACAGCATTTCCTGAGCGTTGTCCAATGAATCGTGTTCAGTTATTTACAGGGGAATGAAAAAATTCTGGCTCGTGAAACAGGAACCATCCGCTTATTCCTGGGAAAATTTTGTGGCGGATGGGAAGACGGCCTGGACCGGCGTCCGCAATTACACGGCGCGGAATAATCTGCGCGCGATGCGAAAAGACGATCAGGTGTTTTTCTATCACAGCGTGACGGACAAGGCCGTCGTGGGCATCGCAAGGGTGGTGAAGGAGGCGTATCCCGATCCGACTGCGACCGAAGGTGAATGGAGCGCGGTCGATCTCGCGCCGGAGAAAGGGTTGCCACGTCCCGTGACGCTGGAGGAGATCAAGGATAATCCGAAGCTGAAAACTATCGCGCTGTTGCGGCTCTCGCGTTTGTCAGTCCAGCCGCTGGCGAGCGCGGAGTTCCAAGAGATTCTTCTAATGGCGAAAAGGTAGCGCGAGCGGCCACGCGATTGCGCTTGTTTGCTGGGCGGTTGGCGTCGAAAATCCGGTGTGAACGGCGCGTCCGCGACCTCTTTGTCCCCCATCTTCGCTGCCTCGGCGCAATCAGACCGCGAAGCGCTCATCGTTTCGCTGCATGATGTCGCGCCTGCCACGCGCGAAGATTGCATCCAAATTCTCGCGCAACTCTCCCGGCGCGGCGTGCCGGTCTCTTCGTTGCTCGTGGTGCCCAATTATCATCGCCGCGGCCCGTCGATGGAAGATCCGGCGTTCGTCCGCTGGCTGCGCGATCTGGAAACCGATGGCCACGAAATTGTCATTCACGGTTATTTCCACGAGCGGCCACGGCAAGACAGAGAAAGCGCCGGCGCGAAATTCTTGACCCGCGTCTATACGAGTGATGAAGGCGAGTTTTATGATCTCGATTACGACGAGGCGTTTCGGCGGATCACGCGAGCACGAGAGGAGTTGAACGGCGCGGGGCTGAAGCCGCGCGGTTTCATTGCGCCGGCATGGTTGCTGGGCTCCGAAGCGGAGCGGGCCGCCGCCGCCGCGGACATGGAATATACCACCCTGCTCACCGGAGTGCGCGACTTGCGATCCGGCGAGGAATTTCCCGCACGCACTTTGGTCTACAGTGTGCGAAGCGGCTGGCGCCGGACGGCGAGTTTGGCTTGGAACGGATTGCTTTGCCGTCATCTCGCGAGAATGCCGCTGGCGCGCGTGAGCATTCACCCGCCAGATTTGCATCACCGGGAAATCTGGAGGCAGATCCTGCGCTCAATCGATCGGCTGACGGAAAATCGGACGCCGACAACCTACAGGGATTGGGTCGCGGAAAAACGCAGCCGCGCCGGTACCTGAGCGATTACCCGCATGAGTCGCTGCGATCTTCACATTCATTCGCGCTTCAGCGCGCGCTCCGAAGAATGGCTCTTCCGACGGTTCGATTTTCCAGACAGTTATTCGGATCCAAAGGAGCTCTACGGCCAGCTTCGCGCGAAGGGAATGGATTTCGTCACGATCACCGATCATGACACGATCGACGGGAATCTCGAGATCGCTGCTCTAAAGCATACGTTCATCAGCGAAGAAGTTACCACTTATTTTCCTCAAGATCAGTGTAAACTTCATCTGCTCGTCTGGGGAATAACCGAGGCGCAACATTCCGAAATCGCGGCTCGAAGGGAGAACATTTTCGATCTTCAGAGTTATCTCCAGAACGCGGGAATCTGCCACTCCGTCGCTCACCCGCTCTACAGCATTAACGGCAAACTCAAAGCCGCGCATCTCGAGCGTTTGATTCTTCTCTTCAAACATTTCGAAGGTATTAACGGTTTGCGCGATGCGCTTCTGAGCGAGTTGGCCCGCGAACTATTCTCCGCGCTCACGCCGGAAAAAATCGAGGAGCTGGCGAACCGCCACAACCTCCAGCCCACTCACCCCGAGCCGTGGAAGAAAATCTTCACGGGCGGCTCGGACGACCACGGAGGGCAATTTGTCGCCGGCGCCTACACGGAAACGCCGGCGGCACGATCCGCCTCGGATTTCCTCCAGCACATTCGCGCGGGGAAATGCACGCCCCACGGTGAAGGCGGCACTCCGCTGGCTTTGTCGCACGGTTTTTACAACACGGTTTCCTGTTTCATCCAGGACCGGTTCACGGAACACCTCGGACCGAGCGCGCCGTTACTGGAGACGATGTTCTCGCGCTTCATGGAAGGACGCGACCCGACTGAATTCACCTTGCGCGAGAAAGCCACCTTCATCGCGCAAGGAGTGATGTCGGGAAAAATCTTCGAGCTGGCCAAGCCGCGCAACGTGTCGCTTTGGAAAGGCCTCTCGAAACATTTCGCGCGGCCGAAAGTGAAAGCGCAGTTGGCGAAGGAGATGGAGGGTGTGACGGAGCCGGAGCGGCGCACGTTCCTGATGGCGAACCTGGTTTGCGAACAACTCGCGTTTCGTCTCTTCGAGAAATTCGTGCAGCAGATCAGGAACGGCAATGTGATCGAGAGCATGCAGGCCTTGAGCGGCATCGCGCCGATCGTGGTCCTGCTCTCGCCTTATCTTTACGCGTTCCACAGCCAGGCCCCGTCCCGCCGGTGGTTGCGCGAAATTTTTTCGCAGATGACCGGGGCCATTCCTCTCGCGCTCCAAAATCGCAAGCGCGCGTGGTTCACCGACACGCTCGACGACGTGAATGGCGTCGCGACTACGATCCGGAAAATGACGGCAGCAGGCGTCGCGGCGGGCGAGAAACTGATTGTCGTCACTTCCCGCCGCGATCTGAATATCGACGACATTCCGATCAAGAATTTCCGGCCCATCGGCGAGTTCGAATTGCCCGAGTACGAGCTGCAACGCCTGAGCTTTCCACCCATCATGCAGATTCTCGATTACGTGCAGCGGGAGCAATTCAGCGAAATTATTATCAGCACGCCAGGACCGATGGGCCTGACCGCCTTGCTCGCCGCGAAGATGTTGAATCTGCAAACGAGCGGCATTTATCACACGGACATCCCGGAGTACGTCCGCATTTTGACGGACGATCGTTTTCTCGAAAGCCTGGCCTGGAGTTACATGCACTGGCTCTACGGGCAGGTGGATACGGTCTTTGTTAACTCGGAGCAGTACCGGAAATGCTGGATCGATCGCGGGTTCGCGCCGGAGAAATTGAAGATCCTTCCGCGCGGGCTCGACACCGATTTGTTCAATCCGGCGCGGCGCGACCTTTCCTTCTGGCAGGAGTCCAAAGCGAAGGTCAAAGAAGTTCGCCTTCTCTATGTGGGCCGCATCTCGCGCGAAAAAGATCTCGATGTGCTCGCCGCCGCCTATCGCAAGGTGCGTGACTCGGGTCTGCCGGTGAAGCTGTTCATCGTCGGACACGGACCATACTCCGAGGCCCTGGCCGCCAGTTTGCCTGACGCCATTTTCGCCGGCTACCTCAAGGGCGAGAAACTGGCGACAGCTTACGCCTCGGCCGACATCTTCGTTTTTCCCAGCACGACCGACACATTCGGGAACGTGATCATCGAAGCGCAAGCATCCGGCCTTCCCGTGATCGTCTCCGATCTGGGCGGCCCAAAGGAGCTGGTCGAGAATGGAGTTACCGGTCTAATCACCAAAGCTCGCGACGTTGATGACTTGGAGCGAGCGATCTCATTGCTCGTGAACGATGAGGAAATGCGAAAGCGAATGGGAGAGAGAGCGCGGCAAAGCGTGCTGGATCGCAGCTGGCCCGAAGCGTTCCGGGAGTTCTGGCATACGACCGATCTATAATCTCCATACGAACCAAATGGTACTCCTCCTTGGGGAAGCAAATGATCCGAACTGTTGTCTGCCTGTGTGTCGCGCTCATCACGACGGCGATTGTAGTTCATGCGGACGAAACGATCCGCCAGGTCCAGGAAGAATTGCGCAAACGCAATCTCTACTTTGGCGACTTCGATGGTCAAAGTACCCCGGAATTAATTGGTGCGCTAAAACGGTATCAGAAGCGAAAAGGCTTTGAAGTCACAGGCGCCGTCGATGCGGACACAGCGGCCTCTTTACACGTCCAGTCAGCGGTCGCATTCACGGAAAAGAGCCCACCCGCACCTGACGAGCCTGATCTACCCATTGTCCCGGAACCACCAGCTGAGTCCCCGGCGCCTTCGCAAGATATTTCGCAGGATCGAGTGAATAAATTTGTCGAAGCTTATCTACACAACGGCGAATCGAAGGACGTTTGTCTTCAGGTTTGGTTTTACGCTTTTCCGGTCGCATACTTTCAATACGGATTGGTCGACCAGGATTTCGTCGTTAAGGATACAAAGAGTTACTTGAGAGCTTGGCCCGAGCGAAAATACACGCTGAGCGCGCCCGCAACCTTAATTGCCTCCGGCAACGAAGGTGAAATTAAGATTGAGTTTTCGATTTCTTATAAGGTTCGCAACCATACACAGACTGCTTCCGGTAAGGCGAAATACTTCTGGACGGTCCGATCTGAGGGAGATGATTTGAAAATAGTTGCCATTCGCGAGCAGCTGTTACCGAATAAATAGCTATAGAAGCCGTCTGAGAAGCGCCATTGGTAAAGCGTTTAACGCAGGCGACAGTGTGGATGACGATTACAATGAAAGTCCAAACCAAGACCACTTTTCTGATCGTGCTCGTCGTGGCGACCTTCATGGCTGGTCTTTGGGGCTTCCGTGCTTACGATCGGTATAATTTTCATCGCATCGCTGAGGACCGCCTTAAGGAGCGGAACCAATCATTTGAGGAGTTCCTAAAACACCACGGCGAACCACTGAAAACGCTCTCTGAATACGTGACGCAATGGGACCAAATGGTTCAAGCGATTGCAGCTGGCGATAAACACTGGTTCGAAGACAACATAAATACCGAAACACTTGCTGGCTACCGAGCCAGTGCGATTTGGATTTATGGCGCCGACGGCAAGATTGCTTATCCGCTAGACAAATCGGGCGGGAATTTCGCGGAGGTTCCAATTCCGCACGAAGCGTTCGAGACAATTTTTGCGCCGATCGACCATCTTGCGCATTTCTTCATCAAAGTTCCTAACGGAATCATGGAGATTCGGGCAGCGACCGTCCACCCCTCCAAAGACTTCCGCCGTGAAACTCCGCCGCGCGGGTTCTTTTTCGCCGGCCGCATGTGGGATAGCGACGTTATCAAAGAGATGGAGATGTTTACCGGCAATCAGAAGATCAGGATTGTGCCGGCGGCGGAGCCCAGCGCCGAACCTCGCAAAGACGAGCAGAATGGCACGGTCGTATTCTCTCGAACGTTGAATAGTTGGGACGGAACTCCACTCGCACAACTTATCGTTCGAAACGAGTCGCCAGTGGTCCAGGCATTGAACCGCTCCAGTGAACGGCTCATCCTCTCGTTTTTTCTTTTCGCTCTCATCGTCCTGCTTTTGATCTACACCTCGCTCGTCCGCTGGGTCAGCCAGCCACTCCGGTCGATCATGGAGAGCTTGAAGCGAAATGATCACAAGCCAATCGATAGATTGTGCAGCGATAGTTCCGAGTTTGGCGAGTTGGCGCGAACGACCCGCGCATTCTTCGAGCAGCGCGACAACCTCATTCGCGAAATGGAAGAGCGGCGCATGACCGAGGAGGCGTTGCGCAAGAGCGAAGAGGAACTGCGGCATTCGCAAAAAATGGAAGCGGTCGGCCGCCTCGCCGGCGGCGTCGCGCACGACTTTAATAATCTTCTCACGGCGATCATCGGCTACGCGGAGCTGATCTCGACGCGCGCGAACACCAACCCGCTCGTGAAACAGAACGCCGATCTCATTCGCAAAGCCGGCGAACAAGCCGCCACCCTCACGCGTCAGTTGCTGGCTTTCAGCCGAAAGCAAATTCTCCAGCCGAAGGTGATCGATCTGAACGCGCTCGTGGTGGAGATGGAAAAACTTCTGCGCCGCGTCATCGGCGAGCGGTTCGATTTGCAATCGCACCCCGATGCGGAAATTGGGCGCGTCAAAGCCGACCCGAGCCAGATCGAGCAAGTGGTCCTGAACTTGGGAGTCAACGCGCGCGACGCCATGCCGAAAGGCGGCACGCTCGTCATCCGAACCGAAAATGTCCTGCTTGATGAAACGACTGCGCCGCAGGTCTCTGCCTCGCTCGTTCCCGGCGATTACGTCATGCTCTCCGTGACGGACTCGGGCGCGGGGATGGACGAACAAACGAAGACCCACATCTTCGAGCCTTTCTTCACGACGAAAGGTCCCGGGAAAGGGACCGGCCTGGGGCTCGCGACCGTTTACGGGATCGTGCGCCAAACCGGCGGCGGAATTTCCGTCGAAAGCGAACCCGGCAAAGGCAGCACGTTTCGGATTTATCTTCCGCTCGAACGCGCCCCGGTGGATTTCACCAGGACGCCCATTCCGCCGGTGGAAAAATCCGACAACTTCGAAACGGTTCTGGTGGTCGAAGACGAAGAGATCGTGCGCGACCTCGTTTACGACGTGCTCGAAGAGCAGGGATACAACGTCCTCTGCGCCGCCGACGGAGTGGAAGCGCTAAAACTCGCCGCGGATTTTGACGGCGCCATTCATCTCCTGGTCACCGACGTGATCATGCCCCACATGAACGGCCACGAACTGGCTGCGAAACTTTCCAGCGTTCGGCCGGACATGAAAATTCTCTACGTTTCCGGTTACTCCGACAACGACATCGGGGACCACGGCTTTCTCGATCCGCATTTCGAGCTGCTCCAGAAGCCGTTCACTCCGCAAACCCTCGCGCGAAAAATCCACGACGTCATTCACGAAGGCAGTTATGCCTACAACACGGACGAGTGACGGTTCGGGCCGGAAGGAAACAAGCGGGGGCGCATCGGCGTTTTTTCGAGATCGCATCCGCAAGATTGCCGCGACGATACTAATTGGCGCGGCGCTCTTTTTTGCCGGTGGGGAACGTTGCGCCGCGCAATCGCCGGAAGGGGCGTTAAAGAAGCCGCGGGGAAAAGTGGGCTACGCGGTTTGGTATGTCGTGCCGGCAAATTCTCTCGCCCGCCGGCGCGCGGCGAAAGGCGAATACACCGCCGCCCACAATCATCTGCCACTCGGCGCGATGGTGCGGGTGACTCATCTTGCGAATGGCAAGAGCGTGATCGTGCGGATTACCGACCGTGGAATCACGGACAAACGGTTCATGATCGATCTGTGCAAGGAAGCGGCCGCGGAATTGGGAATGCTCAGCGAAGGAATGGCGCGGGTGCGGATCGAAGAACTTCCCGATGACAAACGAGTCGGCGCCGACCCGGCGCCGGATTCCAAAGCCAGCGCGGCGCACCCGTAAGTCTTATTTCACGCAATCGGCGGCTGCACCGGAGGCAGTGGCTCCGCCGGACCCGGCGATTCCGGAATGGCCACGCCGGCCCAGACGTCGTATTGCGGTCCGAATTGCCGGAAGAAAAGGAGCTTGAACGCGAGCAGCCAGACGATCGCCGGAAGCAGCAGGACCGTGCTGACGTAAGGCAGCCCCCCGATGCAACAAGTCATGCAGGCCAGAAGCGTGCCGCAGATTATCAGCGCCAGTGCCAGCACAAAACAAAACAAAATAAACAAAATGAATGGGCCGGGCCGATTGAGCACGAGTTTCGACACGTCCCGGAATGCTTCCCCCGCACGACAGCGCCGGGCGTACATAACGGCGATCATGAAATTCGTCACGACCGCGAAGAAAACTGCAAAGCCCAGCCACAACAGTCCGACGAAAATGATCGCAAACACCGCGATTGCTCCGATCCCATTCGAGTGTCTGTCTCCTGCGAACAGGCCGAGCGGCAGCGCAATAACCAGCAGGAGCACCGCGATCATCACCATCGCCGAGAAAAGAATGACGAGGTTGAACAGGAAAAAGCTATTGCCTTCGCGCCGGAACTCGCGCCACGGCGCCCCAATCGCCGCGCGGTTTTTCACTACGCAATCCACAAAAATGAAGCGCCCGCGTGACGACACCCACATGAAAAGCAGGATCAAGACAAATGCCACTACGAAAATCGCAATTATCAGCGGAACGAGCCATGCCGGGGCGGATTCGCTCGTCGTCCAGAAGTTGTGGGGAGTCGCGGATTGGAAATTCCACGTGTTGCCCCGCCAGCCGCGGTAATTAAAACTGAAATTGTTCCCCCACGCGCCGCTCAGGAAGGCAGCGAACGCGATCACGAGCCATTTCCCAATGTCGAACGGCTTGAAGAGGACGATCTTCATCCATTCATAGGCGGCGCCGAACGGCGCAAAAATTTCGATCTTGGGGCTGTCTCCGTTCACGACTGCATTTCAACCGTTGGCGCCCGAGACTTCAAGCTCGCATTCGGTGCGAGAACTTGGACCCCGATCACCTCAATGACACCGGCGGCAGATATTCGCGCCCTTCCTCGCGTTTCCACCAGGCGCCGGTGGCCCTGGGCTCGGACCACGAAGTGAAGCGATACTCGTAAACGGTGGCGCGAATGTAACGCGGCGGCTCGTGTGCGAACGGATTGCGCGCCAGCAATTGCACGACCTCGGGATTATTTCGGAGCAAGCATTCCGCAAAGCGAATGAACCAGAGGTTGTGCCGGTAGGTTCCGAGCGCGGCGAACCACATCTGCCAATCCAGCCGCGGCTGGTGCGGCGCCGCCCAATGCGGCGGTTGATTGAGATCGCCCGGTTTCCATTTGAATTCGTATGGGAGCCAATCGACGCCGTCGGTGCTGCCTTCGACAATGATTTCCGGTCGCGACTTCGTCATGACGCGGAACAAACCGTAGCCGCTCACGATTCGGAATGGAGCCAGGTGCTCGCGGAGCGTTTCAAGCAACTGCGGCCATTGCGCCTCGGGCCTGAACGCGGAAAAAATCAGCATGGCATTGACCGGAAGAGTCACGAGTAGCACAGCGACTCGGGCAACGCTCAAGGGTAGGGCCCGCGCGCTGCGCGGGCCGGGGATGATGGCTGGCTGCCGTCGGACGCCGCGGCGCGGCGTCCCTACCAACCTGTCGTCAAACAATAACAGGCAAAGCGCGATCGTGAGGAGGTTGAAGAAGCAATAATTCCCCGTCGCCGCGATCACGATCTGCAAGAAGATCAGAAAACCGGCCGCGACGTGTCGCAGCCGTCGCGGCGCCCAAATGAAAAGCGGCCCGATGATTTCCACGCCGAGACAGAATGCGACCGAGAATTTCTTGAACCATTCCGGACCTTGGTGCGCCCACCATCCGATCACGGTCGGCAGTGGCTGCGTCCAGTAATGGTAATCGAGCGCGGTCAGATTCCACCACGAGTCGTCGC
The DNA here is from genome assembly GCA_003167555.1 of Spartobacteria bacterium. GTDB lineage: Bacteria > Verrucomicrobiota > Verrucomicrobiia > Chthoniobacterales > UBA10450 > AV80. The sequence continues at coordinate 150,963 of PMSN01000010.1, forward strand.
CGCTGGTCAGCTTCACCACGCCGGACATCAGCATCAATTTGAAGAGAAGCAGCTTGAGCAGGAAAAGGCCGGCGCGCGACAACGGCGCATCGCGGGCGGCGCTCATCCGCCAGCGACACGGCGCGAAGAAGATGGCCAGAAAGCCGGTTTCGAGCAGGAGGATGTCCCATTGAAAACTGAGGAAAGTCTGGCCGGCAATCGTGAGCGACAGATAGAAAACAAAGAGGAGAATGAGCGCAACGATCGGTGCGAAACCGGCGATCAATAAGACGGAGACGACCGCGCCGGCCGCGCAAAGAAAATGGAGAAACGCGTTGCTTGAATCGAACCAGCAGAGCGTCGGGAGAACGAGCGGCGCGTTGCCGCCGAGTTGCTCGTGAGCGGCTTGGAGATGCTGCGCAACTGGCAGGATACCGTGTTCGCCGACTAATCCGTCGATCTGCGTCCAGAGCGACAGAAACGCGATGAGGTAGATACAGCCGAGCGCGCGGAGAAAGTGGCGGCGCGCCTTGAAGTAGGTCGGCGGCCGCACATCGTTGCCCCAGAGCAGACGGGTGAAAAAGGAAAACGTCTGACGATGACGCGCCACAACGCAGTAAGCCGCTTCGGTGACAGAGGCGAATCCCGGGATACGCTCGTAAGACCAGCGCATCCATTTCCGGCGGCGGTTCTGGCCTAACGAGCGGAAGACCGCCTCGGCGCCTTTGGAGACTGTGCCGTCCGTTTCGATGAAATGGACGGCGCGCTCGAAGTCTTCGGGTGGGATTTCCGGAAAGCGCGCGGCGCATTCCTGGAACGGAGCGTACTCGACCGCATCGCCGGTCAGGTCGCGCCAGCGCTCGATCCAGCGCCGGCAGAAATGACAGTTGCCGTCGAAAATAAGAAGCGGCTTGGCGGGCGCGGCGCGCACGGCGCGATGGGGTGCGGGAGACATCAACGTCCAACGTCCAACGTCCAACGTTCAACGTCCAATCCGTTGGTAGGGCGACGCTCTGCGGAGCCGGCGAATTCGTCGGCTCGACGGAGTCTCGCCCTACAATTCAAACTCCGCCCAGACCGGCGCGTGATCGGAGGGCTCCTTGCCTTTGCGCATCTCGCGCTCGATTCCGGCACCGCGGCAATATTTCGCCAGAGATTTGCTCGCGAGAATCGCGTCGATCCGCAATCCGCGATTTTTTGGAAACGCCAGCATCCGATAATCCCACCAACTGAAAAGGCCAGATTCCGGATGATGCAGGCGGAGCGTGTCGACAAACTCGGCGCCGCACAAGTCCTCGAAAGCGGCGCGCTCGCCCTCCGAACACATGATCGCTCCGCGCCACAAATCCGGGTCGTAAATATCCTCGTCCTTCGGCGCGACGTTAAAGTCTCCGCAAACAGCCAGCGGTTGCGCGGCGTCTTCGTTCTCGCGCAGGCAGCGTTGCAGTCGCGCATACCATTTCAATTTGTAATCGTAAGCGGGCGAGCCGACCGCCTGGCCATTCGGCGCGTAGATCGAATAGACGCGGACCGAATCGATGGTCGCAGCTATGACGCGCGCTTGCGGATCATCTTCTTCATCGCAGAGCGAGGCGCGCACGTTCTGCGGCGCAGTTTTCGAAAGAATCGCGATGCCGTTATACGATTTCTGGCCGTGAAAGGCGGAATGATATCCGGCGGCCCGCAGCGCCAGCTCGGGAAACTGTTCGTCGGCGCATTTCGTTTCCTGCAAGCAAATAACGTCCGGCTGGGTTTGCGCGAGCCAGAGAAGAAGGCGCTCCTGCCTTTTGCGAAGCGAATTGATGTTCCAAGAAACGATCTTCACTTATCACTGTAGCGGTGGTCTCTGACCGTCGCTACAATTCCAGCTCCACGCCCGGCGGCGGCACGATCACATCGGTGGCGGGCAATTCCGCGGCCAGTTGCGCGCGCGTCCACTCCACCGCGGCCGGATCGCCGTGAACGAGCACGATTTTTTTCGGCGCCAGCTTCTTCGCATATTGCACGATCGATTCTCGCGACGCATGCGCGCTGAATTGGAATTGCTCGATGTTACACCGCAAAGACTGGGCCGGCTCGTCGGGGTCGAGCGTCACCATCTCATCCGGTTTAGCGGTCTTGAGAATTCCGGCGGGCGATTCCGGATCGGCGTAGCCAACGAAGAAGATCGAGTGCTGCGGATTCTCGAGGACGCGCCGTGCGAAAATATTTGAGAGCGTCTTGGGCGTCATCATTCCGCTCGAGAGCGCGTAGACTCGTCCCGCGCGCGCGGGGGAATCGTGAATGTTCTGGCCGTTCAGGACAAACGGCGCGACCTCCTCGAGCAATTGCAGCCGCGGCAGCAACCGGCGCGTGGTGAGCGCGCGCCGATCGTAAATCTCCGTCAGCTTCACGCTCAGTCCACCGATGTAGACGGGAAATTGGCCGAGCAATTTTTCCCGGCGAAATTTGTAGATCATCCCGAGCGCTTCCTGCGTTTTGCCCAAGGCGAAAACCGGCATCAGGACGCAGCCACCGCGTTTGAACGCGCGCTCGATCGCCTCCGCCAGCCGCCGCTCCTCCGCTTCGCGGGTGAAACCCTCCGGCAACGGACTGTCCCCGCGCGTCGTCTCGATGATCAAGAGATCGACGCCGGATTCCGGAAACGCGGCGGCCTGCGTGATCGTCTGGTCGTCGAAGTTGACGTCGCCAGTGTAGAAAATCGTGCGGCCGTCCGCGCGGAGAACAACGCCGGCCGCGCCCAGAACATGTCCCGCGTCCACGAACTCCACCGTGATGCCGCCTTCTTCGTGCGGCCGCGCCCGTTCACCGTCGAGCGTAAACGGCTGGCGCATCGGACGCGGGCGCCATTGATCGGTCGCGCGGTCGGTCTCGCGATGGGTGAAGAGCGGATACATCACCACGCCGATTTCTTCGCGCTGCCGCGTCATGACGTTGACGGAATTATGCAGGAGCGCTTTGCCGATTTCCGCGGTCGCTTCCGGCATGAAGATGCGGGCGGCGGGCTGGCGCCGCATCAGCACTGGCAAGGTGCCGATGTGATCGAGGTGCGCGTGCGAAATCACAATCGCATCGAGCGCGCGATCGCCGAGCGCCTTGAAGTTGGGCAAAGAGTCCTCGCCCTCCTCCTTCGGGTGCATGCCGCAATCGAGCACGAGCCGCTGTCCGCCGGCTTCGAGGTAATAACTGTTGGCGCCAATCTCAGTGCGCCGGGTGAGATTGATGAATTTCAACCGGGCGAGGATGAGCGTTTCCGCCTAACCAGAGCAATCGCAAATTTCCGTCCGCCCAACGCAACCAGGTTGGCGAGAGAAACCCTAAAGCAATTGCTCGAGAATCCGCATCCAATTTCCGAACAGGGTTTTTTTGATTTGCTCGTCATCCAATCCGCGCTCGATCAGTTTGCGGGTGAGATTTCGCGCGTCCGAATGATTCGTTAGGCCGGGGATGAAAGTGGGCTTGGTGAGCTTCGCGGCCAGTTCCTGTTGCTCCGACTCGGACCACTGCCGATAAAGGAACTCGAAGAAATCGAAACCAATCCCGACGCAATCGATTCCGATCAGGCTGGCGACATGTTCGATGTGATCAACGTAGCAATCGAGCGTCGCCTCCTCCTGATGCGGACTCACGAGCACGGCGTTGATCCCGATGACGCCGCGGCGTGCGCCTACCATTTTGATTTGTTCGTCGCTGATGTTGCGCTCGATGTCGTGATAGCGCCGCGCGTTGGTGTGCGACACGATGAGGGGCTTTGTCGTGCCCGCAAAAATCTCATCGAAGCCCGCGGGATTGATGTGGGCGAGATCCACCATGATGCCGAGCGCCTCGCAGGCTTGGAGCAGGTCGCGCCCGAAACTGGTCAAACCATCGCGCGCCGAACCGCTCGCCGCGAAAACTCCGCCGGAGCCGGCCGCATTGCGCCGGACGTGGGTGAGTCCAATTGAGCGCACACCGAGCTCAAAAAAAACGCGAAGAAGGTTCAGATCCTTTCCGAGCGGTTCCACGCCTTCCATCGTGATGAGCAATGCGATCTTGCCAGCCTCTCGCGCGAGCAGAATTTCCTGGTAGCTCTTGCAGATCGCAAACCGATTTGATTGGTCGACCTCCGCGTCCAACCTCGCGATCTGATCGAGCGCCACCCGCAAAGCCATTTCCGGCAGGTAGCGGTCTTCGAGGTAAATCGCCACGCCGAGAACGGCAATGTTGCCCGCCTCAAATTGCGGGAGGAATTCTGTCGCAACCACATTCGTGCGATCGCGTTTTTCGTACAAGTCCATCAGCAGATCGAAATGAAGATCGACCAGGCCGTGCGCGTGCAGTCGATCAATCCGTTCGTCGATCACGGCGGTTCAATCAGGCAATCGGCCGCGGAATCGTCGTGGCCTTCAATCGTCGCGCGCGATAGCGGTGCGTCGCGACCGAGATCACGACGAGGAGCCAGAGCGCGCCGAGTGGCAGGCAACCGGGTAGCCAGATGAGCCAGCGGGAAACCACCGCGAGCGCGATCAAACAATAGGCGGCTGTGAATGCGATCGCGCCGAGGACGAGATCGACCCGGGAAATATTTCGCAGCCAGCCCACTGCCGCCGCCGCGATGACAAGAAGCACGCAATCGAAGATCGGGCTGATGCGATGGACGTAGGCGCTTGATTGAATCGTGGCGATCGTCGCGGCAAAAACGTCCGGCGGTGAAAGCGGATTCGCCGGCGTGCGCGCGAGCACAATCTCGTCACGCATCGAATCGAACTCCGGGTTCATTTTCTTTCCAGCATCTCGTTGTTGGGCCGCGAGAAGCAATTCGTTCAAGGTCATGTGCCGCGCTTTTTTGCCGGCGTTGGGCGAGATCAGAAGAGTGCCGTCCGAGCGAATGGGGATCCGGCGCCCCTGCGGCAGCGTAATATATGAGCCGAGATCGATCGTCACTTCCGCGGGCGTCACGCGCAACCAGAGCAGGATCGCTTCCAGCGCAAAGGAAGGAATCACTTCGCCACGATAGCGAAACAAGAGCGGCACATGGATTCCGTCCGAGATTTCATCCGGAAGATTCGTGAAACCGGCCGTCGCGATGAGCCGCATTTCTTCGCTCGGCTGGCGATCGATGCCCGAAAACTCGACCAGCTCGCCGCGCTTTCCCGTCACTTGGGTGAAGCCCGGGATTTCAGGACCGGGCGCGTCCGGATCGGGCGTCGCGGTTAATTCCGCGGCGAGAAGCAATCGCGGCATCCGCATGGCCTGATCCATCAAGACCTGCTCCTGGTCCTTGTCGCGCTCGCGCCATTTCAAAATATTTTCGAACGCCACGACCGTGGGCTGGAAATTCAGGACCGATTGAAGAAAAAGCGCGAATTCCAGAGGCGAGACGACGCTGCCACCGGCATGGGGAGAAGTTTTGGTGTTCGCCTTGACCGGGTCCTGCTCCATGAGCGTGTCGTGGCCGATGTCGACCACGGTGAGCGGCGCGCTCGCGCCGTGCGGGTCCGAATTTGTCAAAAGCCAGTGCAGGAAAAATTCTTCCGATTGCTCCAGCCGCGGCTCGCGCACGAAGAGAATCCCGAGCAGCAAGACCACGAGCATTAGCCAGAGGGTAGATCGCTGCATTGCCGCAGAAGTGAAGAGGGAAAAGCGGCGAGTGACAAGTGACAAGATTGGGCTGTAGCCGCCGCCCTGTGGGCGGCGCCATTCCGGTCGGTGCGCAATCTCTGCGCTTCGCATAGCGAAGCGGCTACAGCTACCTACTCAGTTCGAGCATCCGGAGGATCGGCACTTCGGCACGTTTGCGCAGGGGCTCCGGGAGAATGATCTCGGGCTCCATGTTCAGGAGCGCAGCATGCGCTTTTTCGAGCGTGTTCATTTTCATGAAGCGGCACTCGCCGCAGAAACAATTCTCCGTCGGCCCGGGAATGAAAACTTTGCCGGGGATTTCTTTTTTCAGGCGATGGAGCATTCCCGCCTCCGTCACCACGATGATCTCGCGCGCGGGCGATTCTTTGCAGAAGCCGATCATCTTCTCCGTCGAGCAAACTTCATCCGCCAACATCCGCACGGCGTAGGTGCATTCCGGATGCGCCACGACCGGCGCGTCGGGAAACTGCTCGCGAATCCGGTTGATGCTGCGCGCGGTGAACTCGACGTGGACGTAACAGGTCCCCTGCCACAAATCCATTTTCCGTCCCGTCCGCTCCATGACCCACGCGCCCAGGTTCTGGTCCGGCACGAAAAGGATATTTCGATCCGCCGGCGCCGCGCGCACGATTTTGTCGGCGGTGCCGCTCGTGCAAATCACGTCCGACTGCGCTTTCACCCCGGCGCTGCAATTGATGTAGGCGATGACGTAATAATTTTTGTCCGCGTGCGCGTCGAGGAATGCTTTCAATTTTTCCGATGGACAAGATTCGGACAACGAACAGCCGGCGTCGAGGTCGGGCAGCAGCACGCGCTTGGCCGGATTGATAATCTTGGCCGTCTCCGCCATGAAATGGACGCCGCAAAAAAGAATCACGTCGGCATCGGTCTTGGCCGCCTGATAACTCAGGCCTAACGAGTCGCCGACGTAATCGGCGATGTCCTGGAGTTCCGGGACCTGATAATTATGCGCGAGAATGACGGCGTTTCGCTCCCGCTTCAGCTCGGCGATCTCTTCCACCAGGTCGAGACCGAAATTTACACCGGCGCTTACCATTGATTAATATCGGGCAAACCCATGGATTCTCAAACAACGCAGAAAACGCATCGCCTCGGCTTCATCGGCGCGGGCAAGCTCGCCGGCTCAGTGATCCGCGGGTTGATGCGCGCGAAATTTTGTCCGCCGAATGAAATCATCGCGAGCGAGCCAAATGAGGAGGTGCGGACGGCCTTGGCGAGAGTCGGGATAGATGTAACCACCGAGAACATGGAGGCCGCAGAGATGGCGGAAGTCATTTTTCTCGGCGTAAAACCGGCGGTGGTGTTGCCGGTCCTCCGCGATATTGGCGGAGTCGTCGGGAATAAATTCGCCATTTCGCTGGCGGCCGGCGTGCGCCTCGACGCGATGGAATCGGCCGCGAACCTCCGCTTCATGCGCGCGCTGACGAATACGCCTTCGGCAATTTGTCGCGCGGCGACTGCGCTCGCGCGCGGTTCGCGCACGACAAACGAAGATATCGAATTGGCACGCAAGATTTTCAGCGCGATCGGCGTCGTCGTGGAAGTGGAGGAAGAGCAGATCGACGTAGTCACCGCGCTCAGTGGGAGCGGACCCGCCTTTGTTTACACAGTGATCGAAGCACTGGCCGACGGCGGAAAGAAACTGGGACTCGCGAGCGACGTGGCCTTGGCGCTTGCCACGCAAACCGTTCTTGGCGCGGCGCAGCTCGCCGGCGAAAGTAAACTCTCGCCCGAAGAGTTGCGTGCGATGGTGGTCACGCCCGGCGGCACAACCGCCGCCGGTCTCGCCGTGATGGAAAAGCTCAAAACGTCGGAGGGTTTAATCGCAGCCGTCGAAGCCGCAACCAAACGCGCCCGCGAAATGGCGCAGGAAAATCTGTAGCCGTCGCCCTGTGGGCGACGCGAGTTGCGATTCGGACACATCTCCCGACGCTTCGCATAGCGAAGCGGCTACAGAAGCGCTTTCCGCATCGCATCGAGCGGCGCGGCGCGCCCAAACCAAATCTCAAAGGCAAGCGCGCCTTGATGCAGCAACATCGATAATCCGTTCCCGGTGCGCGCGCCGGCTTCAATCGCCGCGGAAACAAAAGCTGTCGGACCGCTCGCATAAATCGTGTCGTAAATCATCAAGTGCGGCGCGAGTAACCGCGCGGGGATCGGCGCCGCATCCGAGCGATGCAATCCGAGCGAGGTCGCATTCACGACCAGATCAAGATTGCCAATTTGGAAACGAAAGGCAGTCTCCTCCCAGGCGATGGCCTGCAAACGCGCCACGGGTCCAAGCACTTTCGGGCCGGCAAAAAAATGGCGCAGACCCTCCGTGAGTTCCCTGGCTTTTTCCAAATCGCGATTGGCAATGACGAGTCGCTCGCAGTTTTCTTTCGCGCATTGCAGCGCAATCGCGCGCGCGGCGCCACCGGCGCCGAGCACCAGCACGCGGAGATCGCGCAGGTCGACGGCAAATTCTTCACGGATCGCGCGGGCAAATCCTTTTCCGTCTGTGTTGAACCCGCGTAGCTTTCCGTTCTCGATCTTGATCGTGTTCACCGCCCCGACGCTGCGAGCGTTTTCATCGACATCGTCCATCAACTCGAGCGCCGGAATTTTGTGCGGAATCGTCAGGTTCACTCCCACGAAGTCTTGTTTGCGAAGCGATTCCAAGGCGTCCTGCAAATCGTCCTGGGCAATCTGAAACGCGCCATAGGCCATCTTGATCTTAGAGGCGCGCAACGCGGCGTTTTGCATGCGAGGAGAAAAAGAGTGCGCGATTGGATCGCCCAGAACGCCGAGACGAATGGGCGGCGCAGCCTTCTGCGCGACTCGATTCCAACTCTGCAAATCGCTGAGCGTATATATTTCCTTCATGTGGGAAGACGGCGCGTTACGAAAGAGATGTCATCCTGAGGCTGGCGAAGCGCGCCGAAGGATCTCGCAACCGTAACGATCGGTATCTCCGGCTCGAAAGCGTAACTTGCATTTGCGAGGTCCCTCGCCGTCTCCGCGGCTCGGGATGACAGCAATTAAGCTCTGCCCTTAGTTTTGCAACGTCTTCTCGTCTGCTACTGTCGCGCACGACCATGACGACGCCGAGCGAAAACGAACCCGCCGCGCCTTCCGATTTCATCCGTGACGTGGTCGCTGCGGATGTGAAATCGGGAAAGCACGTGGAGATTCACACTCGCTTCCCGCCCGAGCCGAACGGCTACCTCCACATCGGCCATGCGAAAGCGATCTGCCTGAACTTCGGCATCGCCCACGAATTTGGCGGTGTCTGCAACGTCCGCATGGACGACACCAATCCCGCCAAGGAGGAAGTGGAATACGTCGATTCAATTCTGGCTGACACGAAGTGGCTCATCAACGGTTGGGCCGATGACAACCTCGGCCTCAAGCCGACAGGGAAAACGCCGGACACAGAACTGGCCGGCGAGAAACCGGATTTCCATCTCTCCGCAATCCGCAATCCGAAATCCGAAATCTCCGTCGAGCCGTTCCACGCCTCCGATTATTTCGATCAATTCTACGAGTACGCGCTCCAACTCGTCCGCAAAGGCAAGGCTTACGTCTGCGACATGACGCCGGAGGAGACCGACGAATATCGGCGGCTCGGGAAAGAAGGTCCGTCCCGCAATCGATCGATCGACGAAAACCTCGATTTGCTTGCGCGCATGAAAGCGGGCGAATTTCCCGATGGCGCCCGCACTCTGCGCGCGAAGATCGACATGAGCGCGCCGAACATCTGGTTGCGCGACCCGGTCCTCTATCGCATCCGGCACGCCGAGCATCATCACACCGGAAACAAATGGTGCATTTATCCGATGTACGATTTCGCGCACACGCTGAGCGATTACATCGAAGGCATCACGCACTCGGTCTGCACTCTCGAGTTCGAGGTGCACCGGCCGCTCTACGATTGGCTCCTCGCTTCGCTCGATCTTGCCCACCCGCTCCCGCATCAATACGAATTCGCGCGCCTCAACATCACCTACACGGTCATGAGCAAACGCAAGCTCATGCAGCTCGTGAACGACGGCCTGGTCAAAGGCTGGGACGATCCCCGCATGCCGACGATTTCCGGACTCCGACGCCGCGGGATGACGGCCAGCTCGCTGCGCAGTTTTGCCTACAACATCGGCATCACGAAATATCCGAGCATGACGGATGTCGCCGTGCTCGAACACACGGTGCGTGAGGAATTAAATCGCACGGCGCAACGCCGCCTCGCGGTGCTTCACCCGATCAAAGTCGTGATCACGAATTATCCGGAGGATCGCGTCGAGGAACTCGAGGCGGTCAACAATCCGGAAGATCCGAGTGCGGGCACGCGCAAAGTTCCGTTCAGCCGCGAGCTGTTCATCGAGAACGCCGATTTCATGGAAACCCCGCCGCCGAAATATTTCCGTCTCCGGCCCGGCGGCGAGGTCCGGCTGAAGTACGCCTACATCATCAAGTGCGACGAGGTCGTGAAAGACGACGCCAGCAAAGTGATTGAGCTGCATTGCACCGCCGATCTCGAGAGCAAATCCGGCGGGTCGACTTCGAACCGAAAAGTGAAAGGCACGATCCATTGGGTGAGCGCTCCGCACGCCATCGATGCGGAAGCGCGTCTCTACGATCGGCTCTTCACCGTTCCCGAACCGGATGCTGATGGCGACTTCAAATCATTCATCAATCCGAACTCGCTCGAAGTCGTGACCGCGAAGTGCGAGCCATCATTGGAGGGGGCCGTTCCTGAATTGCGTTACCAATTCGAGCGCCTCGCCTACTTCGCTCTCGATCCCGATTCGCGCCCCGGCCGGCTTGTCTTCAATCGCACGATCACGTTGAAAGATACGTGGGCGAAGGAAGCGAAGAAGCGGTGATGACGTTTCACAGCCGTCATCCCGAGCGCAGTCGAGGGATCCCGTGAATTAACCTCAAAGCTTACGCCTCGGGGTCCCTCGACTCCGCTCGGGATGACAGTGAGAAAACCGCTAGCGCGCGATCGATCCGCGCGAGGACTTTTTCTTTTCCCAGGATTTCGAGCAGGTGGTAAAGGCTCGGGCCGGCGTTGCTGCCGGTGACGGCGAGACGAGTCGGGTGGACGAGCGCGCCGACTTTCAGACCGAGTTGGGCGGCGGTGGATTTCATCGCCGTCTCCAAATTTGCAGCGTCGAAGTTCTCGAGCGCGGCGAACGCATCGCGAACGGCGACGAGGCGCGGTTTGTTCTCGGGGATGAAATGTTTCGCGACGCCTTCGGGATTGTAGTTGATGTCCTCCGTGAAATAGAAACCGCAATAGGCGGGCAGCTCGCTGAAGATTTTGAATTTGCCTTTGCAGGTATCAAGAGCGGCCCGGACGTAATCCGCCGCGAACTTTGAGAAATCGACGCCGGCTTTTCCCAAGGCTTGCCGAGCCAATTCGTGGAAGCGGTCGTCGCCCAATTCGCGGACGTATTCGCCGTTGAGCCAGGTGCATTTGTCGAGATCGAACGACGCGTTCTTGCGATGGACCTTCTCCAGCTCGAACAGCTTGACGACTTCTTCGATCTCGATTTTTTCGCGGTTGTCCTTGGGCGACCAGCCGAGGAGACAAAGATAATTGCACACCGCTTCGGGCAGGTAGCCGCCGTCGATGTAGGTATTGAGGCTCGCGCCCTGATCGCGCTTGCTCATCTTCGAGCCGTCCTTGTTCAGGATGAGCGGGATGTGGGCGAAGCGCGGCGGCGTTGCGCCCAGCGCCTGGTAGAGCTGCATATGCTTCGGCGTATTCGAGAGATGATCTTCGCCGCGCATGACGTGCGAGATTTTCATTTCGATGTCGTCCACCACATTCACGAAATGGAAAATCCACGAGCCGTCCGGCCGCCGGATCGTCATGTCGGGATTCGTCTCCGCGCTCGTCATGTCGAACTCGATCCGTCCGCAGATCACGTCATCCACGACGACTTTCTCGCGGAGAAAACGGAAACGCGTTGAGCCTCCGTCGTCGTAGATGCGACCGGCGGCGCGGAGTTTTTCGAGATAACTTTGATAGATCGCTTCGCGTTCGCTCTGGAAATACGGGCCGAGGTCGCCGCCCGCTTCCGGGCCTTCATCCCAATCGAGTCCCAGCCAGCGCAGCCCCTCGTAAATCGCGCGCGCGGCCTCGTCCGTGTTGCGCGCGCGATCGGTATCCTCGATCCGCAACACGAGCGTGCCGCCGGTGTGTTTCGCGTAGAGCCAGTTGAACAACGCCGTGCGCGCTCCGCCGATGTGGAGAAAACCGGTCGGGGATGGAGCGAAGCGAACGCGCACGTCTGAGTTCATGACGCGTTATGATAAGCACAAATCCGGTTCGTGTAGAATTCCAGGCAACAGTACGCCAAACTTGAGGCTCATGACGGGGCCAACCACAAACATCCCGCCGCCGGAAGACATTGTTGGCCCGATCGCCGCAACGGGCCTGGCAGGATTTTTCGGAAAATTCACCGTCCTCAAGGGAGCGCAACGCGAGTTGTGGCTCACCTTCCTGATCAAGTTCCTCATCTACACCGCCTACTCTGTTACGAACAAAACGATGGTTCTGTGGCTGTCGAAGGATCTCGGCTTTAATGACCAGGCAGCGGGAGCGTTAGTCGGCTGGGTCTGGGCGCCGGCCATGACAGTCTTTACATTGCTGGCAGGTTCGTTAACCGACGCGATCGGCTTGCGGCGCACTTTCTTTCTCGGTGTCGGCATCTGCACTGTCGCTCGAAGCGTGATGGTGATGACTACGAGTCCCTCACTGGCGCTTGCCTGTGGCGTTCTGCCCCTGGCGGTCGGCGAGGCTCTTGGAACGCCCGTATTGCTGGCAGCGACGCGTCGCTACTCAACGACGGCCCAGCGTTCCATGTCGTTTTCCGTCATCTACGTGGTCATGAACATCGGCTACATCGCGGCCGGATATATTTTCGATTACGTCCGTCAGTGGAACTTACACGTCAGCTTCTTTGGATTGGAACCAACGACACACCAGCAACTGTTTCTCGTTAGCCTTGCATTCGAGATTTTGCTTTTTCCCGCGATCTACTTCCTTCGCCGAAGTGCTGATGGATCAATCAGCAGCGAACCGAATCGCGCAGCTTCCCCGTTCTGGAGTCGCATCAGTCATACCGTGCGGCAAAGCGCCGTCGACACTCTGCGGCTCTTCCATCGGCTGCTCGGCCAATCCGGTTTCTACAGGCTTCTGGTTTTCTTCCTCTTCATCGGATTTCTAAAAGCCATCTTTCTCCAGATGGACTATGTCTTCCCGAAATTTGGCGATCGCGAGCTCGGGCTCCACGCGCCGGTGGGCAGACTTTCCGCCATCAATTCGATCCTGATTATTCTACTCGTGCCGATAATCGGCGCGTTGACCCAGCGGTTCTCGGCCTACCGCATGGTCGTCATCGGTGGGGTCATTTGCGCGGCCGGGGTGTTCATCATGGCGTTGCCTACGGGATGGTTTCAACCGGCGGTGAACAGTGCGCCGGGTCAGTGGCTCGGCCATAGCTATCTCGGAGTAAGCGGAAGCATTCATCCGTATTATGTAATGGCAGCGCTTTATCTCGCAGTATTTTCGATCGGTGAAGCTTTCTATTCACCGCGAGTGTACGAATACGCCGCCGCCATCGCGCCGCCGGGCCAGGAAGCTTCTTACGGAGCGCTCGCTTATCTTCCCTTCCTCGTCGGCAAACTGCTTATCGGCGCGGCTGGCTGGTTGCTGGCGGCATTCTGTCCCGAGCAAGGTCCGCGAAATTCCGGAATGATGTGGCTCATCTTCGCTCTGGCGGCGTCGGTCGCGCCGATCGGATTACTTGCGCTGCGCCGCTACATTCGCGTTCCCGAAGCCGGGCGGCCGGATGTCGATTAGCCGCCTTGAACGAAAACGGAATGGAGCTGTCTACCATTCCGGACTCGCCACCCATCATGAATACCTCCGATCCGCCGCCGAAACGCACCGACCGATCCAGCCTGGTGTTGGCGCTGATCACCATCAGCATAGTTGTGGCGGGATTTGTTTTTCTGTCCCGTGGCCAGGAACAGAAACCATCCGCGTCTCCGAAGTCGGCGGCGGACGCCGAGCTGCGGACGCGCCTCACGCCATTGCAATATTACGTGACGCGGCAGAGCGGAACCGAGCCGGCATTTCAAAACGAGTATTGGAACAATCACCGCGCCGGCATTTACGTCGATGTGATTAGCGGCGACGCGCTCTTCACCTCGTTCGACAAATACGAGAGCGGCACCGGCTGGCCGAGTTTTACGAAACCGATCGCGCCGGATAAGGTCGTCGAGAAAGTCGATCACTCGTTTGGCGTGCGCGCGGAGATTCGATCGAAATCGAGCGACGCACATCTCGGCCACGTTTTCGAAGATGGTCCAGCTCCGACGGGCCTGCGTTACTGCATGAATTCCGCCGCGCTCCGGTTTGTGCCGGTCGAGAAATTGAAAGACGAAGGCCTCGCCCAATATCTTCCGCTCTTCGAGCCGAAGAAATAATCGCCATCGGGTGACGAGCAATTCTGCGGCATCGGTTCGATGCGTGTCATCCCGAGTCGCGCAGACGACGAGGGACCTCACACCTGCAAATTGCAGCGGCGAACAAACATCACGCGCAACCCAACGGAGACGCCCGATGTAACGCGGAAGCGACTGAGCGCTCGCGAGGTCCCTCGCCGTCTGCGCGGCTCGGGATGACAAGCTTTTTCTGTTTCCCCAAAGCGAATTCTCCAAGTTGCTCCTGCGAAGGAACCGTGAAATAGAGAGCGATTCGATGCGGACGCCGGCAAAACATTCCGCGGCAGAAGGTCATGATCGTTCCGCGCTCATCGCCGGCATCGCCGCCTTTGCGACTTGGGGATTGATCCCCGGTTACTGGAAGTTGCTCAAGACGATATCGCCGCCGGAGATTCTGGCCCATCGCTTCGTCTGGACGAGCGTGTTTCTCGTCGTGGTCTTGTCGTGGCAGAGACGATGGCCGGAAGTGAAAGAAGTCATGCGCTCGCGTCGCGCCACCGTGTTTTGCCTGACCAGCGGGCTGGCCGTCGCCACCAACTGGTTCTTCTTCATCTTCGCCGTCCTCATCAATCGTGTCCTCGAGACGAGCCTCGGTTATTTCATGACGCCGCTCGTCAATGTCCTCTTCGGCGCCATCTTTCTGCGCGAACGGCTGACGCGTTTGCAGCTCATCTCCGTCTTGCTCGCGGCGAGCGGAGTTCTTTATCTCACCTTCGGTTACGGTCGTTTTCCGTGGATCGCGGTCACACTTTGCACAACGTTCGGTCTCTACGGATTGCTCCGCAAGAAATCGGGGACCGCCGCCGTCCCCGGATTATTTCTCGAGACGATAATGCTCGTGCCGTTTGCGATCGCGTATTTGGTTTTTCTCAAACTACACGGCACCCTGCTCTTCGATCGCGGCGATTGGTCGTTGTCGATCCTGCTCGTTAGCACCGGCGTAATCACCGCTGTCCCGCTCTTTTGGTTCGGCTACGCCGCGCGTTATCTCCGCCTAACGACCCTCGGCTTTCTCCAATATCTGGCGCCCACCATTTCGTTCTTTCTCGGCGTCTTTCTTTATCACGAGCCATTCACGCGCGGCCATCTCATCACCTTCGGTTTGATCTGGATCGCGCTGGCAATTTTCACCTTTGAAGCGATCACCCGTTGGCATTCCGGTCGCGTCCGCGAGGCCATGGAAAGCGCCGTTTGCGAAACGCCCGCGTGATTTGGTAGGGCGACGCTCCGCGGAGCCGTGGAGAACTCGTCGGCTCGACGGAGTCTCGCCCTACCTGCATTGAATTGCGCGTCCGCGGGCTTACGTTGCGGGAACCAGGATGAATAAGGAAAACTTCGACTACGCGATCGAGAACACGCGCGTCATTGTCGCGCCCGAGCAGAAGATCGCGACGTTCGGCAGCACGAGCTTCCGTTTCTATCTCGTCTCCGAATTGATGGACCGCGCGAACGAAGTGCGGGTCCGCGACGGGCGGATTCACGCCGATCGCCCGCAAATCCTGACGCCGGATAATTTCGCGCGCCTGCTCCTCGAAGGTTTCGGCGAGAAAGCCGAGCACTACATCGAACAACTGCGCGAGCGAGCGCGTGATTTCGCCGTGCTTCGTTACGGCTTCCAATTTCGCAAGACCGACGTCGTCGAAAGAATGTTTCGCGACCCGATCGACGCCGTCATCGCCCGGACAAAATCGCAAGTCGAAGGCGAACAGGAGCCGCTCAGCGCCGTCATCCACGGCGTCGACGACGCCTGGGAAGTTTGCCTGCTAAAATTCACGATCGACATGATCGAGCGCTCGAGCGGCGGAAACCTCGGCGACTTCCGCAAGCGCGGGCTGATTTGAACTGGCGCTACACCGGTTGGCGCTGCGCAGGCTTGAGCTTCTCGCGGCGCGCGGCTACGTTCCATCCATGCCACTGACCGTTGATCAACTCGCTGTTGAGGCGATGCAGTTGCCTCCGGCCTCGCGAGCGGAGTTGGCGGAGAAACTTGTCGAGAGTTTGGACTTTGCCGAATCCGATGAAATCCAAAAGCTTTGGGTTCAAGAAGCGATTCGCCGGCGCGACGAAGTTCGTTCAGGTAAGGTTAAGCCGATTCCGGGCGAAGAAGTGCTGGCTGACGTGCGACGTTCGGTTGGCCGATGACGTGGGCTTTCCACCCGGTAATCCCTCCGATCAAAGTTTCCGGTAGCGCCGCATCAGTTTGAAAAAGCGGAGCGTGTCGCGAACGGGATGGATGCTGCTCACCTCATCGGAGTAAACGGTGGTGATCGGGACTGATTCGATGCGGCAGCCTTTGCGACTGGCGATGATCAGCATCTCGGTTTCATAATCGAAGCGGTTGGCGCCGCCGAGCAAATCGGGAATGAGATTGCGATGGACCATGCGGAAGCCGCATTGCGTGTCGGGTATCGGCTGGCCGCAAAGCCGGCTGATCGTATTGCTCATGTAGCGATTCACCGCGCGCCGCACGAACGGCATTTTGCTCACATCGTTCATCCGGCTGCCGATCAAGAGTTCGGCGTTTGTCGACGAAGCAGCGGCGAGAAAGAGATCGATCTCTTCGGGTAGATGCTGGCCGTCGCCATCTAGAATGATGACGCAGGTGAAGTTGCGTTCGAGCCAGTGGCGCAATCCGGTTTTGATGGACTCGCCTTTGCCGCGGTTCTGCGGATGCACAATGACTTCGGCTCCGGCATTTCGCGCGGCGGCCGCGGTCGCGTCGGTCGAGCCATCGTCGATGACGAGAACATGATCGAGCCGCTCGCGCGTGCGGCGGACAACTCCAGCGATATGCTTTTCTTCGAAGTAAGCAGGGATGGCCGCCGCGACCGTGGTGCGATCGATCGATGCCTCCGGTGACTCCGCCATTTTCAGCGGACGACCGGATGAAAGTCGGCCGCGTGATAGGAGCTGCGGACGAGCGGACCCGAAGCGACGTGCGCGAAACCTTTCGCGCGCGCAATTTCGCCGTAGGCCTCGAAGCGTTCGGGCGGGACGAACTCGACGACCGGGAGATGCTGGGGAGTGGGTCGCAGGTATTGACCCATTGTCAGGACCTGGCACCCGATCTCGCGCAAATCGTCCATCGTTTGGAAAAGCTCCGGTTCTTTTTCGCCCAAGCCAAGCATGACTCCGCTTTTCGTGACGATCCCGCGGCCGCGGGACGAAAGCTCTTTCGCCTTGCGCAGGACATCGAGCGACATTCGGTATTTCGCGCGGGAACGCACGAGGGGCGTGAGGCGTTCCACCGTTTCCATGTTGTGATTGAAGATGTCGGGCGCGGCATCGAGCACGATTTGGATGCACCAATCCTGCGCGTGAAAGTCGGGCACCAAAACTTCGATGATGACGGACGGATCCATTTCGCGGACCGCTTCAATCGTGCGCGCAAAATGGTTCGCGCCGCCGTCCTTGAGATCGTCCCGCGCAACGGCGGTGACAACGACGTGTTTCAATCCCATGCGCCGGACGGCTTCGGCCACACGTTGCGGTTCATCTTCCTCCAGCGCGAACGGCTTCGCGGTCGTGACCGCGCAGAATCCGCAGGCGCGCGTGCAGCGTTCGCCCGCGATCATCATCGTCGCGGTGCCCTGGCTCCAGCATTCCCAGCGGTTCGGGCACTGCGCGCTTTCGCACACCGTGTGCAAACGCAAATCGGAGATGAGCGCCTTGGTCGAAAAGAAAACCGGGTTCGACGGCAGACGCACTTTGATCCACGGCGGCTTTTGCGCCTGGTGCAACGCCGGGTCGATTTTCGCGCAGGACATGATGGCGAAATTATTCGCCCGAGTGGAGAAAGCAACCGTGGCAACGCGCGCGCCAATGGTGTCATCCCGAGCCGCGCCAGACGGCGAGGGACCTCGGACCTGCAAATTGTCTCGGCTTGAAACCATCATGCGGGGCCTGACGTCAACGCTCGACACAGCGCGGAAGCGGTAGAGCGCTTGCGAGGTCCCTCGTCGTCTGCGCGACTTGGGATGACATGCGATTGACGTTCACAATTTCGTTCGGCCGGACAACGCCTGATAAAGAGTTAGCTCGTCCGCAGATTCAAGACCCCCGCCAGCCGGAAGGCCGTGCGCGATGCGGGTGAGCGAAATGGGAAAGGGCTTCAGCAACTCCACCAGATAATTCGTGGTCGCTTCGCCTTCGACGTCGGCGGCGAGCGCGAGAATGACCTCCGAGAATTTCTCCTGCTCGACCCGCGCCACCAATTCCTTGATCCGTAAATCATCGGGCCCGACGTGGT
Source organism: Spartobacteria bacterium (assembly GCA_003167555.1). Taxonomy (GTDB): domain Bacteria; phylum Verrucomicrobiota; class Verrucomicrobiia; order Chthoniobacterales; family UBA10450; genus AV80. The sequence continues at coordinate 169,333 of PMSN01000010.1, forward strand.
CGAGCGGCGAGATGCGGCCGCCTAACGAGTGGTAGCGTCCGCGGAACGCACTCGTTTTTTCCAGCGGAAGAATGTCGGTCGCCTGCTCCACCACGCACAGGAGGTCGGCGGCCCGGGTCGTGTCGGAGCAAATCCCGCAAATTTCTTCCATGGTGAAGAAGCCGCAGCGCGGGCAGGGTCGGACGGATTCGCGGGTCGCGGCAATGGCGCGCGCGATGTGCTCCGGTTGATCGCCGCGCGCCTGGACAATCCAGAGAGCGATGCGTTCCGCCGAGCGCGGTCCGATCCCGGGCATCTGCCGGAGTTGCGCGATTAAATCCCGGATCGCGGACGGGTATTCTGTTTTCCTCAAACCCAGCGGCCCCTTACTCGTCCAGCGGCGTGTTGGTCAATTGCAAGGCGAGCGGCTCGAGCCGGCGGAGATACAATTGCAGGGGACGATCCTCCTCGCCCTCGGGGCCGCGCGCGTTTTGGAATTGCGCGTACGCTTCCGCCCAGCGCTTCTCCCGGTAAAGCACGACGCCGTTCCAGAACGCGTCGCGCCGCGTGATTTGATCGCGCGAAGCGTCGAGGGCCAGCGCAACGGGTTCGTAAATCTCATGCCGCTCGCGCACGTCCACGCCGCTCAGGAAATCGATCGGGCGTGCGACCAGGATTTTGCTCGCGAGCTCGAAAGTGCGCGGGCCGAGCAGGACGCGCGAGCCGTAGAAGCGGTTCGCGATGCAAAAACGCCGCGCCAGCTCGACCGGCTCACCGGTCGCGAGCATGTTGCGCTGTCCGTTGTTTTTCACGGGTGCCATGATCATTATGCCGGAGCTGACTCCACAATGAACGCCCGCGTTGCTCAGCGGGTCCGACGCGGCGGATTTGTTTGAGATCGTAAAAGATTGCGTCAACGCCATCGCTTTGCGCGTCGCTTTTTGCGCGTGCTCCTTGTCGCTTTCCGGGAAACCAAAAATCGCCACGACTCCCTCGCCGCCGGCCGACTCGATATAAGCGCCAGCCGCGCGGAATGCCTCGGTCGCGTGGGCCAGAAACTTTTCGGTGATCTGAGCGAAGACTGCGGGTTCACATTCGTCCGCGAGGTCGTGCTTGTTTGCGATGTCGCAGACGACGGCCGTGACTTCGCAGGCTCTCGCGAGAGAGTCGCCCGCGGGGTCGCCGCGTCTCGCTCGAGCGCGTGGTTTTTCAGGAACCGGAACGGGAGGCGCCGAAACGGAAGGAGCCGGAATGGTCGCAACGACCACAGGTTCCGGTTCCGGTTTCGGTTTGGGTTCACGCAAGCGTCGCCGCTGGAGGTACCCAAACACGGCGACGAATCCAAGAGGCGTCAAATAGCCGAGCGCCGTTCCGCTCAGCGCCGGCAACGGTTGAAAGAAAATGCGATAGAGCGAAAGGATCCACGCCGTTCCAATCAATTCGAGGAGCAGAATTCCCACGATCCCGCTCATTCGCCCGCGACGCGAAGTGGCCAGAGTCATCCAGGCCACGCCGACGGCTAAAACGAACACGACGGCATATTGCGCCTTATCGCTGACCAATCTGTTGGCGCTGCCGTCCCGCGAAAGAATGTCGGTGATGGCCAGCTCCGGCCGCAGGAGCCAGCCGCTGACGTGCAGGCCCATCACGATCCCGCCCATGATCAGGCCAATAATCAGCGCTGAGAGTAGAGACCGTTTCATTTCTGGATTGCTCTCAATTCTTTTCCGCCGGTGCAAGAGGATAGTGCGACTGGACCACTAGGTCGCTCAAGAACTTATCCGGCGCATCGACCGCCGCGCGGTTGAGAACGAAATTTCTTTGGCCGGTGTTTTTTTGAATCAAGCTGAGCCCGAACTGGTAGTCCTTGAAAAGATGCGCGCAGAGATCCGGCATCGTCATGCGCTCGGCCTGCGCCCGCTCGATCAGGCGCGCGCGCGCTGATTCATCGAAGGAAATTTCGAGGCCGTGTTCTTTTCCGAATCGTTCCGCGAAGACGAGCGCGCTTTGCTCGAGCGCGGCTTCTTCCTGTTTGTGCCCCTCGGCCATGAGACGATCGAGCACGCGCTTGGGCTCCCGGACCAGTTCCGCCGAGACGCGCAACTGGCTGAGACCCGAGCCGGCCAGGTAATATTTGTAATCGCGAAAGAGTTTTTCCCAGACGGTGAGCAATCCGCGCGCGCCGGTTTTTTCCAGCGCCGCCGCCGCGGCCATCAAGCGCAACGCTTCATCTTCGAAACTGATCTCGATCCCATAGGCGCGAAAAGCGCGTTCGTACTGGCGCAGGATGCTGCCTTCGGAAAATTTCATGATCTTGTAGAGATCGTCCGCGCCCAGCTCTTCGCAGACGACGCGCACCGGGAGCCGGCCGATGAATTCCGGCTCGAACCCGTACTCGATAAAATCCTGCGTCGTCACATACTGAAACAATTCATTGTCCATCACCGGCCGCGTCTCGGTATTGAACCCGATTTGTCCCTGAACCAGACGCCGCGAAACCTGCTGCTTGAGCCGATCGAACGCGCCGCTCACGACAAAAAGAATGTGCCGGGTGCTGATCGTCTCGCGCTTGGCCTTGCCACCGCGCTTCTGAAATTCGAACGCCGCCTGAAGCTGCGCCTGCAAATCGTTCGCGCTCCGTAATGGCACCTCCGTCTCTTCCATTAATTTGAGGAGCGTCGTCTGGACGCCGCGCCCGCTGACATCGCGCCCGACCATGTTCCCCGCCGCCGCGATCTTATCGATCTCGTCGATGTAGATGATGCCGAACTGCGCGAGCTGCACGTCGCCGTCGGCCTTGTCGACCAACTCGCGCACGAGGTCTTCGACATCGCCGCCGACATAACCGGTCTCGCTGAACTTCGTCGCGTCTGCTTTGACGAAGGGCACTTTGATCAGCTCCGCGATGTGTTTGATCAGGTACGTTTTTCCGACGCCGGTCGGCCCGACCAGAATCACGTTTTGCTTCGCGTATTCGGTCTCCTCCGCGCGCGCCGCGTCCTGCTTCTCGAGCTGGCGCAGAAAATTGACGTGGTTGTAATGATCGCAAACCGCGATCGAGAGGACCTTCTTCGCTTCATCCTGCTGGATGACAAACCGGTCCAGATGCGCCTTGATGTCGCGCGGCAGAAAATCAAAAACGAATTGCTCGCTCTCAAGACGTGGGGGCTTCTCCTCCGCGCCAGCTTCCACCGTCTCCGGCTCGGTGTAGGCCGTGAAAGAAACCTTGTCGCCGAAGTTCGTTTTCATGAACTCGGCCAGCTTCGATTTCAATTCTTCGGGCGATGGAAATGGCGGATTTTGGGTCATGATGATGATCTCACTGCCAAAGCAGTGGGTCGAGAGGCCGTAACCTAGCATCGTCGACCCGGGTGTAAACTTGCACGCGCACCATTCTTACCCCGCGCCGCGGAGTAACGTTTCTGTTACCTTTCACCGGTTGACCCCTCTCCTAGTCGCCGTAGATTGTCCGCATGAAACGGTTAATTCTGAGTATGACTGTTGGCGCGCTGACTCTTGGCTCTGCCATGGCGGATCGGCCAGTGGTGGAACAGAAAACTCAGCAGGACAATGCGGATTACGAGTACGTGACCATTACCGGGTCTCATCTCAAGCAAAGGGTGAAGAAACGTAACATCATCACGATCACGAGAGACGGTCCTGTCTTGACGATTGATCAAAGAGAGATGGAACGGAACGGTAACGGGCAGATAGCGGATCAATTGAACCGCTATCCGGGCGTTCAAATCAGCGGTCGGCACTAAGCGCTAACGAAGTGTGATTGTAGCCACGGCCCTTTGGGCCGCGCGCAGACGATCGAGTGCGGCAGCGATGTGCTCCGCGTTGTCGAGTTGCTGGGGCTGTTTTTTCCACTCGGCGTAAACGCGGTAATCAGCGAGATATTTTTGCGCGAGCGGTTTGTAATCGTTGATCCACGCGTAACTGCCGGCGCATTCGGTGGCACTGAATTGCTCCAGCAAGGCTCCCGCGTTGGTGAAATCGCTTTGCTGCCAGTCTTTGATCGCGAATCAAAAAATGGCGAGCGCTTGCGGGCTTTTCGAATCGGGAACGCCGGTCGCACCCGCGGCCACGGAATTTGGCGAGGTCAGCGTGTGCGCGGTCTCGACGAAGAATCGCGCGAGGGCGGCATCTTCCGCGTTCGCCGAAAACGGCCCGGCTTTCTCCAGTTCCTCAAATGCCTGGCGTGCCTGCGTCGTGTAACCGCGCAGCAACGCGGCGAGTCCGCGATGGAGCCGGATCCAATTCAAAAGCGGTTGCTTGTTTTGCGCTTCGCCTGCGAGCCGGGTAAACGCCGACCGCGCGGAATCGTATTTACCCACGATGAGTTCGCGCCGCGCGTCCTCGTAAAGATGTTGCAGCGTCGCGTTGTCATCCTTCGCGGATTGGAGCGCATTCATCGCTGCTCTGTGCTTGTAGAAATAGAGCGCTCCGCCCGCCAGTAGGATGAGCAGCGCGACGGCCACTGTGATTTGCGGCAATCGTTTCGCTTTCCGGGCCGCGGGATCGAGCGCGGCTCGGGCCCGTTCCAGCTCGTCGATCAATTCGTCGTAGGAAGCGAAACGCCGCTCCGGATCGGGCGCCACCATCCGGTCGATCACGCTCACAGTTTTGCGCCCGAGTTCCGGCGCGGCCACGCCAAGACCGAGCGGCTGCTCCTTCAAATCGCGCAGCGCGCTGGCGGAATTCGTTTCGCCTTCGAAGGGCGGCTGGCCGGCCACGGCGTGGAAAAGCGTCGCACCCAGACTATAGATGTCGCTCCGAAAATCTTCCCGCTCGTTGTTTAATCGCTCCGGCGCGACATAATACGGGATCCCCCAAATCTCATTTTGCGCTTCAGCATTTTGCTCCGCCGCCACCGCCAATCCAAAATCGCCGATCTTCGCCGCGTGCTCGCTTCCATAAAGAATATTGCCCGGCTTGATGTCGCGATGGATCAATCCTTTCTCGTACGCGGCCCGCAGACCTCGCGCGACCTGAACGCCAGTCTCGAGGACACGCAGTTCCGGCACACGCCCTACCTCCGCCATCAAGTCATCCAGACTGCCGTGGTCGACCAATTCCATCACGAGATAAAACTGACCGTGATCTGTGCCGGAAGAAAAAACCTGGACGACGTGCGGATCATTGACCGCGGCGGTCGCGCGCGCTTCCTGTTCGAGCCGGCGCGCTTCGTCGGGATCGGCGCTCAATTCCTTCCGCAGTATTTTCAGCGCTACGAAACGATCCAACCGCGTGTCGCGCGCTTTATAAACTGAACCCATGCCGCCGACGCCCAAAGTTTCCAGGAGCACAAAATTATCGAAGACGCGCTCGACCCGGAATTTTTCTTCGCAACTTGGGCACGCGACACGCGCGAGCGGTTCGATATCGCTGACGTCGACGACCGTGCCGCAAGCAGGACATTTTTGCGTCGGCGGGTCGCGCTCGATGAAGGACATCGCGGCGCAGTGTAACATCCGACCTTTTCGGAGGAAAGGCGGCGCTCGCGTGATCGGAGATAGCCGATGATCACGCTCACGGTCTCGCGGGAAACGGCCGGGACTCGGCTGGATCGCTTCCTCGCAAAGGAGCTGGCCGATTTTTCGCGCGCGCGTCTTCAGGCGCTGATCCGCGCGGGATTCGTGAGGTTAAACGGAAAGCCGCCCCGTCCGCGCGATCTCGTTCGGAACGGTGACGTCGTAGAGCTAGACGAACCGGCAATCGAAAAGATTGAAGCGAAGGCCGAGTACATCGCCCTGGAAATAATTTTCGAGGACGACGACTTGCTCGTGCTGAACAAGCCGACGGGATTGGTCATGCATCCGGGCGCCGGACATCAGCAACACACTTTGGTGAACGCATTGCTGGCTCATTGCCAAAATCTTTCCGGCATCGGCGGACGCGAACGACCGGGCATTGTCCATCGCCTGGACAAGGAAACGAGCGGTTGCGTGGTGGTGGCGAAAAACGATTCCACGCATCGCGATCTCTCGAAGCAATTCGCCGCGCGCACGATGGAAAAAATTTATCTCGCGCTCGTCGCGGGCGTTCTGCGGAAACCGACCGGCGTGATCGATGCCGCGATCGCCCGGCATCCGGTCCATCGTCAGCGGATGAGCATCGGGCGCAACCGCGGACGCACCGCGAAAACGGAGTATCGCGTTTTGCGGGCCAGCCACGAGATCAGTTTGCTCGAGTGCACGCTCCACAGCGGCCGGACGCACCAAATCCGGGTCCATCTTCATCACCTGGGCCATCCTGTTCTCGGCGATAAATTGTACGGCGGGAAACATGCCGGAACCTTTGCGCGACAAATGTTGCACGCGTGGAAGCTCGCCTTCCGCCATCCGCGCACCGCCGAAGTCATGAAATTCGAAGCGCCGATTCCGCCCGACTTCGCGGAAGCTATGCGGCAGCTTGCAGCGAGTCCCTAAGATCAGAGGCTCACACCAAGGTCACAAAGGTCGCAAAGTTTCTTGCCGTTGTGTCCTTTGTGTGAGGCCGAACCAACCTGCCGCAGCCAGCGTTGGGATGATGATGATCGCGCGCATCCACGGTTCGGAATGCCAGGGCAAGGCGAAGAGCCGCTCGTTCCAAAACAGGAAGTAAGCGAAGAGCGTGATGGAAAAAACGTACCAGGGGATTGCTCGCCGCCACGCTGCGAGCGGCAGAATCCAGGTGCAATACCATGGATGGAGCACCGGACTCAAAATCAGCGCGGTCCCAAGCGCCCAAATCATTCCGCGCTTCCAGTTGCGCCAAAACAAAAGCGAGATCAGCGCGACACAGATGATCAGAATCACATTGTAATGATAATTTTTTTGATGCGGATTCGGCCAGACCGTCTCTTCGATCAGCCACCAGAACAGATCGTTCAAGCGCGTCACGTGTGCGAAGCGGCCTAACGACTCCCAGATCGGGACTTTTGGATAACCGTAAAGCAAACTGAGGAGCCACGGAATTCCCGCGCTGATCGCGAGTGTGACGGCGCGCAGGCGCAGCGCAAAGACACAGGTCAAGAGCAGAAGAATCGGAACCAGCTTCATCGAGATGGCAATGCCGAACGCCGCGGACGCCGCGAGCGCGAACAGCCATTTCTGTTTTGACTCGGTCGCGTTCTCGGTGCGCATTAGGAACAGGATCCCGGCGGTCATCGGCAGGATCATCAAGCTGTCAAAATGCGCGGCGCCGGCGAAACTGTAAACGACGAGCGGGTTCCATGCGTACCACGCCGCTTGCGCGTAACGCGACTCACCGCCTAACAAGAGCAAAAGCACGCCGATCGTCGCGACATCCGCGCCGGCAAAAAGAAGTTTGTAGAGCAAGGGGTGATCGGAGATGCCGCTGAGCGCGCGAAAGAGAAGCTCTGCTCCCGGCGGATAGATCGCGCGGAAATCGCGATGGTTGATCTTTTGCCAGTCCGGAAATTCCTGCCGAACTCCGTCGAGCGCCGGGTCGTCCGGTGCGTTCACATACGGATTGAAACCGGCCCGCTGAATTTTTCCCTCCCACTGGTATCGCCAGAAATCGTCTCCCGGCGCGAGGGGCAACGCGACCACGCGCAAGACGACGACGACCAGCCAGAAGACGATCGCTTGCACGCGCGGGCTACTGATCACGCGAAATTCCGTGACCGCGCAGAAATACGCGATCCCGCAGAGCATCGCGGTGGCGACGAACTTCACCGGCATCGCTTCGAGCGTCCAGTCATCGAAGAAATTCCACGCCGCGGCGCAAGCGATTTCAGCCGCGAGCGCGATCGAAAAACGAGCAAGCTGGCCGCGGCGCATTCGTTTTTATCGGCGAAGTTATCCGACCTCGACTGTCTCGGCTGTTTTCACCGGAACTGATTCCAGCTTCCTGCTCCGGCGAAGAATGCGCTGGAGCCCGGCCCGGTAAGCCGCGAGATCGACCAGTTCCGCCACGCGCGCTTTCAACACTCGCGCCCGATTTCCCAGGAAAGCGACGAAGCCGAGATAAAGGAGGAGAAGCCACAGATCGAAGTGGCCGGCGTTCAGTTGGTGGTAAACGAGCAGACTGAGAACCACGAGGTTGATGATCACCGTCGTCGTCACAAATCGATGGCGCAGCCCGGCGCGCGTGAGGCATTTCGGGCCGCCGTGATACTCGGTGACGGTTTGCAGAACGATGCTCCACCAGAAGTTCCCGTAGATTTGGATGTCCCATTCATTCCAGCCCGTGTCAGTGGAATAGCGCCAGTCTTCCTCATTGAGCAGGGCGAAGATCGCACCGAGGAGATGATGGCGGTCCTTCCCCTCCTCACTCCAGTAGCAGCGATGGCGCAAACTTCCGGCGAACTCCGCGCCCGCCGGCAATTGCTCGTGCTTGCTGATGACGGTGCGGGGCGTGCGCTTGAAATGGAGCCAGGTGAAATAGCGCGACCATCCGCGCACAAGCGGCTGCGCGAACGCGAGGAAGGTGACGAGAAGCCGCGCGGCGATCGTGTCGAACTTCGGCTCGATCCGCGCCCGCAGCATGTACGAGATCGCCACACAAAGCGTCCCGCCGAACATCAGGTAAGGCACGATGCGCAGGCCCGGCAGAAAAATCCCGAGCCCGAAAAGGAATACGGTGAGGGCGAACCATTCGATGCTGCTCAAGTAACCCGCGACTTCAGATTGCGGCGTGGGATAAATCGATTGGAACAATCCTTCGCCGAAAATGCCGTGGAAAATGATTGGCGTGTTAATGAACCAGCTGAAACGCGGGGTGCCGTAAATTTGCCCGCGCCATTTCGCCGTGCCGGTGGGGCCGAAAAAAATGAGATGCTTGAAGCGAAGAAGCGATTCCGCCTCGCCGTAGCCTTCCTGTTGTTTGCGAAACGCGCGCAAAGTGAAGCGGCGGTAATGCCAGACAATCGCCGTGGGACTGAAAGCGATCTCGTGTCCGGCCTGTTGCACGCGCCAGCAAAAATCGACGTCGTCGCCGGCCTTGTGATATTCGGGGTCGAACCCGCCCACGCTTTCAAAGACCCAGCGATACCACGCCATGTTGCAGCCGGGAATGTGCTCGGCCACGGTGTCGGTGAGGAGCACGTGACTCGGCCCGCCGGGTGCCGCGGCCACACACGCCTGCACCCAATCCTGCGCGGGCGGCGAAACATTCGGTCCCCCCACCCCGGCATAATCGCCGCTCAAAAGCGTGCCTAACAAGTAGTAGAGCCAGTCCGGATCGGCCATGCAATCCGAGTCGGTGTAGGCGAAGATTTCTCCTTTCGCGACGGACGCGCCGTGGTTCCGCGCGTGGCTCAAGCCGTGGTTGGTTTGATGAAAGTAGCGGACGCTCGGGAAGCGAGCAGCAATCTCGCGCGTGTCGTCGGTCGAACCGTCGTCCACCAGGATCACTTCGTAATTTGGATAATCGATCTTGCCTAACGACTCCAAACAACCCGCCAGCGTCTTGCCTCCATTATAAGAACAGACGATCACCGAAACGAACGGCGTCCGCGGCAACGGCCGATGCGGGAGGGCGGCGTTGTCCCGCCCGAGTTTGTCGCGCAACGTGAAGAAAGACTTCTTCGGTTCGCGCGCGCGCGTGACGATCCCGAAGGCCCAATCTGTGATCTCCTGGTCGCCGGTAAACCATTCGTCGGTCCAGGTGAAAAAGATCGTGCCGGCGAGTCCGCATTTCACCACGCTCTCGACGTGCCAGCCGAGCATTTCCGCTTGCTCCTCCTCGGTGTGGCGGATCGTGTCCATCCCGAATTCCCCTAACATCAGCGGCCGATCCTCCGAAAGATTTTGGAGGCGCAGCAGGTAGCGCTCGAAGTCGCGCTGATTGTGCAGATAAACGTTGAAGCAGGAGAAGTCGCTGTTCTGGGGAAGCAGAAACTCCGTCGGCGGATAGCTGGCGTAGGAGAAAAGAACAGTCGGATCGGTCTCGCGGCCGACTCGAATCAAGTGCTCGACGAATTCAGTCACGCGGCGCACGCCGAGCCAGCGCACCATCGTGCTCGAGATTTCATTGCCGACGAGATATCCGAAGATGGCGGGATGACCGCGATGCGTCGCGACCGCTTCCCGGACCATTCCGGAAATCTGGTCGCGCGACGATTTCTTGCGCAGAAACTCGACGTGCTTCGCCCACGGCAAGGTTATGAGGACGCGCATTCCGGCCGCGGCGCAGCGATCCAGAAACCAGAGAGGCGGGACGTGATAAATCCGGACGACGTTCAGCCCCGCTTCGCGCATCTGCGCGAGATCGCGTTCCACTTGCTCGGGCGGACCGAGGTAATGACCTTCCGCATCCGGCTTGAAAGGTCCGTAAGTGATCCCTTTGACGAAAAACTTCCGGTCGCCTTCGAAGAAGAATTTCGCGACCGCGCGGATCGGGTCCGAGGAACTCACAGGCGAGTTGGATAGTCCAAGCCGCGCGGGGACGCAATAGCCAAGGAGCGGCGGTCTCCGAACCGCCGTTTCTTTTCAAGGAGCGGCGGCCTCCAGCCCGCCGTTTTAAGAGGGCGATTGAAAATCGCCCCTCCTTGGTCAGAGACTCTCGCGCATCGCGCGCACGGTCGCTTCCAGGTCGGAATCGCGATGAGCTGTGGAGAGAAATCCAGTTTCAAACTGCGACGGCGCAAAGTAAATTCCACGCTCTAGACAGCCCCGGAAATAACGCGCGAACTTTTCCGTGTCGCTGCGTTTGGCACTCGCGAGATCGGCGACTGGCTTCTGCGTGAAGAAGAGACAAAACATCGAGCCGACGCGATGAAAGGTCCACGCCATCGCCAGATCGTGAAGCGTGGCGCGCACGGCTTCCTCGAATTTTGCACCGGTGGCCTCGAGCGTTTTCCAGGCATCGATGCGCTCCAGTTCGTGCAGTTGCGCCAGCCCTGCCGCCATCGCGAGCGGATTGCCCGAGAGTGTGCCGGCCTGATAAACCGGTCCGTCCGGCGACAATTGATCCATGATCTCGGCGCGTCCGCCGAACGCCCCCACTGGCAATCCGCCGCCGATCACTTTGCCCAGCGCGGTTAGGTCGGGCCGAATGCCGAACAATTCCTGAGCGCCGCCGCGCGCCACGCGGAAACCCGTCATCACTTCATCGAAGATCAGGAGCGCGCCGCTTCGCGTGCATTCCTCGCGGAGCGCTTCGAGAAAATTCTCGCGCGGAAAATAGAGACCCGCGTTCGCCGGAATCGGCTCCAGGATCACAGCCGCAATCGCTTTTGCGTTTTTGCGGAACGCCACGCGGACCGCTTCGATGTCGTTGAAGGGAAGAGAAATCGTCAGCGCCGCGAAATCCGCCGGGACGCCGGCGCTGTCGGGCTGGCCGTGAGTAAGCGCGCCGCTCCCCGCTTGCACGAGCAACGCGTCCACGTGCCCGTGATAACAGCCATCGAATTTGATGATCTTATCGCGGCCGGTAAACCCACGCGCCAGTCGCAGACACGACATGGTCGCTTCGGTGCCGCTGTTGACCATCCGCACTTTTTCGATCGAAGGAACCCAGCGGCAGATCAGTTCCGCCATTTCCACCTCGAGCGGATTCGGAATTCCAAAACTGACTCCGCGAGGAGCGGCGGCGCGAATCGCATCGACGACAACGGCCGGCGCGTGTCCGAGAATCGCCGGACCCCACGAGCCGACGTAGTCGATGTATTCGTTGCCGTCGACATCCCAGATTCTGGCGCCTTCCGCGCGTTCGATGAAAAATGGTTCGCGGCCCAATCCGCGAAAGGCGCGCACGGGGGAGTTCACGCCGCCGGGGATGCGCTTCAGAGCGTCGGCGAATAATTGAGACGAACCGGAAGCCATGCGAGGGGGAAACGTCCAACGTCCAACGCCCAACGTCCAACGTCGAATTAGGGAGACTGGCCGCTCCGTTGACATGACTATTCGCCGCTCCTACTCTCCCGTTCGCGACAACGGCGGGGTAGCCAAGTGGTAAGGTCGGGGTCTGCAAAACCTCTATTCGCGGGTTCGATTCCCGCCCCCGCCTCCAGTTCACGCGCGGGTTTGTTGAGGAACGGGAATTTCGTTCGCCGTGCCGGTTCGATTGATTCGCTTTCCCCGAAAGCTCACCCTTGCGGG
>PMSN01000004.1 GCA_003167555.1 Spartobacteria bacterium
CTACTTTCGTACCTGCTCGACTTGTAGGTCTCGCAGTTAAGCTGGCTTATATCCATATACTCGTCACCTGATTGCCAACCAGGTTGAGCCAACCTTCGTACTCCTCCGTTACTCTTTGGGAGGATACCGCCCCAGTAAAACTAGCCGGCTGCCAGTGTCCCTCCGCCTGATATAAGGCAAGAGGTTAGTTACTCCAATTTCGAAGGGTGGTGTTTCATTGGCGACTCAGGAACCCCCAAAAGGGCTCCATCAAAGTCTTCCACTTACGCTAAGCATCAAAATCGAAACAACAATAACAGCGTGTAGTAAAGGTGCATAGGGTCTTTCCGTCCTACTGCGGGTAGGCGGCATCTTCACCGCCACTACAACTTCGCTGAGCTCCTCGTTGAGACAGCGGTCAACTCGTTACACGATTCGTGCAGGTCGGAACTTACCCGACAAGGAATTTCGCTACCTTAGGACCGTTATAGTTACGGCCGACATTCACGGGGACTTCGGTTCGAAGCTTCGAGCTTGCGCTCTAACCTCTTGCCATAATCTTTCCGCATTGGTCACGTGTCACACCCTATACGTTGTCTTTCGACTTAGCAGAGTGCTGTGTTTTTGTTAAACAGTCGGTTGACCCATTTCACTGCGACCTCCAATAAAGGAGGCACCCCTTCTTCCGAAGTTACGGGGCTAGATTGCCGAGTTCCTTAACGAGGTTTCACTCACGCGCCTGAGTATACTCTACTCACCCACCTGTGTCGGTTTACGGTACGGGCAACCGTGGGAACATGTAATTGGTTTTCTTGATACAAGTGTCAAGCAATCCACCTTGGCCGAGGCCTCAGCGTCCCCTTGCGGGACCGTCACTTTCAATCGACGGCTACTCTCTACTCATATGTCACAACTACACTTAACCACAGCCGGTGCTGGAATATTAAACCAGCTGTCCATCGTCTACGCCCTTCGGCCTCGACTTAGGTCCCGACTAACCCTGGGAGGACGAACCTTCCCCAGGAAACCTTGGGTTTACGGCGGACAGGAATTTAACCTGTCTTGTCGCTACTCATGTCTGCATTCTCACTTGTAGAAACTCCACGGTCGCTTCCGCTTCCGCTTCGATGTCGCTACAACGCTCCCCTACCAATCCGGCTGGTCGAAACCAACCGTCTTCCAGAGCTTCGGTATACCGCTTATCGCCAATCATTATCGGCGCGAAATCACTCGATGAGTCAGCTATTACGCACTGTTTAAATGATGGCTGCCTCTAAGCCAACATCCTCACTGTCTAAGTAACTCCACATCCTTTCCACTTAACGGTATTTGGGCACCTTAGCTGCTGGTCTGGCATGTTTGCCTCTCGCGCGTGAAGCTTATCCCTCACGCACTGACTCCCGTGTTACACCCTGCGGCATTCGGAGTTTGATTGAATTCGATACCCTGGTATGGGCTCTAGTTCATCCAGTGCTCTACCTCCGCAGGTCAGCACACGAGGCTAGCCCTCAAGCTATTTCGGGGAGAACCAGCTATCACCGGGTTTGATTAGTCTTTCGCTCCTACCCACAAGTCATCCCAGAAGTTTTCAACCTTCACGGGTTCGGTCCTTCAGTTGCGGTTAAGCAACCTTCAACCTGCTCATGGGTAGATCACCTCGGCTTCGGGTCTACTGCCAGCGACTATGGTCGCCCATTTCGGACTCGCTTTCGCTTCGCCTCCATCGCAGAACGACTTAGGCTCGCCACTGACAATAACTCGCAGACTCATTAAGCAAAAGGCACGCCATCACCGGTTGCCCGGCTTTGACACCTTGTAAGCACATGATTTCAGGTACTATTTCACTCCGCTCACAGCGGTTCTTTTCACCTTTCCCTCGCGGTACTTGTTCACTATCGGTCGCCAATTAGTATTTAGACTTACGCCGTGGTCGGCGTGGATTCATACGAAGTTTCACGTGCATCGTATTACTCAGGAAATCCCTAGGCGTGCGCGGATTTTCGATTACGGGTCTGTCACCCTCTTTGGAGCGATTTTCCATTCGCTTCATCTAATCGTTGCACTACCACATCGGGCTCCTACAACCCCACCAGCAAGCTGGTGGTTTGGTCTGTTCCGCTTTCGCTCGCCACTACTTACGGAATCGCTTTCGCTTTCTTTTCCTCCGGTTACTGAGATGTTTCACTTCACCGGGTGTCGCGATGTTTGTGCTATGTATTCACACAAACTCGAGCAGGTGTTACCCCACTCAGGTTATCCCATTCGGAAATCCCCGGGTCACAGCGTGTTTACCGCTCTCCGAGGCTTATCGCAGTTAGCCACGTCCTTCATCGCCTATTGGCACCAAGGCATCCATCATGTGCTCTTTGTAGCTTGATCAATCTGTAGAACGCCAAATCGTTTCCAATTCGACGCTCAAACTTGATAACTGAAACTCTCGGACCGGGACATCTTACCTTCCCGGCCTTTCTTTTCAGACTCAGCTCTTAAAAGTTGTACTTACTACCCTGTATGTAGATATCAAAGAACCAGCCGTTCGCGCCCACTTTCAGCCCACAAAAAAACCCAATCTGATCTCCGGCGATAATTCACGTTGCCGTTCATCATGCCGGGACAAAATTGAGTTCCAATTTGCAGTCCCAAAAATAGGCGAGAACCAACTCTTTTCGTCTTGCGACTACGGGAGTCCCGCTTCAGGCGGGGTCAACAAGGTAGCCGTCGAAAAATGACCGTCAACCGGGAAAAACGATTTTTTTCGAAAAAGTTACATTTTTTCCGTTCGGACGGCCGGGACGAGAGAGTTTTCCGCGGATTCCGCAGATTATTTATTCTGTCATCGGCGCTAATCTGCGTAATCTGCGAACGATTTGAATCCGCCTGACCAAAGTTCTCGCACCGACGGACGCGCCGCCGATCAGATTCGTCCCATCTCCTTCGAGCTCGGGATCGCGCCGCACGCGAGCGGATCCGTTCTCGTGGCGATGGGAAACACGCGAGTGATCTGCGGCGTGATGATCGAGGAAACGGTTCCGCGCTGGATGAAAGAACAAGGCGTGACCGGCGGCTGGCTCACGGCCGAGTATTCGATGCTCCCTTATTCGACCAATACGAGGAAGCCGCGCGACATCACGAAGGGCCGGCTCGATGGGCGCAGCAACGAGATTCAACGCCTGATCGGCCGCTCGCTCCGTGCGGCGGTGGATCTGGAAAAACTCGGACCGCGCACAATGTGGATCGATTGCGACGTGCTCCAGGCGGATGGGGGGACGCGCACGGCGGCGATCACGGGCGCGAGTCTGGCCGTGGCCATCGCCTGCCGGAAACTCGCCGACGAAAAGAAAATCGAGGCACCGCCGATCCGAAAGCTCGTGGCGGCCGTCAGCGCGGGGGTGTTAAACGGAACGGCGATTGTCGATTTGAACTACGAGGAAGACAAAGGTGTGACGGTGGATTTCAATCTCGTCGCGACGGAGGATGGAGAGTTCGTCGAGCTGCAAGGCTCGGGCGAAGAAGCGACTTTTTCCCATGATCAACTGGCGGAAATGATGGCGCTGGGAAGGAAGGGCATCGCGGAATTGATCGCGGCGCAGCGCGCGATCCTGGCATCGTTGATGGTGGAACCCGGCTAGTTGTGCTACGGGATTCCTCGGCTTCGCTCGGAATGACAATGAAAAAAGCGCTTATCACAGGGATCACGGGCCAGGACGGAAGTTATCTGGCGGATTTGCTTCTCGAAAAAGGATACGAAGTCCACGGGATCATCCGGCGGGCGAGCACGTTCAACACCTCGCGGATCGATCATCTTTACGCCGATCCGCACATCAACGGGGTGCGTTTATTCCTGCATTACGGCGATCTGGCCGACTCGGTGAATCTCGTGAAGCTGCTTTACGAATTGAAGCCGGACGAAGTTTACCACCTCGGCGCGCAAAGCCATGTGCGGGTCAGTTTCGACATTCCGGAATACACTTCGGACGTGACGGGCGTCGGCACGATCCGGATCCTGGAGGCGATCCGCGAAACTGGCATTCGCTCGAAATTCTATCAGGCCTCGAGCAGCGAGATGTTCGGCAAAGCGCAGCAGGTGCCGCAGACCGAGACGACGCCGTTCTGGCCGCGCAGTCCGTACGGCGTGGCGAAGGTATTCGCGTATTGGGCGACGGTGAATTACCGCGAAAGCTACGGGCTGTGCGCGAGCAACGGCATTTTGTTCAACCACGAGAGCCCGCGGCGCGGTGAGACATTTGTCACGCGGAAAATCACGCGGGCCGTGGCGGCGATCCGGTTGGGGCTCCAGAAGGAATTATTCCTGGGCAACCTCGATGCGAAACGCGACTGGGGTTACGCGCCTGAGTACGTGGAAGGCATGTGGCGGATTTTACAGGAAGGCGACGGCGACGATTTCGTTCTCGCGACGAACGAGACGCATACTGTCCGCGAATTCGTCGAAGCCGCGTTCGGCCACGTGAATCTCGATTGGAAAGATTATTTGAAACACGACGAGCGCTACGAGCGGCCGGCGGAAGTCGATTTGCTGATCGGCGATGCGGCAAAGGCGAAGAGAATTCTGGATTGGGAACCCAAGGTGCGCTTTCACGAGCTTGTCCGCATCATGGTGGATGCCGACGTGGAATTGCTCTCGCGCACGACTGCGCAACAGCATCTCGGCAAGTTGCCGTAATGTTTCCTTTGTAGCGGCGGTCTCTGACCGCCGACCGCGTCAGAAAGACGGCGGTCAGAGACCGCCGCTACAGGTCATTGCTTCATCGCATCAGCCACGGTGGGCGCCACTGCGGGCACCATGGTTTCGAGCGGTTCGTTTAGAATGGTGACCCGCGCGCGCGGGCCGACGATGTCGTAGAGCTGGATCACGTCGCGCGAGCGCATGCGGATGCAACCGAAGCTCGCCCGTTTGCCGATGTTTCGCTCTTCTGGCGTGCCGTGAATGTAAATGTAGCGGCTATACGCGTTCGCGTTCTGCGCCTCCCGTCCACGCAGCCAGAGAATCCGGGTCACGATCGGATCGCGACCGGGCGCATCGGGCTCGAGGATTTCGCCGGTCCGCTTTCGATCTTTGAAGACCGTGCCGCTCGGGGCGGAGTCGCCGATTTTTTCGGCGATCTCCAGCTCGCCTAACGGAGTCCCGCGGCTCCCGGGCCAATCGCCGATGGCGAACTTCGAAGTCGAAACCGGATAAGTGTTCATGAGCACGCCGTTGTCGAGAAGCGCCATGCGTTGCTGCGGCACACTGATGATGACGTGATGCCGTGTGTCCGGCGCGACGCATGAGGTGATGAAAAAGGCAGTTCCTGCGAGGAGACATATCAGGTGGATCGTGCGCTCCGCGCGCGATGCCGAAATAGTCGCGGCTTCGCCACCATTCTTTATCATCGAGCGCGGAGCGCTCGATCCACCTTTGCCTATCATCGGTTGAATCTGAAAAACTCTTCGGCCGTTTGAGTCGTGGCGCTCGCCAGCTCTTCGACGTTGATCCCGCGCGCGGCTGCGATCGAATCCGCGACCAGCCGCGTGTGAGCCGGCTCGCAGCGTTTTCCGCGGAAGGGAACGGGCGCGAGATACGGACAATCGGTTTCCACCATGAACTGCCACAGCGGGACATTCGCCGCTACTTCGCGGACGCTCGCTCCGTTCTTGAACGTCACAATGCCGGTGAACGAGACAAGGTGATTCAGATCGAGAACCTCCTTCGCCTGCTCGAGGGTGCCACCGAAGCAATGGAAAACGCCGCGCAACTTATCCGAATACGGCCGGATGATTTCGAGCGTGTCGTCCCACGCGTCGCGTTGATGGATAACGACGTTGAGTCCGAGTTCCGCGGCCAAATCCAATTGCTGTTCGAACAGGCTGGCCTGTTTCGATTTGTATGAGCCGTCGTGGATGTCCGCCTCGATTTGTTCTTCGGTTGAGCTTTGGAGCGCCTTCGCAAAAACCTGCGCCTTGCGTTCCTTCGCCAGCTCGATGCTCGGCAAACGATGATAATCCAGGCCGGTCTCGCCGATCGCGACCACGTGTGGACTTTGCGCGAGTTCGCGCAGCGGCGTGATCACGTCCTCACCCGATTCGTCGGCCGCGGTCGGGTGCACGCCGATGACGGCGTAGACATTTGGGTATTTTTCCGCGAGCGCAATCGCGCGCCGGCTGCTCTCCACCGACGTTCCGATTGTGATGATGCGCGTGACGCCCGCTTCGTTCGCGCGGCGCAAGACATCCTCGAAGTCGCCGGCGAAATCGGGGTAATCGAGGTGGGCGTGAGTGTCGATCAGCATTTCGTCATTCCGAGCGAAGTCGAGGAACCCGTGGCGACACTGGCGATACTTCCGCGGGGTCCTTCGACTTCGCTTCGCTCAGGATGACAGCATAGGCGAAGCCTACCATTCGATGATGGTGCTTGCCCAGGTCAGGCCGCCGCCGAAAACGACCAGGAGCACGTAATCGCCGGCCTTGATGCGGCCGGTGCGATTCGCTTCGTCGAGCGCGATCGCCACCGCGGCCGCGGACGTGTTGCCATAGCGATCGAGGTTCACAAAGAACCTCTCGATCGGAATTTTCAGTCGATCGGCAATCGCTTCGATGATGCGGACGTTGGCCTGATGGGGAATCACGCAGGCGATGTCGTCGATGGTGAGACCCGCTTGTTCGAGCGCCTTTTTCGAGGCGTTGAGCATGGCGATGATCGCTTGTTTGTAAACGTCCTTGCCGGCCATGTGAATGGTTCGGAGATTCTGATCGGCGTTCTCGGCCGTGATCGCGGTGCGGCAACCGCCGCCCGGCATGAAAAGAATGTCGGCAAATTGTCCGTCGCTGCCGATGTGCGTACTGATGACGCCGTGCGTGCCGCCGCGATGACGCAGGATGGCGGCGCCGGCGCCGTCGCCAAAAAGCACGCAGGTGTTTCGATCGCTCCAATTGGTAATCGAGCTGAGTTTCTCCGCGCCGATGACGAGCACGGTCTCGTAAGTGTGCGAGGTGATGAATTGCTGCGCGATCTCGACCGCGAAAAGGAAACCGGCGCACGCGGCGGAAACGTCTAGACAAGCGGCTTTGGTCGCGCCGATCCTCGTCTGCACGAGGCACGCGGTCGCTGGGAACAACATGTCGGGTGTCGCCGTGGCGAGGAGAATGAGATCGATTTCAGCCGGAGTGATTCCCGCCTGCTCGATCGCGGCGAGCGCGGCCTTCGTCGCCATGTCGCTGGTGTGTTCGTCCTTCGCGGCGATGCGGCGTTCTTTGATGCCGGTCCGCGTCGTGATCCACTCGTCGCTCGTGTCGACCATCTTCGAGAGATCGGCGTTGGTCAGAATTTTTTCCGGCACGTAGCTGCCGGTCCCGATGATCGAGACTGTGCGCCGCGGTTTAGTGGAGCGCGGGCTCGAGCGAGGTTGTCGTTTCATGATGGCGGCGAACTTCCTCGACGATATGCGGGTTCACCTGCTGTTCAATCGATTCGGCGGCGACGCGCAGCGCATTCTTGATCGCGAGCGGCGTGCTTGCTCCGTGCGCGATGATGCAAATACCGTTCACGCCCAGGAGCGGCATCCCGCCGTATTCCTCGTAATTCGTCTTTTTCTTGATGGCGCGAAACGCGTTGCGCGCGAGATAGGCGCCGGCCATTCGGGTTTTTGATTTCATCAGCTCGTGCTTGAGCCATTTGAAAATCGCGTCGGCGATCGATTCGCACGTTTTCAAAATCACGTTGCCGACAAAACCATCGCAGACCACGACCTCGACCGGGTCGGCAAAAAGATCGTGGCCCTCGATATTGCCGCGAAAATTGAGCGCGCTTTGCTTGAGCATCTTGAAAACTTCCTTCGTCAGGTCGCTGCCTTTGACGTCTTCGCCCCCGATCGACATGAGGCCGACCGCCGGCTTCTGATAACCGAGAACGTGCCGGGAATAGACCGAGCCCATGATGGCGTATTGCAACAGGTGCTCGGCCCGCGCATCGCTGTTCGCGCCGGCGTCGATCAGGACAAAAACATTCGTCTCCGATGGAATGACGGCGGCAATGCCGGGCCGGTCCACGCCGGGCAAAGTGCGGAGCTTGATCGTGGTGGCGGCGACCGCAGCGCCGGTGTGGCCCGCGCTGACGATCGCGCTCGCCTCGCCTTTTTTCACCAGATCGACGGCGCGGCTGACGGATGAATCTTTTTTCCGGCGGACCGAATCGACGGCCGCGTCACTCATCTCGACGACCTGGGTCGCGTGGGTGATCTCGATGCGCCGATCGTTGCAACCGAGCGTCTTCAGCTCTTTCTCGATCTGGGGTGTGTCGCCCACGAGATAAAGCTTCTCGATGTGGCGGTATTCCTTCAGCGCCATGACTGCGCCGCCGACGATATTCGGAGGCCCAAAATCGCCGCCCATGGCATCCAGTGCGATTTTCATCGGAGCGGGATTTTGCGACCTTCAGGAGGTGAATGCAAAATCAAAAACGCCTTGTCATTCCGAGCGAAGTCGAGGAATCCCGTGGAGTTACCTGCACGTTTCGCTCCGGGATCCCTCGACTGCGCTCGGGATGACGGCGATTACGCGCCGACCGTCAGCACTTGCCGGCCTTTATAATAACCGCACGATGGGCAGGCGGTGTGTGACGCCACGGTGCTCCCGCACTGGGTGCATTTATTGAGCTGCGGCGGCTGCCAACGGTGCGACGCCTTGCGCGTGCGCAGGCGCATCTTCGAAGTTTTACGTTTGGAAACTCCCATGGTGAGCGCTTACGGAAGCATCGTTTCCAAAAAAGACAAATTTTGGTAGCAGTCATCCCGAGCGAAGTCGAGGGACCCCGAGAAAAGTCGTTCGACGTGCAACGGGGTCCCTCGACTCCGCTTGCGCTCCGCTCGGGATGACTAGGTGCCGCTAGAGTTTCAACTTATCCAGCGCGCTCCAATCGGGTTGGCGTTTGCCATCCTCAGCCGTTGGTGCTTCCGCCGCCGCTTGCGTGTCTGCCGGGCATTTCCTTCCGCCCTCACGGTCGCAATGTGGATGAGCGGGCAGATTGAGCAGGATGTCTTCGCGCAGATAAGGGGTGAGATCGATCAACTCCGGGCCGGTCAACTCGAGATGGAGCGAGAAAGCTTTCACTTCGATCTCGAATGGAAATGGCTCCAGACAGCGAACGCAACGCAGCTCGACCGGTTGCGCGAGCGAGCCGCTTCCCCAGAGCGCCCCTTCGGAAATTCCCACGTCGATCGAATAGCGGAGCGGGCCGGTGCAGCGCACGTCCTCCGCTTCGAGATCGGGAATCGGGCAATCCTCCTCGCCTTCGAGGTGCAGACCCTCGGGGTGAATTTGCCGGAGATGGATCTTCATTTTGCGAGCTTGCTCCGAAACGCCTCCGCCACCCGGGGCGGCACAAATTCCGCGATGTTCCCGCCGAGCCGCGCGATTTCCTTCACGATCCGCGAGCTGAGATAAGTGTATTCCTCTTTCGGCATCAGGAAAATCGTCTCGACGGTCGCCTCGAGCTTGCGGTTCATCAGCGCCATTTGGAATTCGAATTCGAAATCGGAGACAGCGCGCAATCCGCGAATGACCGCGGTGGCCTGGCGGGCGACGGCGAAATCCACCAGCAACCCATCGAGCGGCGCGATCTCAACGTGGTCCAAATTTCCCAGGGTGTCCCGGAGAAGTTGGAGGCGTTCCTCGAGCGAAAAGAGCGGCTGTTTCTGATCGTTATGCGCGACGGCGACGATCACTTCGTCGAAGAGTTTTCGGGCGCGATCGATGACATCGAGATGACCATTCGTCACCGGGTCGAAACTGCCGGGATAAATCGCGCGTCGGATCATGGCGGCATGTTCAACTCCGAAAGGGTTCGGAGCAAGCGGCTCCCGATGACAGTTGCCGACTGCTCACAAACCTCGCAGACTACCCGCGCCAGAAATGATCGATCCACCTTATCGGACCGTCGCCGTGGCCAGCACGTTTTCGCCGCGCTTCCTCCAAGTGCTGGCGGAGGGAAAACGGATCCGGGACCGGCTTTGCCAGCAGATGCATTTGATCTACGTCGGGAAGTGCGATGAGGAGACGACCCGCAAATTCAGTGACGCGTTTCTTCAGCTGGAACTGCCATCGGATTCGACCATTCATTATCAGGAGGGCGACCCGGCTGTGGCGATTCTCGCGGTTGCGACGGCAAACGAGGTCGATCTTCTCGTGGCCGGCGCATTGGAAAAAGAAGCGGTGCTTCGTCCGTTTCTCGGCAATGTCGCCCGCCGTCTCGTGCGCGAGGCGTCGTGCTCGGTGATGCTTTTCACCAAGCCCGAGCAGGAACCGAAACCGCTCGGCCGCATTGTTTTCATGGCGGAGTATTCCGAGCACGGGCGCTCGGCATTGCAAAAGGCGCTGCGGCTCGCGGCACTCGAAAAGTGCGAAAAGCTTTTTGTGATCCGAGTCTATACGACCTTCGATGAAGCGCGGGCGAAGGGACGGTCGAGCGCGCCCGAGGTGGCTGGCTCCGAGTTGCCGCGCACTTTGGAGGAAGAGGAGACGGCGCTGGAAGAATTCATTGATTCGGTGGGACAGACCGATGTCCCAATCGAGGCGCGGTGCATTCGAGGAAACACGGGCTACGCGGCGCTGGACTTCGTGCAAGCGATCGAGGCGATGCTTCTCGTAGTGCCGATCGATCCGCAACAGTCGGCGGACGGTCTTCCGCCTCATGTCTCGTGGGTGACCGACGTGATTCCCTGCAATCTCTGGGTGATTCGCTAGCGCTGTTCGAATCGGAGCTGGTGCATGATCGCGACGATCGAAGCTGAGACGGCGTTTCAACGTTATGGTCCGGCGCATCTTGTCGTCATCGTGCTGACGATCGCGCTGCCGTTTCTCCTCGCGGCATTTGCGCGCAAATCGCGCTGGCCGCGGAGCGAACGCGTCATCGCCCGCGTCCTGGCCCTGTTGCTCGGAATCAACTATGTCGGCTACGCGATTTATCTTTCGGCGATCGGCGCGACAACCTGGGAAAAGGAACTCCCTCTCCAACTTTGCGATTGGGCCATGATCGCGATCATCGTCGCGTTCCTAACCGGCCGCGAGCGCTGGCTGGAGGTCGCCTATTTTTGGGGAATCGGCGGCACCGTCCAGGCAATCGTGACGCCCGACCTGCGCTACGCCCTTCCCGATATTCGCTTCGTGAGTTTCTTCATCGGCCATTCCGGCATCGTGATCGGCATTATTTTTCTGATGGTCGTGCGCGGATTTCGCCCGCATTTCAATTCCATCTGGCGCACCTTTGCGTGGACGGAGGTTTACTTCGTGATCACGATCATCGTCGACCTGATCACCGGTGTGAATTACGGATACCTGCTACATAAACCGGAGGCATCGTCGCTCTTGAGTTTTCTGTCGGAGTATCGCCCGCTCTATCTTCTCGAAATGCACCTGCTCGCCCTGTGTTTCTTCCTGCTGCTGTATTTTCCGTTTGCGATTTACGATCTCATTACGCGAAAGAGAAAACCGGCGTGACTCCTTGCCTGTCATCCCGAGCCGCGCAGACGGCGAGGGACCTCACAGTCGCGGTGAGACCTACGCCAGAAACGCTTTCGCGGTCTGCGAAGCGATGACCTCGAACATGCCGGCTTTTAGTTTGTGTGATCTTCGAGCTATTGTGAGGTTCTTCGTCGTCTGCGCGACTCAGGATGACATGCGGTCCACGCTTCTAGAATGAAACCAGCGCCACTTAAGATCGGTAAAGTCACCATAGGTGGCAGGCAGCCGGTGTTCATCCTCGGTCCCTGCGTGATCGAATCGGAGAAGTTTGTCTGGCGGATGGCGCGGCGCATCGCGGAAATTTGCGCGGCGGAATCGACGCCTTTCATCTTCAAGGCGTCCTACGACAAGGCGAATCGCACCTCGGTCCGTTCCTATCGCGGCATCGGCGTTGTCGAGGGCTGTGAAATTCTCGCCGCGATCGGCGCGGAATTGAAAATCCCGGTGACGACCGATGTCCATTCGCCGGCGGAAGCAGAAATCGCGGGTCACGTCATCGATGTGTTGCAGATCCCGGCGTTTCTCTGCCGGCAAACCGATCTGCTTCGCGCCGCCGCCGAAACCGGGCGCGTGTTGAACGTGAAGAAGGGCCAGTTCCTCGCCCCGTGGGACGTGAAGAACATCGCTGAAAAGATCTCGAGCTTCGGCAACCAAAAATTTGTCTTCACGGAGCGTGGCACCACCTTCGGCTACAACAACCTCGTGGCCGATTTCCGCTCGCTCTACTGGATGCGCGAAGCCGGTTACCGCGTCATCTTCGACGCGACCCATTCCGTGCAACGGCCCGGGGGCGCGGGCGATTCCACTTCTGGCGATGCAGCTCTCGCGCCCGTGCTCGCGCGCGCGGCGATCGCGGCCGGTTGCGACGGAATTTTCATGGAGGTGCACGAGAATCCGGCGCGCGCTTTGTCGGACGGGCCGAATCAGATTCCGCTAAAGCAGTTGCCGAAGCATCTCCGCATGTTAAAAGCTATTCATGCTGCCGTTTCGTAGCGGTCGCGCCGGATTCTCGCGCGCGTCGTTCGTTTTTTTGCTTCTCGCTCTTCTGAGTTGCGTCGCGCTTGCTGCCGAGAAAGCGACGCCGACCCCGCAGCCGAAAACCAAAAAGGCGCGGCCCAAACCGGAGGAAGGCGTGACAAATGTCCCAATCGCCCCCGGCCATGACGCGAAGGGCGTGGTGTTGCCGGATTTCGATCTTTCCGGACGTTTGCGGGGGAAACTTCAGGCGGGAATCACAAGGCGGCTCGATGACGAACACCTCGAGTTCAAGGCCGTGAAGTTCGTGACCTTCGTGCCCGAAACGGAAAAGCCCGACATGGAAGTCATCATGACCACTTCGGTCTTCAATTTGAAAACGCAGGTCCTGACTTCGAACGAGCGCACTTCGGTGAAGCGGATGGATTTCGAAATCTCCGGGGACAGCATGAAGTTCGAAATGATCTCACGGCAAGGGACTCTGGCGGGCAACGTGAAGATGGTCGTGCGGGGAAAAGCCCGGACTCCGCGTGCGGAAGGCGAATGAGAAATCTTCGCAGGATTTTCGCAGTGCTCTTCTTCGCACTGACCGCCGGAGTGGCGCTGGGGCAGGGGTCCGCGCCCCCCACGTTGTCTACGCGAATTAAGCCGGCGCCAGCCGAAAAAACGCCGGCGGAGAAACCAGCGCCAGCGACGAGCCCATCGCCGACACCGAAATCTACTCCAGCCAACTCACCGGAAAAAACTTCCACGGAAAAAAAAGATAAGAAGAACCCGGCCGTCCCGCAGGAGCAGATCGTGACCGAGATTTATGCCGATCAAGCTGTCTTCGATTCGACGAAATCGATCGGCGTCTTCACCGGAAACATTGTCGTCACCGATCCGCGCTTTAAGATACAGGGCGACAAATTGACGATCTATCTGAGCAACAAACAGAGCGAAGGCCTCGACAAGGCCGTCGTCGAGGGCAACGTCGGTGTCGTGCGCGACCGGCCCCGAGCGGACGGCGGGCCGCCGGACCACATGGTGGGGCGTTCCGATAAGGCGGTTTATACGGCCAAAGACGGGAACTTCGAGCTGACGGGCAATGCGCGCGTCCAGCAGGGACTCAACACGCATGTTGCGACCAGTCCCGATACTGTCATGATTTTAAATGAAAAGGGTCAGCTTCAAACCAAAGGCCCCAGCCGAACCGAAATCCGCCAGGCGCCGTCGCCGACACCAACTGCCACCCCGTGATCAGCGAAACAGCGCCCACTTCTTCGCCGATGCCGCCGGCCGCGAAACCGCTCGCGCAGGGACACGTCCTCGTCACTGAGCAGCTCGTGAAGATTTACGGCGGTCGCTCCGTCGTGAACGGCATCGACATCAAGGTCCGCGCCGGGGAGATCGTCGGTCTGCTCGGGCCGAATGGCGCCGGGAAGACGACGAGTTTCTACATGATCGTTGGACTCGTTAGGCCAAACAGCGGGCGGGTCGTTTTTTCCGGCCGGGACGTGACGAGATACGCCATGTATAAGCGCGCGCGGCTCGGCATGGGCTATCTCCCGCAGGAAGAATCGATCTTTCGCAAGATGACGGTCGAGCAAAACATCATGGCGATTTTGCAGACGTTGCCGCTCAGCAGATACGAGCGGAAACAGCGTTGCGAACATTTGCTCCACCAGTTCGGGATTGAGCGCATCGCGAAAAATCTCGCCATCACGCTCAGCGGCGGTGAGAAGCGGCGGCTCACCATCGCGCGCTCGCTCGTCACCGAGCCGACGCTGCTCATGCTCGACGAGCCGTTCAGCGGCGTCGATCCGATCGCCGTTTACGATGTGCAGCAGATCGTGGTGAATCTGCGCAAGTCCGGCCTGGCCATTCTCATCACCGACCACAACGTGCGCGAGACCCTTTCGATCGTGGACCGCGCCTATCTCATTTTTGAAGGCCGGGTCGAGAGCGAAGGCACGAAAGATTTTCTGATCAACGATCCGATCAGCCGCCAGTTGTATCTCGGCGAGCGTTTTCAAATGTAAGCGAAAGGAACCCAAGTGATATCGACCAACGCTCATCCGCACGTCAAAGTGACCGGCCGCCATTTGCAGATCACGGACGCGATCAGCGATTACTGCACGCGCAAGATCGAGAGCCTGCATCTCGATTATCCGAAGATCATCGAGGCGCACGTCATCCTCGAGGTCGAAAAATACCGGCACTCCGCCGAAGTCGTGCTCGTCTGCTCGAACCACATCACCATCGAAGCGTGCGAGGAAACCAACGACATGTACGCCGCGATCGATGCCGTCACCGACAAAATCGCGCGGCAGATGCGGAAATATAAGACGCGTCTCATGCGCAAGCACCGCCCGCGAAAAGATATCGTGCAGCATCTTGAGGAGCACGTGCTGCAATCGGAGCCTACGGAGGAGGACGAGCATCAAGTGCATGCGATTGTCAGCTCGGAGCGACTCCCGGTTAAACCGATGTTCGTGGACGAGGCCGTCCTGCAATTGGAAATGTCGCACCGGCAGTTTCTCGTTTTTCTGAATGCGCGCAGTTCGCGCGTGAACGTCCTTTATCGCCGGAAAAGCGGCGACTTCGGCCTGATCGAGCCGACGGCGAATTAAGCGGCGGTTACTCCGATGCTAAAAACAACAGCGATACTCTTTATGGCATTGGCCGCGGTCGCATCCGCACAAACACCAAGCTCAACTGCTATTCCAGCGCCCGAGGATGTGGCCGCGCCACCAGCGGATGCGGAGAAAACCGCATCGGGCCTCGCTTCGAAAGTGTTAACGCCGGGCAAGGGCGAAACGCATCCGGCGAAAACCGATCGCGTGACCGTGCACTACACAGGCTGGACGACGGACGGCAAAATGTTCGATAGCTCGGTGGCGTCGGGAAAGCCGGTCACCTTTCCGCTCGATCGGGTGATCGCCGGATGGACCGAGGGCGTGCAACTCATGGTGACTGGAGAGAAGCGAAGGTTCTGGATTCCGGAGGAGTTGGCCTACAAAGGAAAAGAAGGCAGACCGAGCGGGATGCTGGTCTTCGACGTCGAGCTGATTTCGTTCGCCGCGCCGCCGCCGAAACCGACGCCGTCCGATCCGACGAAAGCGCCGGACGACGTGAAGAGACCGCCGGACGACGCGAAGCGCACGCTCAGCGGTCTCAGTTACAAGATCCTCAAGCCGGGAGCCGGCGGCCGCCATCCCACCGCGACCAGCTCCGTCACGGTGCATTATTCCGGTTGGACGACGGATGGAAAATTATTCGACAGCTCGGTGGTGAACGGAAAGCCGGCCACGTTCCCGCTCAACCGCGTGATTCCTGGTTGGACGGAAGGAGTCCAGTTGATGGTCGAAGGCGAGAAGCGGCGCTTCTGGATTCCCGAGAGCCTCGCCTACGCGGGCAATGGACCAGTCTCCGGCGACCTCGTGTTCGACATCGAGCTGATCAAGATTAATTAGAGACCAAGGAGGGGCGGTTTGTAACCGCCCTCTGTTTTCTTTAACGCAAAAGAATGGGCGATTTAAAATCGCCCCTCCTTGGTTTCTGCATCCACGGTGGAAATTCTTTCCGTCCCGCGATAAAGGAAGGGTGCGATGAGCGATAAGCCGATGACGCAGGCCATTTCTTCGGGCAGCGATCAGCGCAAAAACATCCCGGTCGTCACGGTCGAGAGTTTCTATCGCGCGCACGCGGAGAAGCTGCACTTGAAGCTCGAGGGCAAGCGCGTTGGTTTTCATCGCAAGATCCGCGAGCCGACCATCAATCGCCCCGGCCTCGCGCTCTCCGGCTTCTACAATTACTTCGCCGAAAAACGGGTGCAGGTCCTCGGCGCAGCCGAGCAATCGTACCTGAAAAGTCTCCCGCGCAAGAGACGCATCGAGCGTTTCCGCGGTTTGTGCGCGCAAAAAATTCCGTGCCTTGTCACCTCGCGCGGCGCCCATCTCGAGGCGGACTTGCTCGCCGTGGCGGAAGAAGAGCAGGTCGCAGTCTTCCGCACGCCGATGGTGACGATGCGATTCATCAACGCCGCGACGATCGCGATGGAAGTGGATTTCTCACCGACCGTGACGGAGTTCGGCAGCATGGTGGATGTTCTTGGCATCGGCGTTTTGATTCGCGGCCAGAGCGGCATCGGAAAAAGCGAGTGCGTCCTCGGCCTGATCGAGCGCGGCTACAGCCTCGTCTCGGACGACGTCACGCGGGTGAAATCGCTCGAAGGCCGCGAGCTGGTGGCGACCGCGCCGGAGCTGACGCGCTACCACATGGAAGTGCGCGGGATCGGGATCATCAACGTCGCGTCGATCTTCGGCATCAGGAGCATTCGAATCGAAAAGCGGCTCGACATGGTCGTGACGTTGCAGGATTGGCAGGAACTCGAAGAGGTGGACCGGATCGGACTCGACCAGGAATATTACGAGATCCTGAAGTTGCAGGTGTCGCACATCACCATCCCCGTGCGACCGGGCCGCGACATTGCGCGCTTGATCGAGGTTGCGGCGATGGACCAAAAGCTGAAAGGTCTTGGGCGGAACAGCGCGTCGGATTTTAATGAAAAATTGCTGGGCTTGATGGAAACGAAAGAAACTTGATGGGCTTATTGAACCGGAGATCGGCGCAGACAGGGCGCGGGCAAAAGGTCGAGAAGGAGATCGCGATCGTGAATCGGCTCGGCCTGCACGCGCGGCCCGCGGCGATGTTCGTGCGGATCGCAAGCCGGTTTCGCTGCGAGATCTGGGTCGAGAAGGAAGGCGAGCAGATCAACGGCAAAAGCATTATGGGCCTGATGATGCTGGCCGCCGGCCAGGGGTCGACGCTGCTGATCCGCTGCGAAGGCCCCGACGCGGACAAGGCGATGGAAGAACTGGAAGCGCTGATCAAGGCGAAGTTCAACGAGGATTAAGCGCTGTAGTCACGGCGCTCTGTCGCCGTGAGGTTGTGAATAGTCGCCACGCGAGAATCGAAGAACGCCTCGACAAAGCGAGGCGACTACAGCTTTCTTGACATCCGCGCTAGTCTCAATGGGTGAGCGACGATAACGCGAGACAGGAAACGCGCTTTCAAGGCATCGGGGTTTCTCCGGGCATTGCCCGGGGGAAAATCCTGGTCGTGCGCGATGATGGCGACGAGGTCGCGCGGCATCGTATTCAGTCCGGTGATATTCCGAACGAGATCGCGCGCTTCGAGACGGCGCTCATTCAGACGCGCGCGCAGATTCTCGAAATGCAGGAACGCATCGCCGAATCGATCGGCGCGAAAGACGCGGGGATTTTCGATGCGCATCTCCTTGTGGTCGAGGATCGGACATTGATCGATGAAGTCCTGCGCAAACTGGTGGCCGATCTCTGCAACGTGGAATTTGTTTTCCATGAAGTGGCCAAGCATTACGCCGAAACGCTCAGCCAGATCGACGACCCGTATCTCCGCGAGCGCGCGCTCGATATCCAGGACGTGACGCGCCGCGTTATTCGAAATTTGCAGGGCAAAGCGCCGAAATCTTTCCTGGCCATGGCGGAGCGGCACATTCTCGTCGCGCACAACATCACGCCGTCGGACACGGCGACGATGAATCGCGAGTTCGTGCTCGGCCTTGCCACCGATCTCGGCAGCCGCACGTCGCACACGGCGATCATGTCCCGCTCGCTTGGGATTCCGGCCGTGGTGGGATTGCACGATGCGACCGACAAACTCGAGACCGGCCAGGACGTCCTGCTCGATGGTTACAGCGGTCTGCTCATTCTCGATCCGACGCCGGATACGCTCTGGCATTACGGCGAGCTGGAGCACAAGAAGGGGCAGGTGGCGCAGGAGTTATCCGGTTTGCGCGAAACCAAATCCACCACGCGCGATGGCCGGCACATTGTTCTCTCTGCCAACATCGAATTACCCGCCGACGTGGAAGCGGCGCCGCGTAATGGCGCGGAGGGCATCGGCCTTTACCGGACAGAATTCCTTTATCTCAACCGCACCACGTTGCCCGGCGAGGAAGAGCAGTACGCGACTTATCGCCAGGTCGCGGAACAGGTGCATCCGCATCCGCTCATCATTCGCACGTTCGATTTGGGCGGCGACAAGCTGGCGGGTTCGATGGATAGCAACGACGAGTTGAACCCTTTCATGGGCCATCGCGCGATCCGGTTTTCGCTCGAGAACGTCGATATTTTCAAGGCGCAGTTGCGCGCGATCATCCGGGCCAGCGCCGTCGGCAACGTGAAGATCATGTTCCCGATGATTTCGGGACTGGAGGAACTCGGCCGCGCGCTCGCCGTTTTCGAAGAATGCAAATCGGAGCTGGCGAATGAGGGACAGCCGTTCGATCCCGGCACCGAGGTCGGCGCGATGATCGAGATTCCAAGCGCGGCCATGTGCGCCGATCGGCTCGCGCGCGAGATCGATTTCTTCAGCATCGGCACGAACGATCTCATCCAGTACGCGATTGCGGTGGATCGCGTGAATGAACGCGTCGCGCATCTTTACGAGCCGACGCATCCGGCCGTCCTGCGCCTGCTCAAGATGGTGGCGGACGCGGCGCACACGCATGGGATTTGGGTCGGGGTGTGCGGCGAAATGGCGGGCGATCTCGCGCTCACTCCGTTGCTCCTCGGTTTGGGAATGGACGAGCTGAGCGTGGGCGCGTCGCTTGTTCCGCGGGTGAAGCGTGCCGTGCAAACGCTCACTTACTCCGAATGCCAGGAACTGGTCCAGCAGGCGTTGGAACTGGATACTCCGTCTGCGATTCTCGCGCGCTGCACGGAGATGGCGCAGGCGTGTTACGCGGAGTTGTTAGGATAGCGCGCGACAAGCGTCTGTCATTCCGAGCGAAGTCGAGGAACCCCGCGGCGACACTGGCGACACTTCCGCGGGGTCCTTCGACTTCGCTTCGCTCAGGATGACAGCTGGGACTGCGTCACTCTTCCTCGGTGGATTCCGATTCGGATTCGACGTCCGGCTTGATTCCTTCTTCTTCCATCTTCCGGAGGACGTCGCTCATGTCGTCGACTTCATCCCAGACTTCCTGGCTCACGTACATCGGCGCCTTTTGTTGCGTCGCCATCGCGATGCAATCGCTCGGTCGCCCGTCGAGTTCGATGATTTTCTTCTGCTGCAATTCGTTCTCGGCGCGAATGATCATACGCGCGTAATAGGTCGCGTTCTTCAAGTCGTTGATGATGACGCGTTCGACTTTCGCGCCAAGCGCGGTCATGAGATGGCCCATCAAGTCGTGGGTGAGGGGACGCTCTTTCGAGACATCGCGCATGAACATCGTGATCGCGCTGCCAACTGTTTGGTCGACGTAAATGATGAAGACTTTGTCGTTGTTCCCGAGGAAAACGGCGCAGCCGCCGCTCGTGGGTAAAACCGCGCGGACCTGCACCTCGATCACCGTCTTGTTCATTCGCGCAAACCGTAACAGGGCGGTTACGAAAAACAAGCAAGGTGGATCGCGCGCGCCGTCGCGCGATGCTGATGAATGGCGGCGAAGCCGCGTAGCTGGAAACATCGAGCGGCGGAGCGCTCGATCCATCTTCAGATTTTCGCGACGCGTGCTTGCATGTTCGCGGCGCTGATTGATTATGCGCTCTGCGGCTGCCGCCGCTCAAAAAATGAAGACCGAGTGGGACGTTGACGCCGCCATTTCCACCTACAACGTCGATGGCTGGGGCACCGGTTATTTCACCATCAACAGCGCCGGCAACGCCGAAGTGCGCCCGCTCCAGGAAAAGGGCGGCGTGATCGACATCCTCGAAGTCGTCAACGAAGCGCGCAGCCGCGGGCTCGGGTTTCCACTCGTGCTGCGCTTCCAGGATTTGCTTCGGCACCGGGTCGAAGCCGTCAACTGCGCGTTCCAAAAAGCGATCGAGGAGTTCGGCTACAAAAATCATTACCGCGGCGTTTTCCCGATCAAGGTCAACCAGCTCCGCGAAGTCATCGAAGAGATCGTCGACGCCGGCCAGGAATTTCATTTCGGTCTCGAAGCCGGGAGCAAACCGGAGCTGGTCGCCGCGCTCGCGATGCACAAAGACCCGGAGAGCCTTATCATCTGCAACGGCTACAAGGATCGCGCCTTCATTCGCATTGCGCTGCTCGGCCGGAAGCTCGGCAAGTCCGTCATCATTGTGGTGGAAAAACTTGAAGAGCTCGAGCAGGCCATCCGCGCCTCAAAGGAAGTCGGCGTCGAACCACACATCGGCATCCGCGTCCGCCTTTATAGCAAAGGCGCGGGCAAGTGGTCGCCGAGCGGCGGCGAGAACGCGAAGTTCGGGCTCGATACCGCGAGTCTCATCGCGGCGAGTGAGATGTTGAAGGCGGCCGGGCTCGGGCATTGTTTCAAGCTCGTCCATTTTCACGTCGGCTCGCAGGTGCCGGACATCTCCACGATCAAGCGCGCGGTGCGCGAAGCGGCCCGCTATTACGCGAAGCTGGCGAAGCTCGGTCACGACCTTGGTTATCTCGATGTCGGCGGCGGACTCGGGGTCGACTACGATGGATCGCGGAGCGATTTCGATAGCTCGGCGAATTATTCGCTCCAGGAATATGCGAACGACGTCGTCTGGAACATCATGGACGTGTGCGATTCCGAAGGCGTCGCGCATCCGGCGATCGTGAACGAAGGCGGGCGCGCGATCGTGGCCCATCACTCGGTCCTGGTCGTGGAAGCGTTCAGTTCCATCGAGAAAACCGCGCCGAAGCTCAAGGTCGACATGAGTGAGAAGGATCACAAACTCGTGCGCGACATTCTCGATGTGAAGCAGCGCTTGAAGCGCGGCAACCGCCTCGAAAGCTTGCACGACATCCAGCAGATCAAGGAAGAAGCGCAGCAGACCTTCACGCTCGGTCTGCTCGATCTCGAATCGAAGGCGAAGATCGATTGCGTCTACTGGCAGCTCGCCCAGCAGATCGTGAACATGCATCGTGGCCTGCGTTTTGTGCCCGAGGAAGTGAAGGAGCTGGAGACCTCGCTCGGCGATCAATACATCTGCAACTTCTCCGTTTTCCAATCGCTCCTCGATCACTGGGCGCTCGGGCAATTGTTTCCCATCATGCCGATCCATCGCCTTACCACGCCGCCCGATCGCAACGGGATGCTCGTCGATATTACCTGCGATTCCGACGGCAAGGTCTCGAAGTTCATCGATCTCCAGGACGTGAAAGACACGCTTCCGCTCCATCGGATTATTCCCGGAGAAATTTATTATCTCGGGGTCTTCATGGTGGGCGCTTATCAGGACATCATGGGCGACCTGCACAATTTGTTTGGGCGCGTGACCGAAGCGCACATCTTTCTCGACCCCGATGAAGAATCAGGCTGGTACATCGAGGAGGTGATTGAGGGCAGCACCATCGGCGAAGTGCTGGCGATGACGCAGTGGGACAAGGTCGAGTTGATGCGTCTTTTGAAAACGCAAGTCGACAGCGCCATCAAGAGCGACCGGCTGAAGCCGAACGATGGAATGAAATTGCTCTCCGACTACGAGCGCCTCCTCCACGAATACACCTACCTTTCGCTCACGGAAGGCAAGCCGCCCCCGCAACCCGGCAACTGGCTCCCGCTCAGCTAACTCTCGCCACGAACTGCGCGATCGCTTCAACGATCCGCCGCTCGACCTCATCCTGCGTTTCGCCGGCTGCAGTTAGTTGGCGCTTTGTCACCATTAGCGAATGATCGCCTCCTTCTACAACGTGAAGAAGGTGCGGCGCCTTCATTTCCATGCGAACGTTTTCGAGCAGATCGAGCGCGCAAAGTGAGTCGCGCGTTCCCTGGACAAGAAGAATCGGCGTCGCCAGCGATCGCAGAACCTTGTCACGCAACTTTGCCGGATCGCCTCCGCCGCAGAGCGGGTAGCCCAGGCAAACAATTCCAGCCACAGCTGCTTCGAGAGCCACGTGACAACCAACGCGGCCGCCCATGCTTTTCCCGATAAGGATTGCCGGCCCGGTGTGGATGCGTCGCGCCTCGGCCAGCGCTTCGCGGTGCGCTGCGATCAACCGCGGCAGAGGATCGGGCCGCCGCTGACCTTGCTGCAGGTAGGGGTAATCAAGAGTTACCACATCGCCAATAGTCGAGAGCCGGTCCTTCCACCTACGCATCCAGGGATGAGACGATGGCGCGCCAGCGCCGGGAGCAAAAAGAAAGAAAGGAGTTGCCATCCTATTCCTTTCCGATGCGTGAACCTAACGACTCGACCAGCCGGTCGAGAAAAGATTGCTGGGCCGCGTTTATCTTCTTTCGCGCTTCATCCAACGAAAAGAAGCGGGCCTGATCGATTTCGGGAAACTCTTTCATTTTGCCTGAGCGCGGCGGCCATTCCATTTCGAAGGTGTTCGATGACAGCTTGAAGTCATTCTTGAGGTCACCGGCAAAAGCCCATCCATGCACCGTCTTGCCGCCCTTCTGTTTGATGCTGCCTAACTCAATCCAATCTCCTCCCGTCGCCGCAATCCCCAGCTCTTCTTGAAACTCAATCTTCGCGCGGCCAAGAAGATCCTCGCCTTCCGTTGCTTCACCCTTCGGGATCGTCCAGGCTCCATCGTCTTTGTTCCGAAAGAAGGGGCCACCCGGATGAACGAGCAAAACTTCCAGCTCGTCTCCTTTTTTGCGGAACATGAGCAGGCCGGCGCTTGTTCTCGATCGCTTCATCGCCAGCCACGTCACCAACCCAGCGCCGATTTCGGAAGCGCGCGCAGAAAATCGTCCATCAGTTCCTCGCCGCCCTTCCACCTCTCATTGCCTTTGGCATGATAGCGCTGGCAAACGGCGCCGCCATTCAAGTAATGCCCGTCCAGGAGCGCGTGTGAGCCTTTGATCCGCACAACCCACGCTGGAATTTTTTCGCCGGGCGGAAGCAACTCCGCCGCCGATTCAGCCATGCCGTCGCATGGACCCATCCATCGTTGCCTTTGAGTCGATCTCTGACTTACCCAATGAAAAAAACCATTCGCGTGCGGGTAACCATCCGCGCCTTCGGCCACGGCAACATACTCGATCGCACGCAACTGCGGCGCGACCGCGCGGAGCGAAGGAGAATTCTCCCGGCTCCAGGGATCCTTCGACAACGAGCGCAAATATTGCGGAGTCGCCCCCTTTGCCCCAAACCGCACAAGCATCATCGAACGAAGGAGCGTGGCGTCCAGCCCGTGATCATTCGCGGCCCATCCGGCGATGGTGGAACCGCGCAAGATCGCGGCGAAATCCACGAGCAGCCGAATCTTCTTTCGCTCTTCCGCAGGTAGATTCATCGCTGGACCGTGAAACCAGTTTATCCAATCCCAGCCGCCTTTTGAAAAACCGACCAGGATGGCGCGG
This sequence comes from Spartobacteria bacterium, assembly GCA_003167555.1. Classification (GTDB taxonomy): domain Bacteria; phylum Verrucomicrobiota; class Verrucomicrobiia; order Chthoniobacterales; family UBA10450; genus AV80. Next base: position 23,765 of record PMSN01000004.1, read on the forward strand.
TCCACCGTCGGCAGTTCCCGCGCGATCGTTTTGTCGATGGCCGCGACATCGTCTGCCGCCGACGCGGACCATTCCGGTACGTCGATCAATTGCGCGTGCCATCCATTTTCCTGAAGTTTGTTTGCCACGTATCGGACGACGCGCTGCGAACGACCGGTACGCTGCCGGTATCCGAGCACGATAAAAATTCCGGTGCGCGAACGCTCCGCGGCGGAGCACTGCGCGGCCGAGTCGGGCCAGACGCGGCCCTTGTCCGCGTTCGTCGCCCAAATGCGGCGCTCGAACTCACCTTTGCTGGAATCCTCCCGCGGCAGCGCCGCGAGAAGTTTGTCTCTCGCGCCGGCGAGGCCATAGCGCTGTCGCCAGATTCTCGCTTGCGTCAAGAGATCAGGGCTGTTCGACTCGTCGCTGGCCACGTTCGCCGAGGCCGCCGTGCAAAAAAGGAGAAACGAGATCGCGTGGAACGGGAACTTTATCGCCATGGGCCTAAGAGTCTTTCGCTCAAAGCGCGGCCAGTATCTCATGCTGTTTTTCAAATTCGCGGGTTACGTTAATGGAATGGGCATTGTCTTTCGAACCTAAACCGCTAGACGATCAACGCCTCTGATATGAGTACCGAAACTGTCGCTTCGCCCGTCGGCGCCAGCCCGTTGGTCGTACTCAAGGGCGTCCGGAAGGAATACCACCTGGGTAAAACTATCGTGGTCGCCTTGCGCGAGATCACGCTTTCGATCGAGCGAGGATTTTTCGCGGCCATCGCCGGGCCATCCGGGAGCGGCAAGACGACGCTGCTCAATATTATCGGATGCCTCGACGACCCAACCGCTGGAAAGGTTTTTATCGCCGGGCAGGATGTCGCCGAATATTCCGATAACGAACTTTCCCATTTTCGCGCGCACAAGCTCGGCTTCATTTTTCAGAGTTTTAATTTGATCCCTGTCCTGAACGTCTACGAGAACATCGAATATCCATTGCGCTTGAATGGCACGCCGAGAAAGAATTTGAAAGAACGCACTTGGGAACTGATCGAAGCCGTCGGTCTGACGGCGCAGAGTAAGCAACGGCCTAACCAGTTGTCCGGCGGACAACGGCAACGCGTCGCCGTGGCTCGCGCGCTCGTGACGCGCCCGGATCTTGTCCTAGCCGACGAGCCGACGGCTAATCTTGATTCGGAAACAGGCGAAAAGGTCCTTCATCTAATGAAGCAAATGCGTGACCGCCTGGGGACGACTTTCCTCTTCTCGACGCACGACACCATGATGGTCGGCCACGCCGATCAACATTTCACGATGCGCGACGGAACGTTGGTGCAAACGAAGAACGGCAACGGTAGCGCTGCTTCATCGCTATGATCGCTTTCCAGGATCTCAAGCTGGCTTACCGAAACGTTTTCCGGAACACGCGACGTTCCCTCGTCACCATCATTGCCATCATGCTTTCCTGCGCGGGCTTGATCCTTTTTGCCGGTTACGTTGCTTGGGCTTTTAAGAGTGCGGAAGCGCAGGCCGTCGTCATCTTCTCGCATCTTCAGTTAGCCAGGCCGGGCTTCTACGAGAAAGGAGCGGGTAACCCGACCGCTTATGCTATTGATTCCTACGGCCAGATCAAGCAACTGCTCCAGGATGATGCGGTGATCGGCCCGAAGCTGCAGCTTGTCTCTGCTCAGACTGTCTTCAAAGGAATCGTGAGTTACTCGGCCGCGCATACTTCCTCCACTTTTGTCGGCCTTGGCGTTTTCCCGGAGGACGATTGGACGCTTTTGCACTGGAACCCATACAAGCTAACGAGTCCTCTCGACCTCCCTGTTAACAAGGCGGTCTACGGAAGCGCGCCCGAATTGAGCTCGAACGACCCCGAGGGCGCCACTATCGGAATCGGCCTGGCAAACGTGCTTCAAGTAAACCCTGATGCGAAGGTGTTGGACAAGCAGATCAATGCCTCCAGGCCGGCGCCGTCCCCCCAGCAAAGCGATCCAGACCTCGCGGCTCTTAGCCAGGAGGTAACTCAAGAGGCTGCCACCCAAACGCTCCGTCCCACGATTGAGCTTCTTTGCGCACCACCCGGCGGAGGCATGCCGAACGCGATGACTATGTCGGTGCGCAAAATCTTTAACCGGCCCACCAAGGAACTCGACAACCAATCGGTTAAGCTCGACATCCGGCGCGCTTCGGAGCTGCTCTTCCCGGGAGAAGAACTGAAAGTTACGTCGATTCTTGTCCTACTCAAGCAGACCGCCGACCTGCCGGTTGTCGTCGCGCGTCTTCGCGAACTCATAGCTGGCGGAAAACTTGACGTAGATTTCCGCACCTGGACCGAGCTGCGTCCCTTCTACAACCAGCTTACCCAGATGTTTCGCGCGATGTTCACCTTTATGTTCTGCATCATCGTGGTCATCGTGATCTTTACCATCTATAACACGCTCTCGACCGGCATCGCGGAACGCATCCCGGAGATAGGAACGTTAAGGGCCATGGGTGTAACCCGCGCCGGTATCCGCAAAACCTTTCTTCTCGAGGGGATGTTCCTGGGCTTGTTTGGTGGACTCCTCGGTGTGCTTCTTGCCATTGCGGGCGAATTGGTTGTCAATTCGCTCGGCGTCGTCTACGTGCCGCCAGGCGGCTCGTTCTACACCAAGCTGGAGGTGCTCGTGCTTCGTGCGCCCATCATCCTGGTTGTCTGCTTCGGCGGTTTTCTCCTGGCCGCTTTGTTTTCCGCTATCTTTCCCGCCCACCGAGCCTCACGAATGATCATAGTAGATGCGTTACGTCACTAGGAGTTCTACCAGGCGTCGTCACCTTGGAGCCGGCTTGCTCCCCATTCCAGCCTTCCTGCTGCTCGCGCTGTCATCCTTCGGTGAAGACAAAAACTCCGCCGAACAAATGCTGGCCCAGCTCGATCGCATCCGTTTGCCGGCCCGCTCCTTTGTCGCCGACCTCTCCATAACGGACTTTCGCCAGGGCAAAAGGGAACGAGAAGGAACCTTTCGTCTTTACTCGAGAAGGACACTTAACGGTTTCGATTCCCTCGCGGTCTGCCTTACGCCCGCGGGAGATCGCAACAAGCTCTTGCTTTCAAAAGGGGATAGACTCTGGTTCTACGACCCGCGATCGGCCCGGGCCGTGCCGGTTTCTCCTTCACAATTCCGAAGCCACTCATTCGTTCTCGATCTGTTCGGCAGTCCTTTGAGCTCCAGTTACTCCCCCGAGCTTGAAGGAGAAAGCAGCACCACAGACCTGTCCCGGCGCGAGATCACAGCCAATCGCTTGAAGCTTACTTTACGCGGACGCGGTAAATCAGGAGCGACCGTTCGCTATTGGCTCGACAAGGAGAATAACCGTCCATTGAAAACGGAAATGTTCAGCAGTAGCGGCAAGGTTCTTCGCACAGTTTACTACAGCGAGTTTAGGAGCGTCCTGGGCGAGCAACGTCCTACGAGGCTTGTCGTAGTCAACCCGGTCGAGACAAGTGTGAACGAAGTCAAGTTCGCCAGTTTCTCCTACCACGACACGCCCGATCCCGTCTTCGAGGAAACTCTACTTCCCGGAGCTGTAACGTTGCTGAGGTTGAAATAGGAGCTGGCGAATGGCACGCGAACCTAAGGCCGGAACGTGATCGGGACGCTGAGGCTCCATTCCTGGCCGGGTGCGCATTTCCAGAGACGTAGCGCACTCAACGCGGCGGTATCGAGAAGGCTGCTGCCGGTCGATTGGATCACGTCGACGCTCCTGGCGTCGCCGGCGGTGGAGAAGTTGATCCGGAAACGGCCTGATCCTTTTATCGGAGGATTCGATCGCCGTGCCGCCATGGGGTAGGCGGGTTGCGGGTTGAATACCAGTCTGGAAGGTAGCTTCGGCGAAGGTGTAGGTGTCGGCTTCTTCGGCGAAGGAGAAGGAGTCGGGGAAACTGTGAGACCGCTGCTGCCTGGCCAGCGTGGAACGGTAGTGGCGGAGATCGAGTCGAGCAGGGGAAGCAGCGCGGTTGCGGGCCTGACCACGATCGAAGCTTCGGCCCGGCCGGTGGTTGAAGTCACGATGCCTATTACTTCTCCTTTGTCGTCGAGAACAGGCGCGCCGATCGCCTCCTTGTCGAGAGTAAGGGGTAATTCAAACCATTCGCTATTCGCATCGAAGAGTTTCGCGGAAAGGGCGGCCTCGACCGGAGGCCGAGTTTTACTTTTCAGCGGACTGCCGATAACGGCGGCCAGTGCGCCGGGCGCGGGCGTGGTGGTTTTGTTCAGGGACAAGAACGGAACGCGCTTTACCTCGGCTTGAAGCACGGCCAGATCGAGCGGGCTCGAGACCGAGAGGAAGCCCGTGACATTGTAGATCTTTCCATCCGCCGTTTTGGCGACGGCGTTCTCGCCGCCTGCGATAACACGCGCGCTCGTGATGAAGCGGCCGGTCTCGCTGACAAAAAAACCGTTCCCGGTCGTGATCAATTTTCCCGACGGATCGAACACGCTCAGGAGAATCACGGCGGGACCGGCGTCTTTGGCAAGCTTCGCCAGGTCGAGGTGCGGAACCGGGTTCAGGCTTGGGGCGGGCTGCGGCGTCGCGGACTTATTCTCGACGGGTCCTTCCCCGGGTGGGGGAGGATTAGGCGAATCGAGGAGTGAAAACGGTTTGTCGGGCGACTGCGTGCGAGGGACCGGAGAATTTTGTTTCCGTTTGCAACCTCCGATGGCGAGGAGGCTGACACAAAGTGCGGCGCTGAGAATGCGACAGGGATTTTTCATGTTTCTGACGCGACACGACGGTTATATCGCCTCGCGTCGAACAAGCCATGCTATTCTTCGCAACGCGAGCGCGAAAAATGTGCCTGCAGCTGGCGAGGTCCCTGGAAGATTCGTGAGTTGTTGGCGCGATCGGTCGGTTTGGGCGTGAAGGAAAATCAGGCCGCTCCGCGTAACTTGTCGTAAAGCCCAAAGGCGCGCTCCCGCAGGCGGTTGTCCGTTCCGGTCAAGTCGCCAAGTGCGAGATCATCGCCAAAGGCCGAGCCCGGAAAGACAAAGAAGAGCACGTCTTCTTCGATGCTCGAGTCGAAGATGCGCTGGCAGAACCCGGTCTCTGGGTCGCGATGATTCTTGCAAGGGTCGGGCGCCGCCGGGCGGAGCTGTTCGTGAAGGCAAATGGAGCCTTCTCCGATTTTCTTGAGAGGGCCGATGTCGCCGCAGATGGCCGCGGTCTTTTGTCCTTTGTAGATCACCACCGCCACATCACCGATTTCGAGGTTCGGGTGGAAGGGCCCGTTTCCAGCTGCGTTCATCGGCAGCACCAGATAAGGCGCCACCTCGCTCGGCAAATCGCCCCCGCTCTGCGGCAGGTGGAACGACGTTTTATTCTGCCCACTATCGGGATCCATCTGCTTGCCGGTGCAGCGCCTGGCGTCATCGGGCGCGGCTGGGCCATCGGAATCAATGCCCATCTTCGAACTCCAAAAGACGGTGCCATCCTCAAAATGGAAGAGGCCTTTGCACATGTTTTTGTCGCGATTCTGCGGCGTGTCAAAGGCGTCGTAGCGTTGTTTGGCCGCGCTTTCCTCGTCACTGGTTTGGGCCTGGTCGAAGGGAACTCCCTGCAATTGGGCCAGGGAGGCAGCTGGTGGTGTGAATGCCATGATAGTTAGTCCGGTTTAGTTTTGATCTTGGTTGGGGTGTTTCAGAAGTTTGGGTTCATGAAAGGGATGGCGGGAGTGTTGGAGTGGGGGATTAGGCAGACTCTGGCAGCCGGTGTGATGGATCGAGGGGAGTTGTGTAAGAAAATAGTGGCAGGTGCTCAGAGCCACAGCAAGCATAAATTAGTGGTGGAGTGGCGACGCTCCGGTGATCGCAACGGTTTTTGGGAATTGCCGTGCCGATGGCGGGCAGGCTAACGTTCGAGAAATGAGCCTTCCCGAAGAGAATGCCCCTCAACTCGAGCGCGCCCTGACCTTGCGCGACCTCGTGCTCTTCAATCTCGTCGCGGTGGTCGGCATCACCTGGGTGGCGACGGCGGCCAAGGCCGGACCGAGTGCTTTAACGTTGTGGCTCCTGGCGGCCCTCCTCTTTTTCATCCCGCAAGGTCTCGCCGTCATCCAACTCTCGTCGAGTTATCCCGATGAAGGCGGCATCTATGCCTGGACCAAGAAGGAGTTTGGCGAAGGACATGGCTTTCTTTGCGGCTGGTGCTACTGGATCAACAACGTCCTCTTCTATCCCACCTTGCTTCTTTCCGCCGCTGTCATGGCGACCTATGTGATTGGCCGTGGCGGGAGCGGTCTGGCCGATAACTGGAGCTATGTGCTTCCCTTCACCTTGATCGCGTTGACTGCGGCGGTATGGATCAACGTTGTCGGTGTAGGGACAGGCAAATGGCTCCAGAACATCGGAGGTCTAAGTGTTTATCTTCCCGGAATTCTTCTCGTGCTGCTAGGTCTCCATGGCGCGCTAACCAGATCTCCGGCAAATGCTCTTAGTTACGGTCAGCTAAAGCCGGACCTAACGAACCTGCCCTTACTCAACTTATGGGCTACGATTGCCTTCGCCTTCGCGGGTCTTGAACTTTCTTCCACAATGGGCCATGAGATCCAGAACCCGCGCCGCAATTTGCCACGCTCAATCTATATTGCCGCGCCGCTGGTCGCAGTCGTCTACCTTTGCGGGACGGGTTCCATGCTTTGGCTTGTCCCCAGGGATGAAATCAACATCGTCGCCGGCCCGCTGCAGGCGCTTGCAAATGGAATGCGCAATCTCGGCAGCGGCGGTTGGTGGGTTATTCCGCTGGCCGCGCTTCTCCTCGCTGTAGCGCGGGTGGGCGCGGTGGGCGCATGGCTGACCGGCTCGGCCCGGGTCGCGTTCGTGGTGGGACTCGACCGGTATTTCCCGCCCGCCTTCGCGCGGATCCATCCGCGGTGGCGCACGCCTTATTGGGCGATCCTTATCCAGGCGCCCATCGCCGTTTTCTTTCTGCTGTTATCGGTGCTGGGCAAAGGGACGTCGGTCGAGAAAGCCTTCCTGATTCTGCTCGATATGTCGCTCCTCATCTACTTCATTCCCTACCTCTACCTCTTCCTCTGCTTTATGGTTCATTGCTGGAGAGGGCGAGAGCTTCGCGACGCAAGCTTGCTCGTTCCGGGCGGACCGACGGGAGCGCTGGTCATCGGGCTGTGTGGCCTTTCCATCACGCTCTTTGCCATGATCGTCGCCCTGATTCCGCCGCCTGGCACTGCCGACATTTGGATTCACGAAGCCAAGGTCGCAGGCGGCTCGCTTCTCCTGGTCTTTCTCGGCTTGTTTATTTACTGGCGCGCGAAGAGAAACGCTTGACCTCCGGTGTTACGCGATAATGTATTGCGCTTCGATGGTTATTCTTCCTTCTCTTCGCCTTTCAGCCGCCGTTGCGGTCGCGTTTGTTTTTGTAAGTTGCGCCTCCTTCGCCCGCGCGAACATTTTCGTATCGGCCGGGGACGAAGCAGCCACCCATTCGACTTCTGATGAAGCATCGTCCGTCGCGGCCTTGCGAGATCGGATCGCGAAGCTCTCTCCCAGCGTGCGAAAGGACGAGGCCCAGCGATTAGCCCAGTGCGCCTACACCAACTCGCGACGGCTGGCGCGTGAATACCGCGTGGTCTGGCCGCCGGGCCTGCAGAATTTCCTTATCAAAACGGGGGCGAGAAAGCGGGGCTACTGTTATCAATGGGCGGAAGACCTGCTCGTCCCTCTGGACGCCTTGAAACTCCAAACGCTGGAATTCCACTGGGGAGAATCCTTTGCCGGAACGGAGAGCGAGCATAATAACGTCGTGGTTACGGCCAAGGGCCAGCCGTTTCAACAAGGTCTTCTGCTCGATTGCTGGCGCTACGGCCGCCTCATCTGGATGTCCGTTGTGGCCGACCGCCACTACAAGTGGACCGAGAACAAGGCGGTCGCCGAGCGTGTCTTGAAGACGCACAGCAGTCGGTGACCCTGCGATCGCCGCGCGGCGGCGCGCTTCCGGTTGCCCGTTCTGATTAGGTCGTATTCTGGCCCTTTCGCGATTATTTCCTTGTTCATAGGCGGCCATGCGCCCCAACCTATGCTTTGCTCGTCGCATTGATAGTCAGTCGACCTCGGACATTTCGATAACAGGAACAAGGAAGGAACACGTATGACTGAAGAGAGAAAGGCAGACGGCCAAGGGCGGCAACCTGAGGGGAAAGGTGGAAGAAGTTTCCCCGAGACTGCTCAGCAGACCGCGGAAGAGGTCGCAGGGCGGTCGCGCACGATGAAGGTCACGTGCTGGAATTGTGGCAGCACTTCGCTGGCGTACGACGATTGGACCTGGGTCACGTGCTGGAAGTGCGGGGCTCTGTTCGGCGACAAATCCTAGGAGTTAGCGCGACTTGTAACTCCTTGGAAGCTGAACACCATAACCTTACTCGCGCCTGGGCGTTGCTCTTTGCCCGGCTCGTCCTTGGATTGATCTTTTTCATGGCGGGCTTCTGGAAGGTCTTTCAATTGGGACCGCTCGAACACGCCCGAAAATATTTCCTGCCCTTCTCCGATACTTTTCTGCCTGTGTGGTCTCTCTGGTTTGTCGGTGTCACTGTCCCTTTGATCGAACTCCTTGCCGGAGCGTTGTTGATCCTGGGTCTGCGCACCCGCGACGCTCTCATCGCCCTCGGCTTTGTCCTTGTCGTCGTGACCTTCGGCCACCTTCTGCACGAACCGCTTTACAACTTTAGCGGTCACGTCATCCCGCGTCTTGCCCTGCTGCTATTGGTCCTCTGGTGCCCGCGAGAATACGATCGGTTTTCGCTGGATTACGTTCTAACTCTGCGCTCCAAGCGATAATCTGATTCTTTCCAAGGAGCGGCTGTTTACAAACCGTTTCCCGAAGGCGCTAGTTTATTTCGTATTCAACATCAACCACGACACGAACGATCTTGCGTTCGGGCGTAGCGGCGTCGCGATTCTCCACCTGGAACCAACCTTGCGTGGCGTTGCGCAATTTCCCCAGGGTGGTTTGCGAGTCCCGGGAGAATTGTTCGGCAGCGATGCGGGCGTTCTTGGTCGCCTCCTGGATCATGCCTGGCTTGATTTCGTTGAGTTTGTTAAAGATGTAGTTCGGTTCAGCCTTACCAGATAGAAGAACGCCGCTTACCATAAGATTGGAAGCAGAGGCGAGGGCCGGCTTGATCGCGTCGACTTTCGAGGTGCGTAACAAGACGGCTTGATCGGCTCGGTATCGTTCTGGTGGCGGCGGAGAATCCTTCTCGCGCTCGTCCATGCTGGTATCGTGGAGCGAGGGAGGTTGGACCGCCATGTCGATCTCAGCGAAGCCTGCTTCTTTGAGGAACGCCAGGACGGCTTTGGTGCTCTCTGCTAATTTCCTGTTGATCTCGCCGAGCTCATTGCCGGTGGCGGTGTAGCCTACCGTCCAGGTGGCGACGCTCGCCGGCACCTCCTTTTCTGAGAGTCCCTTTACCGAGATGATCCTGCGCCCGGCGCTTCTGCCGGAGATTCCTTCTCCGATAAAGTAACCGGCGGCGGTCAGGCCCAGGCCGATGAGGAAGGCCGCAAGGACGAGCGATATTCGAGAGGAACTCATGAACCAGGATAACTAACTAACGACGACCAGGCGGGATAGTCCGCGCGTTATCGCGGACCGCTGGTCTGAGTTGTTGGCTTCTTTATGACGCGCTTTCTAGGAGTAGGCGAAGGATTGGGTTGGTAGGTAGTTTGGGCGCGCGTGGTGGTAGTAGTTACTGGCGCCTTGGTGGTGGTTTGATTAGGTCCCCGACGCGTTAAGATTTGTGGCGGAGTAGGAGTAGGAGCCGGGTTGTTTTGATTCGTCGTCGGCCCTACCACGGGGCGCGTCCCGGGAGGATTCCGGTTCGGGCGCGGTGGTGGCTGTGGCGGGTTGCGGTTTGGCGGCTGGCGGCGCGGTGGCCCTCCGAATATGCTGATGATGGGCAGGATGGGGAAATTCGGCCCGGTGGACGCAGTGGGATTTTGCTGCTGGGCCGCCGCGGTAATGAGGTCGCGGCTCGGCAACGGGCCGAAGTCGGTGATGAGCGGGTGCGTCTTCATCACCTCGTTCAGATCGATGTTCACCGGCATCGGCAAAGTGGTGGCGCCCGCCGGAACGTCGAGCATCTGCCCCGCCTTCACGTAGCGCGATTCGCGCGAATGTTTCACCAACGAAAGGCTCGCGCCGCCTTCGAGCGTAATCAGTTTGCTTTTACCCGCGCGCGTCGTTTCAAGGATGACCGTCGTGCCGGTCACCGCCACGGTGACGGCGCTTGTTCTGATGGAGCCGCCGCCGGAATCCTTCGGCACGCGCAGGAGAATCGAGCCGCTCTCGATCTTGTCGTTGCGCCCGGCTTTGTTGAAACTGAAAATCGTATTGGCGCCGAGGCGCGTGATGGTGAGATCGGAGAAGGTCAACTCCGAGCGCGAATCGCCTCCCGTGCGCACGCCGGTGTCCTCGGCGACTCTGTCGTTGACGACGGCGGCGCGGACGGCCGCGTCGGATGGGAGGAGCTTGACGTCGTGGATGATTTGCGTGACGCGCGCTTCCTTGTTCGACGAACTGGCGGCAACGGCGAGCCCCGCGCAGAGCAAAGCGGCGGCGCCGCGCGTGAGAATTTTGTGTGCGGCATTCATTTTGGAAACTCCGTTTGGCGGAAGCAGCCAGAGTGATAAACACGAAATGAAATGTCTAGCCGAAAACGCGGGGCAACGATTGGGACCAACGACGACGCTGCCGATAATAATCACGCCCCGATTGCCCGCAGATACCGCTCGGCCGAACGAATGAGCGCGGCCTTGGCGTCGGACAAGACATTGCGCTGCCACCACGCGCCGTAAACCTGTTCGAAGGCGAGCGGCTCAATGCTCGCGATGATTTTCGCGACGGCGCCGGCCGAGAGCGGAATCAGATTCGGATAGCTGCGCATGAAGCTGACGTAACGACGGTCGAAGACGACCTGGATAATGTCGCCGGTCAACAACGCACCGCGTCCGCCTCCTCCGCCCGGAAAATGCAAAGCCATTCCGCCGTCGAAATGGCCGCCGCACTGCACGAGCGTCATTCCATCCCAGAGGGAATGCGTCTCGCCTTCCCAAAATCGAATGCTGGAATCGTCGCGCATGACCCACTCGCGATCGGCCGCATGCAAATAAATGGGCGCGTCATGAAAGGCGTGGCTCCACTCGACCATCGCCGAGTAGTAGTGCGGATGGGAAATAGCGATCGCGCGAATGCCACCGAGCGCATGGACGCGTTGAATGGTTTGCTCGTCGAGCAGCGTCACGCAATCCCATAAAATATTTCCGTTCGGCGATTGCGCGAGAAGCGCGCGCTGACCGATCGCGAACGAAGGTTCGGTCCCGATGCCCCAAAGGTTCGCTCCTTCAGCCTCGATCCGATTCGAGTGACCGACTCTCAACTGCGCAAGCGTGGTCCATTGCTGCCCGTCCCAGTTCACGTACTGCCGCTCATCTTCGCAAACCGGGCAACTGGCCGGTGGCTGCTCGGTTTCGCCGAACTGCGTGCCGCACGTGACGCAAATGTAGTTACTCATATTCTTCCGTCTGTAGCCGCCGCCCTGCGGGCGGGCGGCGTGGTTCGCAGCTGCCCCCATCCCACGCTTCGCACAGCGAAGCGGCTACAGAAGAGAACAGAAGAACTTGTCGAATTGCAATTGACCAGCAAACTTCCCCCAATGCCAGCAACCACCTCGGTAAAAGCTGCACTGCAAAGTGCTGCTCCGATTGCTCCGATCCAAGTCCAGGGCTGGGTGCGCACGCGTCGCGATTCGAAAGATTTTTCGTTCATCGAGCTGAACGATGGCTCCTGTCTGCGCAATCTTCAGATCATCGCGAAGAACACGCTGCCAAATTACGCGGCGGTCCAGCACTTGATCACGGGCGCGTCGATCACCGTGCGTGGCGCGCTGGTGGCGTCGCAGGGCAAGGGCCAGAGCTGGGAAATCGTGGCGGACGAGATCGAGATCGTCGGCGCGTCGGACGACACCTATCCGCTGCAAAAGAAGGGACACACGCCGGAGTTTTTGCGCGAGATCGCCCATCTGCGGCCCCGCTCGAATTTGTTCGGCGCGGTCTTTCGCGTCCGGAGCCGGCTCGCGTTCGCCATCCATCAATTTTTCCAGGAACGCGGCTTTGTTTACGTGCACACGCCGATCATCACGGGGAGCGATTGTGAGGGCGCGGGGGAACTGTTTCGCGTCACCGCGATCGATCCGAAGAATCCACCGCGCCGGCCGGACGGGGCGATTGATTACGCACAAGATTTTTTCGCGCGCTCGACCTTCCTCACCGTGAGCGGACAACTGGAAGCCGAGGCGTTCGCTTGCGCGCTTTCGAAAGTTTACACCTTCGGCCCCACCTTTCGCGCGGAGAACTCGAACACTTCCCGGCATGCGAACGAATTCTGGATGATCGAGCCCGAGATGGCCTTCACCGATCTGCGCGGCAACATGGATGTCGCCGAAGAGATTGTGAAATATCTCATTCGCGATATTCGCCAGCATTGCGCGGAGGACCTCGAGTTGTTCGCGAAGTTCGTCGACAAGGAATTGCTGGCGCGACTCGATTTCGTGATGGAGCGGCCGTTCCAGCGCATCACTTACACGGAGGCGGTCGAGTTTTTGACGAAGAGCGGAGAGAAATTCGAATTCCCGGTCGCGTATGGCGCCAACCTGCAATCGGAGCATGAGCGCTGGCTCACGGAAAAACATTTCAAATGTCCGGTGACGGTTTTCGATTATCCGAAGGAGATTAAACCGTTCTACATGCGGTTGAATGACGACGGCAAGACGGTGACGGCGATGGATGTGCTCGTTCCCGGCATTGGCGAGATCGTTGGAGGAAGTCAGCGCGAAGAGCGGCTCGAAGTGCTCGAGGAAAACATGCGCCGGCACAAGATGGATCCGGCGGATTACAAATGGTATCTCGATCTGCGCCGCTATGGGACCGTGCCGCATTCCGGTTTCGGACTCGGGTTCGAGCGCATGCTGATGTTCGTCACCGGCGTGTCGAATATCCGCGATGTGATTCCGTTCGCGCGCACGCCCGGCAGCGCGGAATTCTAGACCTCACACGAAGGTCACAAAGGATCACAACGAAGGGCTGGGGATTATGAAATCCCTTCGCGCCCTTTGTGTGAGCTGCCTTTCTCTCTTGTTTTAGTTAGCGGGAAAGTTCTAACTTCCCGAACTCACTTCTTAACCGGGGAAAATCCATGATCACCATCCATCGCCAAACTTTCATCAAAGGCGCCGCACTCGCCGTCGCCGCCATTCTTAGCTTGAACCAGCAACTCGCGGCCGCGGACGATCTCGCGCCGATCAAAGCGGAGATCGTGAAGCGTCACGATGAAGCGCTCAAGCGTCTCCAGGATTGGATCAAGCTGCCGTCGATCGCGGCGGAGAACCTTAACTCCGCGGAAGGCGCGGAATACATGGCGAAGCTGGCGAAGGACGCGGGTTTCCAGCAGGCGACCGTGATTCAGACGGATGGTAAGCCAGGCGTGTTTGCGACGCTGGATGCCGGCGCGGCTAAAACGGTCGGGCTTTATTTCATGTATGACGTGAAGCAGTTCGATCCGAAGGAATGGACCTCGCCTCCCCTGGATGCGGCGCTGATCGATAAGCCCGGATTAGGAAAGGCGATCGTCGGTCGCGGCGCGGTGAATCAAAAGGGACCGGAGTCGGCGTTTCTGGCGGCGTTGCATGCCATCAAGGGCGCGGGCAAGAAGATGCCGGTGAACCTGGTGATGGTCGCGGAGGGTGAGGAAGAAATTGGTTCCCCGCACATCGCCCAAATCGTGCACAAGCCGGAAGTGCAGGCGGCGCTCGCGAAAACCGTGGGCGTTTTCATGCCGTCTACGATGCAGGATCTCGATGGCATCGTCACGGTGAGCCTCGGTGCGAAGGGCGTGGTCGAGTTGGAGTTGGTTTCGAGCGGCGAGAAATGGGGACGCGGACCCGGGAAGGACATTCATTCCTCACTGAAAGCGATGGTCGATAATCCGGCCTGGCATTTGGTCAAAGCGCTCAACACGCTCGTCTCGGAAGATGGCAACGAGATCGCGATCGATAATTATCCGAAGCCGCGTCCGATCAGCGACGAGGAAAAGAAGATGATCGTGGACGCTTCGAAGATTCGCAGCGAAGCGCAGGCGAAGAAGCAGATGAGCGTGCAGCATTGGATCAATGATCTGCCGTGGGAGCAGGCGAATATTCGCCTGGAATCGCAGCCGACCGCGAACATCGAAGGGCTGGTGGGCGGTTACACCGGTCCGGGAGGGAAAACGGTGCTGCCCCACAAGGCGGTGGCGAAAATGGATTTCCGATTGGTGCCCGATATGAAAGCGGCGGACGTGGTGCCGGCCATCAAGGCGCATCTGGCCAAGCGCGGTTTCGGCGACATCGAAGTGAACATGAGCGGCGGTTATGATCCGACGCAGACCGTGGCGAGCGCGCCCTTGATTCAAGCGCAGATCGCGGTCTTGAAACGCGCCGGCATCGCGCCGGTGATGTGGCCGCGCAACGCCGGCTCGTATCCGGGTTTCGTCTTCACCGGCGAGCCGCTAAAATTAGCCTCGGGCCATTTTGGTCTTGGTCACGGCAGCGGCGCGCATGCGCCGGATGAATATTACGTGATCGAGTCCGCGAACCCGAAGATCCAAGGTTACGACGGCGCCGTGATGTCGTTCGTGGAATATCTCTACGAGCTGGCGAAGTAACGACGGAATTTCTTCCTGTAGCGGCGGTCTATGACCGCCGCTACAGAAGAGCGCGCCAACGCGCCAACTATTTCTTTTTGCCTTCGCCCGGCCGGTAATCTTCCTCGGCCGCTTCGAACGCTTTCTCGAGGCCGACCATGTCTTCGCCCGGACGCAGGTTGTCGAACGCTTCGGATTCGCGCTTGAGTTCCTCTTCGGAATAATTCGCGGCCTTGATCGAGAGGCCAATGCGGCGCTCGACTTTGTCCACCTTGATGACGCGCGCTTCGACTTCCTGGCCGACCTTGAGCACGTCCTTCACCTTCGCGACGTGATCTTCGCTCAACTGCGAAATGTGGACGAGCCCATCGATTTCGTCCTGCAATTGCACGAACGCACCGAAGCTCGCGAGCTTTGTGACTTTGCCGGTCACGAGATCGCCGATCTTGTATTTCGTGTCGATTTCCTTCCACGGATCGTCGCTCAGCTGTTTGATGCCGAGGCTGATCCGCTGGTTCACCTTGTCGATGTCGATCACGACCGCTTCGACTTCGTCGTTCTTCTTAAAGACTTCGCTCGGGTGATTGATCTTCCGGGTCCAGCTCAAATCGGAGACGTGGATCATTCCATCGATGCCATCTTCGAGCTCCACGAACGCGCCGTATGCCGTCATGTTGCGGATCGCGCCTTTCACGTGGCTGCCGATGGTAAATTTCTTCTCGATCTCATCCCACGGATTCGCTTCGAGCTGGCGCAGGCCTAACGAAATCTTCTGCTCCTCCTTGTTCACGCCAAGGACCACGGCTTCGATTTCCTGCCCCTGCGTTAGAACATCGGACGGCCGCATGATGCGTTTCGTCCACGACAATTCGGAAACGTGAATGAGACCCTCGACGCCTTCCTCGAGCTCCACGAATGCGCCGTACGGCACGAGGTTCGTGATCTTGCCTTTGACGTGCTGCCCGGCCGGGAAACGCTCTTCGATCTGGTCCCACGGATTTTTCTGGGTCTGCTTCAGGCCTAACGAGACGCGCTCTTTCTCTTTGTTGATGTCGAGCACGATCACTTCGAGCGGCTGGCCGACTTTGAGTAATTCGCTCGGGTGACCGAGGCGGCCCCAGGTCATGTCGGTGATATGGAGCAGGCCATCCATCCCATCGAGATCGATGAACGCGCCGAAATCGGTCAGGTTTTTCACGTTGCCCTTCACCAGGTCGCCGACTTGGACGCCTTCGAGGAATTTCTGGCGCTTCTCGCTCCGCTCCTGCTCGATCAATTCGCGCCGGCTCAGGACCACGTTCTTCCGGTCGTCGTTGATCTTGACGATCTTGAAATCGTAAGTGTTGCCGACAAACTGCTGCAAATCTTTCGGCGGAACAATGTCGATCTGCGACGCCGGCAAAAATGCCTCCACGCCGATGTTCACCATCAGGCCGCCTTTCACGACGGACTTCACCTTGCCTTTGATCAACCCGTCGCCGGCAAAGACCTGCGCGATCTTGTTCCAATTCTGGCGATAAGCCGCTTTCTCCTTCGAGAGGACCACCATGCCTTCGTCGTTTTCGAGGCGCTCGAGGAGCACTTCCACTTCGTCGCCGACCTCCATCGACTCGATGTCCTCGAACTCGGCGGAGGGAATGACGCCCTCCGATTTGTAGCCGATGTCGACCAGGACTTCGCGCGGGCGAATCTCGAGAACGCGTCCTTTGACGATGCTACCTTCTTTGAACTCGCGGTACGAGCTCGCAAGTAAATCCTGCATTTGCAACATGGCGGTAAGTTTTCTCCTCGCGGCGCGGAGCCGCTTTTCTGTCTTTAGCGCAGGCGATCATCGCCGAGGCTGTCCCGCAGAAATGGGACGGCATATTAGCCCGTTCTCACGAGAGGTCAACCGGGGGAAATGGGGTGGAAAAATGCGTGTCATCCCGAGCCGCGCAGGCGGCGAGGGACCTCACACCCGCAGATTGGCTCCTCGCTTAAACGCGGCGCGTAGCCTGACGTAGACGCCCGGTGTATGGCGGAAGCCGAAGACCGCTTGCGAGGTCGGCGCTCCTCCCATGTTCGCGGTCCCTTCTGCGCGGCTCGAGACGACAGCCTTCACGTCTTGAGCCGCGCGGATTTCTCCGCATATTGGTGTTGTCCGCGAAGCCAGCCCCCTTCGTTTCGCCGCGACGTTTCCATGAAAAGAATCCTCATTTCATTTCCTGTCGTGCTCTCAATGATCTGTGCGGTAGGTCTTTTCGCCGCGTCACCGGCGGAACAGCAGCTCGCGGAGGCGATCAAAGCGCCGGGGCTGAGCGTTGTCCATCTCTGGGCGCCGTGGTGTTCGAATTGCCAGGCGGAATTGAAAAGCGGCGGCTGGCTGAAAATCGTGAAGGAAAATCCGACGACGAAATTTTGCTTCGTCTCGGTCTGGAATGGCGGCGACGATGGCCGCGCCATGCTGACGAAATTTCAACTCGTCGACCAACCCAACGTCACCATCGTGGCCGATCCTGGACCACGCAGTGGTGACGGCAAGATCAAACGTTTCCTCGATCTGCCGCTGAGCTGGATTCCGACCACGTGGGTGTTCAAAGGCGGCGACCTGCGTTACGCGCTGAACTACGGCGAAGTGCGTTTCGATACGCTCCAGCAATTTCTCGCCGACAGTAACTCGGAGTGGTCGCACTAAAGAACGGCCGAATCAAAATGTCCGCTACTTCGCTCGCTCCCATTCAGTCCACTTCGAAACCGCCCGCGATCCTCTCGCTGATCGGCGACACGCCGCTCGTCGAGATCACCCGAATCGACACCGGCCCGTGCCAGCTCTTCGTTAAGCTCGAAAACCAGAATCCCACCGGCTCGATCAAGGATCGCGTCGCGCTGGCCATGGTGGAAGCGGCGGAGCGCGATGGGAAACTCGGGCCGGGCGGCACGATCGTCGAGGCGACTGCGGGCAACACAGGATTGGGCCTCGCTCTGATCGCCGGTGCGAAAGGTTACCGCATCATCCTCGTAATCCCCGACAAGATGTCGCAGGAAAAAATTGCGCATGTGCGCGCGCTCGGCGCGGAAGTCCGGCTCACGCGTTCCGATGTCACGCGCGGCCATCCCGAATATTACCAGGATGTCGCGGCGCGGCTGGCCGAGGAAATTCCGGGCGCGTTTTACGTGAACCAATTTGGCAACCCGGCTAATCCGCTCGCGCACGAGCGTGGCACCGGCCCCGAGATTTGGGAACAAATGCGGCACGATGTCGATGCGGTCGTGGTGGGCGTGGGTTCCGGCGGAACGCTCACCGGGCTCAGCCGATTTTTCTCGCGCGTGCGCCCAAGGCGCGGCGTGGAAATGATCCTGGCCGATCCCACCGGCTCGATTCTTTATGAGTACGTCAAGACCGGCAAGCTGGTCGAAGCCGGGAGTTGGGCCGTCGAAGGAATCGGCGAGGATTTCATTCCCGACATCGCGGACATGAGCTACGTGACCGACGCGTTCGAGATCGATGACGCCGAAAGTTTCTCGACGGCGCGCGAACTCCTGCGGCTGGAAGGAATTCTCGGTGGCTCTTCGACCGGCACGCTCGTGGCCGCGGCGCTGCGTTATTGCCGGCAACAAACCAAACGGAAACGCGTGGTCACTTTTGTCGCCGATGACGGGAACAAATATCTCTCGAAAATGTTCAACGACTTCTGGATGGCGGACCAGGGCTTCGGTCGCCGGCCCACTCAGGGCGATCTGAGCGATCTGATCAGTCATCGCTACGAAGCCGGCGAAGTCATCACGGTGGGACCGGGCGACACGTTGCTGACGGCGGTCAAGCGCATGCGTGCCGCGGGTGTTTCGCAGGTGCCGGTGGTCGATGAAAACGGACGCGCCATTGGGATTCTCGATGAATCCGACGTGCTCGTGAAGGTGCACCACGATCCCGACCATTTTCATCATGAGGTGAAGACGGCGATGACCGATCGGCTGGAGACCTTGTCGCCGTCCGCGAAGATCAAGGATCTGCTGGAAGTTTTCGATCGCGGCCGCGTCGCCATCGTGATGGACGGAAACAAATTTCTCGGCCTAATCACGCGGAGCGACCTGCTCTCTTATCTGCGGCGCCAAATGCCGTAGCGCCCACATTCCCATGAAGAAGCAACACGACATCGCCACGCGCGTCATCCACGCCGGCCAATCGCCCGACCCTTCGACCGGGGCGATCATGACGCCGATCTACCAGACGTCGACTTACGTCCAGCAAAGTCCCGGCCGGCACAAGGGCTACGATTATTCGCGCTCGATCAATCCCACGCGCAGCGCCTACGAGCGTTGCATCGCCGATCTCGAAGGCGGCACGCGCGGCTGGGCGTTCGCGTCCGGTCTCGCCGGGATGGCCACGGTCCTGGACGGACTCGACAGCGGCTCGCACGTCGTCGTGAGCGACGATCTCTACGGCGGAACGTTCCGGCTTTTCGAACGCGTCCGCCGCCGATCCGCGAATCTCGATTTCACTTTTATCGACATGACCGATGCGAGCGCGGTCGAGAAAGCGATGCGGCCAAACACGCGCATGGTCTGGGTGGAAACGCCGAGCAATCCGTTGCTCAAGCTGATCGACCTGGAAGCGGTCGCGAAAATCGCGCGCGCGCACAAGGCCATCAGCGTTTCCGATAATACTTTCGCCAGTCCGTGGATTCAGCGGCCGATCGAATTCGGATTCGATATCGTCGTTCATTCCGCCACGAAATATCTAAATGGCCACTCCGACATGGTGGGCGGCGTTGTCGTCGTGGGAGAAAACAAGGAGCTCGGCGATCAGATCGCGTTTTTGCAAAACGCGGTCGGTGCGATCGCGGGGCCGTTCGACAGCTTTCTGGCATTGCGTGGATTGAAGACGCTCGCGCTCCGGATGGAGCGGCATTGCGAGAACGCGATGGAAATCGCGCGCTGGCTCGTGGCCGAACCGAAAGTCGAGACGGTGAAATACCCGGGCCTTGAAGAGCATCCGCAGCATGCGCTCGCGAAAAAGCAGATGCGCGGCTTTGGCGGCATGGTCACGATCGTCTTGAAAACCGATCTCGAAGGGACGCGGCGGTTTCTCGAGAACACGCATTTATTTTCGCTCGCGGAAAGCCTGGGCGGCGTCGAGAGCTTGATCAACCATCCCGCGCTGATGACGCATGGATCGATCCCGCCGGAAATGCGCGCGTCGCTCGGCATCACGGATTCGCTCGTTAGGCTCTCGGTCGGTGTGGAGGATGTCGCCGATTTGATCGACGATTTGCGGACCGGTTTCGCGGCGATTTAGGAATGTGGGAGGGACCTTTGCGTCCCGACTCTTGCCGAAGCGCTGTCGCGGCGCAGAGGCCGCTCCCACATTGTCAATCGCGAGGCCGCGTCTAAGATTGCTCAAATGGGCAGCAGCTTCGGACAACTTTTTCGGATCACGACCTGGGGCGAATCCCACGGCGGCGGTGTCGGCGTGGTGATCGATGGTTGCCCGCCGCGAATCGAGCTGAGCGAAGAAGACATTCAACGCGACCTCGACCGGCGCCGTCCCGGACAGAGCAAAATCGTCACGCCTCGCGACGAGGCGGATCGCTGCCGGATTTTGTCCGGTGTCTTCGAGGGCTGTACGCTCGGCACTCCAATCTCGATCCTGGTGATGAACAAGGACGCGCGGCCCGAGGCGTACTCCGAAATGAAAGCCACCTATCGTCCGTCGCATGCGGACTTCACCTACGAAGCGAAATACGGCATTCGAAACTGGCAGGGCGGCGGCCGGGCTTCCGCCCGAGAAACGGTCGGGCGCGTCGCGGCCGGCGCGGTGGCGAAAAAAGTTCTGAGCAAACTTTCGCCGCGACCCTTGGAGATCGTCGCGTACGTCACGCAAATTCAGGAAGTCTCCGCTCGAATCGATCGCAGTTCGGTCCGGACCGAAGACGTCGAGCGCAATGCCGTGCGCTGTCCCGATGAAGCGGCCGCGGAGCTGATGACCGCGTTGATTCAATCTGTGCGCGACGAAGGTGACTCGTTAGGCGGCGTGATCGAATGCGTGATCCGCGGCGTTCCTCCCGGTCTCGGTGAGCCGGTCTTCGATAAGCTCGAAGCCGATCTGGCGAAAGCGATGTTGAGCCTGCCCGCCTCGAAAGGTTTTGAGATCGGCTCCGGTTTCGCGGCGACGCGGATGAAAGGCTCGGAGCACAACGATCCTTTTGAAGTGCGCGATGGAAAGGTCCGCACCACGACGAACAATTCCGGCGGCGTCCAGGGCGGGATCAGCAATGGCGAAGACATCTTTTTCCGCGTCGCCTTCAAGCCGACTTCGACGATCGCGCGCGATCAGAAAACCGTGACTGCCTCGCACGAGGAGACGACGCTCGCCGCGCGCGGCCGCCACGATCCTTGCGTTCTGCCGCGCGCCGTGCCGATCGTCGAAGCGATGGCCGCGCTCGTCCTCTGCGATCACGCTTTGCGGCAGAAGGCGATTTCGGATTTCGGAAAGTAGCGCAAGCGCTACCAATGAAACCCGAAATTGAAAGCATCGCTGGCTCAGCGACCTGGCAAATCATCTTCGTCTCGTTCGCTGTTGTCCTCATTCTCCTGGAAATCATTCGCGGATGGCGGCTCGGGATTTTGCGCCAGCTGATGCGCGCGGCCGCGATCATCGCCGCCTACGCCGCCGCCTTTTTCTTTGGGAGCATGACAGTTTCGCTCCTGCGGCCCATCGTCAAAATGCCGGACATCATTCTCTCCGTTTTGGGCGGCGCGATCCTGGCGTTTCTGGTTTACGCGCTTGTCGCCAGCGTCGGCTCCATTCTTTTCAAACGGACCGCGCAACAAAGTTCCGGCGCGGTCCGCCTGGTCTACGGCCTGAGCGGTGCGCTGGTCGGTTTCCTTTTCGGCGCATTCTTTATCTGGCTCGTGCTGGTTGGAATTCGGTCCCTTGGATCAATCGCCGAGGCAACGGTCCGCGCGCGGCCCGCAAATGACCCGGCCAGAAATGCGAGCCCTCTGCCCAATCGCAACCAATCCGAGGAGCGAGCGCCATCCTTCGATTCCGATTCCATCGCTCCACTGCTCGCGCGCCTGAAAAATTCCGTCGAAATGGGCGCGCTCGGCGATTTCGTGAAAAAGACGGACGCGATGCCGCCGGGCGTTTACCAAACTCTCACGGACGTCGGCACGGTATTCTCGAATCCGGAAAGCGCGCGGCGCTTTCTCGCGTTTCCGGGCGCGGCCGAGTTGAGCGAGCAGCCGAAAATCGTCGCGCTCCGGAACGATCCCGAGATCATGGCGATGATTGAGCAAGGCCGCCTCGTGGAATTGCTGCGCGACCCGCGCATCCTCGACGCCGCGAACGACCCGGCCCTGGCCGAGCGGGTGAAGAAATTCGATCTGAAGAACGCGCTCGAATACGCGGCAAGAAAGAATTGAAGATTTCAGATTTCAGATTTCAGATTGCAGATTGCAGATTGGACAGAATGAACCCTGAAGAACTAAAGGATCGAACAAAGCAGTTTGCGTTGCGCGTTTTGAAACTTGTCGCTGCGATGCCGAAAACTATCGAAGGACGCGCCATTGCGAATCAACTGGTTCGCTGCGGGACATCCGTGGCAGCAAATTATCGGGCAACGTGTCGCGCGCGCTCGAAAGCCGAGTTCATCGCTAAGATTGGCGTCGTCTTGGAGGAAGCTGATGAGGCATTGCTTTGGCTTGAGCTGATTGCAGAAGCAAACCTTCTCCCGCCCAAACGCATCGATCCTCTTTTAGCCGAGGCCAATGAGTTGGTCGCCATTATGGTGGCGTCGCGCAGGTCGGCCTCTTCAAATCTGCAATCTGCAATCTGAAATCTTCAATCCTCACCACGATCGGTCTCGAAGTGCACGTCCAGCTCAAGACGCGCTCGAAAATGTTCTGCGGCTGCCGGGTGGAATTCGGCGCGGCGCCGAACTCGCACACTTGTCCGACTTGCCTCGGGTTGCCCGGCGCGCTGCCAGTGATGAACCACGAAGCGCTCCGGCTCACGGTCCTGACCGGACTGATGCTCGGGTGCGACATCGCGCCGCTCAGCAAGTTCGATCGCAAAAGTTATTTCTATCCGGACATGCCGAAGAACTATCAGATTTCCCAATACGATCTGCCGTTGTGCGCGAACGGCAGCGTGCCGTTGCACGACCTCGCTTATCCAAAGGACGCGCAGAAGAAGATTGCGACGCCGGAGAAAGAAGTGCCGCTCGTCCGCATTCACCTGGAGGAAGATGTCGCGAAAAGTTTTCACCTCGAAAATAACACCGCGATCGATTTCAACCGCGCGGGCACGCCGCTGATGGAGATCGTGAGCCAGCCCGAAATCAATTCTCCCGAGGAAGCGTTCGCCTTTCTCACGGCGCTCAAACAAATCCTGATTTACGGCGCGGTCAGCGACGCGGACATGGAGAAAGGCCAGTTGCGTTGCGACTGCAATATCTCGGTCCGGCCCGCGGCCCAGCAGGAACTCGGCGCGAAGATCGAGATCAAGAACATGAACTCGATCAGCGCGGTCCGGCGCGCCCTCACTTACGAAGTGGAGCGGCAAACAGAGGCGCTCGCACGCGGCGAAAAATTGGAGCAGGAGACGCGCGGCTGGGATGATGGCGCGGGCAAGACGTTTCTGATGCGCACGAAAGAGTCGGCGCACGATTACCGTTACTTCGCCGAGCCCGATCTCGTGCCGGTGAAGACTGAATCGCTGCTCGAGGAGGTGCGCGCGCGATTGCCGGAGCTGCCGCGCGCGAAGCGAGCCCGGTTCGTCGAGCAGTATGGCGTGAGTGTCTACGACGCGGCTGTGTTGGCGCACGACCTGGCGCTCGCTGCATTTTTTGAGGCGGCCGCGAAAGGCGCGCGGAAACCGAAGAGCGTCGCGAATTGGATCTTGAACGATCTGCAAAGCGCTCTGGCTGGCGCGGGCCGCGCGATCGGAGATTGTCCGATCTCTCCCGCGGCACTCGATGAATTGGTGAATCTGATCGAGAGCGGAAAGATCAGCGGGAAGCAGGCGAAGGAAGTTTTCTCGGAGATGTTCGCGAGCGGGAAAAGCGCGGCGGCGATTGTGAGCGAAAAAGGGATCGAGCAATTGAACGATCCGACTGAGATCGAAACGCTCTGCGAACAAGTGATCGCCGCGAATCCGAAACCGGTCGCGGATTTTCGCGGGGGAAATTCCGCGTCGCTAAATTTTCTCAAGGGACAGGTGCTGAAGCTTTCGAAAGGCAAGGCGAACCCGGCGCTGGTGGGGGAAATCTTGGAACGGCAACTGAAGACATGAATGAGTGTGCGCGTCTTTCTTTGCTTGTCATCCTGAGCCGCGCAGACGGCGAAGGACCTCGCACCCGGTCATCGGCCAGCTTGCGCAAAGGTCGGACCTTCGACTTGAACGGTGTGGTGAAGGCGCAAGCTATTTCGCATTGCAGTTGTGAGGTCCCTCGCCGTCTGCGCGGCTCTGGATGACAAAGCGAAACCGTTCCATGCGAATCCTCGTCGCGCCGGATAAATTCAAGGGCTCGTTAGGCGCGCGCGAAGTCGCGGCCAGGATCGCGGCGGGATTGCGCGACGCTCGGCCGGGGTTGGAAATCGAGGTGCAGCCTGTGGCGGACGGAGGTGAGGGGACCGCCGATTTGATTCGCGAGGCATGCGACGGCGAATGGATCACGTGTGCCGCGCAGGACGCGCTCGGGCGTGCGATCGAGGCGCGATATGGCTGGCTCGCCAAAACCGCAACAGCGGTCCTAGAGATGAGTGAGGCCGCGGGCTTCTGGCGAATCGCGGCGCACGAGCGCGATCCGATCCGCGCGAACACATTCGGCGTCGGCGAAATGCTGCGCGACACAATCGCGCGCGGCGCAAAGGAGATCGTCGTCGGCTTGGGCGGGAGCGCGACAAATGATGGCGGTTTCGGAATGGCGCGCGCTTTGGGTTTTCGTTTTCTGAGCAAGGCGGGCGCGGAGTTGGCCGACGCAGTGATCGATCTGCGGGACCTCGAACGGATTTCATCACCGCGCGATCTCACCCTTCCGCGTGTGATTGCCGCAACCGATGTGCTGAATCCGTTCCTCGGTCAACGCGGCGCGACGCGAACCTTCGGACCGCAGAAAGGCGCGACGCCGGATCAACTCGGCTCGCTGGAAGAAGCGCTTGCGCGTCTCGCCGATGTCGTGGCGCGCGATTTGGGCCGCGACTTTCGGGACGCTCCCGGCGCCGGCGCGGCCGGCGGATTGGGCTTCGGTCTGATGAGTTTTTGTGGCGCGACGGTGCGGCCCGGTTTCGATCTCGTCGCGGAGATGGTCGATCTCGAAGCAGCGGTTGGACGCGCCGATGTTGTCATCACCGGCGAGGGCAGCCTGGATGAACAGACGCTCGACGGGAAAGCGCCGGCGGGAGTGGCGCGGCTCGCGCGGAAGCATGGGAAGCGCTCCTTCGCGATCGTCGGATCTGCGGCGGAGGGCGGGACGTCACGTGATCTCTTCGATGGCGTCCTGGTTCTGGCAACGCCGCCGATCACGCGGGAAGAATCGATGGCGCGGACCGCGGAGCTCTTGCAGGAACGCGCGCGAGAATTGGCCCAAATGATGTAGAATAGGCCTCCGTAAATGGAAGAGAACGCCCCACATTCCGTCACGCCGTTCGTTTTCTCGGATCCCGCCGGGAAACGCTGGCCACGCCTGCGCCTCGTGCTCCTCATCGCGGGCGTCCTGATTTTTCTCGGCACGATTCTTTTCGTGCAGACGCTCTTTGTCGCCCCGCAACTGAATCTCCCTTTTGCCCTGCGACAGTTGAAAGGGCAACTGAAGTCGCTTCAGAAAGTGAATCCGGCCGGGCAACAGCCGGCGAACCTTGCGCTCTGGGAAAAATTCGCCGCGACCCGCCTGGCCTCGAAGAAGACTCCGGGACCAGCGCCTTCTCCGCCGGCGCATCCGCGGAAGAAATCGGCGGACAATGAAGTGCGCCTCGCGTTTTACACCAACGGCGATCCCTACAGCTACACGTCGCTCGAGCAGCACGCGGCCCAGATCACGCATGTGTGCCCTGAATGGATGGCGATGACGAATGGCTCGGGCGATCTGCAAGTCGATGCCGACGAACGCATCCCGAAACTCGCGGCCAGCAAAGGGATCGCATTGATGCCGTTGCTGACGAATCTCGTCGGCGACACCTGGCAACCGGAAGCGGTCGAGAATCTCGCGCACGCTTCCACGGAACGGCAGGACCGTTTCATCCAGAAGGTGCTGGCGATTTTGAACGAGGCGAAGGCGGCCGGCGTGGTGGTCGATTGGGAGCAGATCGATCCCGCTTACAAAAAAGACATCACGATATTTCTCGACCGTTTCACGGACGCGCTCCACTACGATGACAAACAGCTCTGGCTCTGCGTCCAGCCGGGCCAGGACCTCGATTACATCGATTTCGAGGAGATCTCGGATAACGTCGATCGCTTCGTCGCGTTGCTCTTCGACGAAACGTCCGACATCGATCCGGCCGGCCCGCTCGGTTCGCGGCGATGGTTCGAAGGATGGCTTAACGTCCTGATGGATGGCGCGGAGGCGAAGCAATGGATCATCGCGCTCGGCAGTTACGGATACGATTGGACCAACGGCGCGAAGAAGGCGGAGCTGATCAGTTTCCCCGAGGCGATGAGCCGCGCGAGCTACGCCGAGGTGGCTGGGCTCAACATCGCCGCGCCGGATTACAGTCCGTATTTTTATTACGAAGACGCGGACAAGGACCATTCCGTCTGGTTCCTCGATGCGGTGACGTTCCTGAATCAATTGCGCAAGGTGAGGGAAGTGAAGGCCGGCGGGTTCGCGGTCTACCGCCTCGGCACGGAGGATGTTTCGATCTGGGACGCGCTCGGCGTTCCTCAGGATTTTAAGATGGAAGCGTCGTTGCGTTCGGCGCTCGAGGTTCTCCGAGGCACCGACACGATCGCCGATGTCGGCGAGGGCGAGATCGTCTCCGTCGATGAGACGCAGTCCGACGGATTCCGTTCGCTCGCGGTGGACAAGGACGGCTACCTTACCGCCGCGTATTCGAAGTTCCCGCAGTTCCCCACGCTTTATCATCAAGGCGCGGGCGAGCCGCACCAGGTCGCCATCACCTTCGATGACGGGCCCGACCCGGAATGGACGCCGCAAATTCTCGACATCCTGAAAGCGGCAAATGTGAAAGCCGCGTTTTTCCTCGTGGGCGCGAACGCGGAACAATATCCAGCACTCGTTAGGCGAATCGTCGAGGAAGGCCACGAGATCGGAAACCACACCTATTACCATCCCAATCTCGCGCTCTGCTGGCCCGAGCATATCCGGATCGAGCTCAACGCCACGCAACTTCTCCTCGAAACGATCACCGGCCGTTCGACGACACTCTTTCGCCCGCCCTACGCCGCCGACACGAGTCCTTCAAAAGTTAGTGAGCTGATGCCGTTGAACCTGGCGCAGGAGCTCGGTTATCTCGTCGTGCTCGAAAACATCGATCCCCAGGATTGGGCGCGGCCGGGCGCCGACATCATCCTCCAGCGCGTGAAGCAGCAGCGGCATGACGGCAGCATCATTTTGCTCCACGACGCGGGCGGCGACCGCGAGCAAACGGTCGAAGCGCTGCCGCGGATTCTCGATTATCTCAAGGCGCGCGGCGATACCGTCGTGTCGTTAGGCACGCTCCTCGGCACGACCCGCGATGCGTTGATGCCGCCCGTGCAGACCAAGGGCTTGAATCATTTTGTTTCCGGCGCCGGCTTCCGGATTTTCCACGCGTCGGAAGAATTTCTCTGGGCGTTCATGATTGTCGCGACCGCGCTCGTGGTGTTGCGGACGCTCACGGTGATCTGGCTGGCTGCGCGCTTCCGCCGGACCTGGCCGTCGAATTTCGCCGAACCTCTCAGCGTGCTCGTGGCTGCCTACAACGAAGAAAAAGTGATCGGGGAAACTTTGCGCACCGTTCTCGCGACTGATTATACGGGGGAAATCGAGGTGATCGTGGTCGATGATGGATCGCGGGACCAGACGGCGGCCGAGGTGGAAGCAATCGCCGCGACCGATCCGCGGGTGCGTTTGTTGCGTCAGGAAAATCGCGGGAAAGCGCGCGCGTTGCAGCGCGGTCTCGCCGCGGTGCGGAGCGGGGTCGTCGTTTTTCTCGATGCCGATACGCATTGCCAGCGCGATACGCTCCGGCGATTGGTCGAGCCGTTTTCCGATGAAGGCGTGGGCGCCGTGTCGGGGCACGCGAAGGTCGGCAATCTCCGCACATTCATCGCGCGCTGCCAGGCGCTCGAATACACCTGCGGCTTCAATCTCGATCGGCGCGCCTACACGCGCTGGAATTGCATGACGGTGGTTCCGGGTGCGATCAGCGCGATCCGGAAATCCGCCATCGACGACGCGGGCGGGCTCAGCCTCGAAACGCTGGCGGAAGACACCGATCTGACGCTCTCCCTGCATAAGCGCGGCCACCGGATGGTTTACGTTCCCGAAGCGATCGCGTGGACCGAAGCGCCGGAGACAGTGCGCACTCTTGCGCGGCAACGTTTTCGCTGGGCTTACGGCACGCTGCAGTGCCTGTGGAAACATCGTGACATGGTCTTCAACTGGAACTACCGCGCGCTCGGCTGGTTCAGTTTGCCGAGCGTCTGGTTTTTCCAGATCATTCTCGTCGCCATCACGCCGATGGTGGATTTGTTTCTCCTCGCCTCGCTTCCTTTCGGCGCGTGGCGCGCGGTGTTGCCATTTGTCATCGCGTTTTTGAGCATGGACGTGCTGCTCGCGACGCTCGCCTGTATCCTGGAACGCGAATCCGTCCTGCGCGCGTGGCGGATTCTCCCGATGCGACTGATCTATCGGCCGATGCTGAGCTACGTGATTTGGAAAGCGATCCTGCGCGCGATCAAAGGCGCCTTGGTGGGATGGGGAAAATTGGAACGAACCGCGTCGGTGCCGGTGAGGGTTTAGCATTTTTATCGTCATGGTGAGCGCAGTCGAACCATCCCGTGTATTCCTGCGGCAGCGTCGCTCGCGAGAAACTACGGGGTTCTTCGACTCCGCTGCGCTCCGCTCAGAATGACAAGCAGGGTACGCTTCGCGGTCAGTCTGCTCACCGCTGCTCTTGTTGCGACGACCGGCTGTCGCAAGCAGAGCACCGTCCACCCGCCCGATCCGAACGCGCCGGTCGAAGTTCTCGCGCCGGAGCGCGGCGCTTACACGGGCGCGTTCATGGATTTCGGCGACGCGGAAGATGAAGTCACGCTCGAGATGATCGAGGAGTTCGAGACGATGGTCGGCAAACACCAGGCCATCATCGCTTCCTCAAGCTACTGGGGTGAACAAAGTTTTCCCACCGCGAACCTGAACGTGGTCTGGCGCCACGGCGCGATGCCGCTCGTCTTTTGGTCGCCCTGGGACCGGCCGTATGAACAGAATCGCGGCCCGGACAAGTTTAGCCTCAACGCCATCATCGAGGGAAAATGGGACGCGTACATCGATAAGTGGGCCGATGCCGCCCGCGAGTTCGGGAAGCCGATGATCGTCGCGTTCGGTGTGGAGATGAATGGCGACTGGTTTCCATGGTCCGGTTGGTTTTACGGAGGCGAGGAGTGGGTCGGTGACACGCCCGATCAGTGGGAAGGTCCCGAGCATTTCAAGAAAGCGTATCGGCATGTGGTCGATCGTGTCCGCGCGCGCGGCGCCAAGAACATCCAGTGGATGTTTCACACGAACAATTATTCATACCCGCTGGATACCTGGAACTTTGCGCCGGCGTATTATCCGGGATCGGATTACGTGGACTGGCTCGGGATGAGCGTTTACGGCCAGCAGTTCAAGGACGAACCGAATCCGGATATTCCGTCGCTCCTCGACTGGCCCTACAAGGAATTGTGCGGACTCGATCCGCAAAAGCCGGTCATGATCGCGGAGTGGGCCACGGGCGATTTTCCGTTCTCGGCCGATGCGCAAGGAATGCTCAAACCGCAGTGGATCAGTCAGGCGCTGGAGATGTTTCGGACGCGTTATCCGCGGATTAAAGCTGCGATTTACTGGCACGAGCGCTGGCAGAATCCCGACCAGACCTACAGCAACCTGCGGGTGAACTCGTCGGTGGAATCGCTGGAAGCATATCGAGCAGGCGTCGCGCATCCTGATTGGCTGGGAAACTTGCTCTTGCGACCGGTCCACAGCGAGCGGTAAGGAGTAGCGGGAAGTGGGGAAATCTCTTTCATGCTTGAACGAGTAAAAGAATTATTGCCGATGTTGCGCTGTCCTCGCACCCACACATCGCTTCACTTGGGCAATGGCAAATTGATCTCCGATAGCGGCGAGGAATACCCAATCGTTAACGGCAAACCGATTCTCGTTAGATCGCCGCGAACGCATCATCTGACGCCACCATCAGCGGAACACATATCGCAAAACCACAAACGGTACGTCGTCGAGGAGAGGTGCTCCAGTTCGCCGAGAAGATGTTTGCATCTCGGTTCCGGCAACGTCCCTTGTACGGATCCGCGTGTTATCTCGTTCGATGTGTTGCCGTGCGAGAACGTCGATATCGTAGGCGAGGCCGAGGAGTTGCCGTTTGTGGATGATGTTTTCGATCTGGTGGATTCAGGCGCGGTCTTCGAACATTTGCGCGACCCGCTCCGCGCGATCAAAGAGGTGAAGCGCGTCACCGCTCCCGCGGGACTCTATCTGATTGATACGGCGTTCCTGCAATCATATCACGGTTTTCCTGCGCACTATTTTAACCTGACGCCGCTCGCCGCGGAATCGTTCCTCGTCGACGATTTCCTTCTTGAAGATTCACATGTCCCGGGATCCGCGACTCTTGTGCAGACATTTCTTGATCTGAGCGAAAGATTTCTCGCGGCTTTGCCCAAGGAGAGGCGCTTGGCGGTGGAGCGCCTGGCGCTGCGTGACCTGCTCGACGTATTGAAAAACGACGCGCTGTTTCGCGACCAATTGCTGCAAGAATTCTCTGAATATTCAAACCGCTGTCTTGCCGCCAGCTTCGTGATAGCTGCGCGCAAACCAGCGCGGTGGAATGAAGCGCAACTCGTCTGGGAGCAGGTGCCGGGCTTAGCCGAGGAGTGTCGGCTGGCAAGAAGAGAACATTACGAGCTGCGCATGACTGCTATTCTCAGGCATCACGAAGTTCTTTTGTATGAGCGTCTTTGCCGGGAAAGTGGAGTCGAGTTAAATGCTGGGCGGCCTAACGACCCGGCACCGATCAGGGACATTCTCGCGCGATGTAAGCCGGACGACATCCTCAGCCACAAATCGGTCCTTGCGGCGAACGACGCGCTACGTTGCGTGGAGCAGGATCTACGAGTCTCCCGTGACGAGTGGATCAAACTGTACACCGGTGCTATTTCTTGCGCTCAACGGTGAGATTGGCGTTCGTGTAGTCGTGCGCAGTAAGAAAAACGGACTGGCTACTCCGCGCGCAACGCCACCATCGGATCGACGCGGGTAGCGCGATGTGCGGGCAGCAGACACGCGAGGAGCGCGACCGTTCCCAATAACACCGTGACGATGATGAACGTCATCGGATCCATCGCGTCCACGCCGTACAGGACGCTCTTGAGCAGACGCGTGGAGGCGAAAGCAATGATAAGTCCGATCACCGAACCGATTAGTGCCAGCGTCATTCCCTGCCGCAAAATAAGTCTGCGCACGTTCGATGATTGCGCGCCCAGCGCCATACGCAACCCAATCTCGCGAGTGCGGCTGGCCACGACAAAAGACATCACGCCGTAGATGCCGACAGCCGCGAGCACGAGCGCCAGCACGCCGAAGCTGCCCAGCGCGCCCGCCGCCATTCGCGCCGGGAAAAGCGGGATGTTCATATGTTCCGTCAGCGTCTTCGCGTTGAAGACCGGCAGAGTGGGGTCGAGTTGCTGCACCTCGCGCCGCATCGCGGCGAGCGTGCTTTCCGGCTGGTTGCCTGTCCGGGCGACGACCGTCACCATCGTGCTGTAATCGCGCAGGAGCGGCCGATAAAGCGCGATCTTCTGCTCTTCGCCGAGGCTATTGTATTTTCCATCCGGGACGACGCCGATGATTTCCCAGAACGGTTTGTCCGGGCCGTTGAAATTAAAACGTTTCCCGATCGCTTCCTCGCCTTTGAAAAAACGGCGCGCAAAAGTTTCGTTCACGAGCGCGACGCGCGATTCGGTTTGGTTTTCGTCCTCGCGAAAATCCCGGCCCCGCACGGGAATGCCCATGGTGTGAAAATAATTTGGGCCCGCTTCGAGTGGAATCGCGAGTGGAAGATTACCGTTGCCCGTGGACGGCTGGCCTTCGATATAAATCGTGGTCGAGTTGTAGTTGAGACTCAGCGGCAGCTCGCCCAGCGCCGCGGACCTGACTCCTGGCAATGCCCGGATGCGCTCCAGCACTTCCTTTTGGAAAGCGCGTCCCTTGGCTTCATCGTACCCCTGCAAGCCGACGTCGAAGGAAAGTGCGACCGCGTTCTGCGGATCGAAGCCGGGGCGCATCCGCTGCGCGGCCTGGAGACTGCGCACGATGAGCCCGGCGCAAATGAGCAGCACGAGCGAAAGCGTGATCTGTGCTACGACGAGGCTGTTGCGCAAACGCGAGCGGCGAAATCCCGCCATGGAGGTTTCATCTTTCAACGCCGGCACCAGCGCCGGCTTCGACGATTGCAACGCGGGAAGGAGGCTGAAGAGAACGCCGGTCAGAAGAGAGAGGACGATGGTGAATGTGAGCACTCGCCAATCGAGGCGCAGATCGAAGATCAACGCGACATCGGTGGGCAATTTGATTGCGCCGACGATTCCATTGATCCAGGCGGCGAGCAGAATCCCGAACGCGCCGCCGATGAGGGAGAGCATTACGCTTTCAGTCAGTAGTTGGCGGACAAGGCGTGCGCGACTCGCGCCGACCGCCAGCCGGATCGCGATTTCCTTCCGGCGCTGGGTGGCGCGCGCGAGAAGGAGATTGGCGAGATTCACACAGGCGAGCAGCAACACCAGCGCACCCACGGCCGCGAGGACGAAGGAAAACGCGAAGATGCCATTGCGGATGTCGGGAATGAACAGGCCGGGCGGGATGAGTTTGAGTCCGCGTCCGGCATCTTCTTTCGGAAAATCTTTCGCGAGCTGCAGCGTGATCGTCTGGAGCGCCGCCTCCGCTTGCGTGCGCGTCACCCCTGGCTTCAGGCGGCCGACAACGAAGAGGTTGTCGCTGTCGCGTGAGTCGAGGTAGTTACTGCCCGGCTCGATTTCCTTCGACATCATGAGCGGCACCCAGAATTCCGGCGCGTAGGCGACTTCCGTGCCGAAGAAACCCTTGGGCGCGACACCGACGACGGTGTAAGCGCGATTGTTGAGCGAGATCGTTTGTCCGACGATCGCCGGATCCGACCCGAAGCGGCGCTGCCAGGTGCCGTAACTAAGAACGGCAACCGGATGCGAGCTCGGCGTTTGATTTTCTTCCGGGAGGAACGCGCGCCCGAGGGCGGGCTTCACCCCGAGAACGTCGAAGTAATTTCCGCTGACGAGATAACCCCAGACGCGCTGATTATTTCCGCTGTGACTCAGGCTTGTGACCACCATCCGGTAGGCGAAGAGTCCGGAGAGAACGTCGTTGCGATCGCGGTATTCCTTGTAGTTCGGATAGGATTGGATCGTGTAGTCGGCGTTGTTATGGAGCGTGCCATAAAGCTCGACGAGCTGGGACGCGTCGCGCACCGGGAGCGGCCGGAGCAACACGGTATCGATAAGACTGAAGATGGCGGTGTTCGCGCCGATGCCGAGGGCCATCGAAAAGATCGCGAGGAAAGTGAAGGCGGGACGCTTGCAAAGCTGGCGCGCGCCATAACGAAGATCCTGGAAAAGTGTCTGCATATTCGCGGTTTCCCAGATGAGATGCGCCGAACGTGCGCTTTGGATTCAAAATATCTTAATGTGGGAGGGGCCTTTGTGCCCCGACAACGAGCGTTCAGCAAAGCGAAGAGTCGGGACACAAAGGTCCCTCCCACATTTCAAGGCAGTTACTTCTCTGCCGGCAGCGCCTGCTGCCAATCGAGAACGAGCTTCCACTCGCCCGCAGCGTCGGCCTGCCAGATCTGAAGATAGTGGCCTTGCTCTGTGCCTTTATCGCGCACGCTGGAATACTTGCCGTAAGCATAAGCCAGATCGGCCGATTGGCTCATATCGCCTCCCAGCGATTCGAAAGACAGCTTGCCACCTGTCTCATTGAGCAATGAGCGGGCAGCATCCTTTCCGACAGAAGGGAAGTGGCCGTCGCGATAGACGCGGACCTCATCGGCTGCAACCGCGAGCGCGGCGGCGCACAAATCGGCCTTAGCCGCGTCGGCAAATTTTTGCTGCGCCGCACGCAAATTCTTGCGCGCAGTTTCGAGACCGCCTGCAACCTTGGCGCGGTTGTCCGGCGCGACAGCCCGGAGCGGCCCTGGTTTGTTGGCTGGCTCGGGATTCTCGATCCCGCAATCCAGCGCGACTTTCCATGAGCCATCCTTTTGCTTCTTCCAGATGGAAACAAATTGCCCGTGGCCGAGAAACTTCTCGTCCTTCTTGTTCGCTCTCCATTTGGCAGGTCCGGTGTCATAGCCAAAATCGCCGCTGCGCGCGATTGCGGCGAAGGTCGGTTCCCAAATCAGGTCCAGGCCATTCTCCGTGCGCTTACTCCAAGCCTCTTTGCCACTGACCGGGCCCGGCTGGAAAACGATCGCGTCATCCGCAAGAAAGGCGAGGAAGGCGGCGCGAGTGCCTTGTTCCTGGCCGGTCTGGTAGAATTTCCTTTCCGCATCCACCATGGCGCGGACCGCTTCCGCGGGTGTTTCCGCCCGGGCAACGACGCAGGTGAGCAGGACATACAGAAGCGAGAGTGAGCTCCGGCGCATTTGCATCTGATTGTTTCCAGTCATCGCCGCGATGCCAAGAAACAAATGTAGAGGCTTTTCTTTTCCGGGAGTTCCACTAGAACGCTGGGATGGATTTGGACGAGGCGGGGGCCTGGCTGGAATCTCCTGGTCGCGAGCGCGTCCAAATTCACGGGAACTGTTCCTTGGGCAGATCGCTCAAGAGCTCTGTCGTCCTCGATTCGCCCAAGGTCTCGCGCCGTCATGCCGTCATCAATCTGCAAAATGTGGGCGAGTTCTGGCTTATCGATCTGGGCAGTAGCAACGGAACCTTGCTGAACAAGCGCCGCGTTCACCAACCGGTCCGGCTTTGCCACCTGGATCAGATCACGATAGGCGACGCTACCTTTACCTTTCGGCAGCCGGAGGAACTTTCCAATGAGTTCCGGACGACTTTGGCCGAGCGCACCATCCGTGAGACGGAGGACCTTCCCTGCTGGCTCCTTGTGGCCGACATCGAAAATTTCACGCCCTTGAGCCGCAGTCTGGTCAACGACAAGCTTGCCACCCTGATCGGAGGCTGGGTCTCCACCTGCAAGGAGATCATCGAAGAGCACCAGGGGATGATAAACAAGTATCTTGGTGACGGGTTTCTCGCTTATTGGCGGGAGGACGAAAAAGCGGCGGAGGATGTCGCCGCGGTGCTCGCTGCTCTCAAGCAAGTTCAGACCCAAAAGCCGCGCTTCAGGATCGCATTGCATTTCGGGTTGGTCGCAGTCGGCGGCATGGAGTCGATGGGGGAAGAGAGTTTGATAGGCAAAGAGGTCAACGTCGTTTTCCGAATGGAGAAGCTTGCCGGATCGCTAGGTATCGAATGCCTAACGAGTGCTGCCGCCAACGATAAGCTCGGGATATTGCTTCCCTCCCATTCAATCGGCTCCCACGAACTCAAAGGCTTCGAAGGGAAGTCCGAGTTCTTCAGTTGTTGAAGCGGACAGGCCGATGTGCGAGAGAAAGTCGCATTTACTACCGTCGGAAAATCGCAGAAGGATTGCCGACAAATGGGCCCTTTAGGGCACCCGTCGCTGTTTTTCCGTCCGCATTTGGCGTCAACGTCCACGTATACTCCTTAAACCAGCCGGATCGCCATGTAATCGTTGTGCCGTCGCTCGAGACCTTCCTCGTCCCAGTTCCGAGTCTGGACTTTTCAATCACCGACGTTCCTGAAGGGTCAACCACAAGTGTGTACTCGACGTCCCCCCATATTCCGAACCCCTTAATTGTTCCAATCCAAGTCCCGGCAAAACGTGCCGGACCCTGTGTCGGTTTCGCGGGAGGTTTCGGGACAGTTTTCGTTTTGAATTCGGACTCGATCGATTTTGATTTCGATGGCGTCTTCTTCGGCCTGGCTGGCTGTGTCAGAGGCGGTGTCGGGCTTTCCGGAACTTCTTGAATCGGCGCGGGGAGCCGGTGAGCGGAAAACAGAAATAGAACCAGGCAAAACCACGGCCGTATGACTTTCATTGTGAAGTGACGCTGTAGGTGATCGTCATCGGGACCTCTCGTGGGCAGCCCGGAGTGGCGTGCCATTTCCGCAACGTCGCGATGGCGGCTTGATCGAGAATCGTTACGCCGGTGGATTGACGCACAGTCACGTCAATTAGGTTTCCCGTTGGTTTGTCGAAATGCAGGAGGTAGATACCTTGCCCGCTGTAGTGTTGGCCGCGCGCTTCCGGAGGGAGATCAGGACGGGGACCGGACATGGTCCCAGAAGGCGTCAAGGCTACGGAAACAGTGCTCGGGTTATCCGTGCTTGCTTGCGATGTTATCGCCGGGGTCTCTTTTGTGGCTGCAGGGGTGGTCGTGGTAACGGGCGCTGAACTTCGGTGCAATGTAGCCGTATTGCTTGCCAAAAGACCTTTGAGAGTCAATTGCGCCGTTTGGCCGTCGTTATTGAGAGTGAGGCTTGCGTTGCTGCCGAGTATGCCGGTGTTCCAGGAAATAGTATCGCCGCTTACCGTGGCCTCGTGCGTGCCGCCGCCCATGTTCTGGCTTACTTGCACCGAAGTAGCATCGGGATTGATAGTGAACGTGCCGATGACGTGGCCGAGAAGACCCTGATTGATTTTTCCGCTCCACGTTCCCACAAACCGGGCAGGGCCTTGCAAGGGAGCCGGTGTAGAACGGGTCGTGGCAGTCTTCTCTTGCGAATAGGTTCGGTGCTGCGATTTCCGTTTGGCGGGCTGTTCCGTCGCCGGCGGTTTGTCCGGAGTTTCGACGATGGGCGCTGGAAGGCGATGTGACGCTGCCATCAGCAAGCCAAACGTGAGGCAAATGCGAATGGGTCGGTTCATGTTAAAAAAACGCCGTGAATGTTGCTGCGTTGCGCTACCTATGGCGGCGCCGAGAGCACTCTTCATGGCGTCAAAGTGGCGACATAAGTTTTTCCGTTGGCCTTGCATTCATAAATCCCGCCGGTGCCATCGGCGTTAAACTGGAGCGTAAAAGATTCCGGCTGCCACTGAATGCCTGCCGGTTTGGAGACCACGTCGTCCGTCACAGCGTGCAAAGTTGTTCCATCCAGGACGCCCTTGAATTTTACTATCGTATCACCCTTCTTGCTGCCGTAGGTCATCGTACCGGATTTGCGGTCGGCTTCCAGTCTGACGGTTAGTGCCGTTCCCGGCCCGGCTTTGTCATCGGTGGCGCGAATCGTTCCCTTATAGGTCGCCGGCGAATTTACCGCTGAGATCGTCTGGCCGCTCAGCTTCGCGATATAAGCCTTTCCGCCGGCATTGCACTCGTAGGTCGCGCTACTTCCGTCAGAGGTAAAACGCAGGTTAAAGGACTCTGGTGTCCACCCAACCTTTGCCGGTTTGGAAATCACTTCATCAGTAACGGCGTGCAAAGTTGCTCCCTCCCAGATGCCGTTAAACTTCACCACCATATCGCCGCTCTTGCTGGTTTGGGTCATCGTACCAGATCGCCCGTCAGGATTCAGCTTGATACTCAAAGGCACGCCGGGGCTGCTGGAAGGATCGAGTGGAACCGAAATCATTCCTTTGTAAATGGCGGCCGGTTTGCTCAGCGCCACTGTGGCCTTGAACATCTCTTTGGGTGAAAGCGTTGCCTTCAATTCGCTGGGCAGATAACCCTCGAGCACTAACACGAACGTGGCCTCGCCAGCCGATAAGTCAGCGCGTTGGAATGGCGTGGTACCTAACAAGGTCGCGCCTCGAAAGACCTGCGCCCCGGCAGGAACACTGTTTAGCTCGATCGCCGACTTGGTGGCTTGCAGCGTGAGCGTGCCGAGATCGGTAAACTCATTGCCTTTAATCTCGATATCTTTTTCAATAGTGTCGTAGCCGCTCAAGGCGATTCGCATTGGATATTTGCCGGGCCTAAGTTCTTTGAACGTCACCGGACTTTTTCCCGCGGACGTGCCTCCCAGAGTCACAGTCGCTCCTTCCGGGGAAGTACTCACAATCAATCCGCCAAGCAGGATGGCCGGTCCCGGCGCTGCTAGGTCGGTCTTGATCGGCTCCGCGACAACGGTTGTCATCTGCGCGGGCTTTGGCGTCGAACGATAGAAACCAAAATACCAGATGCCCGCTGCCAGGAGGCAGAGAGCACCGGCCACACCCGCGACGATGCGGTAGCTCTGGCGCCGGGGTTTCGGGAGCGGCGGCGTCTTGCGCGTTTTCGTTTTCGGCGAAGCCAGGGCGAGATGGTCGGCGATGTGGGCGATCGATTGCGGCCGGCGCACCGGATCTTTCGCCAGACAGCTTGCCACCACCCGCTCCCAACTTTCGTCGATCCGGTCCCCCTCGATCTCGAGTTCCTTTCGCCGTTGCGTCATGCTGGGCGGGATTTTCTCGCGAATCTGCCGGTCGACATTTCCCGACGAAAAAGGCGGTCTGCCCGTTAGGAGTTCGTAGACGCAGGCGCCGAACGAGTAGATGTCGTCCAAGTGAGTGCCGCGTTCGCCGTCGAGCTGCTGCGGGCTCATGTAAACGAGGGTGCCGCTCTTCCCGTGCTGCATCGTCACCTTGCTCATCGAGTCGCTTAAGCTGCGGGCAATGCCAAAGTCGGTTACCTTGAGGTCGCCGCGCTGATTCACCATGAGGTTCGCCGGTTTGAGATCCCGGTGAATGATGCGCGCGTGATTATGCGCGTAATCGAGCGCATCGCAGAGCTCGCTCGTCCAATCGGTCAGTTCCGGAATCTCAAAGACTTTGCGCGGTTTGTCCGCGCGCAAATTGGAAAGCGTATCGCCGTCGACGTATTCCATCGAAATGCAGCCCGATTGCCCGTCATGCACAAAATCATGAATGCGGACGATGTTCTTATGCGTGAGCTCCAGGCTGCGGCGGGTCTCGCGTTTCAGATCCGACAAGACCGCGCGATCGTGCACGATCAGCTCAGGCAAAAACTTGAGTGCGACCTCGCGTTCGAGTTCCTCATCGCGAGCCAGCCAGACGACGCCCATGCCGCCGCGGCCCAACGTCTTGATAAGCGTGTAACGGCCAAAAAGCTTCTGCCCGCCAGAAAATTCTCGCAGGGTAGCATCGAGCCCATTGCTCGAAGTCTCGGCACTCACGCCGGGAGGTTAGCGACCCGGAATCCTGGGATAAAGCACAAAATGGCGACGTGCATAAATGTGGAGGCTTTTCTTTTCCGCGAGTTCCACTAGAACGCTGGGATGGATTTGGAAGAAGCGGGAGCCTGGCTGGAATCACCCGGTCGCGAGCGCGTCCCACTTCGTGGCAACTGCTCGATCGGCCGCTCGCCTAAGAGCGCTGTCGTCCTCGAGTCCCCCAAGACCTCGCGCCGCCATGCCATTATCAATCTGCAAAACGTCGGCGAGTTCTGGCTCATCGATCTGGGCAGCAGCAACGGGACCTTCTTGAACAGGCGCCGCGTTCATCAGCCCGTCCGGCTTTGCGACATGGACCAGATCACCGTCGGCGACGTGGCCTTCACCTTTCGGCAGCCCGAGGAAATTACCAACGAGATGCGCACGACGATGGCCCAGCAAACGATTCGCGAGACCGCGAACATTCCTTGCTGGCTCCTCGTGGCCGATATCGAAAATTTCACGCCGCTCAGCCGGAGCATGGTGAGCGACAAGCTGGCCACGCTCGTCGGCGTCTGGGTCGCGACCTGCAAGAACATCGTCGAAGAGCAGCACGGCGAGATCGACAAATATCTGGGCGACGGCTTCCTCGCCTACTGGCACGACGACGAGAAGGGCGCGGAAAATCTCGCGACGGCGCTGCAGAAGCTGAAGGAGATTCAGAAGAACGAGCCGCGCTTCCGGCTGGCGTTGCACTTCGGGCTGGTCTCGAGTGGTGGCCTCCGCTCGATGGGCGAGGAGAGCTTGATCGGCCGCGAGGTCATCTTTGTTTTTCGGATGGAAAAACTGGCCGGGTCGTTAGGCGCGCATCTGCTCGCGAGCGAGCCGGCGCGGACAAAGCTGGGCGCACTTGTCCAATTTCAACCGGCTGGGTCTTACGACCTCAAAGGCTTCGAAGGCACCTTCGAGTTCTTCAAGAGCTGACCTGTAGCGGCGGTCTCTGACCGCCGAACGAGTCTTCCCAAGGCATGAATCCGGCGGTCAGAGACCGCCGCTACAGTCAGAGACGGTTACTTGGCGCGGCGATAGATGACGGCGTTGGGATCGTTGACTCTGCTCAACTCGTCTCCCTTCAGCGTGTAGACAGACGTCTCCGCGGTCGGCGCGCCGTAGCTATCGATGGTGGCGTTCGGGATCGTTTTCGGAGTCCAATCCGCCAACTGGCCCGGCGACCATTGGATGGTAAGGCTCGTGCCCTGTTCGTTCAGGTCGACCGCGTTGTAGGTCCACTTCCTATGCAGCTCGTAGATGGTGCCATAGAAAGGCTTCTCGGGCGTCGACGCGTTTGAGGTATCGAGCGTCTTGGTGGCCTTACCTTCCTTGATCACCAGAGTGAAGGTGCGGCTGATCACCTGCTGTGCGTCCGGGTTGTTCTTGTTATCCGTGGCCAGCCAGGTGCCATCGAATTTGTGCGAGGCATGCTTCGTTGTGGATTGTTGTCTGGGTTGCTGGTTGCGACGCGGCGCCTGGGTAGGTCTTTGGGTTCGATCGACAAACATCTTTATGACACTGTCGATCTGCGCCGGAAGCGTCGAAGCTGTTCCTGGCAACAGTAGGATTGGTAGCAGGTATTTGATCGTTCTATTCATGGCGTGGTTAACCTCCGGAGAATTCATTGATAGGAACCGTTTGACCTGGCGGAGCGGCTGATGGCATGACTGTCGGCATAACGGATGGTTCCGGCTTGTTGTCAGTCAGTGCAGTCGGCTTGCTTCGTTGCAGCGTGATCGTTCCCAGGTCGAGAAACTGACTCGCTTTGACTTCTACCTCCCGGTCGAATGGCGCATAACCGTTGAGTGTTATATGAAGCTGATACTTACCAGCGAGAACTCCTTTGAACGTGATAGGACTCTTGCCCGCATCGAGTCCTCCCAGGGTAACAGTCGCACGCGACGGAGAGGTATTAACGATCACGCCGCCGAAGCCATTTGCTCCCGGCTCTTCGGGAGCGGCGGTCGCAGCCGGAGTCGGTTTCACCACCACTGCCGGAGTCGATTTCGTTGATTTGAGAAATCCGAAATACAAAATGGCAATGGATCCGATTAGAAGCAGGAGAAGCGCGGCAGCACCTCCCGCGATGAGCACGATTCGGTTGGAGAACAGAGAGGCCGGTTTCGGAAGGGGAGGCGGCACGTCCGTCTTGGGTTGGGCGATCGGCTGAGCGCGGACTGTTTTCGGCGAAGCGATTTCCAACCGCTGCGCCACCTCCGCGAACGATTGCGGCCGCCGTGCCGGGTCCTTGGCCAGGCAGGCCGCCACGACTTTCTCCCAATTCTCGTCAATTAGCTCGCCCTCCACCTCTAAATCTTTGCGCCGCGCTGCCATCGACGGCGGAATTTTTTCCCGGATCTGCCGATCGACATTCCCCGAGGAAAAAGGCGGCTTGCTCGTGATGAGTTCGTAGATCGTCGCGCCGAAGGAATAAACGTCGTCGAGATGAGTGCCGCGTTCGCCATCGAGTTGCTGAGGACTCATGAAAACCAGAGTCCCGCTCCGCCCCTGCTCCATCGTGAGCATGCTGACCGAATCGCTCAGGCTGCGCGAAATGCCGAAGTCCGAAACCTTGAGATCGCCGCGCGTATTCACCATCAGGTTGGCCGGCTTCAAATCCCGGTGAATGATGCGCGCATGGGTGTGCGCGTAATCGAGCGCATCGCAGAGCTGGCTGGTCCATTCGTTCAGCTCGTGCGCTTCAAAAACCTTGTGCGGTTTGTCCGCGCGTAAATTCGAAAGCGTGTCGCCGTCGACGTATTCCATCGAGATGCAGCCTGATTGGTCGCTATGCACGAAATCGTAAATGCGGACGATGTTCTTGTGGGTCAGGTCCAGACTCCGGCGAGTCTCGCGTTTCATATCGCCCAGCACCGCGCGGTCATGGATGATCAGCTCGGGAAGGAATTTGAGTGCGACGTTGCGCTCGAGTTCGTCGTCGTGGGCCAGCCAGACGACGCCCATGCCGCCGCGGCCGAGCGTCTTGATCAGAGTGTAGCGATTGAAGACTTTTTGCCCGTTGGCAAAGTCTCGCGTCGTCGCATCCAAACCATTACCGGCATTCTCGCCACTCACGCTCTTGAGATTAACGCAGGGCCGCCGCGCATAAAGCAAAAAAATGAGGGCCGTCCAAGGAGCGGCGGTTTCCAAACCGCCGTGGGCGATTTGTAATTCGCCCTTCCCTGTTCCGCCCCATCGCAAGAAACGTTCGCGCGTCCAGACAAATCCCGCCCTCGGCGGCGTCTTCACTCCAACGACGATGGAACACACGCTGCGCCGATTCTTCCGACTCTTGAGACCATTACTGGTCCTGGCCGCCATCGTCACGTGGATCTCTGGGCGCGCGCAACTGGCCCATTCCGCTGACGCCGCCCCGAAACTTCCCGTCGAGATCCCGATGCAGACCGAGGGCGGCATGCCCACGATCGAACTGATGGTGAACGGCCAGGGCCCGTTCCTTTTCGGAATCGACACCGGCGCGCAGGCCGGGACGCGCATCGATTCATCGCTCGTGGAGAAGCTCGCGCTCAAGCCGTCCGGGCAAGTCCAGGCGACCGATCCCTCCGGACGAAATCCGCAGACGATCGATACCGTCAAGCTCGACTCCATTGTCATCGGCAATCTCCGCTTCGCCGATGTCACCGCCGCTTCGCGCAACTACAAGAACTCTCCGCGCCCTATGAAAGTGGACGGTATTCTCGGCCTGAGCCTCTTCGCCGAATATCTCGTGACCCTCGATTTTCCCGCGAAGCTATTGCGGATCGACCGCGGCGAATTGCCCAAGGCCGACGGCGCCGAAATCCTCGATTACAAAAATGAGGGCGGCGTTCCGCTGGTCGAGTTGACTGTCGGCAGCGCGAAGATCGATGCCCATCTCGATTCCGGAAACGCGATCGGCGCTTTCGTTCTTCCCACCGCCTTTGTGGAGAAGCTCGCCAAGGCCTCCGAGCCGGTCGTAGTCGGCAAAGCGCGAAGCGCGAGTGGCGAGATGGAGATCAAACAGGTTCAACTCAAGGACACCTTGCGCCTGGGCCGTCACGAATTTCCGCAACCCACAATCACCTTTCCGGCTCTCGGCGAGGTCGGGAACGTCGGCGTCAAGACTCTCAGCCAATTTGCTGTCACGTTCGATCAGCAACACAATCGCGTCCGCCTGACGCGCCTCGAAGTTAAACATTAGGCGTTAGGCGTTGGTCGTTAATTTGGCATTCGGCACGCTCGTGCCGCTGCCTTGGCGTTGATTCAGGGAATCTCTGGCTGTCCGAGTTGGGCCAATAATTTGTTGATGGCCTTACGTGCGATGCTGCGCGGCGCAAAGAGCTTGAACCCACCTGACTCCACGCCCATCTCTGACGGGACGAGGAACAGGGCCATCAAACGGATCAGGACGTTTGCCCGCACCCATGCTTCAAAGTTGCACTCCGCTCCGTTGTCGCTTACTCGCAGCATCATCGGCGCAACCAGAAAGCCAACGCCCTTCTGGTAGAGTCTGCTTGCAGGGGAGGTTTCTCTCAGGTTGAACCCGTTTTCTCCGGCCCACCCTTCGACGATGGGCCAAATGTCCCCAGTGTGCTTGAATGATATGCTTGTTCTATTGCTCATCGTGCCTCCTGTGGTTTTTGCGTCAGCGAAATAAGATCAGCTACCGCTACCGGGAGCGAGCGTAATCAGAGGACAGAGGACAGAGGACAGAGGACGGGGGGGCAAGGGGGCAGGGGACAAAACTCAGTTTCACCATGGAATGCTTGGCGTGAAATGTGAGCTATTTTGAAAGATATCTGTCCACAGAATTGCGCCGTTTCGACAGGCTCAAGGCCCTGAGTTGGCCGAAGGGCAGATTTCACGCAGATTCTCTCGGAGTTGGACAGCCTGCCCGCCTTAGCTTGGCGAAGGAGGTTCGCGATCGGAAGACGCCCCCGCTTCACTCAGTGCACCTGTTCCAGTCGCGCGAGCGGATCCTGATGGAAGAATTTCTTCAG
Organism: Spartobacteria bacterium; assembly: GCA_003167555.1. Classification (GTDB taxonomy): domain Bacteria; phylum Verrucomicrobiota; class Verrucomicrobiia; order Chthoniobacterales; family UBA10450; genus AV80. Next base: position 67,912 of record PMSN01000004.1, read on the forward strand.
CTCTTCGTAGAGCTCCGGATGTTTTTCCTTCAGAGCCTTTGGACTTTCAAAGAATGCTTCCGTGATCACGGCAAAAAATTCCGCCGGATCAGTCGCGCCGTACTGATCGATCAGCGTCTCTTGCCCGCGTTCCGCAGCCTGGCCAAGAGCCCGGTATTCCTGCATGAGGACGCGCGCCCACGAGCGGTAGTGCGAGCGCTTCTCCAGGAGAGGCGCTCCATCGAAGGTCCCGTCTTGCTGGTCAAGCTGATGCGCGAACTCATGCAGGGTGACGTTGTGCCCATCCTGGAAATCGCCTGAATCCCGGCGCACCTCATCCCAGGAAAGAATGATCGCTCCTCGCAACCACGCTTCGCCGAGCCGGCTTTCGTCGCCTTCGTGCACAACGCCCGCGGGATCAACAAACCGCGACGGCGCCAGGAACGAGCTCGGGTAAACGAGAACGGAATGGAGCCCTGCATAAAAGTCGTGCTCGCGATTGAGCAGAAGAATGCAGGCTTGCGCCGCGATCGTCACCCGGATCTCGTCGGTGATCTCCAGACCTCTACAGCCTTCAAACTTCTTCTCCGCAAGGAAGACCCGAATGAGCTTCCGCAGTTCTGTTTGTTCGTCGTGGGAGAGCAGACGGTAGTAAGGCACTCGCTCTCGCAGGATGCCGAGCCAGGCCGCCGGAAACGGCAGCTTGTCGAATCGCCGCCTTCGCCATTTTCTTAGCGTCTCAAACACCGCAGCTACTGAAGGAGTCCGGAGCGCCAAGTCAATGAACCATCGGCTTGAGACTCGCGCGCTGTAGTCGCCTCACTCTGTCGAGGCGTGGCATCCCGCTCGGAACGGCGATCCCGCAGCGGCGAGACCGCCCCTACGGCGGGCGATGCCGCGAACCGCTCGGAATGACGAAAGGCGCAAGCAGGTAGGAATTACTTTGAATTGCATGCGGCGAAGCCGAATACATTTACCTAGCGTGGAATTTGATCTCCAACCGACGTTGAAGGGAAATCTCCTGGAGCTGCATCCTCTGGCGCGGGAGAACTTCGACGCGCTCGTTGCCGCCGCCAGCGATCCGCTAATCTGGGAACAGCATCCGGAAAACGACCGCTACAAGAGGGAGGTCTTTCAGAAATTCTTCGATGGAGCCATGGAATCGAATGGCGCCTTCGCCATCATCGAGCGGACCTCCGGCCGAATTATTGGCAGCTCCAGATACTGCAATCTCAATTCCGCCGAAAGTGAAGTAGAGATTGGCTGGACCTTCCTGGAACGGGCGTTCTGGGGTGGATCGTATAACCGTGAGTTGAAATCCCTCATGCTTGACCACGCCTTTCGATTCGTTGAGCGCGTCGTGTTCGTCGTGGGCGAAAAGAATTTCCGATCCCAACAAGCCCTCCGGAAAATCGGCGCCAAATTTCTAAAGAAGAAGGAACTTCCGGCGGTCGACGGCACTATGACTACGCATCTTGTCTTTGTTATCACGCGGACCCAGTCCTGATATCGGCGGAGTTCGATCATCGGAGTTTGCGCGCACACGATGAAAATCTCAATTTGTCGAGATTCTCAGACTGACCCTTCTACTCCCCTTCAGTCATGCGACGTCACTGCGACGCAAGAACTACGTATCGGCCTGTGATCTCTGGTGGTTGAATATCGTCCCCTGTCGCTTCAATTCGAACTGTGTTTTCGCCCACCCTCAGGGCAACTAGCACCGTCAAAGTAACTTCATGTCGAAGAAAAGCCTTCTCAGTTTGGCGACTCCAAGTGCCCGCGATGAGCTGGTCGTTTAAGTAAAGCCTCGGTATTAAAGAAGAGCGATATTCGATAGCTCCAGACGTTGCCCTAGCGTAGACCGAGATGATCCCAGTTGAGGGGCGAACGCAATGAATGTCGACGACTGCACGGCCGATTCCTTGAATCGCTCCTTGGCCCTCCAAGCTTTTGCGACTGAAGCTCACAGACATGAGCGCCAAAAGCACTGCGGCGACTGCTGCAATTATTGCGAACCAACCAATAACACCTCGCCTAGGCCTAAATTGAACGTCTCCGTTCTCGGGTTTTTTCGCGCGTAGTTCTAGGACTTTGCACGCCACAGCAAAGACACCGGCGACAACTGCGGCAATGATTTGGGGAGCCGTAACCAGTTCAATCATAAAACGGAGGGCGAAGTAAAGGTACTCGTCTAACGAGAAGAAGGTCAGCTACTCCGAAAGCTTCGCGAATTGGGTGCATCGCAGAGGTCAGGCAGCGAGCTACTCCAACTCCAATACTAACTTGCCATCAACGAGCCTTACGTCTTCGTATGCCTCGAACGGAATGAGAATATCTTCTTCCAGGCGCAACCCACCTGCCGGGTTTGTTTGGTAAATCAATCGCCACTGATCAGGCTCTCCATAGCGCTTGTAAAGGGTCATCCGTCCGGTGACCGTTCGGCCGCTAGATTTTTTTGTAAAGCTGACGATCTGATCCTCAATTGCGGATGGTTTCATAGCGTTGTTCGGACATAGGGGTTAGGCGTTTCTGTCATGGGTTGCGAAAGCCAAACAGTGCGTAAAAGTCGGGTGAAACAAGAGAGAGCCGAATAAATACAAAGTCGTTGTAGAATCCCGGATTGACGGAAGTGTCTCCGCGAAGCCTGATGGTGATGAGAAACGGGCCGGAACGGATGCCGGAAGATATCTGAATCAACTTTTGGTTGTTGTCTCCTGATACGAGGCGGGCCTGCGCCAAAGTGCGTTCAACCGAGTGATACGGCTTTGTTGGGTCTGGCTCGTATATTGTGACGGTAATCTCATGCCCGGGATAGCCGGCGTATGTCTCAACGTGCTCGGTATCGAGGATAAGTGTATAGTGCAAGTCCTGAGTAGAAGTGGGGTCAAGACGATACACGGTAATCGGAAGCTCGGCAGCGATGCCGCTATAGTGGGCGTCGCCGTAAATGCCCGGCTCGTCACCGAGGTGAATTCGTCCTTGCCAGATTAGTTCCTGTTGTGGGTTGGTAGCCATATCTTTCAGTTTTGTTTGGTTGATGATGTTTCTGAGCGACCTCTAACGAGAACTAGAAGTTTGTAATCGTCTCCGGGGACGGCGCTGATCATCGACGTTCTGGATGAGGCGGCCCTGGGCGATGGAGGCGAGAGATTCGGCATTTGGCATAAGGATTGGGTCTTTCTTGGTTGCGCCGTCTCGGTCGAGATCCTGGGGGATCGGGGGCCCGGGGCGGCTGGTTTTGCCTATTTCAGGCGGTCGGCGATGGCCGGGTCAAGATTTTTTTGCGTTGCCGGAAGATTTTCAGGGGCAAAATGAGATTATTTTGGCGTTCCCGAAGCGTCAGCGCAAAAGAGCGAGAATCACAGACTTACCCCTTTCCGTCTCCTTTCCCTGTCTTTCGCTTGTTCGCTCGAATTTCTCCGATGACCGGACTGCGATAAGTCTCACAACTCACCAATGCGCAGCCACGGCTTGAAAATAGCCCATAAATTTGCGGGATGTGTTCTGACACGTCGTTGCCAGTCAACATACCGGGACATGAACTCTTTAGTGAGTGGTCGTGTTGCGGTAACCTCTCCGAACTCTTGACCGATGATATTTAGATTGTCCCCAGCTTTGCGGTGCCCTCGCGAATAGAAGTCGGAAGAGATGAGAGTGAATTGAGCGAGTGCCTCCTCAATCTTCAAAAGGGTCACGGCCTCTTGAGCGACATCTCCGTAAATGAAATCAATCCCGCGAACTAGGCGTAGGGCTTCGCCGGTGAGGGCGCTGAAGCGGGCCATTCGAGATACAATGAAGCCGGCATAGACGCCTGTAGTAATTCCAATGATGATTTCCCAAAAGACGTTTGTATCAATGTTCATGCTAAACGCTGGTGGCGAACGTGGTGGATGTCCACCTAACGCCGGGTAGTCTCGGGCTCTTAGCCCGACGATAGCGTCAATCTCACTACGAAGTGGACAGCTAGCCGGATGTAGTTTGGCGCGAGAGGCACCTGCGCTCGACCGGGGAAGCGCTTCTCTTATTGAATGAACCGGATCGTCATCGGGTAGCGATAGAATTTTCCATCGCTCGCCTCGATGGAGGCGATGATGGCGAAGACAACGTTCAGGACCCAAAGGATCGCCAGGAAAACGAAGCCGACCAGGATCAGGCAAAAGACCGCGGCGACAACGTTGTAGATGAGCATCGAGATTTGGAAGTTGAGCGCTTCTTTGCCGTGCGCATCGCGGCGCTAATCACCGCTGGTCGAAGCTCACGGCGCGGCAAGATCCGACCCAGGTTGGCAAAAGCTAAAGGTGTTCCCATATCCAATCGATAATGTCTTCGATCTTGTCTTCTATTAACTTTTCAACGGGGCTAAAAGGCGTGCCATCGAAGTAGTGCGCAATGGTTCCAGGACCATCGGGACTTCCATGTCCCTCATCGATGGATTTGCGCCAGCGCTCCGCATGCGTCCGCCACTCCTCCTGGTCTACGAGCTTGGGCGCCGTGAACCAGACGTTCCACGAGAGCAGGTTGCCAGGCTGGAGCATGTTACCGGAAGCCATGTTGAAAACATCCATGACCAGTTGGTTAAATTCATCGACGAGATCGTTATTCGTCTTTTTGATCGGGCCGATCTCGACTTCCACATTGGCAACCGCCCAGGCTTCGTTGTGGATGGCAAAGTCGGGACTCTTGAACAGATCGGTTTGGCCCCTCCGAACCGGAAAGATGGGTTGGTCGGGGTTTCCCGACATATGAGTGGTGACCTTAATCGAGTTCGCTTTGTCCTTGGGAAAGGGGAGTGGGCTGTTTTTGAAACTGTCCCACAAAACCTGAAAGATGAAATCTTCGTCTGCGAACGGACTAAACCAGATCTGACCCATCACGGTCATATCCGCTGCGACCTCCCTGGTTGTCTCGTTAACCCAACCCCGTTGTCCGGTAACGGTAACTTCTACATTCATGCAACCTATTTTAGTTTGGCAAACACCCTGTTGGGGACAGATGATGGAATAGACCCTTCCGGTATCGGTGTAACCGAGCCGGGAAATGTAGGGGGCGAACATCTGAAAGCACCTCTTGGGATCCGCTTGGCCCTTTTCGGTCTCCCAACTAAACTCGGGCCACTCCACGCCCTGCTGGCGTTGGAGTAAATCAATGTTGGCCATGTTCCCTAACATGAGCAACGAGGTCAGGTCTGGATTTGGATAGGCGAAGGCGGGATTTGATTCGGCGAATCCGCCTACCCATCCGGGTGGAACGATGTCTGAGGGCTGATTTGGTTTCATAGGAGTTTCATTGATTTGGTTGGTTATCGAATTGCGATCTCTGGGGTTCACGACGAACTGATAACCTCTATGCTACTGCCATAAGCGGCAGTAAGGAAAGCAGAAAGCGTCAGTCCTGGAATCTCGGCATTTGCGCCTGCGCTCGACCGTGGAAGCACTTGTCTTATTGAAGGAACCGGATCGTCATCGGGTAGCGATAGAATTTTCCGTCGCTCGCCTGGATGGAGGCGATGATGGCGAAGACAACGTTCAGGACCCAAAGGATGGCCAGGAAAACGAAGCCGACCAGGATCAGGCAGAAGACCGCGGCGACAACGTTGTAGATGAGCATCGAGATTTGGAAGTTGAGCGCTTCTTTGCCGTGCGCATCGATCTCGGGTGAGTCGCCGCGCTTGACCAGCCAGACGATAAGCGGCCCGAGCAGGTGGCCGGGGAAATGAAGGAAAACGCCAAGCAAGGAGCTGGCGTGACAAAGCGCGTTCCAGGTGCGCACGTTGGTGAGGGCGGGGGCGCTGAGAGGCGGTGGTGATGGGTATGAAGTCTCCATGGCGTCTAATGAATGGATGCAGCCGGCCCGAGGTTCGGATTCAGGAAAATGCGGATTGCGGAATTCGGAAAGAGTCAAACTGGAGCCGGGTTGCCGTTCAGCATTTCGCCGACTTGCGCTTGTTCCCGATCGCGCCGCGTTTCTGCACTTTTCGGATATAGTCTGGCGCAAAGGGCACAGTTTCTCTATTGAGCGCATGCCTCAGGCAGACTTGGCTCCTTTCGGACGCTCAGGGAACGTCACCGCGGATCCATTTCACCATGTGTGGGAAAGGCTTCACGCCACGGAAGCGTGCATTCTGCTCGTCGAATGCCATCTCCCATGCCTGCAGGAGCGGGAAGCCGATGTAGATTCCACGGCGCGCGCAATCGATAATGTTAGACGAGTCGCCACCCTTGTAGGCGGTGCCGTGGAAGACATCCTCCGGCTGTAGGTCGAGTTCCAGCAGCGCGGCCCAACACCAGGAGATCGTTGTCAATTCCTCGCCCCCTGTCGCGGCTTCGATTAACCCGACGTCGGCTGACCGGCGCTCGGGCGGCGAGAGCGCGATGTGCGCAGCCTCGTGCAGCGCGTCGCCCGGCGCGACGAGGATTGACTCGTCAACGACAAGCGACCCGCCGGAGACGAGACTCCCCGGGAAGAGCGTCGGCACGTCGATGGTGCCGGCTCGCATTTCGATACCGATTGACCCGAGGAACGCGGCCATCCGGGACAGGCGCGGATCGCGGAACATGGGTTTTGTGAGCATAGCTGTGCTGGGTAGGGTTGGAGGAAACGCCGCATTCGATGAGGAGGATGGCCGAATCGGCGATAGCCGGCAAGGACGCGCATTTCGGTCTTCCCAAAAAACGCTGATGTAATGGACAGGATTAACGGGATTGAGATGGATTAGAAGATCGGATGCAGAGTTTTTCTGATGTCTTCTGCCCAAATCCCGTTGATTCTGTTCGTCCGCACATTCCGCGCCGGTTGACCAGCGCGCCCGGCGGATGCTAGGATGGATCACGTGAAAAATTCTCCTTCAGGAAACCGAGGCGCATCAGAGCGCAGGGCGCGCGTTGCTGTTGTGGTCGCGAACGCGAAAGCGCAGGGAAAGAAAATCCCAAGCGGAGTGAGGCTCATCGGTTTTCGCGAACCCACTGCGGCCGAGCGCGACTTTGGCAAGACGCTGGGGCCGCTCGCGCGGAAGCGCGCCAGGGCCGCCGCGTAAGGTCGGTAACGACCGTTTCCTCCCCCCGCAAGAAAAGGATGCGCCGTGCCAGAGCTGCCGCGCCAAGTCATCCGCGAGCACTCCTTTGAACGCGCGTTGCGCGCGCTGATTCAGGATGCGCGAGAAGCCGATGAGTTTGTGGAAGGCGCTGAGTTTGTCCTGGCGCGTGACCCCGAAGTCGGATCGCCGTTGGGCAAGGGAATTTGGTTTCTCCCGATGGCTCCGATTGGCAAAGCGCAGATCGCGCTCTACTACACGTTCGATGATTCGACGGTGACGTTGCTCGCGATCGCGAGCGTCTGAGGCAGCGTAGCTTCACGACCTTCCGACGACACCCTCCATGGGGCGGGGCCAACCGTCCCGAAACGGGATTCCTCCGATTCGGCTTCGCTCACGGTGAGCTATGCGCTCGGAAGGACAAATCGGTTAGACAAAATACGCAGTTGGCGGCGTCTCGTTATTAAAAGACCGTTAAGAGGTCATGGAAGATGTCGTCACTCATGAAGATTGGAAAGTCTGTTTCGCGCAACTGGGGCCTGGGCTCGTCCTCTTTGCCCGCCAGTTTGTCCGCACTTCCGCGGACGCCGAGGACATCGTCCAGGACGCGTTCGTTCGTTTCTGGCGCAAACAGCATTCGATCGAGAATCGCGCGCTCCTTTACGCCACGGTCCGCTCGGTCGCGCTCGATCTTCTCCGGCGCGATGCTCGCCGCGCCCGGCGCGAAGCGGACGCTTCGCTCGAGATGGAGCACACGACTGCTCCGCAATTTGATTTTGACGATGGATCGCAACGCGCGCTGGCTGCGGCGATCGATCTCCTTCCAGCCGAGCAACGCGAGGTGCTGGTCATGAAAATCTGGAACGAGCTGACCTTTGCGGACATCGGCACTGTCCTCGGAATTTCCCAAAACACCGCGGCGTCGCGCTATCGCTATGCGCTGGCGGCGCTCAAGAAAAATTTTGTCGCCCATGAATGATTTCACGGAGCTGGAAAACGAGCTGAAGAAGTTGCGTCCGCAGGCGCCTTCGCCCGATCTCGCGTTGCGGATCGAGCAGAGCATGTTGGAAGTGGCGGGGCGCGGGACGGCGACGGCGGGTGTGTTGCCGAAGCGGCGGAGTTTCAAACTGAATTGGCTCGGGCTGGGATTAGGTCTCGCGGCGGCTGCTGGATTTTTGCTCCTGGCGCGGGTGAGTGTCGATCGCAAGCCGGAGAAATCGACGGGCCTCGCGATGGTCTCGCCGGTACCGGGCGTCTCGACAGACGCGGTCCGCGACATCCTGGTGCCGGCGGGCAAGACCGAGGTGGTCTATAACAGGCGCGACGAAGGATTGCATTTCGAGGAGGGCGCGGATCAGCCGGTGCGCCGGGTGCGCTCGCGCAAGCAGCAGACCTTGCAATGGAACAATCCGCAAACCGGCGCGTCGCTCCGCGTTTCGTATCCGAGCGAGGAAGTGACTCTCATCCCAGTTTCCGGCCAATAGAATTTCAGATTCATCCTTAACCAAAACAAAAACATGAAACTAACAACGCTAGCAATCATCGCAGCCTTCGGGTTGCTTCCCATCACCGGCTTTGCGCAACCGCCCGCGCCGCCGAATCCGCCGAGCGCGCCGCTTCCGCCGACGCCGCCCACGCCGCCTAAAGACCGCGATCACGATCGCGACAAAGGGCCCAAGGTGCCGGTGACATTTCTCGGCGTGGAAACTTCGAGTGTCCCGCGCGTGGTGAGCGAACAGCTCGGGTTGCCGAAAGGCTTCGGACTCGTCGTGGATTACGTCGTGCCGGATGGACCGGCGGCCGCCGCGGGCGTGCAGCAGAACGACATCATCAAGATGTTGAACGACCAGATCCTGATGGAGCCCGATCAGCTCGCGAAGTTGATCCGCAGTTATGCGGAAGGCACCAACGTGACGCTGACGATTCTGCGCAAGAACGCGGAGACGAAGGTGACGGTGAAGCTCGGAAAAAAGGAAGTGCGTTCGCGTGACGACATGTTCGACAGACATCACGGCCCTGATTTCGGACAGATGAACGACGAGATGGAAAAGATGAAGCGCGACATGGGCGACATGAAATTCGAGTTCGGCGATATGAAGGTGGACGGGCCCGCGATCGCCAACGTGGTGCGAGACGCGCAGCGCGAAGCTATGCGCGTTCAACGGGACGCGCAGCGTGAAGCCATGCGGGCTCAGCGGGAAGCGTTGCGCGCCGCGAATAAGTTCCGCGTCTTCAACCGGAAAGATGGTGCGCTGAAGTCGACCACGATCGATCTCGGGAAAGCGCAGATTGTCTTCACGGATTTGAAAGGCGAGATGAAGATCGAAAGGGTCGACGGCAAGAAGATGCTGACCGCGAAAGATCCGGCGGGCCGGCTCCTTTTCAGCGGCCCGATCGAGACGAAGGAAGACCTGGACAAGCTGCCGCCGGACGTGCGCCAGCGTTACGACCAGCTCGAGCAGAAAGATTTGCCGGCCGTCGTTCCCAACAACTCGTTCGTGGAAAATGACAAGGACGAGAACATTGACATGGATAACGACAACGATAATGACAACGACAACGATGCCGATGATAACGACAACGATAATGACAATGATGACAGCGACACGGCGGCCGTCACGATGCAGCAGGTCTCGCTGCAATCTTTCCCGCGTTCGTTCCGGACGCTGAATGTAATTTCCATCTAAGGCGGCAATCTTGCGCCTTAAATCACGCTCGCCACATCTAATGAAAGCAATTCTGGCGGGCGCGATCATGAGCCTGGTCGCGGCTGTCGTGACGAGCGGGGAGGAAGCGGCGCCCAACAGTACGCCTAAGGACAAGGCGGGACCGGCGAACGAACTCCAGAGCTACTTCGATTCGCTCGCGGCCGAGAACAAACTCTCCGGCGCCGTGCTGGTGGCGAAGGACGGTGTAACTATCGCGAGCAAGGCAGCGGGCGTCGCAAACAAAGCGACGGGCGCACCGATTGTGTTGAACACGAAGTTCAACCTTGGCTCGATGAACAAGATGTTTACGGCGGTAGCTATCGCCCAGCTAACTCAAGCGGGGCGTCTTTCCTTTACCGATACTATCGGCAAGCATCTTCCGGATTACCCTAACAAGGAGGTAGCGCGGACAAGGTAACGATTCATCAACTGCTGACCCATACATCCGGCATGGGGCTGTACTGGAATGAGAAGTTCATGGCGCAGCGCGAGAAATTGACAACGGTGGCGGCGCATCTGCCGCTCTTTGCCAGCGATCCACTTTCGTTTACTCCCGGAGAAAAATTTCAATACAGCAACTCGGGCTACATGGTCCTGGGCGCCATCATCGAGAAGCTCTCGGGCCAGGATTATTACAGCTACGTCCAGGAGCACATCTACAAACCATCCGGCATGGGCGATACCGGCTTTTACGAGCCGGGAAAGGAGACTCCGAACCTGGCTATTGGTTATACGAAGATGGGGCCGGATGGTAAGCCTCTGGAAGAGGTTCGAGATAACACGAACATACGCGAGGTTAAAGGCGGGCCGGCGGGCGGTGGTTATTCGACCGTGGGGGACCTGGTTAAATTTCACATGGCGCTGCGGAGCTACAAACTCCTGAACGAGGAATACACAAAGCTTGTCACAACTGGCAAAGTGGATACCGGCGGCCCGATTGGGCGATACGCATACGGCTTTGGTGACAAGATGCTTGGAGGAAAACATATCGTCGGACATAACGGCGGCTCGGCCGGCATCGCGGCGAATTTCGAGATGTATCCGGAGCTGGGTTACACCGCGGTCCTGCTCATGAATGCGGATCCTCCCGCGATGATGCCGGTCATCATGGGAACCAGGCAACGCCTTCCGGCCGAGTAATGGTGCTTTCAAGGAGAGAGTCCGCCGGGGCTTAACCCAGCTTTCGGCAGCCCCAAACGGTTCGGGGTAACAACGCTGCCCGGCGGGCTTTTCCTTTGGCAATAACGGTGGCTACTTTGCCACCGGCCCAAGCGGCAGCACGACCTTGCCGAACAATTCGTTGAGCACCTGGGCGAGGCCGGCGTAGATCGCGGCGAAGCCGCAGAAAATTCCTTCGTAGCCGGTGAAATGTTTGAACCCGGCGCTCGCGCCGGTGAAATCGCCGTAGGCGAGGAGGAAGAACAGGATCGTGAGCGTGGCGAAAACAATTTGGAGCGCACGGTTTAGCCGCAACGTGCCGACAAACATGACGGCGGTGAACAGTCCCCACATCGCGAGATACGCTGCCATCGCCGTGTCGTTGGACGGCGCGCCCCACCCGACTTTGGCGAGGACGATCAATGCCACGAGCGACAACCAAAAGAAGCCGTAAGAAATAAACGCAGTCGCCGCGAAGGTATTATTCTTCTTCCACTCCATGGTGCCGGCGATGATTTGGGCGGCGCCGCCATAGCAGATACCCATCGCGAGAATCATGCTGTTGAGTTCGTAGAAGCCGGCGTTGTGAAAATTGAGCAACACCGTGGTCATGCCAAAGCCGAGCAGGCCGAGCGGAGCCGGATTGCCTGTGCTGTCTTTGATTTGGATGATGGAGTCGTTCATGGGCAATTCTGCAGAACGTTTGATCAAACGAGAGATCGACTGTCAATAGCAACCCTTGCGGAAAGGAAGCCGGTTGACGCGGCGTCGACAACAGGCAGGATGCCTGTTGACCCCACAGCCAGGATGGCTGTGCTACACCAACAGCAATGAAAAAACTCGCTTCTATCTTCTCCGCCCTCGTCGTCGCGCTCCTCGCTATCCAAGGTGCTCCCGAGACAACGCCTGCTTCTTCGCCATCCGACCAAATCGCCGCGGAATCGAAACGCGCGAATGAATTCCTCGACAAGGTTTTCGACGAGTTCGTTGCGACTCATCCGCAAATCGAATCGCAGCTCGGGATCAAGACGCATTACGACCAGTGGAACGACTTCTCGGATGAAGCGGCCAAGCGCGATCTCGAAACGGAGCAGAAGAATCTGGCGGACTTGAAGCGCCAGTTTCCGAAAGAAAAGCTCGACGCCCAAACCCAGCTCAGTCTCGAGCTTTATGAATTCAACACCGCGCGTGACACCGAGGCCTTTCAATTCCGGCTCGACAGCTATCCGGTGAACCAGATGGGAGGCCTTCACTCCGAGACGCCCACGTTCCTGATCAACATCCACAAGATCGACAACGAGAAGGACGCGCAGGCTTACATCGCGCGGCTCAACGGCCTGGCGAAGGTGTTCGATCAATTGATCGTGAATCTGAAAGAGCGCGAAGACCACGGCGTGATTCCGCCCAAGTTCGTTTTCCCGCTCGTGCTCGAGGCCTGCGCCAATGTGACGAAGGGCCAGCCCTTCGACGAGTCCGGACCGAACAGCCCGCTCTTCGATGATTTCTCGAAGAAGGTCGGCAAACTAACAAATGTCGACCAGGCGGTGCGCGATCGCCTCCTCGCGGATGCGAAGAAAGCGCTGACCGAATCCGTGAAACCGGCCTACGCAAAGCTCGTCGCGGCGCTGCAAGCCCTGGAAAAGAAAGCGAATGACGATGCGGGCGTGTGGAAATTTCCCGACGGCGCGGACTTCTACGCTTCCGCGCTCCGCCGCACGACCACGACGAAACTGACCGCGGACCAGATTCACGAGACCGGCTTGAAGGAAGTCGCGCGCATTCATGGCGAGATGCGCAAGATCATGGAGAAGGTCGGTTTCAAGGGCGACTTGCAGGCGTTCTTCAAGTTCATGCGGGAAGATCCGCAGTTTTATTTGCCGCAGACCGAGGAAGGGCAGCAGAAGTATCTCGCGATGGCGACGAAGATCGTCGACGACATGAAAAAGCGGCTCGACGAATTGTTCATCACGAAACCGAAGGCGGACATCGTGGTGAAAGCCGTGGAGAAATTCCGGGAGAGCTCGGCGGGCAAAGCGTTTTACAATCAGCCCGCGCCGGACGGCTCACGGCCGGGGATGTTCTACGTGAACCTGTCGAACATGAAGGACAATCCCACCTACGAGCTGGAGTCGCTCGCGCATCATGAAGGAATTCCCGGGCATCACATGCAGATCGCGATCGCGCAGGAATTGAAGGGCCTCCCTAAATTCCGAAAGTTCGGCGGCCGTTATACCGCGTACACCGAAGGCTGGGGTCTCTACAGCGAGCTGACGCCGAAAGAGATCGGGATGTATCAGGATCCGTATTCCGATTTCGGCCGGCTTTCACTCGAGCTTTGGCGCGCGGGCCGGCTCGTGGTGGACACTGGCATCCATGCGAAACGCTGGACGCGCCAGCAGGCGATCGATTACCTGAAACAGAACACGCCGAACGCCGAGAGCGATTGCATCGACTCGATCAATCGCTACATCGTCATGCCGAGCCAGGCGACCGCTTACAAGATCGGGATGCTGAAGATTCTCGAGCTGCGCGAGAAAGCGAAGAAGCAGCTCGGCGCGAAGTTCGATCTCCGGCAGTTCCACGAAGTGGTCCTCACGAACGGAGCGGTCCCGCTCGATGTGCTCGAAGAGCTGGTGGACAAGTGGGTGAAATCCAAGGCTTGATTGCCCAAGCGGAAAATCAGGGGGCGCCGGTGTTTTCGGCTTGGCGTTTTGACGCAGCGTCGATAATATTTCCCAAATGAAGAAAATGATCCGCAGCCTTGCAATGTCTTTCCTGCTCGTTGGCGCCGCCATGGCGTATGGCGGAATTCCTCCGATGAACGTGACCGTGTCGGACGCCAGCGGCAAAGCCGCCTTTAAGGGCGCGACGAACACAAGTGGCGCCTTCGCGACCGCAAAGCTCCAGCCCGGCAATTACGTCGTGCAGCTCAACTCGAGCAGCTCTGAGTTAAAGGGCAAAAAATACGCCGTGGTCGTGGCCGCGGGGAAAAAGAAGGTCTCGGCTGACGTTGCCGGAGAGAAGTTCGCCGGCGGTGGGGTGGCCATGAAGGTGGACGTGGCAGCCGGACTGAACATCACGGGACAAGTGGCGGCTCAGACCGGCCCTGTTTCGAAGGGCGGAAAGAAGATGGTTTGGATTGCACCTATGCTTGGCAGCAATATGCCGGGGCATTGGGTGGAGGAAGATTCGGCCGAAGCCAAGGCGTCGAAAAGCAGACTCAACATGAGCAACGACTCGGTCCAGAAAATGCAGGAGAAGGCTTACAATCCGCAGGGTAACTGAGTGCCCGTGCATTTTGCCTGAACTCGGCTCGCCGCCGAGAGTTTGCTTAGCGCCGCCAGACAGCCGTCCTGGCGGCGCGGCTTTTCACAGGCCTACGGCTGAGTCGTACCGGCGGAGGGGTTCGAACCCACACACTCTTGCGAGTACTGGATTTTGAGTCCAGCGCGTCTGCCAGTTCCGCCACGCCGGCTACGTAGGTAAAATGTCCTTTTTGTCTCTTTTTTCTTGCCCGTGTTCTACTTTTTGTTCTACTTTGACCTTGTGGAACCCAAAGAAACCACAAACACGGGGCAAATTGTGGATTCCATCGCCAATCTCGGACATCGCGCAAAACATCGATCTCGCTTTACCAGCGTTAAAGATTCTCGCAATCGAAAAGTGCGTGGACTCTGGCGCCGAGGCGAGAAGCTCTACATGCAGACCCGGGTGGCGGGGGAAAGGTCAGCGCGGAAGATCTCGCTCGACTCTACCGGCCTCGAGGCCGCTCGCGCTGAAATGGCCGACATCAGGAAGAAGAACCGCGGGGAGGGGCTGCCAAAGACGGGCCTGCGTCCATTGTTCGCCGACTACGCCAGAAAGTATTTGGAGTTTCAGAGGACCGCGCGCGACAGCGGCAAGAAACCTCGCACAATCGATCGGGAGGATCATTCGTTGGTCCACTGGATCGCAGCGATTGGGAATGTCCGTTTGGACAAGATCACGAAGCCCATGATCACCGGCTTCGTCAAAGCCCGTCTCGAAAAGGGCCTAAAACCTCGCACGGTGAATATCGACGTGATTGTCCTTCGGAACGTCTTGAACGAGGCCAAGGACGAGGGCCTAATCGTTAATCTGCCAACCGAAGGCATCAAACCGAAGAAGGTGAATACTCCCGTCCGGACGTTGCTTTCGCCGGCGGCATTTGAAAATCTGTGCAAGGCTGCGGCCGCTTGTCGCAAGAACAACGTTCAGCTTTGCGATTACATCCGGCTGCTGGCCTATAGCGGTGCGCGTCGGGACGAGGCGTTGGCGCTCAAATGGGAAGACGTGAACTTCGAGCGAAAGTTCCTTCGCATCGGCGCCGATGGCGCTGCCAAGAACAGCAAAGCTCGTCACGTCGATTTTAATTCGCAATTGGAGACGCATTTGAAGGAGATGGCGACGAGGATGGCGCCAGATAGCCAGTGGCTTTTCCCCAGTCCACGGCGAGTGCAGAGCGACAAGCCGGTTAAGACCCTGAGAGAATCCTTTTTGATTGCTCGGAAAAAGGCTGAATTGGAGGGCCTTGGATTTCACGATCTGCGTCACTATTTCGCGAGCATGGCGGTGATGTCGGGGATCGATTTCAAGACGATCGCAGAGTGGCTCGGCCACCAGGATGGTGGGATGCTGGTTGGTAAGGTTTATGGCCACTTGCTCCCGGAGCACAAGCAGCGCATGGCGGAGCGATTTATTTTCGGTTCAAGAGACCCAGTCACATGAGGAACTTGGCCGACGCGCTGAATAATCTCTTTAAGGAGCCAAACCTCCCACCCGCCGAGTGGGATTTTCGCTTACTGATTCACAAGCTTCCAACAGATAAGCAACGCCACGAACTCCGGGCTGCCATCTACTACGAGTACGCGCGCGAGTCGCCTGCAATCCGAAGCTTGTCAAAGAAATATGGGAATCTGCCTGATCAACTGAGACGGGATTTCCAATCGCTGCGGTGGTCTGGTGACCCGGCTATTTCGGAGCCGCTCTTTTTCCTTTCTAGCCTTCCATTCGCGAACTGTATCCTGTGGTCCGAGTATTTCCCGAAAATGCCGTGGTTGTTGATTCCGCAACCGGCTCGTGATGAGAGAATTGCACACTACCTGGAGAGCAGCAGCCGCGCTCTCTTTGAACTAAAGGCGCTTGATCAGGTCCGCCCTTGGGAAGTCTCCGATCCTGCAACACGGCGGTTCACCTCCAGTATTGAACACTTGCTGATCGCCATCGACTGGACCGGCGGTTCCAACAATGACATTGCCGAGGCTCTTGCGAATTGGATTCGCAAGAATCGGCCGTCTCGATTCCCTCCACCGCACGATGACGCTTCGAGAGAGAACGTGAACGGCGCTTTCCTCACCCGGCTTGCAGTCATGCGTTTATTGCACACTCACGCGCATTTGGATGCTGTGGACCAGGCTGACCGGCATGGGCTACCGATGCCCAAGCAGCAGAGCAAGGCGTTGAGCGCGAGAAAGAGAGTCCTGGCGGACATCCGCAGAGTGTTTCAAAGCGAGGGTTTCAAGCAAGTAACCGGCAAACCACTCATTCCTGCCAAAGAATTTCCGCTCTCCTGGCGCACGCTGGCCAGAGAGAAGCGGACGCGAGTCTAAGCCCAGCGCATCGGCGCGAAGGCCAACCATATCCGAGGTTGAAACAACCTCAGGGTATATCCAGACGTTCCACGTCGTTGAAAATGCGGGTGCTATGGAACTACTTCAGGCGTTGGCAAACCCAGCGAGCAACCTGCTCGCGCTGGAGAAATTTACACAGGAAATCGGTCTAACGTCAACAACCATTTGGCGTTTTCGGCAACGGGGGTGGCTCAAGACGGTCAATATTTGTGGTCGCCTCTACATCAGTCGCGAAGAGATCAAGCGATTCGAGGAGCGCGCGGCCCGTGGAGAGTTCAGCAAGACCCACGCGGCGCCGAAGCGAAAGGCGAGAGAGAAATGAGCGTGCCGCCCATTTCTGAATGGCCGGTCGAAAGCGGTGTTTGGTGGCTTCAAACACGCGAGCCGAGGTTGGCACGCAAGCTCGGTCGGCGCTCCGACACGCGCCTGGTGGCCGTCGGTGTCTCCGGCGGTTTTCTTAGGATTTTTAAGCTACGACGCCCGCCATCTTTTGTGCGGCGCCTAATTGCTCGCTACATGGCCACTAATGCTCGGTTTCAGGAGCGGGGAGGGCGTGCCAGTGCTTGAAGCGGCGAAACAGGGTAACGGCAGCGGGTCGCCACTTGCCAACGCGTTGACGCTGGATTCCGCGACAACACTCGCCACCAATTGTGTGCTCATCGGGCACTATGACAAAGCCGATCCTCGGAAGGAGGTTTCGTGAGATGGCCTTACAAGAGGCCTTGGAGTGGTGGTCGCAGCAAGATGACATGGGCGGTTTTCGCGCAGTGGCCCAAGTCTTGTTTCCCGGCTGGGAACCGAAGCGATCTTGTCGCGCACCGCACCGTGAAGATGAGGAACGGTCGTTCAGCGTCTACCGGAACAATCGCGGAAACTGGCGCTTCAAAGACTTCGCTGGCGAGCAAGGCGGGCTTGTCGGTTTTGTCATGTTGGCGGGAATGGATCAAAAGGCGGCCTCGCACTGGCTTATGGACAAAACCGGAATAGTGGCGGGGCAGTCCACCGCTTTCGCTCCTCGAGCGAGAGCAAAGGGCAAGGAGTGTAAAATCGAGAAACTTCCCGCAATGCCAGAGAAAGCGATGGCGGCATGGATTGAGGGTGTTCAGTACCTTCAGGCCCAGCCGGGGGCAGTCAAAATGCTGGCAACTTGGCGAGGCTGGCCGGTTAAATTTGCACGATACGTCGTTGACTGCGCGGTTATCGCCATGCCGCTGTATCACGGCAAGCGCACCATAGCGTTTCTCGTAACGGTGCCCGAAGCCGGCACTACCTCACTCGGAGGACGCATTATCATGCGCGACGTGGGGTTCCATTGCAGGTTGAAGCCCCGCGAGGGTCAAGCAAAAGCGAGCTGGCGGTTCGTGCCGAATGAGAAAGAGCACGAGCAGAGCACGCCGGCATTGCCTTTTATTATCGGCGGCTCTGACTTCGATTCAGCGACGTTGCTCGTCATTGCGGAAGGTCAATGGGATGCATTGACATTCGCCTTGGCTGCTGACTGGGTTGGCGACGGCTGCATGTGGCCTCCCGATGTTTGTGTCATAGGCGTTCGCGGCGCATCGGGTATCAATAGCTTTCTCCAGACCTACGACCGCTTTTGGCCGAAAGCTGCGAACTGTCTGCTACTACCAGACACTGACGGTCCCGGCAGCAAGTGGTTCGACAATGAGGATTCCTTTGCGGATCGGCTGGTGGAACGATGCCGGAAGGTTGCCGTGGTGGGATGTCGCGGGCACAAGGATTTCAACGACCTCTACCGCGCCGAGAAAGTCATGCCGGGGCAGATCGCTGATCTTTTAGCTTCGCACGGCATGAGTTTGGAAGGCGGGTGAAGGCATGAGCGGCAATAAACTCGTAAAACAATCGCCGTTTCAAGAGTTGAAGGTGTTGGAGAAGCGGTCGAGTGATGCCAAGCAGGAGGACATTCCAAAGACAGCTGCCAGCGCATCACCGGGCGATGTCGTGCGGGCCCAGCGGCGACTAGCTGAAGCCACAGGCAGCAAAACTGCGACTAAAGGCAGATCTCGTCACGCCCCAATTGAGGCGTTCTACGATTCGGAGCGCAGGCTCTACCTGATACGTAATAGTGGCGAACGTTGGCTCGCCTATACAACCGAACAGTTCAAACCCCGGCTTCGGAGTATGGGATTTCGTAGCACCGTGGAAAAAGGGGAAATGGTGGCGCCGGCGGATCGAGTTTTACTGTGGCTCCAGGACAATCGCGACGTTCGATATGCGGGCCCGTTAGCCGGTCGATCGAGTGGATTCTATGGGGAGAGTGGCGCGCGCTTCTTGGTTACGGAGGATTGTCAATTTATCGAGCCGAGCAAGGGCGAGTGGCCGGTTTTAGGAACCATTCTTCAAAATTTGTTTGTTAGCTCAGAACCCGAACACGGCTCGAGGCAGTGGCACACGTTGCTGACATGGCTGAAAGGCACTGTGCAGGCGCTGCGAGCTGGCATGTTTAAGGAAGCGCAGGCACTTGCCGTTGCCGGCCCGGTTCGGAGCGGGAAAAGCCTATTTCAACGGCTGCTTACGCCACTATTGGGCGGCAGAGAGTGTAAACCTTTCGGTTTCATGACGGGGAAAACGCCGTTCAATGCTGAATTGTTTGAAGCTGAACATCTCGCATTGGAGGACGAGCATATGAGTCGAAAACTCTCCGATCGTTTGCAACTCGGCGCCGCAATTAAAGGTGTTGTCGCCAACGAATCACATTCTTGTCACAGAAAATATTGCACCCCGATTACACTGCGGCCGTTTTGGCGCCTGACGATCACACTTAACGACGAACCGGAAGCGTTGCTGGTCTTGCCCCCACTCGATGATCACGTCGCCGACAAGATTCTCCTTCTGCGAGCCAGCCGCTCTCCGCTCCCGATGTGCACCACCACCCACGATGACCGGGCAAAGCTTTGGCAAACGTTAATGGCGGAAGTCCCTGCGTTTCTCTATTACCTTCTGAATGAATATGAGACACCTGTGGAGCTGACGGATCCGCGCTATGTCGTCGCGGGCTTCCATCATCCCGAGCTTGCCGCAGCCCTCCACATGCTTTCGCCGGCGGCCGCCCTGCTCAATTTGATCGACACGCTGACGCCTTGGTTTACCGAACGCGAATGGGAGGGAACGGCCGAGAGCCTTCGATCTGAATTAATGACCGAAACGCGGACGAGAGACGATGCTCGACGCCTCTTAGAATGGCCGCAAGCCTGCGGAAATTACCTCGCTACCCTGGCAAGGAAACAACCCGAACGGGTTCAACAACACCGAACTAGCACAGCGAGAAACTGGATTATCCGAGCACCGTCGAATGACGCCGTGACGGACGATTGAAAACTGAGTTGCGTCATTGCGACTAGCCTCAAATGACACCGTGACGGACGAATGAAGCCCTCGAAAGATTTCAGGGCCAGGAGGAGTAACAGAGTGAGGGTGTCCGGAACCTACAGCTTGAAGCATGGAAGTGTTGATCATGGGGCCGTCATGGCGTCATTGTAGCTCGAACAGCACTGCCCATGACGTAATAGGGAAATCGACTAGAAAGGGGTGCGCGAATCGCAGCCAACGGCAACTCCGCAGAATCCTGTAGGCTGCATCATAAGGTCAGGTCGCAACACTATGATCGAAGTCCCTGCTTGCATTCCGACTCAGATTTCGCAAGTCACTGCGCCGTGAGCAAACCTATAGAGAAACCCCCGCCAAACGGCATCTCGGATGCCTTTATTGCTCCAGTAATCGAGAGCGCATACCTGACACAACTGACACTGACTCATCGCGCGCGCGCGCGCCGGGCGTTGCGGTGGCGACCGAGGTTCTTGGCCGCCTTGTCCGCCTCTTGCAGCTTCACATTTGCAGCCAGGGCAGCCAAGGTCTCCTACAACACCTTTCTTCTTCACCAGAGGAACGATCCTGAGTTCGCTCGGCAAGTCGCCGAAGCCGA
Organism: Spartobacteria bacterium; assembly: GCA_003167555.1. Lineage (GTDB taxonomy): Bacteria > Verrucomicrobiota > Verrucomicrobiia > Chthoniobacterales > UBA10450 > AV80. The sequence continues at coordinate 88,378 of PMSN01000004.1, forward strand.
AGAGCAGGCGGTTGACCTCTTGCACGCCAGGTGCATTAAGGCCGTCATTGAAGGCGAACCGGAGCCAGTCTACTTCCAAGGCAAGATAGTGGGGCACACCGGGAAGTTCGATTCCCGGCTAGCAATCGAGCTGCTGCGGGCGCATATGCCGGACGTTTTCAAGACGCCCGGCTCGAAGGTGGCGATCAACAGCGGAAACAGCTTCATTGGTATTCAGATTACCGAAAAAGAGCGAGACGAGCTGGTGGCGCTTCGCCAGGAAGCGCTGGAGGACATGAAACGAGCCGAGGTTTTGAACGTGACCTGATAAACCCGCCAAATGGCAGAATTAAATCTCAGACCTGCGTCGGATTCTCGACTTCATCTGTGTTGTCGGAAGTTATCGCTCTACGCCTCGTGATCTGATGTCCCGTTCTCATGTCTCACGAGTGAGAGTGGTAAACGTTCTAGCTGTTATAGTGACGCCTCTCATGTTTGCGAGGAGGAGCGGTTGCGTGCCAAGTGGGATCAAGGTCGGGCATATCAAGAAGTTCGATAATAGGTTGAGGATCGAGATGCTTCGTGCACATGCCGGACAAGTTCAAGACACCGGGTAGTCATGCAGCGGCCAACGTCAACGCGCCTGGCGCTTCCGGGCTCGTCTCACACCCGAAGTGCAGGCAGAGCTGATAGCGATGCGGCAGGAAGATCTGCGGGTGATTCAGGAGAAGAAGGCGAGGGCGATCGAGTTAAATCCGCCAAATGACGGATTTGATGGCACGCCGCCACCGGCGAGCTGATTCTTAGAATTGCTGGAGTCATTTGACGCTTTTCCCCTCTCACTCCTCCGACGTGAGAGTGCCATTGGCGGATCTGATGTTTGCTCCCGATGGCGACGGCGCTACTGTGTGAGCGTCGTTCGGTCAAGCGGACTCTTCACCCCGATCCCCGGTTTGTTGAGGACGTGCGTGTAGATCATTGTGGTGCTCAAATCTTTGTGACCTAGCAGCTCCTGGACGGTGCGGATGTCGTAGCCGTTCTCCAACAGGTGTGTGGCGAACGAATGTCGGAACGTATGACAACTCGCCGGCTTCGTGATGCCGGTTTGTCGCACGGCCGTCTTGACAGCTCGCTGCAGCAATGTTTCGGAGATATGGTGGCGCTGGTCGGCAGTCGCACCAGATTTGTCGCGAGGGTCGGCAGAACGATTCGAAGCGGCGAATAAGTACTGCCAGCCGAGCTCGCGCGCCGCGTTAGGATACTTGCGAGCGAGAGCGCCCGGCAAATATACCGCTCCAAACCCTGCAGCCAAATCCTCCTCGTGCATCAAGCCGCGCTTTACAATCTGACGGCGCAAGGGCTCGACCAAACTCACCGGCAACATTGTAACCCGGTCATGCCCCCCTTTTGCATCACGAACGGTGATTTGGAGATATCCAAAGTCGATATCCTTAATACGTAGTCGCACACACTCCATGACGCGCAGGCCGCAGCCGTAGAGCAATTGTGCCATCAGGCGTGTCGTTCCGTGCATTGCGGCGAGAACGGTACGTGCTTCGTCTGGCGTCAAGACTACGGGAACTCTTGCAGGGCGCTTGGGCCGCTCGATCCCGTCAATCCACGGCAGTTCCCGGTTGAGCACGACCCGATAAAGAAACAGGAGAGCGCTGAAAGCCTGGTTTTGCGTGGCAGCGGCAACGTCCCGCTCGACCGCCAAATGAGTGAGAAACTGGCGAATCTCTTCCGCTCCCATCGTGTCAGGATGCTGCTTTCCGTGAAAAACAATGAATCGTTTGATCCAGTCGACGTACGTTTGCTCGGTCCGCAGACTATAATGTTTTAGCCGGATCGCCCCTCGCACTCGGTCGAGCAGTTTGCCCTTGCCAGCTTGCTCCGTGGGTGATAGGTTCGTTGACATGCAGCCTTTTAGGGCGATTCCCCTCGCTAAGGCAAGAATTAGACGCACACAGTGCGTCTTATTTTGCGCACTTTGTCGTTCTACATCTCGTTAGATCGTGAATGCCTCGCAGATCAAACGGAGTCTCGTGTTTTACCCGCTGGCGATCATTACGATTCCGGTGGTGCTTGCAGTGTTTTGGTTTGCCGATGCTCAGTATGTAGATTGGCGTTACATTCGTCCTTGGGAGCGAGTCGCACGCGGCGACACCGAAGACCGTGTGGTGGCACTTCTCGGGCACCCTCACCTAATTGTGACGGAGCGCAGCGACAAAGGATCGTGGCAGTCCGAAGGAAGGGTCGAGTTCTACGACGCGGACGTTGCGAAAGACTTTCGATATGTGCCATTCTCGATCACCGGTGAAGAGTACCAAGTCAGTTTTGATCCGTCTGGGCATGTCGTCTCCAAGTACCACATCACGTCACCCTGAACGATCTAACAAATCGCTGGAGCCAACCGCTGGCCGTCCTGTTGAGTCGCTCTGAGTTTATGAGAGACTTCCCAATGTTTGCCACGCCCGTTCCCGCCAGCGGTGCCTCAGCTCCTTCTCGTTAGGTCTATGCGTAAGCTTGTATTTTGTTGCGCGCTTTTCCTCGCTGGATGCGGCACTTACACGAGCATCGTTGGCCCATATCGAGCGAGTTTGTCGCAGGGCGATGTGCAGGCCATCACCCAAATTGCGCAGAGCATATACCCTGGATATTACAACCAAATGACCCTCAATGCGGTTCGGCCTGACGAAGTTTGGGTCGATACACTGTCGCATGCAGCCACCGGGTCGTACGGATACTCCGCTGTTCGTCGTCACGGCAGATGGGAGCGCGGCCCGATACATATCACGGCCCGATACACGCCGCCGCCGATAAGGGATTAATTGGCTCAAGATGCAAAAAGACCTAGGCTCAACTTTGTA
>PMSN01000013.1 GCA_003167555.1 Spartobacteria bacterium
CCATTAAATCGGGACAACCTCAGCAACTTGGGAACGAGGAAACACGACCCCACTTCGCCTCCACGCTTCCGCCTCCAGGGAAATCGCGGTTGATCTCATCCGATTATTGAAATGCGCAACGCGAACTGCGATACTCATCCTGATGAGCAACGACGTTCAGGAAATTGAGCAGGCAATCCGAACGCTGCCGCGCCGCGAGGTCGAACAGCTCCGGGAATGGATCAGAATATGGTCAAGTCCGTGAGAGGCGGAGTTAATGGGTAACAATCGGACTTTTCAATGCCCAAACTATCCGCTACTTTCTTCGCGTGACAGTCAAAGAAATCCAGGCGGCAATTCCAAAGTTGTCACTTGGAGAAATCGAGCAAATCCGGGCATGGATTGACGACTACCTCGAGGACCAGCTTGAATTGACAGATCAGGTGAAAGCCAGGCTCGATCAGTCCCGCCGCGAAATTGCGGCTGGGCAATACACGACGCGTCAGCCAGAGTGAATCGTGGCGGCTGCGCTCCAGGTTTGGTCGCCTACGTTCTCAAAAGCGTTTGATTCCCTGCCGGAATCGGTCCGAGATGCCGTCCAGCGCAAAGTGGATGACATAGGCGCACAATTGGAAAATTTTCCGCACCAGCGGCTCCAAGGCCGCATCTATCTACATTATGTCGGTCATCGGCGCGAGATCTACCGCTGATCGCGGCTGCTGGCATCTATCGTAAGCCGGTTACGATGGATCGAACAGCGGTCCCTGGTTCAGTGGTTCAACGTCAAAGGCGCGATGCGATTAGGTGGCGCGAGAGTCAGGGCGCCGATCACGACACCATTGCGCTGTCCGATCCAGCGATCGGCGATCATGCCACCGAGCAGCGGCGTGAAGTAGACGAACCCGGAGTAGAGGCCGAAAATCAGCGACGCAAGCGCCTGCGTTGAGAGCGGGCCGAACAGCGATTCCAAAGCGGCACGGAACCCGGAAAATCCACCGATGTGCTCGACATGTCCCGGCAGCAGCAATTGGTTCACCATGTAAAGGACGACCAGCGCCGTCATTCCATAGAAGGAGAACCGTTCCCACGCTTCGGTGATGGCGAGGTAGAAAAGACCCTTGGGGTGACCCATGAAGGTCACCCCGCCGGCGCGCGTCAACGTAGCTTCGCCTGTGGTCATCCTATCGTGCGTACCTCCCATTTGCGCAGCATCCTACAGACGAGCGCGCGCGGTCGCTAGCTACGTTGGCGTGATCCAGACCGAATCGTCCGTTTCAGGGCACACGAATCCCATCGGCCGTGGCCAGCCCGAATCCGCCGCCTGCTCGCGAATGCCTTTCTACCTGACTTTGGACACGAAAAGACCGAGACTTCCCCAGCCTTCGCAAGATTCTCGTGCCGGCTCCTCGATGACAATTCTCAAGCACTTTCCTGCTCCACCTCTTAGCGAGATCGTTGAGCTGTTCTGGTATCGTGCGCACGAGACCGCGACGGTCCATGGCGCGTCCCGAGAAGCGATTCTGCCGGATGGCTGCGCTCATCTTGTCATCAACTTGTCCGAAAACCGGATCGGCCTATACGAGCGTATCGAGAGCCACAGGCTAACTACACTTAAGGGAAGTATCTTTTGTGGCCCGCGGTCTTCTGCCTACGCCATCTTACCCGCCGCGGCGGCTGTAATCGGCGTGCTCTTCCGGCCGGGTGGTGTCTTCCGGCTGCTTTCTGTGCCCACGGAGGAGTTTAGGAACACGCAGGTACCTTTGGAACTCATCATCGGCGGTGACGGCTTGCGCGATCAGTTGATCGCCGCAGCGACGCCGGCGGCCAGGTTTCTTCTCCTCGAAAAATTTCTTCTTCGCCAGTTACAGCGATCTCTGTCACTCCATCGCGCGATCCGATATGCCGTGAATGCGTTTGAACAAGATTCGTTTCTCTCCGTTGCCACCGTGCTGGAGAAGATTGGATTGAGTGAGCGCCGATTCAGCCGGATTTTCAGCGAGCAGGTTGGCTTGACGCCGAAACTCTTTCAGCGCGTCCGCCGTTTTCAGAGGACGATGGCGTCCCTGCCGTCGCATGGAGAAGTCGATTGGGCAGGCACAGCCACGGCTAACGGTTATTATGATCAGGCCCATTTCATCAATGACTTCCGCTCGTTCAGCTCCGTGACTCCTTCCGATTTTTTCGCGAGCCGCATTGTGCAGCGCAATCACCTCCCTTTGCGCGGCTGAGTTCACATTTTTCCAATACACCTGCCTTGGAGTGGGACACAGTCCCCGGCATGAGCACGATTGATCGCGCCGACAAGCAATCCCGAATCAGGCCGGTTCCCGAGGGTTACCACACGGCTTCGCCTTATCTGATTGCCGCGAATGCGGCTGCGGCGCTGGAGTTTTATTGCACTGCTTTCGGCGCGACCGTGAAACGGCGGCTGGCTATGCCGGACGGCAAGATCATGCATGCGGAGATGAAGATCGGCGATTCCATCGTGATGTTGGCGGATGAGTTTCCCTCGCACGAAGCCTTCGGCCCGGAACACTTCGGTGGTTCCCCCGTCCCTGTGGTCCTCTATGTGGAAAACGCCGATACGCTTTACGCTCAGGCGCTCGGGGCCGGCGCAACCTCGCTTCGGCCGATGGCGGATCAAGCATTCGGAGAACGCTCCGGTACTATTCGCGATCCTTTCAGCCACCGGTGGACACTTACCACTCACATCGAAGATATCTCTGATGAGGAGATCGAGCGGCGCTTCGCGGCGATGATGCGTGGCGATAAACGTCGGGGCGCTGCAGATGGGACGACACATGACGGCTGAGCGCAAAAGCGGGATCATCCTCGCCATCATCACCGCGCTCGAGGCTGGCTGGGTTCTGATGAATCTGCAGGTCAGCGGCTGGCGCTTCATCCGCTACCTCGGCTTTGCGCCAGGAATGACGGGCAATCTCGCCGGGTGGCTCGCCGCAGCCTTCACGACAGCTATCTTCGCCGCCTTCGCTCTTCGTCTGCCTTCAGTGCGCGAGAATCTGTTTCGACCCAGCTTTCTAAAGTTACTCGCAATCGCCCTGGCCATCGCTGCCGGCATCTTGGAAGAGGTCATGTTCCGGCGCTGGACGATGAACTGGCTGATGGCGCAGGGTCACGGCGCGGTCGTTCAAGTGCTCGGCGCCGGGCTGCTCTTCGGCGCCATTCATGGGGTCTGGGGCTTAATGGGCAAGAGCTTGCGAGCCGCCATCGGCGCTACCGTCGCGACCGGGTTCCTGGGGATGATGCTCGGCATCGTCTTCCTTCTCGCGGGCCGAAGTCTTGCGCCCTGCATTGTGGCGCATTTCGTTATCAATCTTCTGATCGAACCCGGCCTCGTCCTCGCCGCCACGCGCGGCGAAATGGGATCGCTCCGCGTGCAACCCACTATCCCAATCACTGGGCCTAACGAATGATTCACGGCTGGCTCGGTTACACTCATACATCGGCCGCAATGGCTGCTTTGCTCTTTGGCGCATGCGTCTTTCCGATGATGAAAGGCACGCGTCTGCACAAGACGCTCGGCTATCTCTATGCCGCCGCCTTGCTCTCTACGAACGTGACCGCGTTCGGCCTCTACCATCTTACGGGGCATTTCGGGTTGTTCCATGTCGCGGCCATCGTCAGCGGACCCCGCCAAGTCTACTCCACGCCGAGTTTGTTGTAGATGCGCTGCAACGTTTCTTTCACCGCGCACAATTTCATGTGCTCGAGCTCGGCGATATCTTCATTCGTCTTGCCATAGCTTGTAGGGCAGGCGCACCGCCTGCCTGAGGGCCTCCTCTGTCGAATCCTAACGAAGTTCGCGCGCCTGCCACGCCGTAGCTTCAGCGCAGGCGGGCAAAGAACTTCGCCACTTTCGGCCGCACCAGGGCCATTGCCGCTTCGCTGAAGACGTGGCCTTCGCCCGGCACGAATTCCGTCTCCACGTGTCCGCCGCGTTCACGCAAGACGCGCAGGAGCGCCTTCGCGTATTTCTCCACCGGCACGCGTTTGTCTTCCAAGCCATGCACCATCAGCACCGGCGGCATTTTGCCGACGCGCTTCTCCTGCGAATTCCAGATCCCGCCGGCCTGTTCCGTCACCGCACCAACAAGCGGATTGTCGGATGCGGCCGCGATCGCCAGGAAACCGCCAAGCGAATATCCGTAGATCCCGATGGGCCGCGCGCCGTTCTCCTCGCGGCCGTGCGCCCACACGATTCCGTCGCGCACAGTCTCGAGCCATTCGACGTAATGCGACTGCATCGTCGAATCGAGCGCGCCAATGGTGCCCGTGCGATTGAAGTAGTGCAGCAGGTAAACCGTGTCGCCATTTTCGGCGAGCGCACGCGCCACCCGCCGCATGCTCGGCCCATCAAAGAGCATCCCGCCGGCGCCATGCAACACGATGACCGTGCGATGCGATCGCGCCCCTACCGGCGAATAACGATCCGCCCGGATCTTCCTGCCTGCACTTTCGAAAAACAAACTCGCCGGATGCAGGCCCGTGTCATTGGCCCCGGCCGCCTTCAATGAACCGGCAGCGGTCAACACCATCAGCAATAAAGCCCCACCCATGGCGCGACAAGTCCATCGATTCATATCGAACCCTCGTCCATCCGGCGACCGCGCGCGAGATCGTAGCTTCGCCTGTGGTCATCGTATCGTGCTTGTCTCCCATTTGGGCAGCATCCTACTACAGACGAACGCGTGCTGTCGCTAGCTACGTTGACGTGATATCGGGCGGCCGGCGCGCAATGCTCCGCCATTACTTAGGTCTTGAGGGTTGCCGCGTAAGTCTCAAAATGCGGCATGCACAAGAAGTATTCTGCCGCCCTCCTGCTCTCCGGGTTTATCGCGAGTTCCCTTGCGCTCGGCGCTGGCACCGACGCGACTACTACGCAGGAGGAACTGGTCCGTCGCACCCAGGAATTGTTCGATGCTGTCGTCCCGGGCAATCAGGAACCCTGGAAGAAGTACTACGCCGATGATTGCCTTTTTGCGGACGAGAAAGGACGCCAGATGGATAAGACAAAATTGCTCGCCGACATTTCTCCGATGCCGAAAGGATATTCCGGCGCCATCAAGGTGGTAAATCCGGCGAGCAGGATTATTGGCGATACCGCCATCCTTAGCTACGACTGCGACGAGACGGAGACCGTCTTCGGTCAGCATCTCACCGCTCGTTATCATGGCACCGATACCTGGCTGCGGCGCAATGGCACCTGGCAGATCGTCGCCAGTCAGACGATGCGCTATTATGAAGATCCGGCCATCGGCCGGTCCGATCCCGCGAAGTTCCCGGAGTTCAGCGGCGTCTACGAACTGGCTGAGGGACAAACGAGAAAGGTCTTCGCGGAAAGCGGGGGCCTCTTCGTCGAGCGGAAGGGCAAACGCGAACAACTCTTCCCGGAATCATCCGACATCTTTTTCCGAAAAGGCGTTGAAGGCCGCATCCTTTTCCGGACCGGGAACGACGGCAAGGTCGACGCCTTGATCGATCGCCGGAACAACGAAGACATCATCTGGCAGAAGGAAACGTCGTAAGCGTCGCGCCCTTCCTGCTCGTGATCGTGCTCCTGATCGAATTGTAGGCAGGCGACCGCGCGCGAGATCGTAGCTTCGCCTGTGGTCATCCTATCGTGCTTGCCTCCCATTTGCGCAGCATCCTACTACAAACGAACGCGCGCTGTCGCTAGCGACGTCGGCGTAATTCCGACCGAATCGATGCTGAATTCTTGCAGTGTGAACGCAATTGCCTCACGCTTTGATCATGAATCGCCTCCTCTTCGTCCTCCTCGCCCTGCCGCTCTCCGCCTTCGCTCAGAGCGGATTACCTGGTCAGCCTTATATCTACGTTACTGGGAAAGCCGAAGTTGAGAAACCGGCCGACATAGTGGATTTGCATTTCGATCTTGTGGCGCGCAACGCCGACCAGACGAAGGCCAACCAGGATGTGCAGGCCAAGGCTAAAAGGATTCTTGCGTTGCTCGACGAGAGGAAGATCGCGAAAGCGGATATCATCGCCGAAGACCTAAAGTCGGATCCTCAGTATGAGGAAACAAGCTCGGGCAAGCGCACTAAGATCATTGGTTATCGGGTCACCCGATCATTCCACGTCAAGGTCCGCGATGTCTCCGCATTCGGTAAGCTTGTCGATGAATTGCTCGCGATTGCGGGCGTGGAATTCTCTGGCATCAACGGTTCGCTTTCGAACGAAAAACAAATGCAGGATGAACTTTGGCAGAAGGCCCTAACCGATGCCCGCGACCGCGCGGAAAAAACTGCTCTCGCGCTGGGTATGAAGATCGACTCGGTCTTCGCAGTATCACGCGTGGCGTTTCCACAGATAGCGCCGGAGATGTTTGGCTCTCCTGATGATGCAGCTGTCGCGCAACGGACAATAGTCACCGGCCCGCCCGAATATGTCCTTGGCCCTGTTTCAGTCAGCGAAAACGTACACGTCATCTACCTAATCTCGCCTGCGAAGTAGCCGATGATGCCAAAGTTCACACTGACCCTCCTGCCAGCCCCCCAAGCTGGTTAAACCCGCCAGTCGCCCCCGAAAGCAAGCGGCTGTGGCCAAATAAAGGACGCCAGTCCCTTACCCGCCACAGCCACCTACCTTGCGGCCTACCCGGCAGCTTATTGTTTCCCGGAACCCGCTGCCGCGAAATACATTTCAATCTGACCACGAAGGGCAATGTAGCAGTCCGCCTTCTTACCCATCGTCTGCGGGTTGTTAGCAGCCGTGGTGGTCTGTTGGGTATACGCCTGTTGGAAGAGTGTGTCCCACGGAAACGTCTTCGGCACTGCGATCTTCCAGTGTCCGTTCACTTCCTTCACGAACCGAGAGATGGCGCTCAAGATTGGGAAGACAATGCCGTCAGGTACGCCATCAGGGGCAACCTGTTTACGCCCATTTGTGTCCGCACTCTTTACGCAACGAAGCCGGCTGAAGAACTGCTCCGCCTTCAGACGCTCGTAGAGTCGCCACCCATCTACCGCAGCATCTAAGAAGAACTTGTGGGCATCAGACCACCGCTTCGAGTCGTCCATCACCATGGCGAAGTCCCTGAGGCAACGTGAACGGTGGCGGTAGGCATACACCCGATATTGGGTCTCAGGCGTCTTCTTGTTGCGCTCCACCGATGGAAGCAGGATGTCCTGCGGGGCCAAGACAGTGAGCACTTGGACGAGCTTTTCCGTGTCGAGGTAACCCGGTCCAAAGTTCGTCTCCTGCTTTCGCAGCTTGATCTCCGGATTGATGGTCTGGATCTTTCGCTCCAACTCGTCGAAACGTCCTTGCCGACCGTAGATCGACAGGGCTTCCACTTTCGTCTGGAAGTTCCTCGAGATGGATATGTCCCCAACAAGTTCCTCATCGTCGGTGATGATGAGTTCGAAGTTCACTGACGGGAACTCGTCGTCGTCGGGGTGGTCGCGGAAATACTCAGCGATCACTCCCTTCGTCTGTGCACCGTTGATGATACTGGCACGCTCCAATACAGCGGTTCGCTTACTGTCTTCGACCGTCACCTGGCGGGCGACGATGACCATGCCGCTGTTGAGAATCGGGAAGAGATCTCGGCGGTTTTCAATTGTGTCGCGAATCGCCAGATTCACGAGCGTGGACTTGCGTTTGTTACCTTCGTCGTCGGCACCAAGGTAGGCGCGCACATTTTCATCCCAATTTAATCCAAGAAGCTTGTCCGCCCTGGCGATACCGCAGTAGCGCTTTCGGTTGCCGTCTTGGTCCTCGGGAGCGGAGACGCTCTTGAGGGTTAGGTATTCGAGTGTAAAGGCCCCAGCGTTGGAGCCAGCTTGACTGGTTTTCATTTAACTATCCTTTCTTTTCGGACCACCAATCGGCTCGCGAGCGTTATGCCCAAAGCCAGTGAATCCGGTTCGGCAGAGTCCATCGATGCGGTGCGTCTGTTTGTCAAGAACTTTCCACGTGTGGCGAGGGCTTTTCGTCACCGGAAAACAATCACTGCCCGAAAAATTGCTGATCCATGGCTTTGCGGAATACCTCGTCTCCCAAGTGCGGGCGACAAGAAATTGTGGCGGTGTGGTAACGGCGCGCTAAACTGGCGGACAGCCATGAAAAAGAGATTCCTCGGAGTGTTGCTAAGCGTGATTGCATTGAGCGGCTTGCTGGGAGCGGATACGCCGACGCCGCCGGCAGTGGGGCAGACGGCGCCGGACTTCAGCTTGCCGAGCGTGGAAGGCGGGTTGGTTAGCTTGAAGGATTACAAAGGCAAATGGGTGGTGCTCTATTTTTACCCGAAGGACTTTACTAGCGGTTGCACCCTGGAGGCGCACAATTTCGAGCGCGACCTGACCCAGTATCAGAGCCAAAACGCCGTTATTCTCGGCGTGAGCGCCGACACCGTGCAATCGCACAAGGATTTTTGTGCAAAGGAGGGACTGAATTTCAAATTGCTGGCGGATCCGGATCTGAAGGCGATCACGAAGTACGGATCGGCCATCGAGAACAACGGGGTGAAGATGGCCGCGCGGAATACGTTCCTGATCGATCCCGAAGGTAAAATCGCAAGGGTTTATCTGCGAGTGAGCCCGGCCGGGCACAGTGAGCAGGTCCTGAAGGATCTGGCGGTGCTGAAAAAAGGCTAGGGAGAAATGCGGAATGCGGAACGCGGCACACGGCGCGATGAAAAGGCTCTACCTTCTCTTTGCGATGCTGGCTTGCACGGCGCTGGCCTTTCCTCCAAGAAGTGGCCCCAAGTACGAGACCGATCGTGGAACTGTTGGATTTCTGCGTCGCTATCTCGTTTCCGGCGGCGACGTTCATTACCCTTCCAACGCGGCGCGGCGCGGGGTGCAGGCGAGTGGGTTTTTCCTGATGAAATTGCGTCCTGATGGCATCGTCGAATCCCTGACGGTTAAGTCATCGACGGGAAACGCCGAGCTGGACGAGGAGGTGACGCGGGCGCTCAAGGCGTACCGCTTCAAACCGAACACGAAGGGCCCAATCCTCTGGCTCGTCAGCTTTCTCCAGCCGTCGACCGTGATCGTGAAGGCAATGCTGGTTGATGAAAAGAACCTGCCGCCTTTACCCAAGTAAAAATGATCGGCTGACTCAAATCATTTTTCTACTGTGCTTAGATGCATCGTAAGCGGCTTACGATAAAAGCCTGCGATCGATGGTTCGGCGGTCATCCTCCTTCGCCGAGCTACGGCGGAGAGACTAGACTGCCGCTACAGGCGAGGAGCGGTTACTGGGCGGCGGCGATGCTTTTCAGAGATCGCGGTGTTCGCCTCGGCGCGCTCCAGCCCGACGAGGAACCTTTCCGTTCGCTGATTCTGCGTTACGGTGGTGAAGATGCGCTCCGGAGAATCCAACAATTTCGTGGCTAATCGCTCCGCTTTCGCGATCGACTTGAACTTGCCGGAGTTCGAAGCACCGCAGGCAGAGCATTGGCCGTCAGAGATGTCGTGGTCTGAGGCGATGCGAATCTTTGCCCCGGCGCGCGCGCGTTACATGCGCGAGTTCGATTCTCCGCAGCAACGGTTGCGCGACAAGAACCCGGAGCCCTTTCGGTTGCCGTAAGACCGCGCGGTCGGGGTTTCGCGGTCAACCGCCCCGGTCTGGGAGCGTCACGGGACGGCCGCGATGCTATTCATGATCGCGGTGATCTCGTCCTGATGCTTCGCCACGCCTTCGCCGCGCAGGATGATCATCACGCCTTTGTCCTTGGTCACTTCGACGGCGGTGAGGGTAAGCTTCATGTTACCGCCGCTCTCATCCCGGGCGTCTACGTTCACCTGGACGACGTTCATGCCGTTAAGTGTGGTCTTGCTATCCTTATAGGAATCGAAGTCGGGCTTTACTTTGAGCAAGGCGAACGCCTTGTCGTTCGAAGGGCCGAGCATGTCAGGACGGGTGGTGATGACGTTGATGAGGACGGTGCCATCATCGGCGCTGGCTGCGATCGCGTCTCCAGTCACAGCGGCTTTCCAACCTTCCGGGAAGGTGATGGAGGCAACCGGTTTGTCTTCGGGAAATTTCAACGTATCGGCCAGGGCCGGAGCTGTGAGGGAAAGGACGAGCAGCAAGGAGGCGATCGAGTTTTTCATGTTCGAGAAGATGGGTTACCGAGATGCGAGCAAATTGCAAACGCGATTCGATTGGTCGTTGCGCCTAAGTCATTTCCTGCCGCGCTGGCCTGCATCGTAAGCGGCTTACGATGGATGCCGCCGTGATGGGAACATTCGAGGTTCGCCACGGCGAATCCGTCCCTTTGGCGGATCAGAGACCGCCGCTACAAAAAGCGGCTATAACTCGCGGAGGCGCCAGGCGCCGAGGACGATGCCGCTAATGGCGAAGGCGAGGAAAGGCCGGCCCATATTGATCAAAATGAGCGGCCACGGATTGGTTTCGAAAGCGGAGAACACGGAGATGGCCGCGTATTGCGCAAACAGAAACGCGAACCAGCAGATGAGCGCTATCTTCAATCCGGCGAGGGCGTGGGCGACATGCAGCTTCGCGAAGAGCCACGCCAACGCGTAATTGACCACGATGGCCGAGACGATGGCCATCACGATCAGAACGGCACCATGCGGTTGTTCGATATCCGTCATGGTGCGCGCGTTGTAATTCAGCCACGCTTCGCCGAAGAGCGCGTACCATCCAAGCCCGATAAAGAAATGGATAAGAGCAAGGATCCAGACGGCGAGATGATGGATTCTGTGGTTCATGGAAGCACGATGATTATCCGATAGGCGCGAGTTTCATGGCAGGCGGATAGTAAAGGATCAGGAGGTAAAGGAAAGGCAGAAAAAAATTCGAAGAAAATCCAGAGCCGCTTTTCATCTCGAACGTGGATGGTTTGGGTTGAGATTTGATTCGGCGGTCAGAGACCGCCGCTACAAGGGGAATCTTAGGAGCCCATTTGCTCCATCGCCTTCTGCATTTCTTCAGGACTGACATCGCGGACATGCGTGCCGATCGACCATTGATGACCGAAAGGGTCTTCGACCTTGCCGTAACGGTCACCCCAGAACATGTCGGCGAGCGGCATCGTGACTTTCGCGCCGGCGCGCACCGCCTGCTCGAAGACGCCGTCCGCGTTCTCGACGTAGAGATGGATGGTGACCGGCGAACCCTTGAAATGCTTCGCTCCGAAAGAGCCCCACTCTGGGTTCTCATCATTGAGCATGATGATGGAATCGCCGATGCGGATGCTGGCGTGCATCACCTTCCCGTCCGAGCCGGGCATCCGGCTGAGCTCGACCGCACCGAACGCCTGCTTGTAGAATTCGATCGCGTCGGCCGCGCCGGCGCAAATCAGATGCGGCGTGACTGTGTGCATTCCCTCCGGGATTAGTTTCGTAGGCGAGTTGCTATCTTCTTTCGTGGTTGGGTTCATGACTATTCGCTTTCCTCGTTTGAGTTTCGTCGTCGGATTTTACCACGGAGAACACGGAGAACACAAAGCGGGATTGGGATAATTTTTTCCTGCCGACAGTTGTTCACTGAGACGGCGATGGAAGCGGTAGTAACCCTGACTTACAAGCCCAGCGCCGGCGTCGGACTCGGATTATTCGAACGATCGTTGGTCTCGCTCTGGTCGCGGCCATGTCCGCTGCCGTGCCGATGGCGGTGCTGGGTGTTGTCGGCGGTGGAATCATCGGCGCAGGCGCCGGCAAAGAGCGCGCAGCCGAGAAGGAGGGGGAGGCCCGTGATCGCGGGAAGGATGATTGGAAGTTTCACAGGAGTATTTTTTTGAGGTTTGAAGAGGAAAAAGGAAGCCAGCCGCGGAGGTAATCGCATCCGCGGCGGGCGCGTCGCTACGGCTGGGACGCGGCGGCGGCGGCGGCGTTCTGCTCGTTCACCATGTTTTGCGTATTGATCATGTTTTGGGTGTCGTTCATCTGCTGCGTCTCGTTGAACTGCCGGTCCGCCGCCTCCTGGGTGGCGCGGTTGCTGGCCTCGATGCCCGCCATGGTGACGGGATCAATGCCGCCGGAGTCTGATGAAACTGAGGAGACACCGGCGGAGGTGCAGCCGGTCAGGACGGACAGACTGGCCAGGGTTGAAAAGAGGAGGAGGGTTTTCATGGGGTTCGTTTTGGTTTCACCGGGTTCATGTCAGGCCGTGGATAAAAGTGATGTTTCTTCCCGAAATAGTTAAACCGCTCGCACCCCGGAATGGTTGCGATTTTTTTGGGCACGCCTCCTGACGGAGCGAATACTGAATTTGTTCTGCAACCAAACCGCTTCGGCCGCGGTTAAACAAGAACAAGATGGATACTTTCTGGAACTTTTGCTTCGCGCTTCTCTCGTGTGTGCCGTGGTTACGCGCAGGGTGGCGCCGAGATCGGTCAACGCCTGGCCCCTCTGACTTGTAAGAGTCCTGCCGTCATTTAGTAGTTGGCAGCTCTTATCCGGTACGGTGAAATCTCCTCCGCATGCCTTTCTGCATCGCCGGAAACTGATAACAACCTACTGTTTGATTTTGGTGCACCATGACCTTGCCGCCGTCCACATCGCCACGGACTAATTCCAATGAGCGCTGGAAATTTGTCCGCGATGTCGTGATTTTTCAGCTCAAGATGTTGCTCGGTAATGTGCGCGATTTCGCCCTCATGCCGGTCTCACTCGCCGCGGCACTCATCGACCTCGTCTCCCGCGGTGAGCGCGAAGGCGCGCTCTTCTACAAGGTGCTCCGATGGGGCGCGCACAGCGAAGACGTGATCGATGTTTACAGTGCGATCGAGCATCACGAGCCCGGCGATTTCAAAATAAGTCCGGCCTACACGGTGGATGGCGTGATCGCGCGGATTGAAGGCGTCGTGGTGCGCGAGGTGGAGAAGGGCGGCACGGCGGCCAGCATCAAGACCGCGATGGATCGGGCGATCGATCAGCTTCACGCCGAAACAGGCGGCGCGCGAGACAAGGCACGTGATGCGGTCGCCCGCACCGCGGGCAAACTGCGAGAGAAGTTCGACAGCGACGGGCGCGGGAAAGATTAGGCGCGGGGATAGCCTGCTACTCTCCTCTCGTGCTCCCTCGTTCCCAAGTTGAAGGTGTCCCGATTCGGTGGACATGGAATTGGGAAGCCGGGCAATTTGGTCTAATGGGTTTGTTGTTCGAAGACCACAGGTGATTTGTAGCCGAGGGCGCGGTGGAGACGTACGCGGTTATAAAAGGTGTGCACGTAGTCGAAGACCGCCAGGCGCGCCTCGGCACGGGTGGCGCAGCTTTGTCGTGGGAGCCCTTCGGTTTTGAGCGTGGCCCAGAAGCTTTCCATGTGGGCGTTGTCGTAGCAGTTGGCTTTGCGACTCATGCTTTGATGGATCTGTTTTTGATGCAGCAACTGCCGGTAGCTGCTGCTGGCGTATTGATAGCCTTGGTCGCTATGATGGATGAGTCGCTGCTTTTGCTGGGGCTGTGCGCCGAGAGCTTGTCGCAACGCGGCCAGGCAAAGCGAGGCGTCCAATCGGCTGTCAAACGCCATGCCCAGAATGCGGCGGCTGCCTTGATCCATGACGCCGGCCAGGTAGAGCCAGCCTTCCTTGGTGGGGATAAAGGTAATATCGGCCACCCAGACTCGGCCCGGGACCAACGTCGCTTTGCGCTTCAGCAACAGGTTGGGTGCGGGGGTGCGATCGGCGCTTTGGGTGGTCTGCGGTCGGAAGATTCCGCGCTGGACGCCACGCAGCTTACAGGCGCGCATTAGTCTCGCCACGCGCTTCGGGCGAGCAGCGCTCGCCACGTTGACGCAGAGACGCCACCAAGCGCGGTCGGCCGTAAGTGCCGCGGCTTTGCCGATGTACTTCGCACAGCACCTCACAGATCCGGGCATCCTCGCGGGCGCGCTGGCAGGGCTCTGCCGTGCGCCAGCGGTGGAAGCCGCTGCGTGACACCTCAAACGCCGCGCACAGGTCGCTGATTGCATACTCGCCCTGCAACGTCTTCATGCGCGTGAAGCGTTGCCGGAGGGTTCGGCAAGGATGCCCAAGGCTTTTTTTAAAATGTCCCGCTGCGCTTTGAGGTTTTGGTTTTCACGCCGCAACCGCGCCAGTTCCGATTGCACCTAGAGCAGCAGCGCTCTTGCTCGGCTTGGGGCTGCCACTCGAGTCACCGTATTGCTTGCGCCAGTCGCGCAAATTCCACTGGCTCACACCTAGCTCGGCCGCGATCTGCACCAACGGCTCATCACTGCTTTGCAGCAGCGCTACCGCCTCGCGCCGAAACGCCTCGTCATAGACGCGCTTCTCTCGTTTGTTTTTCTTTTCCTGATTCATCGGTTATCTCCTCCCCAACCTCCCAATTCCATGTCCATTAAATCGGGACAACCTCA
>PMSN01000021.1 GCA_003167555.1 Spartobacteria bacterium
GCTCCATTCCCGCCCCCGCCTCTCTCCTATTGCTTGCGCGATTTCCGCGCGTGCGAATCCCGTGGCGCTCCGTTGCCTCGGACTTTAGCGCGCACGCGGAAATGCTTTGGCCCATTCTTCACCGAGTCGGTGTGTTCGACAGACGCCTTCGGCGATGCGGCAGGCTGCTGCGAGGCCGCCGCTTTCGCCGCCGCTTCATTCGCTGCGTTGCGCGACATTTGCAGAGACATCGGCATGCTGCTGTCAACCGCCAGCGCGTCGGCCTGGGACTTGGCCTGCGCGTGCAGTGCGGCCACATCAGCTTTCGAAACGTGGTAAATCACCTGCGGTTTTGCTCGAGACGGGGCCGGCGTTTTTTTCGTTTCAGCGGGCGCTTGCGGCGAAACTGGCGGCTCTTCAGCGCTCACCAGCGGCGCCAGCGCGCAGATGGCCACGAGCGCAGGAAAAAGGAAAGCGATAAAATGGAGGCGGAATGGTTTCATGCAATGCCCCGGTGCGAAGCAGCCGCGAGACAACAGAACCTCAGCGCCGGCTCGGCGGATGGAAGTAGCTTCACTAATTAATCGTCGACGCCTGTGCCCGCGGTTGCCTTAGCGCAGCCATAATGCGGTCGCCACCGTGGCGAGAAGCGAAGTCGAAAGCCAATCCAAGAGCCGGCCGACGACGACCAGCGGATGGAGATTAATGAAGACCGCGCCTTCCAGAATGATGGGCAGAGCGAATACGCCCCAGCAAACGAATCCGAACAACAGCGCGCCATGCAGCCCCATGGGGAAATGCGGCGTATGCGCGCGCGTCACGATCGTGAAGAGCGCGGCAATGCCGATGGCGGCGACAATATGGAGCGCGCTCGAAAGCGCGTAGCTGGTTCCCGATTCACGCCGCCAGGTATTCGGAGTGAGTTGCTGGAACCGATGAAAAAGAAATCCCATCCAGAACCAGCTCGTGAAGATGGAGACGATGCCGGCAACAAGGCCGGGAAGAAGAACGTGCCATCCATTCATGAAGGGAACGCGATCGTAGCATTTTCAAAGCGCCGGCTGCAATCGCCGTTTTGAATTGGCCCCGCCAGCGCTCATCGCTAGACGACTAAAGCAGGGCAAGGTAGATTCCCGGCCGATAGATTTTCGTATGCCACAGTTTTCTTATCGCGCGCGGAACGCTCAGGGCGGATTGGTCGAAGGCGTGCTCGATTGTCCGGATCGCGCGGTGGCCATCCGGCAGATCGAGCAGTTGCATTACATTCCGGTCCGGATCGAAGCGGTGAAGACCGAGCCGCCGCCGGTGCCGGAAAAAAGCGGGAAGAATGGCGCGGTCGTGGCGACTACTACTCCTGCAATCGCAACGACGCCGGCGGCGCCAACACAGAAGTTAAGAATTCCGCACAACCAGTTGCTCATTTTTACCGAGCAGCTCGGCCACTTGCTCAATGCGGGCATGACGCTCGACGAAGGTCTCTCCGTGCTGGAGAAGCGCTTGAAGCAACCGCGCGTGCAACAAATGACGCATTCGCTCCACCAGGCGCTGGTCGATGGCCGCAGTTTCTCGCAAGCGCTCCGGGATTTCCCGCGCATCTTTCCGGCGATCTATGTGAATCTGGTCGCGGCCGGCGAGGCGAGCGGTGCGTTGCCGGATATTCTCGCGCGCCTCGTCGAGCATCTGATGCAGGCGAAAAATCTGCGCGACCGCGTGCAGCAGGCGTTGATTTACCCGGCGTTCCTCGCCGTCGCAGGCGCGGGACTGATCGCGATCTTCATCACGTTCATGGTGCCGCAACTGACAGCGTTCATGACGCAAAATGGTGGCGAGCTTCCGGTGCCGACGCGGATCCTGCTCGGGGCGCATCATCTTCTTACGGGGTATTGGTGGGTCGGGATTTTGCTCGTGGTCGGCGGGGTCCTCGGCTATCGCGCGTTCGTTCGCACGGACGAGGGGCGGATCGCTTGGGACCGTTTCCGGCTCATGATTCCGGGGTACGGGCGCATCATTCGCCACCGGTATTACGCGCAATTCTCGCGCACGCTCGGCACGCTCATGGAAAATGGCGTGCCGCTCCTGCGCGCGATCGATCTGGTGAGCGAGATCGCAGGCAATCGCTACCTCGAAGTCAAACTCTCGGAAGTGCGCCGCTCCGTCATCGATGGCGCAAACTTGTCCGCGGCCTTGAGCGCGCAGAATTTATTTCCGGATTTGTTTACCGACATGATGGCGGTGGGCGAGCAGACCGGCCACTTCGCGAAAACGATGCAGACGATCGCAGACGTTTACGAACGCGAGCTGGATCGGACCGTGAAGATTATTTCCGCGCTGATCCCGCCGGTGATCATTGTCCTGATCGCGATCGTGGTGGGCTTCGTCGTCTACAGCATTCTCTCGGCGGTCTTCGAGATGACGCATAGCTTGCAGTTGCGGCCGCATTGAGCTAATCTCGCCCCCCAAATGCTTTCTCGCGTTATCGCGTTTTTTGTCGCTCTCGCCGCGGTCTCGCCGATCTACGCGCAGGACGTTTTCGTCAACGGCCTCCCGAAAATCCCGAGCAACGGCACGGGTGGAGACGTCGAGAGCGCCTGGATCGATCTGCGCCAGACGCCGGTGGCGAACTCGAAGCCGCAGGCGGCGCCCGATTGGGTGGAGTCGGTCACGATTGTTCCCGCGGAAGCGCAGGACGGTGTCCCGCCCAAGACGATCTTCCGGATGCGGCTGGCGCATCCGCGCTCGGATTTTCAGGTCTTGTTCTTCCGTTTGTTTTTCGACGACAACCCCGAGCAGAAACCGCATTTGGTGGCGTGGGATGAATCCGGCTCGCTCGTGTTGCAATCGGCACCGCTCGGTCTGGGCGTAAACCTTCCCACGTCGGAAAGCGTCGTGGTTCCGATGGTCGGCGTCTCGACGATCGATGTGGAAGTGCCGGGCGACGGAAAGACAATTCGCGGCGCGTATCTCGATTGGATGACGAGCGCGGAAGTGCTCCACCCGATGAGCGCGGAACAGCGGGATTTGATTCCGGAACCATTCGCGAACATGTCGCCGCTGCACGCACCGAACCAGGACAAGGAAATGTTTGGAACGGTCACGGCGACACTGGCGGACGAGACGATTCGGATCGGCGCAAGCGTCGAGCAAGGCGCCGCGTTTCAATTCGGGATCGAAGCGCAACCGCTCGTGGCGCTGCTGACTTTCGAAGTGGCGAGCCCGAACATCGATGCGCCGCCGGAGATTTACCTGAATGGCGAGAGCATCGGCGCGGCCACGCTGACGCTGCCGGACCTGGCCGATCCTGCTTACCGCGGCCAGAACGCTTCGCTCGTGAAGCCGATGAAGTTCCAATACACCGGCTGGCTGCGAGCGCAGAAGCTGGTGCCGGCCGCCAACCTGAAGGTGGGCACGAACGATCTTCTCGTGATCGGCGGCCCGGGCACGCCGGCCTCAGCAATTCGTGGAACCCAGATTCAATTGAAGTATCTTTGGGACAAGTCGGACTACCAACTTCAGGCCGACCACTAAACGAATATGAAAAAACGGCAGAGCGGTTTCACCCTTTTGGAAATCATGCTGGTGGTGGCCATCATCGGTGTCCTTCTGGCGGCGGCGATTTACAAAATGGCGCCCGCGCTCGACGTGGCGAAGGGCACACGGACGAAGGCCGACATCCAGATGATTCGCACGATGCTGCTTTCGTATTCCGGCTCGAACGGATTTTATCCGACGACCGAGCAGGGATTGAAGGCGATGGTCGTTAGGCCGGAAACGGAACCGGCGCCGTCCTCCTGGAGACGCTTGATGGACGAGGTGCCGAAAGATGCCTGGGGAATGGAATACGTTTATCGTTGCCCCGGGGTAAAGAATCCGAGCGGCTACGATCTTTACTCGGCCGGCCCGGACCGCAAAGTGGATACGGCCGACGACGACTGGGGGCTGTAGTGGCGCCGCTCAGTCGGCGCGCTGGTTTTGCTCATGCGGCGACAGAGCGCCGCAGCTACAGCAATTTCGCTACGTGATTAGAGCTGCTCGGCGGCCGGCGTTGCAACAGTACCGGGCGCAGGATTGCGCGGAATCACTCCGCGCACGCGCGGTGGCGGCGTGGGCAATGACGGCACTGGCATCGGACGCGGGTAATTCATCGCAGGCGCGTTCGGCAACGGCGGCGACATCGGCGCCGGGATTACCTGCTGGTTGATTTGCGGCTGCGGCTGTTGCATCACGAGCGGAGCCTGGGCTTGGCCCTGCGCGATCGGCTGGCGCAAGAGCGCTTCATTAAAACTCAGCGTGGCGAACTGCCCGTCCTTGGTAATCGTGACTTTGGTCGCGCCAACTTTATCCGACCACTCGATGCTCGAGATGCTGTAACCGTCCTCCGGTTCTTTCGTCGTCAGGTATTTCTTGAAGTTCTTGTCCGCGCTGGAAGCGATCGTGACCATGTCGCCATCCTTCGACCGCGCCGCGTTCGCGATATAAAGATCCTTCGCGAAATTCGGCGCGCTCGGCGCCGGCGCGACCGCGGTCGCAATCGCAAACGGCGAGTGATCCATCATCGCCTGGTAGCGGGCAAAATTTAGCGGCTTCGGCACATCCTCCGCGAGGAGCTGCCCGAGCGGAAGCGCGAGCGCGAGCAGGAGCACAGAGCTTTTGAACATCATTCCGGTCCCGGATTTCATCCCGATATCATACCACAAATTATTTCGCCGGCGGCGCAAACCATTTCGCCACCTTGAATTTTCCCCGCATCATCGTCGGATCGGCGTTGTCGATCTGAAGCTGGACGCTTTCGAAGACGACGAACGATTCCGGTTGCTGCACATCAAAAAGAAAATGGATGAGCGGCGGCCACGGGCTCTTGGTTTCGATCGTGGCAAAGACTGATTGATGGTCCGGCGTCGTCTCGCCCGCGCCGATGGCGGGGTTCTCGATCAGGACATTGTGCTTGCCGGCCACTTGTTTGATCTGATCGAGGAGCGAGGAAGCTTCCACGGCACTCTTAAGAATGGGCTGATGCTGCTTGATCCATTTGTCGCGGCGCTCCCAGAGATCGCGGTCCTTGATGAAAACTTCTTGCTCGGTCCGAGTCGCCCGGTGAATGGCCAGCTCGGCTTTGGTCTCGCCGAGCAGGCTGAAGAGCTTGCTCCAAATGAGGAGATTGATGAGGAGCACGATGGCGCCGGCCACGATCCAGGCGAGCGTGCGCTCGCGCTGACTCATTCGCTGATACCAGGCGGGCGTCATCGTGGTTTTCCCTCCAGGCGAAATTGGGCGTGATCGTTCGGCAAAATCCGCGGCGCCGCCATCTCGAAGACGAAAGTTTGCATGTCGGGATTCTTTTTCACTTTGTCGGCGAACTGATAAGCGAGCGCGGCCGTGTTCGCTTCGCCGTCGACGGAGATCTGGCGGGCGGATTGATTGAAGCTCGTGATCCGCACATCCGCGGAAGGCAGACTCTCGAAGAGATGCGTGAGCACTTCGATCGGGTAGTAATGGGGATCGACGGCGGGAGCGAGCGCCTTCCAGGTGGCCGCTGCTTTCTGGACGAATTCAGTGCGCGGCGCATCGCGCTCAATCCGGCGCTGGAGCCGCCCGACCTGCAAGCGCAGGAGAAGGAAATAGACGAAAAAGAGGAAGAGGACCCCGGCATAAACAGCGCCGGCCAGAATAAGTCGCCTCCGCCATTCCTTTTGCCTGACGATTTGCGCCCGGCGTTGCCGCCAGCTTTCCGGGAGGAGATTGAGCCGGTTTTCCGCCGGAGGCAGCTCGACGGCGATGAGCTCGGTGGGGCTGGCAAAAATTCCTTCCACGGTATCGCGCAGTGCGTACAAACTTTCATCGAGCAAAATTTTCGAGAACGACGTGTTGATCCCCTGCAACTCCGCGCTCAAAGCCAGTTGCGGCAGATCGCGCTGGAGCTGCAACGGATCGGCGGTATCGAGCGTGCGCGTGAAGCTCAGTTTGCCTTCCTCGACGATGGCGCAAATGATCGCTTCGGCTTCCGGATAAATCAGGAGCGCGGTGCCGGCGGGCGCATGAGTGGCGCCGCGTTGCGCGGCGTAGACCGTGACCTGACTTGGGATCAGTCCGCGCGAAAGAAGCGGCGCGGCCAGCTCGGAGAGTTTCTCGTTGTTCACCGCAACCGCGGAAATGACGCTGCCGTCTTCTGTTTGCCCCACGATCTCGGAATCGGTCGTCATATCTTCCGCCGAGTAAGGCATCGCTTTCTCGATCTGGATGCGAACCATGTCGCTGAACTCGTCGCGATCGGTCGTGGGGAGGCGGAGGCGTTGTGCCAGGACGACTGACACGGGCAACCCGAGGATGACGTTGTCTTCGGGACGGAGAAGCGCCGCGGCTTCTTCGAGCGTCGCCGTGCCACGCACTTCCCACGTGCCGTTGTGCGGGCCCAAACGGACGAGGTTCCATCCGTTGGACGATGGAATCACATAATTGCGCTGGGTTGCCGTCTCGATATCAAAGCTCCTTCCAAGTGAGTAATTGCACAGAATTGCCTGCTTTGCGGACCACCATTCGCACAACTCGCGTAACGTCGCCGGATTTTCCCAAGCTCACCACGCGAAACGTTTGATCTCTACCGGGATTGAGCAAGGGGACAAGTTGTTCAAACTGTTGTTCCGTGAAGCCCAGCGCAACCCGCGCATCACCGGTCCCCTTGATTGGGTCGTCCTCAGTGCCATCTATGCCATCAGGTCCGCGGCGCAAAGCAAGAAATTGATCGACCCGGCCCGCGTCCATTCCGGGCAACGCAAGGAGAACATCACGCGAAGCCCAGGCGATATCAATGGGTCCGATGCTCTTCAGGGTAAAATCCGCATCCCAATCTTTCTGCGAAGTGAATTCGCTCCAGCCGCGGACCCTTTTCAATTCGTCGATGCTGATGAGCGGTTTATTGGCGGGCTTGTAACCCGGCTCATCTTCAGCTCCGTTGAGCCGGACGAGATTGTCCGGATCGACCCAGTCGAGCAGGCAATCGATCATGTGGTCGCGTTCGTTCAAGTCGACGCCTTTGTTTTCGAGATACTTTCGCAACACTTCGAGACGCTGCGGATTTTCTCCCGCCACGATCCAATTAATATTCAGCCGCCCGCCTTCGCCGGTGATGCGCGTTTCGTATGTTTGGTTTCGGGCCAGTCCTCCGTGTAACAAAGGCGAGCCGGGCAGCACGGCGGGATGCATCGCGATCTCCGCGCCTGAGCAGGCCATTGCTTCCGCTTCAAGCGCGCGATTGGCCTGACCGGAAATGACGAGACGCGAATCAATGTCGATAGCCCACGAGATCAACATCGCACTGAGCAAAAACAAAGCCCAGAGCGACAGCATAAGCGCCGCGCCGGATTCTCTTCTGTAGCGGCGGTCTCTGACCGCCGAACCGAATCCAGAATGGGCGCTTTTCCGGCGGTCAGAGACCGCCGCTACAGGAGATTTCTCAAGGGCGTTCATTGCTGTGGGATTGGAGTCCGCCCAAGAGCGATCACGGTTTCCCAATTTTTTGAGCCATCCGTTCGTTCAATGATCACCTTCACCAGACGCGGCAACGTGGAAGTGTCCGTCCAGCGCTCGATCCACGCGTTCAGTCGCACATCGAAGTAAGTGATGCGCAAGCCCTGCACCTTATCGAGAAGTGGAATCCAGGTCTCGCCTTCGCTCGATCCCTCGGCCGTTTCCCGCGGCCTGCGCAGAAAACCCAGCTCCATCTGGTCGCTGCCTTCGTTCACGCGTTTCAGCCGCATGTTCACCGTGAACTCGCCCCCCGCGTAACGCGTCAACAGGCCCGGCCCCGATCCGCATACCCAAACGATCTCATCACGCGGCCGGTCGTTGAATTTGAACGGCTCGCCGCTGAGCATCCCCTGCCCGGTCGGCAGATTCTGCCATTGCGCGCTGAGCAGATTCATCAATCCGGCGTAGCGCGCTTCGGTCATATTCTGCTCGGAGGAAACCCGCATCACGGTCAGGTTCGTCGCCACGAAACGATAAATCGCGAGCGTCATCATCGCGAGGATCGCCACCGAGAGCGTGATCTCGAGGAGGGTGAAGCCCCGCCGTCTGGCGCGCTTATCCATTTCGATAAACATAAAACGCGATCCTCTTCGATTGCGCGATGCCGCCGCGGGTCCATTCCGCGCTCAACGTCACGAGATTGACGCCGCTGATTTCCAAATCTTTTTCATCCTTCAAACCCGCCGGCGCGCATTTCTGGATCAGCTTTACTTCGCCGTAACCGGTGTCGACTTTCGTTTCCTTCTTGGCGTCAGGGAAACCCGGAGTCGCCTGGATCTCCGCCATCCTATTCGACAAAATCTGGCGGACCCGATCCTCCTCCGAGCTGAGTGTGCTGGCGTTCAGGCAATTCTCGACCGAGCGCCCCAGAACGAGCACGCCGATGATGAAAATCGCCAGGCCGAGGAGAACTTCGTAGAGCGCGAAGGCGCGTTTACCTTGTCGCATAATTCACCAGCTCCGCGCGCGCGGTCAGCACGGAATATTTTGCCGTCCATCCGCCGTCTCTTCCTCGAAACGACACCACCGCCGGCTCGCAATTTCCCGACGGCCAAAAGATCCATTCCGGTGGCGGCTTCTCGTCAATCGCCGCGGGAAACGAGAGCTTGAATACCTCGCCCTTACGCACTTTCAACGTCGCGATCGGAGTGGGATCCTCGCCTTTGAGCAAACCTTCGGGCCGAAGGATGATCTGACCATCGAGCCAGACGATGAGATATGAGCGGCGGTCGGTGACGCTGCGTTCCTGGGCTTGGGCGACAAAGCTGTTCATCTCATCGAGCGATCGGTGCAGGCGCTTGTCGGCCAGGACGCCACTCAGACTCGGCACGGCCAGAAGAAGAACAACAATGAGGATGGCAATCGCAATCACCATCTCGATCAACGTGAAACCCTCTGGGCGGCGCATCGGGCAAAATGTTACGCGCTTAGCAGCAAATCACAACCGAGAGGCCGGTTTCAGCCATTCGTGTAGCCGCAAACTTCCGCTAAAAAAACGCAAGCGAACGGCAGCGGCCTCGGCGTTGCTGTGGTAACTTTGCGCCGTGGCGGGAACTACGGCGAAGGCAAAGCCTGAAACGACTGAGGCGCATCTCGATCCTTGTTCGCCTCATTGTCAAAACATGAGGGCGATTGTGCGACGCCGATCGGCGCTGATCGCGGCGAGCCTTTGCTTCGCCGCCGTCGCGGTCGTGGCCGTTCTGGTCTGGCAAGGCCTAAGCGAGCAGGGCGCCCCGGATCCGATGCGACCCAACACCAGCCCGACCGTCGCGTTCCTCGATATCGGCGTGCTCGTCTTCCGCGAAGGTCTGGAATGCATTCTCGTGCTGGCTGCCATTACCGCGAGCATGACCGGCACGAAGCAGGAGCATCGCCGCCCTGTGGCGGTCGGCGCCGGCGTTGCCTTCGGCGCGACATTGATAACGTGGTTGATCGCGGTGGGCATCGTCGGTTCGCTCATGGACAACGTGCCGGCGCTCGATCTGCAAGCAGCCACCGGATTGCTCGCGGTGATCGTGCTCCTCGTGATCATGAACTGGTTTTTCCACAAAATCTATTGGGGCGGCTGGATTCGCGCGCACAATCGCCGGCGCAAATCGCTCTTGTCGCAACCGCTCGCCAAGAAGAATGGGCATTCACGTTTGTGGTGGGGTTTGGTTCTGCTCGGCTTCACCTCGCTTTATCGCGAAGGATTTGAAGTCGTGCTTTTTTTGCAGAGCTACAATCTCCGCCTGGGCGGCGGTGTCGTTTTGAAAGGCGCGCTGCTCGGTCTCCTGCTTTCGGGCATGGTGGCGGTGCTCACGTTTGTCCTTCAGCAACGACTTCCCTATCGAAAAATGCTCGTCACGACCGGCGTGCTCCTGGGTGTGGTGTTGCTGGTGATGGTGGGCGAGCAGGCGCAGGAGATGCAATTGGCGCACTGGATTTCGCGCACGGAAATTCCATGGCTGGCCAGCGCTTGTCCCGCCTGGCTCGGAATGTGGTTCGCGATTTTTCCCACCTATGAAACACTGATCGCGCAGGGGCTCGCCGCTATTTTGGTGGTGGGGTCGTATTTTGCGGCGCGCCGGGTCCGCGGAACCGCCCCCGAAGAGATCGCGCCCGAACCGGACGCCGCCATCGTCCGGCGGCTCGAAACAGCCGTGATTTCTGAGAGGTAGGAGCGTTTCTGCTTCTGCGTCGAATCGTTGCAGGCTTTCCCACGGGGGATGGGCATGATCCTAGCTTTGCTTTCCGGCACGCAATGGACCGCGAGACCATCGACGCCTTACTTACGGGAATGCTCGAGAGCGCCGATGGCGTCTCCGATCTGCTCTTCATCACGAACAAACCACCCTTGGTCGACGTGCACGGCCGTTTGCACGATTTCCCGATCGACACTCCCGAGTCCGTGCTCACGCCAGCGTTGATCGAGGAAATAGCGGGACACATCATTAACGGGAGCGAACGCTTGCGGATGGAATTTGCCGCCACCGGCTCCTGCGATTGCAGCTACGCGATTGAAGACCTCGCGCGGTTTCGCGTTAACATTTTCAAACAAAACGGCCGCCATGCCGTCGTGATGCGGAAACTCCAATCGGAAATTCCGACCCTCGAGAAACTCGAGCTGTCTCCCGTTTTTCGCGAGATCGTGAAAGAGAAAAACGGCATCATCCTGGTGACGGGCGGAACCGGCACGGGCAAGACGACGACGCTGGCCGCGATGTTGAACGAACTGAATCAGAGCCAGGAGATTCACATCGTGACGCTGGAGGATCCGATCGAATTTTTCCACAAACACGGGAAGGCCGCGATCAGCCAGCGCGAGCTGGGGAAGGATTTTCCCAACTTCGCCGATGGCTTGCGCGCGGCGCTGCGACAGGCGCCGAAAGCGATTCTCGTGGGCGAAATTCGCGATCGCGAAACGTTCGACATCGCGATGACGGCTTCGGAAACCGGCCACATCGTTTTCAGCACGCTCCACACGATCAATGCCGGCCAGACGATCAACCGGATTCTCGGCATGTTTTCGCGCGAGGAAGAACAACAACTCCGCCAGCGTCTTTCCGAAACGCTGCGCTACGTCATCAGCCAGAGACTCGTGAGCAAAATCGGCGGCGGGCGATTGCTCGTGACCGAAATCATGGGGAGCAGCCTGCGCACGCGCGAAACGATTTTGTATGGCGAATCGGAAAACAAATCGTTCCAGGAAATCATCGAGGCCGGGTCGACGCTCGGCTGGCATACGTTCGACCAATCGATCGTCGCCGCTTACACAGCGGGCATCATAACGGAAGAAACCGCGATGATTTCCTGCACGAACAAAGGAAAGATGCGGCGCGAGCTGGACTTGATCCTGCGGCGGCGCGGGATGGCGACCGAACAGGCGCCGTCGGGATTGAAGCTGAACATTCCGGAGCCGATTCGGATTATCGACGAAGACGCATTGACCTCACCGGCGCTCTCGGCGAAGCGGTAAGAGTCAAGCGAACATTCTGATTGAAGCGCGGGCTTTCCCTCCGACATGTTAGGGAATGTCGCTTCGATCTCTTTTCAGTTTCGTCTCACTTTCTCTAGCCCTATTGCCCGCCGCGATTGCCCTGGGTCAAACGCCCGTGCCCAGCGCGGCTGCAGCGATTGACGAAAAACTTTTTCGCGGAATCCAATGGCGCCAAGTCGGGCCGTTCCGCGGCGGGCGGGCACTGGCGGTGGAAGGTGTTCCGGGCGACCCGTCCACTTTCTACTTCGGCGCGGTCGCCGGCGGCGTCTGGAAAACAACGGACGGCGGCGCGAATTGGGCGCCGCTTTTCGACAAGGAATCGATTTCATCCATCGGTGCGGTCGCCGTCGCTCCCTCCGATCATAACGTCGTGTATGTCGGAACCGGAGAAGCCGCCGTGCGCGGCAACATCTCTTACGGCGCCGGTGTTTATAAGTCGGTCGATGCGGGCAAGACCTGGAAGAACATCGGACTCAAAGATACGCGGCACATCGGCGCACTCATTGTCGATCCGAAGAACGCCGACATCGTTCTCGTCGCCGCGCTTGGTCATGCCTTCGGTCCGAATCAGGAGCGCGGAATTTTTCGCACGACGGACGGCGGCAAAACATGGACGAAAGTTCTGAGCAAAGACGAGAACACTGGCGGCATCGACGTCGTGTTCGATCCGCATAACTCGAATGTCGTCTTCGCTGCGCTCTGGCAGGCGCGCCGGCAGCCGTGGTTTTTCTCGAGCGGCGGACCCGGCAGCGGCTTGTATCGATCGGAAGATGGCGGCGCGACCTGGAAGCGGCTCGAGGGCAATGGACTGCCGGATGGAATTCTCGGGCGAATCGGCGTGAGCGTTTCGGGCGCCGATCCAAATCGCGTCTACGCTATTATCGAGGCGAAGGAAGGTGGAATTTATCGCTCGGAAGACGGTGGACAGAAATGGAGCCGCGTGAATGACGACGGGCGGTTTCGCCAGCGCGCCTGGTATTTCAGCAGAATTTATTCGGACCCGAAAGCGGCTGATACCGTCTACGTGTTGAACACCGGTTTGTTCCGCTCAGTCGACGGCGGAAAATCCTTCACGCTCCTTCCCGCGCGGCACGGCGATCATCACGGGCTCTGGATCGATCCCGATAATCCGCAGCGGATCGCGAACGCGAACGACGGCGGCGCCAGCATCTCGACCGATGGCGGCAAGACCTGGACGACCCAGAACAACCAGCCAACCGCGCAGTTTTATCACGTCGCGGTCGACAACGCGTTCCCCTATCACATCTACGGCGCGCAACAGGACAACTCGAATGTCGGCATCGCGAGCCGGACCGATTCGGGCGTGATCGGCCGCGAGGATTGGTTTCAGGCCGGCGGTGGCGAGTGCGGTTTCGTCCTGCCCGATCCGCGGGACTGGCACATCATTTATTCCAACAGCGAAGGTTACCTGACGCGCTATGACAAAAATAAAGAGCAAGCGAGCGACGCCAGCGTTTGGCCGGTGGACAACTCCGGACATGGCGCGGTCGATTTGCAGCACCGCTTTCAATGGGTCTCGCCACTCCTGCTTTCCCCTCATAATCCCGACACGATCTACACCGCCGCCGAATGCGTTTTCAAATCGACGGATCAGGGAAATAGTTGGACGCCGATCAGCGGCGACTTGACCCGCAACGACAAGAGCAAGCAACAACCAAGCGGCGGCCCGCTGACTAACGACATCACCTCGGTCGAATATTACGACACGATCTTCGCCCTCGCGGAATCGCCCAAGCAGAAGGGAATGATCTGGGCGGGAACTGATGACGGACTCGTCCACGTCACGACGGATGACGGCCAGCATTGGGCGAACGTTTCGCCGAAGGCGCCGGAATGGAGCACGATCGATTTGATTGAGCCGTCTCCGCACGACGCGAACACGGCCTACGTCGCGATCGACCGGCATAAACTCGACGATCTCAAGCCTTACATCTTCAAGACAACGGACGCGGGAAAAACCTGGAGCGCGATCACGACCGGCATACCCGAGGGAGCAAACGTGCACGCTGTGCGCGAAGATCCGAAACGGCGCGGCCTGCTCTACGCCGGCACCGAGCTCGGCGTGTTCGTTTCTTTCGACGACGGCGGGCATTGGCAGCCACTGCAGTTGAATCTGCCCGTCTCACCGATCCACGATCTCGTCGTGAAAGATGACGACCTCGTCGTCGCCACGCATGGGCGCTCATTTTGGGTGCTCGATGACATCACGCCGCTCCGCCAGGTCAACGCCCAATCCGCGCAACAGGATGCGATCCTGTATGCGCCGCAGGTGGCGTTGCGCCTGCATTATCCGACCGATATCGACAAGCGGCAGCCGGTCGGAGAAAACCCGCCCGCGGGCGCGATCATCAATTATTTCCTGAAAGCCGCCGCGAAAGATGAAGTGACTCTCGATATCCTCGATGCGCAGGGAAAACTCGTCCGTCACCTTTCGAGCAAGGAAAAAAAGGTAAACGATCAGCCGCCAGAATGGCCCGACCAGGTTGAAACGCCCAGGGTAATTCCGGCGGCGGAAGGAATGAATCGTTTCGCGTGGGACCTGCATTACGACGACCCGATTCAAACTCCCGGCGCTTTCTACGCCGGCGAAGGACCGCGCGGCGCGCTCGCGTTACCGGGCGATTACCAGGTGAAGATGACGGTCGCCGGAAAGACTCAAACCGCGCCGCTCCATCTCGCGATCGATCCGCGGATCAAAGACGCGGAAGCCGCGTTACCGAAGCAGTTCGACCTTTCGGCGAAAGTGGTGAATCGCATCGGAGAATTGCATCAGGCGATCAATGAAATTCGCAATGTGAAGACGCAGATCCAGGGCCTGCACAAACGATTCGGCGAAGACGAGCGGTTGAAGTCCGCGCTCACCGCCGCGGATGATCTCTCCAAAAAGATGACGGCGGTCGAAGAACAGTTGATTCAGGTGAACATGAAAGGATCCGAGGGCAATCTGGCGTTCCCGAACATGCTGAACGAAGCGCTCTATTCGTTCAGCCGGACGATCGAATACGCCGACTACGGACCGACGCGTCCGCAAGGCGACGTGTTCAAAATGCTGAGCGATCGGCTGGACGAACAATTGAAAAAATGGACGCAGATCAAGACCGAGGAAGTCCCGAAAATCGCGGCGTTGATCAAGCAGGTGGAGTTGCCGGCGATTTCGGTGAGTGAGAAACCGGCGATCAGTCCGTAGCCGGCGTCAGGTTTTGTCGACGCTGTATGCACCCGGTCCCACAAAGAGCATGCCCGCAAGAACAAAGCACATCTCGATCGAGGGCATCGCGACTCGAAAACCAGTCCCCTCCTCCACACCGATCGCGTGACCGATGGCCAGGATGAGAAGAAGCAGGACGCCAATTCGGAAGAACAACCCGAAGATGATCAGGACGCCGCCGACACAGCCGAAGAGCGCTCCCACGAATCCCCAAATTTGAAAATGCGAATGCAGCCCCATGTTGCGCGCGCCCGCGCCGAAATGCGCCCAGGCGGACGGCCCGCCGATCAATGCCGGCGCGGTGTAGAGAATGAAAAGCAGACCAATGCTGACGCGAATGAGGAGCAGACCGAATTCACGGTATTTTGCGAGGAATGCCAGTCTCATGGCGCGAAGTTGAACAAGTGATGCCGCAAATGCAAACCAACATTGCCAAGGCGGTACTCCTCGCGGCGGGTCGTGGGACGCGGATGCGCGAGCTGACAGCAGCGCTGCCCAAACCGATGCTGCAAGTGCGAGGCAAGCCGGTCCTCCAGCACATCATCGAAGGATTGCGCGACGCGGGCCTGCGCGATTTCCTGATCGTGGTCGGCTGGCGCGCAGAGGTTGTGCGCGAGTTCTTCGGCAATGGTTCGCAGTTCGGTGTGCGCATCCAGTACACGACCCAAATCGTGCAGGACGGAACGGGAAAGGTCGTCGAGTTGGCGCAAGAGTTCGCCGGTCGCGATCCATTTATCCTGAGCTACGGCGATATTCTCGTCGCGCCACAAAACTACCCGCGTCTCTGCGTCGCACTGGCGGATGCGGAAGCGGTCGTGAGCGTGAAACGAAATGAGGACGTGAGCAAAGGCGGCGCGGTTTTCGTGAACGAGAAGTTCGAGCTGACCGATCTGCGCGAAAAACCAAAACCGGGCGAGCCGACGAGCCCCTGGTATAACGCCGGCATCTATGCTTTCCGGCCGGGCATTTTCGAATACGTCGCGAAATTGAAACCGTCGCCGCGCGGCGAATACGAATTAACCGACGCGATCCGCGATCTCGTGTTCGCTGGGCAGAAAGTGCAAGCGCTCGAGCTGACGGGCGATTGGGCCGATGTACGCGATCCGGAAATTCTCGCGCAACTGAACGCCGATCTGTAGCGGCGGTCTCTGACCGCCGAAACGATTTACGAGAAGCGTTCCGGCGGTCAGAGACCGCCGCTACAGAAGAAATAGCTACGGCGTTTCTTCGGCGGCCTCGCCCGGCTGCGCTTCGCCGATCTCTTCGTCGATCTCGCGGCGGCGTCGCGCCGAAAGGAAGGGGCGCACGATACCGTAAAGGAAATAGAGAAGAAAGATGATGGCCGCCATCCATTGGTAGAACTTCACCGTCACGGCGATCAATGCGATGAGGATCAGGAAGCGCGGGGTCG
Source organism: Spartobacteria bacterium (assembly GCA_003167555.1). Classification (GTDB taxonomy): domain Bacteria; phylum Verrucomicrobiota; class Verrucomicrobiia; order Chthoniobacterales; family UBA10450; genus AV80. The sequence goes on from PMSN01000021.1 coordinate 16,120, forward strand.
ATTGAGTCGTGCGCCAATTGACCGCCTTGAAGCTCGGGTAACGAAACTTGCTGAACATCATGAAGGACAGGAGAAGCATCAAAGGCGGCAGGGCATATTTCCATTTGCCGATCGTGCGCTGACCTTCATCAAGCCAAAGCAGAAACAGCGTGATCGATGCAATCACGCCCGCCGCCGCTGTAATCGGAAAGCCCGTGAAATTTTTGTCGGCACTGGCGTTTCCATTGCCGTTCGCGGCGACACAGTTGAAGCGCGCCAGTCGCAATGTTCCGCACGCGAGATACACGAACGCGATCATCCAGCCGAGATTCTGGAATTCGCCGAGGACAATCTGGTAAACGAGAAGCGCGGGCGCCATGCCGAACGAAACCACGTCCGCCAGTGAATCGAATTCGCGGCCAAACGGACTGTCGTGTCCGCCGAGCCGCGCGAGCCGGCCGTCGAGCAAATCGAAAATGCACGCGGCGAGAATGAACCAGATCGCGTCGTGAAATTTTACCGCCGCGAGCCGGAAGTCGGTGTCCTGCGCGCCATCGTAAATGCAGAGCACTGCGGCGAACCCGCAGAAGAGGTTGCCTGCCGTCATGAGATTCGGCAGCAGATAGATCTTCGGGTTGCGCTCGCTCATCTCCTCAGGAAAGTCGCGCGATGATGCTGGTGCCGCCGGTCACCCGGTCGCCCACTTTCACCAGCACTACCGCATCGAGGGGCAAGTATACTTCCGTTCGCGAGCCGAAGCGAATCATCCCGAAGTGTTCGCCCTTCCTGAGTTCGTCGCCGACTTTCGACCAGCCGACGATCCTGCGCGCGATCATCCCGGTAAGCTGGCGCACGACAAAGATCCCACGCGGATTTTGAAACGCCCAGGTCGTCGCCCTGTTCTTCGTGGTGCAATCGGCATGGCGGGCGTCGAGGCAGAGGCCCGCGTGCGCTTTTCGATAAATGATCTTGCCGTCGACCGGCGCCCGATTGGTGTGCACATCGAAGACGGAGAGAAATATTCCAACTCGCTTTTGCCGCGCGTGGAGCACTTCGGGTTCTTCGATCTCGACGATGTCGGCGACCGTGCCGTCAGCCGCGGCGAGCACCGCATCGGGATCATTCGGAGAAACGCGCGCCGGGTCCCGGAAGAACCAGAACGTGTAAATCGTCAGAAGAAGAACTGGTAGCAGAAGCCAGAGCGAAATGAGAACGCTTGCGACTCCGAGAAGCGCGAGCACGAGGAAAATCCAGCGCGCTTCGTAAAGGGTTTGGGATCGCATGAGTGGCCGCCATTTTCGAGGCCATCCAAGAGATGGTCAAGCGCTTCACGAGAGGCGGCAACGGCCTCTCCAGAGGGACTCGCCGCCTGGAGTCCTGGACGTGCGAAAGCAGCTCCCTCCGTCTCCACAAGATACTGTGCGTGCGAGCGGTCGACTCCCCCATTTGTAGCGGAAAATAGCCTCGCCAAACGCCAAGATATCAGTTGTTGAGACGGCCTCTCTCGCCTATCTTTTTTCTTGTATATGCCAGCAGCTGCTTTGCCTCTTCCTGACGACGAAAATGCGGACAATCGGAAACGTCAAACCGACGCGACCGCCATCAGTCATGGACAGAAATACGACGCCGCTCAGATCGATAAATTGGAGGGGCTCGAGGCGGTGCGAAAGCGGCCCGGAATGTACATCGGCGACCCGGATGAGCGCGGTTTGCATCACATGGTTTTCGAAGTTCTCGATAACTCGATCGATGAACATCTCGCCGGTTACTGCACGAAAATAGAAGTGACAGTCCACGTCGACGGGTCCGTTTCCGTTCGGGACAACGGGCGCGGCATTCCGGTCGACATGCATCCGAAGTTCAAGATGCCGGCCGTCGAGTTGGTGCTGACGAATCTGCACGCCGGCGGCAAGTTCGGGCAGGGCGCGTATAAATATTCCGGCGGTCTCCACGGCGTCGGCGCGAAATGCGTCAACGCGCTTTCCGATTGGTTCAAGGTCGAGGTTTCGCGCGACGGGAAAGTTTACGCGATGGGGTTCGAGCGCGGCAAAACCACGCAGAAGCTGGAAGTCATCGGCGAAGTCAAAAGCAAGAAGAACACTGGCACGCTCGTCACGTTTTTGCCCGACCCGACGATCTTCACGATCACGACGGAATTCAAATTCGAGCGGCTCGCCTCGCGGCTGCGCGAACTCGCCTTTCTAAATCCCGGCCTCGAGATCACGCTCACGGATGAACGCGGCGATGCGGCGAAGACGGAAACGTTTTTCTACAAACACGGCATCGAGGAATTCGTAAAGCAACTGGGCGAAAACAAGCAGGTCATTCACCCGAAGCCGATCGTGCTTTCGCGCCAGCGCGACGAAGTCTTCGTCGACGTCGTCCTGCAATATAACGACAGCTACAACGACCAGATTCTTCCCTTCGCGAATTCGATTCCGAACCCGGACGGCGGAACGCACCTGACCGGTTTCCGCACGGCCTTGACCAAAGCGGTCAATCAATACGCAAAGTCCAACAGTTTGATCAAAGACAAGGACCCCGCGATTTCCGGTGACGACGTCCGTGAAGGATTGATCTGCGTCCTCAGCATCAAACTGCCGAATCCGCGCTTCGAATCGCAGACCAAGGTGAAGCTCGTCAACACCGAGATCGACGGCATCGTGAACTCGGTCGTTTACGACGGGTTGATGACCTTCTTCGATTCGAACCCGCCGATCGCGAAACGCATCTTCGATAAAGTGCTGACGGCAGCTCGCGCCCGCGAGGCTGCTCGCAAAGCGCGGGAGACAATTCGCAAGGGTGCGCTGACTGGCGGCGGTTTGCCCGGTAAACTGGCCGATTGTTCCGAGCGCGATCCGGATTTGACCGAGCTTTACATCGTCGAGGGCGATTCCGCCGGCGGCTCGGCCAAGCAAGGACGCGACCGGCGTTACCAGGCGATCCTCCCGATCCGCGGGAAGCTGATCAACGTCGAGAAAGCGCGGCTCGATCAGGCGCTCAAGAACACGGAGATCCAGTCGATGATCACGGCGATCGGCACCGGAATCGGCAAGCCGAAGGACGAGAACACCGCGAAAGACGAAGCGTCGTTCGACATCACGAAGCTCCGCTACGGGCGCATCATCATCATGACGGACGCGGACGTGGACGGCTCGCACATTCGCACCTTGTTGCTGACGTTTTTCTACCGGCAAATGACCGAACTAGTGCGTGCCGGAAAAATTTATATCGCGCAGCCGCCGCTCTATCAGATCAAGCGTAAGAAGCGCGAGGAATACGTCGATGACGACATTCAGCTGAACAAAATTTTGATCTCGTTAGGCGCGGAGGATGTGCGCCTCAAGAACCTGGCCGACGACAAGGAGCTGAGCGCGGCGCAGCTCAAGGACATTCTCGAGTCGCTCGAGAGGCTGGCGAAATTGAGCGAGTCCGTGCGGCGGCATGGCGGGGATTTCGAGAGCTTTCTGGCCGAGCGCGAACCGAAGAGCGGCAAGCTGCCGGCTTATCTGGTTAAAGTCCGCGAGGGCAACGACGAATCGGTCCGCTATTTTCACGATCAACGCGAGGTGCGCGAATTCCACGAGGAGAATCTCGACCTGAATTTGTTCGATGCCGAGATGGGGCAACAGGAATTGCTGCCGCTCGCCGCAACTCCGGTTAAATCCAACGGCAGCGTGCGCCGGCGCGCGAAGCTGGTCGAGCTGCACGAATCCGCCACGATCCAAAAGATCATCGCGGAGCTCGCGCGCAAAGGCTTGAAGGTCGACCACTACGCCGCGAGCGATCGTCCGATCTTCGAGTTGATCGAAGGCGAAGGTGAAAAAGCTGTCGCCCATCCGCTTTTCTCCATCCCGGAAATTCACCAGAAGATCGTCGAGATCGGGCGGCGCGGCGTGCAGATCAAACGGTTCAAGGGTCTGGGCGAAATGAACGCGAAAGAGCTTTTCAACACCACGATGGATCCGGAGAAACGCAAACTGCTTAAAGTCGACTTGAATGACGACAACGCCGTCGATGCCGACAAAATGTTCACGATCCTGATGGGCGACGTCGTCGAGCCGCGCCGCCAATTCATCGAGGACAACGCGCTGAATGTGCGGAACCTGGATGTCTGAACTATGACCGGAATTAAGTTCGTGACGAATGGCAAAGGTCAGCCGACCGCCGTGCAGATCGACCTGAAGCGTCATGGTCGTCTTTGGGAAGACTTCTATGATGCCCTGGTCGCAAAGCAGCGCGCGAAGGAACCGACGGTACCGTGGGAAACGGTGAAGAAGCGACTCATGAAGGCAGGTAAGCTGCGTGGCTAAGTATGAGGTTAGGTTTTCGCGATCCGCGATCAAAGAAGCAGACAAACTGCCGAGCAACGTAGCGGAACGTGTTGTACCCGCAATCGACGCGCTTGCAGACAACCCGCGGCCGATCGGCTGCCAGAAATTACAAGGTGAAGAAGATCTTTGGAGAATTCGAGTGGGTAATTACCGCATCGTCTACCAAGTCGATGTACGCAGGAGGATTCTTTACATTCGCCGGATTCGACATCGCCGCGAAGTATACCGAGGCATCTAATGTATAACCCAAACGAAAAAATAGAACTGATCAACGTCGCCGAGGAAGTCTCGAGGTCGTTCCTCGATTATTCGATGTCGGTCATCATCTCGCGCGCGTTGCCGGATGCGCGCGATGGATTGAAGCCGTCGCAGCGCCGCATCCTTTACGCGATGCACGATTTGTCGCTCTTCCCGAACCGGCAGCACCGGAAATGCGCCAAGATTTGCGGTGACACGAGCGGTAACTATCACCCGCACGGCGAAGCGGTGATCTACCCCACCCTCGTTCACATGGCGCAGGCTTGGGCGATGCGCGAAACGCTCGTCGACGGCCAGGGAAATTTCGGCTCGGTCGAAGGCGATCCGCCCGCGGCGATGCGTTACACCGAGGCACGCATGACTCACCTCGGCGCCGCGCTCATGACCGACATGGACAAGGACACGGTCAACTTTGTCCCGAACTACGACGAGACCCGCACCGAGCCGACTGTTTTTCCGGCCGCATTTCCGAATCTGCTCGTCAATGGCGGCACCGGCATCGCCGTGGGCATGGCGACCAACATGCCGCCACACAATCTCGCCGAAGTCATCGATGGGATTTGCGCGCAGATCGACGATCCCGAAATCACGCTCGAAGATTTGATGAAGCACGTGAAGGGGCCGGATTTTCCGACGGGGTGCGCCATCCTTGGCCTCGCCGGCATCAAGCAATATCTCGAGACCGGCCGCGGCAGCATGAAAGTGCGCGGCAAAGCCGGCGTGGAAGAGTTGAAGGGCAACCGCGAGCAGATCGTCATCACGGAAATTCCTTACAACGTCAACCGGGCCACGCTCGTCGAGCGCATCGCGGATCTGGTGAACGAGAAAGTGCTCACCGACATCACCGCGATCCGCGACGAGTCGGACGAGAACACGCGCGTCGTCATCGAGCTGAAGCGGGACGCGAACCCGAAGATCGTCATCAACAATCTTTACAAGCACACTGCGATGGAAAGCTCGTTCGCGGTCAACATGCTCGCGATCGATCATGGCCGGCCGAAATTGCTGCCGCTCAAGCAGGCGAACCAGGCTTACATCGATCATCGGCGCGAGGTCGTGTTGCGCCGGACGCGCTTCGAATTGCGCAAGGCGGAAGATCGCGCCGAGACGCTCGAAGGTTATCTCATCGCGCTGGCGAACCTCGACGAATTCATCCGCATCATCCGCGGCTCGGCGAACCGCGATGAAGCGCGGGTGAAATTACTCGCCTTCGAATTCACCCGGAACCAGGTCGAAAAAATCGGCGTTCTGATCCGGAACGAAGCGCGTCTCGTCGAAGGCCGCTATGCCTTCAGCGAACATCAGGCGAATCAAATTCTGGAGTTGCGCCTTTATCAGCTCACCGGCCTCGAGCGCGAAAAAATCATGAACGAATACAAGGAGTTGATCGACACGATCCAGGACCTGCGCGACATTCTCGCCAAGGAATCCCGCGTCTTTCAGATCATCAAGAAAGAGCTGCGGGAGATTCGCGACAAGCATGGTTCGCCGCGGCTGACCCAGCTCGTGCCGGACGAAGGCGAGATCAATATGGAGGATCTCATCGCGAACGAAGGCTGCATCATCAGCATCACGCACGGCGGCTTCATCAAGCGCACCGCGGTGAGCGCGTTCCGCGCGCAACGCCGCGGCGGCAAAGGCGTGATTGGGATGACGACGCGCGAGGGCGCCACGGAAGAAGAAGAGGGCGATTTCATCGAGCATCTCTTCACCGCGACCACCCACGATTACCTGATGTTCTTCACCTCGTCCGGACGCGCTTACGTTGAGAAAGTTTACGAGATTCCGGAGATGGGCCGCGCGGCCAAGGGTCGCTCGATCGCCAATCTTCTGGAATTGCGCGCCGAGGAAAAAATCGCGGCGACGATTCGCGTGCAATCCAAGTCATCGGGAACGGGTCCCAACATTGTCGACGAAACCTGGGACGAAAATCTGCATATCGTTTTCGCGACGCGCTCGGGCATCGTCAAGAAATCGAACCTCTCCGATTACAGCAACGTGCGCAAAGGCGGCATCATCGCGATTCAAATCGAACAAGATGATTGCTTGATCGACGCGAAGCTGACGAGCGGCGACAACGAGATCGTGCTCATCACAAAAGAGGGAATGAGCCTCCGTTTTCACGAGGAGCAATTGCGCGATCAGGGGCGCAACACCGTCGGCGTCTGGGGCATTCGGCCCGAGAAAGGCGATGTCATCGTCGCCATCGCGATCGTGAACCCGAATGCGATGCTGCTCGTTGCGGGCGAAAACGGAATCGGGAAGCGCACGCCGTTCGACGACTACCGGCGCCAGTCCCGCGGCGGCAAAGGCATCATCACAATGAAGACCGGGGAAAAGACCGGCAACGTAGTCGGCGCGCTCACCGTGACCGAGAACGATGAGCTGATGCTCATCACCACGAAAGGTCAGATGGTGCGCACGCGCGTGAAAGAGATCCGGGCGGTCGGAAGAAACACGATGGGCGTCAAGCTGATGGATTTGCGCGGGGCCGAGAAGCTCCAGGCCATCGCCCCGGTGGTGAGTCAGGAGAGCGCTGAAATGGAGCCGGACTCCACACCCACGGCGGCAGAATAAAAAAAAGGGACACGCGTGGCGTGTCCCTTTCTGATTCTCTTGTCGCTTGAAAAGCGAGCTTAGTAATTGCCCGACGAACGGGTCGTTGTCTCCTGGGTGGTCGTGCTCGGAGGCGGAACCCTCTTCGTCGTGGTCGACTGGGTGGTGGTGCTGGTGGTCGTTGGTGTTGGTTTTTCCACGACGGTGGTGCACGAAGTCAGGAGCACGGCGGCACCCGCGAGAAGTGGAGTAAGAATGATAAGCTTTTTCATAGTTGGAGTTATTCCTTCAAGGACAATTCGGCGCAGGTCCCTCTGGCAGATGTATTTCGAGCAAAGATTTTCTCATCTTCTTTCTAAGGAAGGTGGATCGTGCGCTCCGCCGCGCGATGTTTGGAGTCGCGGCTTTGCCGCCATTTAACGGCATCGAGCGACGGAACGCTCGATCCACCTTCGCATCCACGTCGCCCATCAGTCGTCGACGTTCGTGCGCAATTTTTTCAACTTCGAGCGCCGCCGTTTCCCCTCGAGGATCCGCTTCTTCAAGGCGCGCGGACGCGGTGAGCGTTGCCGACGGAGTTTTTCCCGCCGCGCGATCTCGGCGGCCCGCTCCTTTTCGCGCCGGCGCTCGATCGCATCCAGAAGCCGCTCGCGCGCGAGCTTGCGGTTGAACGCTTGCGAACGGGAATCCTGCACGGTCACGCTCACACCGCTCGGGACATGACGCAGCGTCACCGCCGTCGAAACCTTGTTTACGTTCTGGCCGCCTGGACCACCGGAGCGCGCAAAATTTTCCTCCAACTGCGACTCGATGATGCCGAGCGCTTGCATCCGCTGCTCGATCGAACGGCCCGTTGCCATATCCGGCGGACTATTGCGGCGCGATGTTTTCGCGGCCGTGACGCAGAACACGCGCCATCCAGATCAGCTCGTCGAGAAAGCTGTTCACGCGCCGGACGAAACTGTCGTCGAGCAATTTCCCATTTTCATCGAACACGTTCTGCACCTTGCTGAAATTCACGTCGGTGAAGGTGGTGACGAGTCCCAGCTCGCGCATGACCGGAAGGAGATGCTCGATCACGCGGCTGCCGCCAAATGGTCCGGCCGAGACACCGCAAAGCCCGACCGCTTTGTGGATGTATTCCTCGAGGTTCGTATCGAGAGCATGTTTTAGCATGCCGGGATAACCGTGGTTGTATTCCGGCGCCACGATGATCAATGCATCGCACCGCTTCACTTTCTCGGAAAACTCCGGGATCTTGATCTGCTCGCCGGCATCGTTCATGGACAAGCCGAGCGCGCGCACGTCGATCAACTCCGTCTCCACGCCCGCGCGCTTCTTCGTCTCTTCGAGGACGAATTTTGCGGCGTGCTCGCTCCGCCGTCCCTGCCGCGGTGTGCCGAGAATCACTGGAATGAAAAGCGGACGGTCTGCGGTTGGAGGAGGCATTGATGAGTCTTTCCGTTTTCGAGTTTGCCGATGCGAAGCGCTGCCGATGGCCGGACTCGAACCGGCACGGGCCGTTTAAGCCCAACGGATTTTAAGTCCGTTGCGTCTGCCATTTCGCCACATCGGCGCTTTCGCCAACGATCTTAACCGCCTTTGCTGGCGGCACCAAAACGAATTCTTGGGCAGTTCACGATCCGGCAAACCAACGTGGCCGAAGAATCTCGCCAATAATTGCTCGACGGTGAAAGAGCGAACCCCTATAAACCGTCCAGAACGGTCTACCCCTACCCCATGCCGGCCTTGTTCCACTTTCCCGCAGGACGCGAACGATCACGCGTTGTACTCGAGGTCATTTCAGCTCCATCAGGCCTGGGCGAAACACCAAGCGCTTTCCAGCATTTTGACGACTTCTCCCCGGCCTAACGATCCATCCCAACCCCACACCTCCACCTAATAATTATGCTTAAACAACTCGATGTTTTGATCGGTTTTGCCGTGGTCATGTCCATCGTGAGCATGCTCATCATGGCCATCAGCCAAATGGTTTTGTCTGGTCTGCAATTGCGCGGAAAACAGTTGATGTACGCCCTCGAGGCGATGTTCAAAACGCTCAAGCCGGACTTGGCGGAGAAGGCCAAGGCCCTGGCGGAAGCCGTGCTGCGGCATCCTGTCATCTCCGATTCGGCCAAGAGCGGCGACAGTCGCGGGCTCGCCTCGGCGATTCGGCCGGAAGAATTGCTCGATATTCTAAAGAAGCTCGGCAAAGGCGCTCCTGGAACCGACAACTCGTCCTGCATTACGACGTTCAAACATGCCGACGAGACCGTTAAGATCGATATCATCCCCCAGGCAGCACGTGATGTTCTGGCGTTGCTCCAACAACCGGCGGCGGGGCTCGCGCAGGCTAGTCAACAGCTTCCTAATCTAATCGCAACCCTTGTTGGCGACGAGGCGACGAAGAACAATCTCAAGGGCCATATCCAGACCCTGCAGGCGAGAGCGGCGATCAACGTTCAAACAACGCTCCAGAGCGCGGAAAAATGGTTCGGGATGGCGGAGGATCGGGCTCGGGAGTGGTTTGCCACCAGAGCGCAACAGTGCAACGTCGTCATCGCCCTCGCGCTCGCCTTTGGTCTCCAGCTTGATGCGCTAAAACTTTATCGCCAATTAGAAAGCGACGAGGCCTACCGAACCGCGCTGGTGGGATCGGCCGCCGCCGTGCAAAAACAGGCGGAGGAATATGAGAAGCATGCGGACAAAAACGCCACGAAGGATTCGGCCGCGACCCAGCTCGACTACTGGACAAAGGCGGTCGCTCAATTTCGGAAAAAAGCTGCGGAACAAGGTTTCCAACTTATTCCCGTCACTTATCCCGGGACGCTTTGTGAATTCCTGGGTTTGGCGACTGCCAAGGCTAGCGTGACAGACAATTCGGACACCGCCGCAACGACAACTGCGCCGAGTCCAACTCCAACTCCAACGGCTACGGCTACGCCAACTGCAACGCCTGCCAAGGGCAGCTTCTTCTCCTGCGAGAATTTGGAGTTCAATATCGGCCATTTGCTCGGGATGCTTTCCTTTGCCGCACTCTTGAGTCTGGGTGCGCCCTATTGGTTCAATCTGCTAAAAACATTGACCAGTTTTCGCCCATTGCTCGCTCAGCAAGTCGATAAGGATAAAGCAGAGAAAAAGAAAAAACTGACGAGTTAGATATCCGAGCCGGAGAGCGCGCTCTCGACATCGTTCGACCGGCAACGATAAAGGGCGACACGTCCGGGCACATTCGTAGACGCGTAGTTTTATTGGGAGCCATCCCATCCTCGGGAGGGCTCCGACACTAATGTTGGAGGAACCAAATCATGCCTGGAAAACTTAATGGGAAAAAAGTGGCGATTCTCGTCGCCGACGGTTTTGAACAAATGGAAATGACCAAGCCACGCGCGGCGCTGCAAGAAGCCGGAGCGGAAACAAAAATCGTTTCGCCGAAACCCGGCAAGATCCAAGGGATGCATCACGCTGATAAAGGGGACACGTTCGATGTCGACCTCGCGCTGGACGCCGCGAAACCGGAGCGATTCGACGCGCTCTTGATTCCGGGAGGACTGATGAATCCCGACGCGCTGCGTTCGAACGAAGAGGCGCTCGAGTTCGTGCGCCATTTTTTTCGCGAAGGCAAACCCGTCGCCGCGATTTGTCACGGGCCGTGGGTGCTGATCGATGCCGGCGTGATCCGCGGCCGGACCGTCACTTCCTGGCCCGCGATCAAAACGGATGTGCGCAACGCCGGCGCGAATTGGGTCGATCGCGAAGTGGTGGTCGACAATGGCCTCGTCACGAGCCGGAAACCGGACGACATTCCCGCGTTCAATGAAAAGATGATCGAAGAGTTCTGCGAAGGCCGGCACCACGGCACTTCGGGAACCGCTTCCTCCGAGCTGGAGACTTAAACGGCCAAATTGCCTTGCAAGTTTTCGCCGGAGCCTTTCAACATTTCATGATCGCGCCGCGTTCCCATGACTACCGCCAACAAAATCACCGTGATCCGGATCCTGATGATCCCGGTGTTCGTCACGCTGGCGATCTATTATGGCGAAGGCCTTCAGGAAGGTAAGCCGCAGGATTGGCAGCGCTTCGCCGCCATCGCGGTCTTTCTCGCCGCCGCGCTGAGTGACGGGCTCGATGGCTTCGTCGCGCGCCATTACAATCAACGCAGCTCGCTCGGCATGATCCTCGATCCGATCGCGGACAAAGGCTTGCTCTTGAGCGGAATCATCACGCTGAGTATCAGCAACTGGAGCCTGGGCGATCCGAACGCGGGCAGATTTCCCGTCTGGTTCCCCGTGCTCGTGATCACGCGCGACATCGTGATCGTCGTCGGCAGCGCGGTGCTCCACATCCTGAATGGAACTGTGCGGGTGCGGCCGAGCTGGACGGGGAAAGTGGCCACGTTTCTGCAAATGGCCGCGATCGCGTGGGTCATGTTGCAGGTGCATTTTTTCCCACTGATCTATTTGGTCATCGCGGCGGGTTTCTTCACTCTCGTCGCCGGCGCGATCTACGTGCGCGACGGCGTGCGGCAATTGACCGCGGAAGGCCACACCAACGCGAAGTTGGGATAAGCGCGGGACCGCGACCGCCACAACCATGGACCGGAAAGACGCGAGCGAAAGCGCGGGTAAAGTCGCCATCGTCGGCCGCCCGAATGTCGGGAAGTCGGCGCTCTTCAATCGGCTGGCCGGCCGCAACATCGCGATCGTGCACGATCAACCGGGCATCACGCGCGACCGGCTCGAGGCGCCGTGCGGGCGCGGCTCGCGGCCCTTCACGGTCTGGGACACGGGAGGCATCGGCGGCGGCGGCGAAACAGAATTGACCGCGCAGGTCCGCACCGCCGCCGACGCGGCCATGCGGGAAAGCGATGTGATTCTGTTGGTGGTCGACGCGCAGGATGGTCTTACGCCGGTCGATCAGGAGCTGGCGAGAATCCTGCGCAAATCGAAGACGCCGGTCGTGCTCGTCATCAACAAGATCGATCATCCCAAACACGAAGATCTGGAGAGCGACTTCGCGCGCCTCGGCTTCGCCCACTCCCTCCCCATCAGCGCGGCTCACGGGCGCGGCATTTCCGGTCTTCTCGAAACTATCGATCCCCTTCTTCCTCAATCCGCAATCCGCAATCCGCAATCCGAAATCAACCCTCCCCTCGCTCTCGCCATCGTGGGAAAACCGAATGCCGGGAAATCGTCGCTCATCAATTCCATCTTGCGCGATGCCCGCACCATCGTGAGCGAATTGCCGGGAACGACGCGCGACGCCGTCGACATCAGTTACGAGCGGGAGGGTGAGGTGTTTCTCTTGATCGATACCGCCGGGATTCGCGCTCGGAGCAAGCATTCGAGCTCGGTCGAGGTTTTCAGCGTGATGCGCGCGGAGCGGACCATTCGCCGGGCCGATCTTTGCGTTCTCGTCGTCGACCTAACGAGTGGTGTGACCGGTCAGGACAAAAAAATCGCCGGACTGATTCAGAAAGCGGAGAAACCTTGTGTGATCGTTTTGAACAAGTGGGACTTGGTCAAGCCGAAGCGCGCGGCGAAAGCGGCGATGCAAGAGCTCGTTTCCGAAACACGTGAACGCCTTTTCTTTCTCGATTACGCGCCCGTTCTGGTCGCTTCGGCGCTGACCGGCGAAAACGTCGAAGAACTCTTTCGTCTCATCGCCGATGTTCGTCGGGCGGCGAATGTCCGCATCGGGACGGGTATCCTGAACCGAATGTTGCGTGCAGCGTTCGAGGAAAATCCGCCGCCGATGATCGGAACGCGCCGGCTGAAATTATTCTACGCCGCCCAAGCGAGAGGCCAAGGCGAAGAGAAACTCGAAGCGGTCAAGTTCGTCCTGTTCGTGAATCAGCCAAAGCTGCTCAGCGAATCCTACGGGCGCTATCTGGAACGGCGCATTCGCGCCGCGTCGCCTTATCCCGGTTTGCCCGTGCTCCTAAGCTGCCGCGCCCGCAGCGAGCAAGAATAGAAGCGCCCGTGGCGGCGTCTCCAGTTTGATCGAACGTTCTTCCCGCGGTACCTGTCTCAACCTTCTTATGAAATCGACGCAGGAAATCACGCAGCAAGTGCAGGAGATGGGGCAATGGATTCCCGCGCTGCGCGAACAGATCGGGCATGTCGTCATCGGCCAGAAATATTTGGTCGATCGGCTTTTGCTCGGGCTGCTCGCGAACGGCCACATCCTGCTCGAAGGCGTTCCGGGCCTGGCCAAAACGCTTACGGTGAAAACGATGGCCGCCTGCATCCAGACCGGCTTCCAGCGTTTGCAGTTTACGCCCGATTTGCTCCCGGCCGATTTGATCGGAACGCTCATCTACAATCCGCGCACGGGCGAATTCACGACGAAGCTCGGCCCGCTCTTTTCGAATCTGATTCTGGCCGACGAAATCAATCGCGCGCCGGCCAAGGTCCAGAGCGCCCTGCTCGAAGCCATGCAGGAGCGGCAGGTCACGATTGGCGAGACAACTTATCCGCTCTCCGACCCGTTTCTGGTTCTGGCGACGCAGAATCCTCTCGAGCAAGAGGGCACTTATCAACTTCCCGAGGCGCAACTCGATCGCTTCATGTTGAAATTGCACATCGGCTATCCGCTGAAATCCGAGGAGCGGCAGATTCTCGACTTGATGGCCACCTCGGCGCCAAACCTGAGTGTCTTGCCGGTGGTAAACCCGCAACAGATCATCGCCGCGCGCGCCGTTGTGAACGAAATCTACATCGACGACCGCGTGAAGGATTACATCGTCGACGTTGTTTGGGCCACGCGCGAGCCGGCCACTTACAACTTAACGTTGGAAGGACTCATTCGTTATGGCGCCTCACCGCGGGCCACGATTTATCTGGCGCTCGCGGCGCGGGCCCACGCCTTTCTCAACGGACGCGGTTACGTCACGCCGCAGGACATCAAGAGCATCGGCGCCGACGTGTTGCGCCACCGCATCATTGTAAGCTACGAAGCAGAGGCCGAAACGATTTCGAGCGAGACAATCATCGACCGAATCTTTGCCGGACTACCGGTGCCGTGACGCAATTCGCGAGGGTAAGAATATGCGCGTCATCCCGAGCGAAGCGAAGCGAAGTCGAGGGACCCCGTCGAATTACTCCATGCCTCCCATGACCCACCAAAACTACTTCGTCTACATGCTCACGAACGCCAATCGCCACACAGTCTTATACATCGGGATTACGAACAATCTCGAGCGCCGCGCCGGCGAGCACTCGTTAGGCTGGGGCAGTGCCTTCGCTCGAAAATACAACGCGCATAAGCTCGTTTACTTCGAAGCATACGCCGATCCGCGCAGTGCGATTCAGCGCGAGAAACAGTTGAAGAAATGGTCACGGGCGAAAAAGGACGCGTTGATTGCAAAGCGAAATGCGGAGTGGCGGGACTTGCTCGATGAGATGTACGCTACAAAAGTCGTCGGAGGTGATCGGTGATGCGACGGGGTCCCTCGACTTTGCTTCGCTCCGCTCGGGATGACGAAGCAAGAACGCCTGCGGAGATTCTTAAGAAAATCCGCGCGCTCGAAATCAAAACGAAGGGCTTGGTGCAAACGGCGTTCGCCGGCGATTACCACAGCGTCTTTAAGGGGCGCGGGATGAACTTCCAGGACGTGCGCGAATACCAGCCGGGCGACGAAATCCGTTCGATCGATTGGAACGTGACGGCGCGGCTCGGCGCGGCCTATGTCAAAAAGTTCACCGAAGAGCGCGAACTCACCGTCATGTTGGTCGTGGATGTGAGTGCGTCCGGAAATTTCGGCAGCGTCTCGCAATCGAAGCGCGAGCTGGCGGCGGAAGTTGCTTGTCTCCTCGCGTTCAGCGCGATTCGAAACAACGACAAGGTCGGGCTCCTTCTCTTCAGCGATCGCGTCGAGCTGTTTATTCCGCCGAAAAAAGGCCGGTCGCACACATTGCGGATCATTCGCGAGATTCTGTATTTCGAGCCAGCGGGCCGCGGGACATTGCCCGCACTCGCGCTCGATTATTTGAACAAGGTGGTGACGCGGCGCGCCGTGGTCTTTTTCGTTTCCGATTTTCAGGCGGGCGATTTCTCGCGCGAACTTTCCGTGAGCGGACGACGGCACGACTTCATCGCGCTCCACATCCAGGATCAACGCGAAGAATATCTGCCGAACGTCGGAATCATCACTCTGGAAGACGCCGAAACCGGCGAGCAAATCGAGATCAACACCGCCGATCGCACGACCCGCGCACGTTTTTCGGCGGCGGCGGAAACGGAGCGTGCTGCGCTCTATCGCACGCTGCGGCGCAATAACATCGACGCCATCTCGCTGCGGACGGGCGAAAATTATCTTCCGGCGCTCCGTTCGTTTTTCAAACAACGCGAACGCCGCCTGGCCGTGCGGTGAATTTCCTGGCCATGTTGGTTCTCGCTGTTGCTGATGTTCACGAAATCGCGCCACCGGTCGATTATTCCCTCGTGCCGCCGTGGGTAATCTTCGCGGGCGCGGCCCTGGGGCTCGTTCTTCTCGGATTGATCGGCTGGTGGATCTGGCGCCGCGCGCATCGACCGAAGCCAATGCAATCGCCGCGCGATCGCGCGCTGTTGTCCCTGCAACGGATCAGCGGTGAAATGGAAATGCTCAGTCCCTACCAGTTCAGCATCCGGGTTTCCGATATTCTCCGGCGCTACGTCACGGAACAATATCATCTGCCCGTTACGCATCAGACTTCCGTCGAATTCCTAGTCGCGCTCGCGAAGACATCGCCCTTTTCCGAAGACGAAAAATCTTTGCTCGAGGATTTCTTGAATCGTTGCGACTTGATTAAGTTCGCGCGCTACGACGCGACGATCGAGGACAGCCGGCTCCTGCTCGAGGAAGCGATGCGTTTTGTGGAAGGAGGAAAACTTGAGCCTGCGTGATTTTTTGCCGGTGAGCTGGCCCCTTACCTTCGCCCAACCGTGGCTGCTCCTGCTTCTTCTCGTCGTGCTCTTGCTGGCGTATCTCCGCGGGAAGAGCGGCCGCGGCGCTGCCCTCACCTTCTCGTCCACCGCCGCTTTGCGCGCGCTCGGGAAAACGAGCGCCGCGCGCGCCGGAAAATTCTTGCGCGCGATGTTCCTGCTTAGCCTCGCGCTCTTGGCCGTCGCCATGGCGCGGCCGCAGCTCGGTAAGAGTCTCACGCAAGTCGAGGCCAGCGGGATCGACATCATGGTGGTGCTCGATGTTTCGGGCTCGATGTTGACGAAGGACTTCACCGTCGGTGGCGATTCCGCCACCCGGATCGACGCGATCCGCGAGGTGACGCGCAAATTCATCGAAGGCCGGCCTAACGACCGGATCGGAATCATCGCCTTCGCCGGCCGGCCTTATGTGGTCAGCCCAATGACGCTGGATCACGATTGGCTTCTGCAAAATCTCGATCGCGTCCGGATCGGGCTCGTCGAAGACAGCACCGCGATTGGGTCCGCCATTGCGGCGGCGGCGAATCGCCTGAACGACAAACGCTCCAAGAGCCGTCTCATCGTGCTCCTGACCGACGGTGAAAATAACGCCGGGAAAATTCCACCGAACACCGCGGCCGAGGCAGTCAAAGCGTTGAAGATCCGTTTCTACGCCATCGGGGCCGGCATCAATGGCATCGCGCCCGCGCCGGTCTTCAATCCGCAAAACGGAAAGCCGCTGACCGACATGTTCGGCAACATCGTTTACCAAAACCAGCCGGTTCATTTCAACGAGGCGGGGCTGAAGGAAGTGGCGAAGATCGCGGACGGGAAATTCTTCCGGGCGGCCAACATGAAATCGCTCGAGCAAATTTTTCAGGACATCGACAAGATGGAAAAGACGACGGTGATGGTGAAAAAGTATCAGGAGTACCGCGATCTTTTCCCCGCCTGCATCATGGCGGGATGTGGTTTGCTCCTCGCCCAGCTTCTGTTGTCGCAGACGATTTGGAAGAAGCTGCCATGACGTTCGGAACGCCAGACTGGTTTTGGGGATTGCTCACGATTCCTCTTTTGATTCTGCTCTTCGCCCGCGCGGAGCGTCGCGCCGCGCAACGGCTGCGCGAATTCGTTTCCGAGCGATTGCTCCCGAATCTCGCGCGTACCGTCGACCGCCGGCGGCGCACGATCCGCTTCGCGCTCGTGCTTCTCGGGCTGGCCCTCGCGCTCATCGCGCTCGCCAAGCCGCGCTGGGGTTACACCTACCAGGATGTGAAACGCAAAGGGCTCGATCTTGTTTTCGCGGTCGACACTTCACGCAGCATGCTTTCCAACGACGTGCAGCCGAATCGCCTCCAACGGGTGAAGCTCGCCGCACAGGATCTGATCAACGAGCTGCAGGGCGATCGCGTGGGTTTGATCGCGTTCGCGGGCCGCGCGTTTTTGCAAGCGCCGTTGACGATCGATTACCAAGCAGCGGTCGATGCGATCAACGATCTCGACACGAATACGATCCCGGAAGGCGGAACGAATATTTCGGCGGCGATCGATCTCGCGGTCCAGACGTACGGCAAAAGCGCGATCGGCAATCGCGCGCTGATTATTTTCACCGACGGCGAAGAGCTGAGCGGCGACGCGGTGAAAACAGCGAAGGCAGCGGCCGACGCGGGAGTGCGGATTTTCACGGTGGGAGTCGGGACGCCGGAAGGGTCGTTGATTCCGATCGCTGGTGAAGGCGGCGGAACCGCTTTCGTCAAAGACAGCAACGGCCAGGTCGTGAAATCGAAACTGGATGAGAAACGCTTAAAGGAGATCGCGGAATCGACCGGCGGATTTTATCTACACCTCGAAGACGGGCCGCGGACAATGAAGCAGCTTTTCGCGGACGGGCTCGCCAAAATGAAGTCGGGCGAAATCGACGATCGGATGTCGCGAAAGCCGATCGAGCGTTATCAATGGCCGCTCGGCTCGGCGCTGTTCGTTTTCGCGGCGTCGTTCTTATTGCGCGAGCGAAGGCGCGTTCGGACTCGGGCGAGTCACGCGATTGAGCGGGGGTCAGTTCTGGCGACGGCCGCTCTCGTTTTCCTTTTCACGAACATTTCCTTCGCGGCGTCGCCGGGACTCGATGCCTATCGCGAGGACAAATACAGTGAAGCGTATCAGGAATTCGAAAAGACCTTGAAGGAACATCCCGGGACGCACGCGACCGATAAGATCCAGTTCGATGCCGGCGCCGCCGCCTACAAGATGGGGAATTACGACAAGGCGCTGGAGTGGTTCAGCCAGGCGCTCCTTTCCAAGGACAAGAGCCTGCAAGAGAAGAGTCATTTTAACATCGGCCGCACCTTGGAAGAGCGCGCGGACAGGGCCAAGACCAACGAGAAGGCGTTGACCGAGCTGGGCAACGCGCAATCGCATTACGAAGAAGCGCTCAAGCTCGATCCAAACGACGAGCGAGCGAAAGCCAATCTGGAAGAGGTGAAGAGAAAGATCGAGCAGCTGAAGAAGAAACCCAAGCCGACACCAACGCCGACCCCACCGCCGCAATCTCAGAAGGACAAGCAAAAGAACGATTCACAGAAGGACCAGCAGCAAAAGGACCAACAGAAAGATCAGCAACAGAAAGACAAGGACCAGCAGCAACAGAAGGATCAATCCGGCAAGGACGACAAGTCGAAGCAAGACGAGAAGGGAAAAGACAAAAAGGATGAATCCAAGCCGGGCGAAACTCCCACGCCGACGCCTGGCGATGAGAAGCAGCAGCAAGCTGGTTCGTCACCGACGCCCTCACCGTCCGCGGAAAAAAATAAAGGCGACGATCAAGGCGAGAAGAAAGATTCCGGGAATCAGGAACAAGCGTCGCCCACTCCTTCGGACAAAGGAGATGAAGGAGCTTCTCCGTCTCCCACTCCCGGCGAAGAACCGCAGGCGAGCGCTTCGCCGACCGCCACGCCCGGTTCATCACCCGACAAGAAATTATCGGGCGACGTAAAAGGCGCCGGTGATGAGAAGCCGAATGAAAAAGCGCAGCCGGCCGAGGCGGCGCCGGTCGAGCCGGAGAAGGAAGGTCAGATGAGCGAAAAGCAAGCGGAGCTTCTGCTCCAGTCGATGAAAGACGAAGAGCAGCGCGTGCAGCTCGATGAACGCAAGGCGGCACGCCATGTCTATAAGGACTGGTAGCAACTCTCGCCGCGATCCCATGTTCAATCCACGTCACGGAACCAGACAGATGAGAATTATCCGAGTCGTGATCGCCGCGATCTGCGTTCTGCTGCCGGCGGGGCGATTGCTCGCCGCCGCTCCGACGGTGACAGCTGTGCTCAGCAGTTCGGAAACAGCGATGGGGCAACCCGTGCAATTGCAAATCAAAGTGACCGGCTCCAATAGCGCAAGACCGCCCGCTGCGATCTCCGTCGACGGCCTGGATATCCGTTACAGCGGGCAATCGCAATTGCTCGAGGGCCATAACTTTCAATTCAGCTACAGCTCGATTTTCAGCTACACGATCATGCCCCTCAAAGCGGGTTCGTTTAAGATTCCGCCGCAAACCGTTCAAGCCAGCGGGAGTTCGCTCCGAACTCCGGAACTGACGCTGAACGTGGCAGGGGATTCTTCCGCGCCATCTTCCAGATCCGGTCAGAAATCCGAGACCGTGGACACGAGCAAGATCGCCTTCGTCGAGCTGACGTTGAGCAAGACGAGCGGCTACGTCGGCGAAATGATTCCCGCCATCGTGCGGCTGGGTTTCAACGTGAGGACGCCGGTGGAATCGCTCGGCAACGGCGTCGAAATCACCGGCCAGGGTTTCACCACCCAAAAGATGCGCGAGCCGCGGCAGAGCGTCGAAACGATCAACGGAAAAACGTTTCAGACTTTCACGTTCAAGACGGCAATCTCCCCTGCGCGCAGCGGCAAGATTCAGATCGGCCCCGTGGAGGTGAATCCGGTCGTGCGCATTCCGCGGACCTCGCGCAATCCTGGCATCCCGCGCGACCTCTTCAACATGAACGACCCGTTCTTCGATAATTTTTTTAACGATCCCGCGTTCGCACCGAGCACTCCGCGCGAGATCAAGTTGAGGAGCGAGCCAACCATGCTGGAAGTGAAAGCGTTGCCGCCAAATCCGCCGGCCAGTTTCGGCGGTGCCGTCGGGCTTTTCACGATGACGACTGAGGCGAAACCGAAGAGCGGGCAGGTGGGCGATCCATTCACGGTCACCGCGACCCTGACCGGCCGCGGCAATTTCGATCGTGTGACCGCACCCGCTTTCGAAGACGAGCAGGGATGGCACAAGTATCCGCCTTCCTCAAATTTCAAGCAGGACGACGATATCGGAATCAGCGGCGAGAAAACATTCGAGACCGTGATCAGTCCGAACGAGCGGAAAGACAAAATCCCGGCCCAGCTCTTTGCCTTCTTCGATCCGATGAAGGAGCAATACGTCACGCTGCGCAGCGATCCGATTCCAGTTCGCGTGGAAGGCGGAGTCGCGCCGGCCGCTACGCCCGCGGCGACCACTTCGCAGGCGCCCGCGCCGACTGCGTCTCGTGCGCCGACGCCCAAGCAACAGGAGATTCTTTATCAGCTCACAGAGCTCCCGGCTTCGACGCAATCATTCACGCCGCTCTTTGCCCGCCGCTCGTTCTGGCTCAGCCAGCTCGTGCCGTTCTTCGCGCTTCTGGCGTTTGCCGGCTGGAAAATTCGGAAGGCGCATCTCGATAATCGCGAACTGCAACGGCGCGAGGCGTTCCAACGCGAAGCCGCGGAGTTGCATCGAAGTTTGCGGCGCGACGACGTTTCGCCGGAGGAATACTTTTCCCGGGCTTCGCGCGCGATTCAGTTGAAGACAGCGCTGGCGAAGAACATCGAGCCGAACGCGGTCGATGCCGACGTGGCTGCGACGGTTTTCCGGGCCGACGAGAACACGCGGTTGCGTCTCCGCCATTTGTTCGAGAAAAGCGATGAAGTCCGCTACAGCGGGGACGGACACAACGGCATTCGATTGGTCCCGCCCGACACGCGCCGGGAAGTCCTCGAGCTGATTGAAAATCTGAGAGCATGAATCGGCGAACCGTTTTCTTTTTTATTGCTCTCGCGGCGATCGCACTGAGTTGTGCGACGGCGCGCTCCGTTCGCGGCGAGCAGAATCCGGCATTTGCCAAGGCGAACGAGGATTACAATGCAGGGCGTTTCCAGGAGGCGGTCGATGGTTACCAAAGCCTGGTCGCCTCGGGTCAATGGAGCGCGAATTTGTTTTATGATCTGGGCAACGCCTGGTTTCGGCTCGGAAATTTCGGCGAGGCCATCTTGAATTACGAGCGAGCGCTGGCGCTCGATCCGCATCATCCGGAGAGCGACGCGAACCTGCGCATCGCACGGGATGAAGCGCGCGCGCTGGAGCTGAGGACGGCGGGTTTTTTGCGCTACATCGAAACGGGAACTTTCACGCAATACTCCGTCGCGGCCTCCGTGGCGTTGTGGATCGTGCTCTTCGCCGCGGCGCGTTTGTTCTTTCTGCGGCGACGCTCGGCAGGTCTCGTGGCGTTGATTGTTTTTTCGGCGCTGATTTCCTCTGGATCGATCTACGCCCTTTATGCGCTCGAAACCGGCAACAAAGGCAAAGACCTCGCCATCGTGACGGGCAAGAACATCGAAGCGCGGCTGGCCACCGCGGACAACGCCCGCAGCATACTCGCGTTGCCGCCAGGAAGTGAGATCAAAGTGTTGAGTGAGCGGGGCGATTGGATTTACGCAGCGTTACCGAACGATCTGCGCGGCTGGATCCCGGCCACCAGCATCGAGCGAGTGAGGCTGTAGTCATCCCGAGCGATAGTCGAGGGACCCCGTGGCGAAACCTCACAGGCACTAACACGGGGCCCCTCGACTTCGCTCGGGATGACGTTTACGCAGCCGGTTGTGCAGCCGGCGAATGTCCCGCATCTTGAGTGCGTATGACCGCGGAAATGGATCTCGGCACCGACAAGAAGGCGTTCCAGATCAATCTCGATGCGAAGAAGTATGGGACGTTCGCGGAGATCGGCGCCGGACAGGAAGTGGCCCGCCGGTTTTTTCACGTGGGCGGCGCCGCCGGCACCGTCGCGAAAACGATGTCGGCTTACGACATGACTTTCAGCGATGCCATTTACGGAACGGCCGATCGTTACGTGAGCCGCTCGCGTCTCCAGACGATGCTCGATCACGAATACAAATTGCTCATCGAGCGCCTGGACGAAAAGCTCGGCAGCCTGCGCACATTTTTCGTCTTCGCCGACACGGTAGCGGCGCGGAGTTTCAAACAACATAACGAGTCTCACGGCTGGCTGGGCGTGCGCTTCCAACAAGAGCCCCGGGGAGAGCCGAGCCAGATCATCATTCACGTCCGCCTGCTCGATCAATCGAATGTCGATCAGCAGGAAGCGCTCGGGATCATCGGCGTGAATTTGCTCTACGGCGCTTTTTACTACACCCAGCCGGAGAAAATCATCGCTTCGTTGCAGGAGAACATCGCGCCCGATCGGTTCCAGGTGGACTTGATAAAATTCTCCGGACCGGCCTTTGCGGAAGTCGACAACCGATTGATGAGCTTGCAACTGGTCAGCCAGGGTTTGACCAATGCGGTCATGTTCACGGCCGACGGCGAGATGGTGCAGCCGGCCGACATCCTTTACAAAAAAGCGATCCTGGTGGAGCGCGGCAGTTTTCGTCCGGTGACCTACGCCACGAATGACATGCTCAACGGCGCGCGCACGGCGTTTCTCAAACAGTGCGGCGACTCCGAAGAAAACCTTGTGGTCCTGATGGAAATGACGCTGGAAAATCTCCTCGCGGAAGGCCAGCTCAATCACGCCGATTTCCTGGCGCGCGTGGATATTCTCGGCGCGCTCGGGCGCACCGTGATCATTTCGAAATTCGGCGAATATTTCCGGCTCGCCTCGTATCTGGCGCGCTACACCAAGCGAATGATCGGGCTGGTCATGGGCGTGCCCAGCCTGATGGAAATCTTTGACGAAAAATATTATCTCAACCTCGAGGGCGGAATCCTGGAAGCGCTCGGGCGCATGTTCAAGAGTGGGTTGAAGCTCTACGTCTATCCCATGATCGATGAGGCGACCGGCCAGATCCTGACGGCGACGAAGCTCGAGGTCGCACCGAATTT
Source organism: Spartobacteria bacterium (assembly GCA_003167555.1). Taxonomy (GTDB): domain Bacteria; phylum Verrucomicrobiota; class Verrucomicrobiia; order Chthoniobacterales; family UBA10450; genus AV80. Next base: position 39,310 of record PMSN01000021.1, read on the forward strand.
GCAATCTCTCTTCCGTTATCTGGTCGAGAACCAATTCATCCAGGAAATCACCGATTACGATCCCGCTAATTTGCGGATTCATCCGCCGGAGGTGCTGGCGCAATTGCAGAGTGGCGATCCGGCTTGGGAAACGATGGTGCCTCCGCAGGTGGCGGAGATGATCAAGAGCCGGCAGTTTTTTGGCTATCTCGCTCCCGCGGCGGGCTAGTTTCACAAGCGAATCGCCACCGGCGCGCTGGCTGCTCCCGGGGGTTTCCGCAGCCAGAAAACCCCGGTGTCGGCACGCTTCCCGCTATAGAAAAGGGACCATCATGGCGAGGCGCGGCAATTCTGTTTTTGGCATCGATCTGGGCAAGCACGTTTTCAAGGGAGTCTTACTCCAGAAAAAGGGCGACGAACGATTCGTGCTCACGAGCTACGCCTCGCACGAGGTGCCGGCGGAAATCAATACACCGGAAGAACTCGCGCAGCAGCTCAAACTTCTCTTCAAGGAGCTTGGCGGCAGCGCCAAAGGTTGCGCCATCGCGGTTTCCGATCCCGACTCGCTCCTGCGCATCATCGAACAACCGGACACGCCTATCGATCTTCTCCGCAATGCGCTTCGCCTCAACGGCCTCGCGGTCCTGAACCAGGAATGCAAAGATTTCGTGCTCGATTGCGCGCCGGTTTCGGCCGAAAGCACAAACGGACATGCGACGAATGGAGCCGAAAATGACTCCGCCGAACTAGCGCAAAACGGCGTTCAAAAAACGAAATATCTCGTCGGCGGAATGTTGCGGCCGGCCGTGAAGAAGATCTCCGAGGCCTGCTCCAAGACGCGGGTCTCGGCGGACATTCTTCAGCTCGCGCCAATTTGTTCCTTCAACGCTTTTGAGTTTGCCTACCCGGCAATCTTCGCGAAGGACGCGTTTCTCCTCCTCGACATGGGCCATCTGCAAAGCACGGTCCTGATCGGGAGCAAAAAGGAACTGGTGCTCGTGCGCAGTATCGATTACGGCGGCAAGGCGCTGACCCAGGCCCTCACGGCTGATGGCGCGCTCGACGCGAACGCCGCCCAGCTCATGATTCAGGAAGGCGACCAGGGCATGGCCGAGATTTGCCGCAGCTCGCTGGCCCGGCTCGCGACGGAAGTCCGCAACTCGATTGGATTTTTCGAAGGGCAACACGAGCAAAGCATTCACCGGATTTTTGTTTCAGGCGGTCTCGCCCGCACCGAGACGATTCTGCAAACGCTCAGCGATGAGCTGGGATTGCCCTGTGAAATTTGGGACCCGCTCGAGACTTGCGAAGTGGCGCTCCCGCCGGCGAAGCGCCAGGCGTTGCCGAAGGAATTTGTCTCGCTCAACGTCGCGTGCGGCGCCGCGTTTGAATATCTGAGGAACTAACGCGGATGGCTCTTCACCTCAATCTCCTCCACGAGGAAATCCTGGAGCAGCGCCAACGTCAGCGCGATCCGCTCAAGATCGGCATCATGGTCCTGTGCTTCGTCGGCGTCCTGATGGTTCTCTACTACATGTGGAACGGCTATCAGGCGCTCGGAATCCGCAGCCGGCTCAACCAGGTCCAGGCGGACTGGTCGAAGGTCGAACCAAACGTGACCGCAGCGCAGAAACGCTCCGCGGAACTCAACAGCATCATCAGCACCACCAAGGTGCTCGACGGAATGATCGACGATCGATTCTTCTGGGGGCCGTTCCTCGAAAAGCTTTCTCGCTGCGTCGCTCTTAACGCGCAGATCACCAGCGTCGACGGCACCGTTCTCGAGAACAACCGGGTAAGTGTCGCGATCGAAGGCTTGGCGGCCGGCCGCGAACCGCGGGCCGCCGCGGAAGAACTTCGCCAGCTTCTCCTCGAACAGCTCGGCCAGAGTTACAGCGATGTGAAGGTGGAATTCAAAGTGCTCGAAGATCTCGACACGATCGTGAAGATCGGTGGCGGAAACATGGCGATGGCCCGCTTCGGCTTGGGCGTCACCTTCAATCCAGGAGCGGCGAAGCCCACTCCCCCACCCGCCCACACGAAAATTTCCAGACCATGAAACGATTTAAGCTAACCAAGGACCAAATCCAGAAAGGGGGACTCAGCGTGATCGGATTCATCGTCCTCATTTACGTCTATTTCAGTTTTTTCCTCGGGCCGCTCAACAGCAGCCGGAGTTCTATGCGGACGACGATCGAAGATATTCAAAGCAAGCTGGCCAATTCCAAAAACGAAATGATTAAGGCGACCAATCTGGAAAAACAGGCCAGCAACGCGACGACCCGGTTCGCGGCGCTCAAGGCCCTCAGCCAGGAAGGCGCGCCCATCGCCTGGTTTCCGCCGCGGACGAAAGCGTTTTTCGCCAACCAGGCGATTGATAAAACGACCACCCGTCTCGAGGGCAGCGTTCCTTTCAAAGAACCCGACCTCTCGAGCTGGATGCGCTACAATTGGCTGATCGATCTGCCCCAGGCCGATTTTTCAGCGCTCGGCACCGCCGTCGCCGCGCTCGAAAACGCCGAGCCGCTTCTTTCGATCGGCAAGATCACCATCCGCGCGCTACCCGACGATCCGCAATTCCAACAGGTCAGCCTGAGCGCCAGCACTGCAATTCTAAAACGATGAAAACGCTTCTCCCTGTGGCCGCTGGTCTGATGTTGCTCGCCCTGCAATGCGCGCGCGCCGATGAACCCAGCGCGATTGAATTGAAAAACAAATCTTCCTTCACGATGGACGCGAGTGGTCGCAATCCGTTCTGGCCCATCGGTTGGAAGCCAGTGGCCCGCACCCAAAACACCGCCGAGCATGTCGGCCCGGAAATCCTGCCGTCCGCTTTCGTGGTGAGTTCGATCACGGTCGATAACGGCGCTCGTTTCGCCATCATCAATGGGAAACCGATGCAGGAAGGCCAGCAATTCGGATTGCAGCTCGGGAACCAGACCTATCAGCTCACGGTCAAGAAGATCGAAGACGGCCAGGTCATTCTCGCGCGCCGCGACCAAGAGATCATCGTTCCGCTACGCCGGAAGTAGGTAGCTCGCGCTCCTTCAGCGGCCGGAAGAACGGCTTGTAGCTCGCCGCTCTTTTTTCGAGATTCGCGCGAAGCGACTTAACTGGATCGGGAGCTTTCGCGTCGCACACCAGGGCTACGCACAGCCGCACCATGTTCGCGTAATCATCGACCGAGACGTATTCGGATTGGATGCTGCCGTCCGGCGCGCAGTTGTGGTAATTGCCGAGCCCGATGCTCGCCGCCACCGAGCGATAGCCGTAAAGCTGATACGCGCTCGCTTCGCACGCGCCGCCATCCAGCAGACATCGCTGCGCGGGAATGTTGTTCGCCGCTGCGATGCTCATCAAACGCGCGGTCTCGCGGCTGTCGAAGATGGAAAGACGATCGCCGACACGCACGATCGGACCGCGGCCGATTTCCGCGCCGCCACGAGGCGTGCTCGTTTCGAGCGAGAAGATCGTGATCTCCTTCGGCAAAATCTTCGAGCGCGCGAGTTGGATCGCGCCCCAGAAACCGACTTCTTCAGCGCGGGTGAAAAGACCGAGACAATGCGCCTTCGCCTTCGCGGCTTCCAATTCGCGAAAGAGACAGATGATCTCGGCGCAGCCTAACAAGTCGTCGCACGCCCGGGAATGGATCTGATCGTCCTTCAATTCGAACGCCGGCAGATCCCACATCGCGAAGTCGCCAAACTCGCGCCTGCGCGGATCGACCAGAAAAGGCTCGGCGACGGAGCCCAGAAAACGCCAGTTGCCGTCCTCGATGCGGACCCAGCCGGGATGATCCATGTGCGCGGCAAAAGCCCATCTCGGCCGCGCCCGCGTTCCGCGCCGGTAGCGCGCGATCATGTTGCCGAAGGCGTCGTGCTCGATGCGCACGTGTGGGCACTGCTGCAACTCCGCGACAATTGCATCGCGGACTGCATCCTCGTGAAACGGCGCCGTCGGCTGCTCGGCAAGCGCGCGAACGACGCGCAACAATTCCTTGCGTTCCACGATCAGACGCCGGTTGATTCCGCGCGGGCGAGCGGGACGAATTCGCTTTCGTGCAGAACGATGCGTTTCGTGCCGCGCAGGAGCCGCCACCATTCGCGCGCGCTCCCGGCGGCGATGAGAAACACCAGCAGCACGAAACCAAAAGCAACCAGCGCGTCGAAGCGCCAGATCGCCGCCTGCCGCGTCATCTCCGCCGCCTTGGCCGCGTCAGCGATCGTGCTCGCGGCGCGATTGAGCGAGTCCGCGCCGCTCAAAAATCCGAGCCGCGGATCGGGCGACAGGATTTTCAAATACGCCGCGCTGAACGTCACCACGCACATGAAGCAAAGCGGCACGAGCGTGACGAAGAGATACCGCACCTTCCCCATCTTGATCAAAACCGTCGTGGCCAGACAAAGCGCGATGATCGAGAGCAATTGATTCGCGATCCCGAAGAGAGGCCAAAGACTGTTGATCCCGCCGAGAGGATCGATCACGCCTTGATAAAGAAACCAGCCCCATGCTCCCACGAGCAACACACTCGAAAAAAGATTGGCCGGCAGTGAGCGCGTATCGCCGAGCGGTTTCCATAAGTTACCCAAAAGATCCTGGAGCAAAAATCTGCCGACACGTGTCCCGGCGTCGAGCGTGGTCAAAATGAAGAGCGCTTCGAACATGATGGCGAAGTGATACCAGAGCGCGAGCGCCGTCGGATTCGACGAGACGCGCGAGAACATGTGCGCCATCCCGACAGCGAACGTGGGCGCGCCGCCCGCTCGTCCGAACATCGTCTTCTCACCCAGACCGGTCGCGAGATTCTGCATGTCGGTTTCGGTCACGGGAAAACCGGCTGCGGAAATTTTCGCCACGACTTCAGAAGGCGCACCCTTGGTGTTGATCGCGAAGTATTCACCCGGTTGGAGGACGCAGGCCGCGATCATCGCCATGAGCGCGACCATCATCTCGGTCACCATCGCGCCATAACCGATATCGCGAATGCGCGACTCGCGCGCGACCATCTTGCACGTGGTGCCCGACGCGATCAGCGAATGAAATCCGGAAACCGCGCCGCACGCGATCGTGATGCAGACGAATGGAAAAACCGGACCCGCGAAGACCGGTCCGGTGCCGTCGATAAAGCGCGAGATCGAGGGCATCAGAAGCATCGGGCGCAACGCCACGACGGCGATGGCGAGCGCGGCGACCGTCCCGAGTTTCAGGAACGTGCTGAGATAATCGCGCGGCGTGAGCAGGAGCCAGATGGGAAGAATCGACGCCGCCAGTCCATAGATCATGACCGCCCACGCGAGCCATTTCTCATCCTGCCGAAACCAGGTTTCGATCGCGGGATATTGCGCGAGAAATTGCCCGCCCCAAACCGCGAAGGCCAATCCCGCAACACCGAAAATCGTGATCCACATCACGCTGATTTTTCCGGTGCGCAGACCGATTCCCATCAGCATCGCCACGGGAATTGTCGTCGCGATGGTGAACACGCCCCACGGACTTTTCGCCAGCGCCTGCACCACGACGAGCGCGAGCACCGCCATGATCATGATCATGATGAGGAGCACGCTGATGAGCGCGAGTGCGCCGACGCCGGGACCGATTTCTTCCTTCACCATTTGTCCGAGCGTTTTTCCGCGGCGTCGCACCGAGCTGAAAAGCACGATCATGTCGTGCACGCCGCCGCCGAGCGTCGCGCCGATCAGAATCCAAAGTGTGCCCGGAAGAAATCCGAATTGCGCGGCCAGCACCGGTCCCACCAGCGGACCCGGCCCCGCGATCGCGGCAAAGTGATGGCCAAAAACCATCCAGCGATTCGTCGGCACAAAATCCTTGCCGTCTTCATGCGCGACCGCCGGCGTGGCGCGCTCGTCGTTCAAGACGAGCACTTTCGCCGCGAGCCATTTGCTGTAGAAACGGTAGCTGACTGCGAACGTGCAAAGCCCGGCGGTCACAATCCAGAGCGCGCTGATTTGTTCGCCGCGCGATAAAGCCAGGACCGCCAGCGCGGCCAGGCCCAATCCAGAGACGGCGATCCAAAGCAGTTTCTTCCAGACATTCATCGATTGAATCCCATGCGCGCTAATGAGATTTTAGGCGAAAGCAAGGCCTGCTGACAAGGAACAGGTAGGGACCGTAGTGGTATTGTTTTAGAACTGTACCATTGCGGTAGGTCCGCCGCGTTGAGTGCCGGAGGCACGACGGAAATAAAGCCCGGAGCGCAGCGTAGCTCCGGGTAGCAGCCCCATCCCAAAAATTCCAAACCCCGTGAGGGGTGACGGAAATGTTCGCGAAGAGGTGGGGCACTTCCCTGAATTTCCCGCCGTTCCGCCGCCCTTCCAGGGCTCCTGTCCTTTCGCATTTATCTACCCGGAGTTCCGCTGACGCTTCACTCCGGGCTTTAGTTGCGCCGCACCTGCGGTGCTTTCAATGAATGCGGACGGCACATCGCAACAAAAAAAACCGGGCGGTGTCCGTAGCTGTTGACAGTGCGCGAGAGCGCTATTACGAAGCCGCTTCGGGTCCAGCTCGGCTATGCGGTTATCTTACAAACTTCGGAAAGTGTTCACGGGCGATGCCATCGCCAGTGCGCGGCACCACGTGAAGCAGTGGCTGATCGGGAGGGCGCCACTTCGTTTCGACGTGGCCAGAATCACGCAGACCATCGATCGCGAGAAGTTTCAAGAAATCTACGATCGCTACGGGATGGCCAATCCTGGTGACGAGTGGCCGAAATATCTCGAGATCGAGCCCTGGATGGAAATCAATTTGAAGCGCGTGCGCGATCTCGGCCTCGATCTCGGCGGCAAAAAACGCGTGCTCGATATCGGCTGCGGCACCGGCTACTTCCTCTACATCTGCCAATACCTCGGCCACGACGTTCTTGGGTTGGATTTGGATGAGGAGCCCGGCTTCGCCGAAATGGTGGACCTGCTCGGCGTGAAGCGAAAGATCTGGCGCATCGAAACGTTCGCGCCGCTGCCCGATCTCGGACCGAAATTCGACGTGATCGCGGCGCACATGATTTGTTTCAACGGCCACAAGAGCGACAAGCTCTGGCAGATTCCCGAGTGGGAATTCTTCCTCGACGATCTGGCGCGGCATCTCGAACCGCGCGGGCAGATTTGCCTTGAGCTCAATCGCGAATACGACGGCTCGCTTTACACCGAGGAGCTGAAGGAATATTTCGAAGCGCGCGGCGCGGAGATCCACACGCAACGCGTTCTCTTCAATCCATTGCGGCCCGCGCCTGCCGCAGTTGCGCCAGTTGCTCGCTGAAATCCGTCTTCCGCTGCCGGTGCTCCTGCACAACGGCCGCCGGCGCTCGCTCGACGAAGGACGCGTTCGAAAGTTTGGCTTCCACCACGCGCAACTCATTTTCGAGCCGCGCGATTTCCTTGTCGAGCCGTTCGCGCTCGGCCGCCTGGTCGCCGCCGGCGATCACCAGGTAAAGCTCGCCGAACGGCGTGAGCGCAACCGGCACACCCGGTTCCGGCTCATACTTCGGATCGAGCGCGATCTCCTCGGCGTTCAGCAATCGCGAAATTGTCGGTAACTCGCGCTCGTCCGCCTCCGCAGCCGGCCGCAAAATGAAACGCGCCTTTTTATTCGATGGGATCCGCGACGAGGCGCGCAGGTTCCGCCCGGCTTCAACGGTCTCGTAAACTCTCGCCGCTTTCGTCCTCGCTTCGCCAACATTTGGCGGCATCGAAAACTCTACAGGCATGGGAGCAAACTCGATCGAGGTCAGTTTCATGCCGCCTTCCCCACTACCGAAACCAAACATTGACCAAAGCTCTTCTGTGATGTGGGGCATGAACGGATGCAGCAAGCGGAGCACTCCCGACAAAACGAAATCCATCACCGCGAGCACCGATCTCTTGCGCGCGTCGTCGTCTCCAAAGATTTCCGTTTTGGCCGCTTCGATGAACCAATCGCAGTAGCCGCTCCAGAAAAAATCGTAGAGCCGCTGCGCCACTTCATTGAATTTGTATTCGCGATACGCAGTCTCGGTCGTTCCGAGCAGCTCGTTGAATCGCGCCAGGACTTCGAGCGAGTAAATCGAGAGCGCCTGGTCGTCGAAGCGCGGCGCTGCTTCGCTCGCTCCGTGCATCTGGCGAAAGCGCGCCGCGTTCCAAAGCTTCGTCGCGAAATTGCGGCCTTCCTCGATCTGCTTCTCATCAAAAGCGATGTCCTGCCCGCTCGGCGCGATCCGCATCAAACCGAAGCGCAAACCGTCCGCGCCATATTTCGCGATCAAATCGAGCGGATCGGGCGAATTGCCCAGCGACTTCGACATCTTGCGCCCCTGCTTGTCGCGAATGAGACCCGTGAAAAAGACATCGCGAAAAGGAATGTTGTCTTCGAGGCGCTCGGATTTGCCCGGCTTGAATTCCAGTCCCGCGATAATCATGCGCGCGACCCAGAAGAAGATGATGTCCGGCGCCGTCACGAGCACGGCGGTGGGATAAAACTTCGCGCGCGTTTCCGCGTCCATCGTTTCGTAAGCCCAGAGCCACGAGGAAAACCAGGTGTCCAGCGTGTCCGGATCTTGCTGCCAATCGGCGCCCGGCGCTTCGAGCTGCACGCGCGTTTCGTCGCCGCGATACCACGCCGGAATGCGATGACCCCACCAGACCTGGCGGCTGATGCACCAATCCTGAATATTCTCGAGCCATTGCGCGTAAACCTTTTCCCAATGCACGGGGAAAAAACGAATGAGGTGATCGCGCACCACGGCGAGCGCTTCCTTCGTTTTCGGATAGCGCAAAAACCATTGCTCGCTCAGGCGCGGCTCGATCGCGACTTCGCTTCGTTCGCTGAAGCCGACGTTGTTTTCGTATGGCTCGGTCTTCGAGAGCAGTCCCTTTTCTTGCAATAACTCCGCCGCTTTCTTTCGCGCCTCGAATCGATCGAGCCCATCCAGCTCCGGCGCCGCCGGACAATTTATTTTCCCGTCGGGATGAAGCACGTCGACGACCGGCAACTTGTGGCGTTGGCCAATTTCGAAATCGATCTTGTCATGAGCCGGCGTGACTTTCAGAACGCCGGTGCCGAACTTCGGATCGATCGCGTCATCGGCGATGATGGGCAGCGCCTCGCGCGCGAGCGGACGCCACGCATGTTTGCCGACGAGATCGGCATATCGCTTGTCGCCCGGATGAACCGCGAGCCCCGTGTCGGCCATGATCGTTTCCGGCCGCGTCGTGGCGACTTCGAGAAAGCGGCCGGCTTCTTCCACAATTTCGTAGCGAACAAAATACAAGTTCCCCTTCTGCGGCCGCGAAATCACTTCCTCATCGGAAAGCGCAGTTTGCGCGGCGGGATCCCAATTGATCATCCGGCGTCCGCGATAGATCAGGTCTTTGCCATAGAGATCGACGAAAACATTTTGGACGGCGCGGACATAATCATCATCGAGGGTGTAGCGGAGGCGCGACCAATCGCAGGAACAACCGAGGCGTTTGAGCTGCTCGAGAATGATGCCGCCGTGTTTCTCCTGCCATTCGAGCACGCGGCGCAGAAATTCCTCGCGTCCGAGATCGCGGCGCGTCTTTTTCTCCGTTCGGCGCAGATGTTTTTCCACCGCTGTCTGGGTAGCCACCCCGGCATGGTCGGTGCCCGGCAACCAGAGGACCTCGTGCCCGAGCATCCGCGCGCGCCGCGCCAGGATATCCTGGATCGTGTTGTTCAAGACGTGGCCGAGCGTCAGAACCCCGGTGATATTCGGCGGCGGAATTACGATCGAATAAGCCGGCTTGAGCGAATGCGCGTCCGCCCGGAAACATCCGGCTTCTTCCCAGCGCGCGTACCACTTGGGCTCGACCGCGCTGGGATCGTAGGTCTTGGGCAACTCAGCCATGGAGAGAGAATGATGCGGGGGAGGTGCGGGAATGCAAATGGCAGGGCGAGACTCCGTCGCGCCGGAAGCGGTCGGCTCGACAGAGTCTCGCCCTACCAAGAAATCGTCCCCGCTTGATCAGAGCAGCGATTGCGATTACGAGCAGGAGCACCAGCATGAGCACGCGAATGAAGAAGCATCGAAAGCGAATTCTGCCTTTCGCTCTCGTGCTCGCGTTGATCGGCTCGATCGCGTGGGCAAGCGACTGGACTGTGCTCCGGCCGCAAAACCGGCCATACGTGACCTTCGCAAACGTCGCGCAATTCTACCAATTTCCCGATTACACCCGCGTGAGCCGGACCGTTTCGCTCCGGAGCGATCGGCGCGTGATTCGCGCGCAGGCGGGGACGAGCGAGCTCTCGATCAACGGCGTGCGTTTCTTCACCCATTTCCCGCTCTTGAATAGCGGGAACGAAGATCTGATCTCGGTGATGGACGTGAGCAAGATCATCGAGCCGGTCCTGCGGCCAAGTCGGATTCAGAAATCTGGAAAAGTAGAAACCGTCGTGCTCGATCCCGGTCACGGCGGGACGGACCAAGGCGCTTCCAGTAGTTGGGGGACCGAGAAATCTTTCGCGCTCGATGTCGCGCTCGCCGCCCGCGCGCAATTGATCCGCGCCGGCTACCGGGTGGAAATGACGCGCGCGACCGACGTGGCTGTTTCGCTCGAGGACCGGGTCAATTTCGCCAATCGTTTTCCGAACGCCGTTTTCGTCAGCATTCATTTCAATTCGTCCTCGGGCGGCTCGGGCGTGGAAAGTTACGCGCTCGCGCCGGAGGGTGTGATCTCGAACGCCTCGAGCGAACATCACGTCTCGGGCGCTGACACCGCACGGCACGCCGGGAACGCGCAGGACGAACAGAACATCGCGCTGACCGCTTCGATTCACGCTTCGGTTTTGACGCGGCTCGCGGCTTTCGATCGCGGGGTGCGTCACGCGCGCTTTCACGTTTTGCGCGACATCAAAATCCCGGCGGTCCTGCTGGAAGCGGGATTCATCAGCGACTCGTCGGAAGGACAACGCATCGCGACGAGCCATTATCGCCAGCAGCTCGGCGTGGCCATCGCCCAGGGCATTCAGAATTACAACGCCGCCGTGAATTATCGCTCGGGCGGCGCCGACTTCGCGGTGGCCAAAGCAAACTTGCCGCCGCACACGCGTTCGATCAGCGAACCGCTCGGCGCCGAGAATCCTGTCGAAACGCCGTATCACCATCCACCCTCGATCTCCATCAATGGCGGTGATTAACCAAGACGCGCACGGCGGCGCCGCCGAACAATCCCGGCCGATCGGTGTGTTCGACTCCGGCATCGGCGGTCTCACCGTGGTGAGCGCGCTCCGGACTTTGTTGCCTAACGAGTCCATCTTTTATCTCGGCGACACCGCCCGCGTCCCTTACGGGGGGAAAAGCGCGGCGACGGTGCAGCGTTACAGCCTCGAAATCGCCGCGATGCTTCTGAGCGAGAACGCGAAGACCGTCGTCGTCGCCTGCAATACCGCTTCGGCTGTCGCGCTCTCTCAGCTCACCGCCACTCTGCCCGTCACTGTGACCGGAGTGATTCAGCCGGGCGCTCAAGCCGCCATCGCCGTAACGCGCAACGGCCACGTGGGCGTCATCGGCACCCGCGCGACGATCAACAGCGGCGCTTACGAACGCGCGCTCCGCTCGCTCGATCCGAAGGTGCGGGTGAGCGCACGCGCCTGTCCGCTTCTTGTCCCGCTCATCGAAGAAGGTTGGCTTCAAACCGCCATCACCGACGAAATCATCATGCAATACGTCTCCCCGCTCGTGAATGACGGGATCGACACGCTCGTGCTCGGCTGCACCCATTACCCACTCTTGCGCGAAGCCATGGCGCGGCTGCTCGGCGATCGCATCACGCTGGTCGATTCGGCCCAGAATTGCGCGAACGCCGTGCGCGAACTTTTGCTTCGCGAAAATCTCTGCGCTGCCGGGCCGGACGCCGGCCGATTGCAGGTCGCGTTGACCGATCAGCCCGACAATTTCCTGCGCGTCGCGCGAGAAGCATTGCAGCTCGACGTCGGCGACGTGCAGGTGCGCGAGTGACTGCTCATCTCAAGGCGACCTAGGTGGATCGGGCGCTCCGCCGCGCGATTCCATTAATCCCAGCTGCGCCGCCACTTCTTAACATCGTGCGACGGAGCGCACGATCCACCTACCGATGTGGCCGCCGACTCTTCGGCAGGCTCTGCACGACGAGATCGTAGGAATGATCGATCATTTTCTTGATCTCTCGCTCGGGAATAACGCCATCAAGCTCGATCGTGTTCCAGTGCTTCTTGTTCATGTGATAACCCGGCTGCACTTGTTCGTAGCGATCGCGCAGCTCGAGCGCGCGATCCGGATCGCATTTCAAATTCACCCGCGGCGGCACTTCGTCGAGGGCCGCCAGGGCGAACATTTTGCCCTCGACCTTGAAGACGATGTTGTCGGGGCCAAAAGGCGTTCCCTCCGTCGCCGCGGATTTTTTTAGACAGTACTCCCGAAAACTTTCGATGTTCATTCGGCGTGCTCGCGATAAGCGCACGCAATTTGAATCAGCTCGAGCGCGTGCTCAACATCGCCCGTTTCCTCGACGAAAAAGCTAATCCAGCCAGAGCGCGGGAAGACATGATGAACTGTGGCACACCCAAGTCGCACCAGCCGATCGCGATTTGCGCGCCCGACAAAACAATCGAGCAGCCCGTTCCCATGAATATGACTCAGCTCTTTCCCGCCAAGAAAAAAACCGATTCCGCCAAAACGATGAATTCCGAGTGTTACTCCGGGAAGCCGCTGCGCAACCTTTTCGATAGAGCTGATCGCGCGCAAGCGGCCTCGATGCAGCAATGCCGTCGAAAGAAGCAGCGCCGCATCAAATAGCTGCGGCGCGCCCGGCACCCTCGCGAGCCAGCGCAAGTTTCGAACGACGAAAGTAAAAATCACAAGGAGCGTCATTGCACCAACGGCAGCAGTACACTCAGCAGCTCACTGATCTTCACCCGCTCCTGCTTCATCGAATCGCGATGCCGCAGCGTGACCGTATCGAGCAACGTCGCGTCCTTTTCGCCGAGCGTCTCGAAATCGACCGTGATGCCGAACGGCGTCCCCGCTTCGTCCTGGCGGCGATACCGCCGGCCGATCGCGCCGGTCTCATCGTAGAACACATTCATGTGGGTACGCAGCGCCGCCTGAATCTCGCGCGCTTTCGCCACGAGTTGTTCGTTGTTTTTCAGGAGTGGAAAAATGCCCACTTTGACCGGCGCCATCCGCGAATGGAAACGCATGACGATTCGCGTTTCGCTCTTTCCCTTCTCGTCCGTGACCGTCTCTTCATCGTACGCGTTGCACAGGAGCGCGAGAACCGTGCGATCCACGCCGGCACTCGGCTCGACTACGTGCGGGATGAAACGTTGCTTCGTTTCCTCATCGAAATAATCGAGCGGCTTCCCGCTCGCCTCCTGGTGCTGCTTCAGATCGTAATCAGTCCGATACGCCACGCCTTCCAGTTCCTGCCTGCCAAACGGAAACTCGTATTCGATGTCATACGTTCCCTTCGAATAGAAGGCGCGATCCGCGTCCGGCACCGTCAGCACGTGCAGCTTGTCGCGCGGGATGCCGATGTTCTCGTAAAATTTGATTCGCTCTTCCTTCCAGTATTCGAGTAGTTCCATCCCCTGCTCCGGCCGGCAAAAATATTCCAGCTCCATCTGCTCGAACTCACGTGAGCGAAAGATGTAATTGCGCGGATTGATCTCGTTCCGGAACGCCTTCCCGATTTGCGCAATGCCGAACGGCAATTTTTTTCGCGCCGTATCCAGCACATTCTTGAACTGCACGAAAATCGACTGGGCCGTTTCCGGCCGGAGATACGTCACGCTGTTCTCGTCTTCCGTCGCGCCGATGAACGTCTTGAACATCAGGTTGAACGCGCGCGGTTCGGTCAGGTCCTTCCCCCCGCAGTTCGGGCATTGCCTGACGCCGTTCTTCTCCGTCAGCTGGTCCACTCGCAGCCGCGTCTTGCACGTCCGGCAATCTATCATCGGATCGCTAAAGGTCTCCTCGTGGCCGCTCGCCTTCCAGACCGCGCGATTCATGAGGATGGCGCCATCCATTCCGACAACGTCGTCGCGCTCGCGCACCATGACGCGCCACCAGTAGTCCTTCAGGTTGCGCTTCAGCTCGACGCCAAGCGGACCGTAATCCCAGCAGCCGTTCAGGCCGCCGTAGATTTCGCTCGATTGGAAAATGAATCCCCGCCGCTTGCACAAGCTGACGATCTTCTCCATCCGCTGCGGATCGGTTTTTTCGCTCATGAAGATGGACAACCGCGGGTTACGCGGATGGCACGGATGAAGAGAGGTAAAATTCGAGATTCAAAATCATCCGCGTTATCCGCGATAAATTATTTCTCGACCGTGACCTTGGTCTTGACCGAGTTCGCGATGAAACATTCGGTGTGCGCGAAGTGGTGCATCTCGTCGAGCTCCTGCTCGGTCGGTTGTGTCTCGCCGGAGAACGTGATCTTCGGATGCAATTCTACGCGGGTGATCGCCAGCTTGCCGTTCTCGTTTTTCTCCATGTGGCCCACCGCTTCGTCGGTGTATTCATCCATCACGAACTTCTTTTTGCAGGCGACCGCGAGGAACGTGAGCATGTGACAGCTCGAGAGCGAAGCGACGAACGCTTCCTCCGGATCGACGTTCGCCGGATTCCCGAGATAAGCCGGCGCGGCCGAGGCTTCCATCTCGTGGCCGCCGTCGAATTTCCAGGTGTGATCGCGCGAATACTTCTGATATTCGAACGGCTTATCGCCGCGTTGCCAGCTGAGCGTAACTTTGTGTTCGGACATGTCCTTCTAATAGAATGCGCTGCCGTGTAGGGCAAGCGCTCCGCTTGCCGAGGGTGGGCGGGCGGCGCGCCCGCCCTACAATCGCTTGACTCGTCACTCGTCACTCGTCACTTATCACTTCCCCACCCGCGCGATTAGCTCAGTGGTAGAGCGCTTGCTTCACACGCAAGAAGTCGCTGGTTCGAACCCAGCATCGCGCACCATCAATCACGCGATAACGAGGCTTTCATCGAGCTGCGGCTCCATTGAAACTCGGTCGGCTCCCGCCTCCATCGGCCGCCGCTCGCGGCATGCGCGAAGCGTGCTTACACTGGAGCGATGCGCGCGGCTTGGAAAAAGATTCGCTACCGGCTCGAGTGGCTGGCGCTCAAATCCGTCACGAAACTCGTTCCGCTTTTGTCGCGCAAAGCTTGTTATCGGCTGGCCCTTTTCCTCGGCTCGCTCGGCGCCATCCTCGATCGCCGGGGCCGGCGCGTGGCGCTGAGTAATCTGCGCCTGGCTTTCGGCGAAGAGATTTCAAGCGAGCGCCGCGCGCAGATCGTGCGCGAATCCTATCAGCATTTTGCCCGCACCACGCTCGATTTCTTTTGGAGCCCGCGCCTGACGAGTCAAAATTTCTCGCGTTACGTTGAGTTCGAGAATCGCGCGGCCTGGAATGAGGAAGACACGCGTCCGGGCAAGCCGGTCGTGGTCGGTTGCTATCATTACAGCAACTTCGAATGGCTCAGCATTGTCTCGGCCTTCGCCGGTCTCGAAGGTGTCGTCATCGCGCAGCAATTCAAAAATCCACTGCTCGAGCCGATCTTCATGGAGCTGCGCCAGAGAAGCGGCCATCGCATTGCGCCGCGCGAAGGCGCAGTCATGCATCTGTACCGGGCTCTGCGGCGCGGACAACGTTTCGCCCTCCTGGTCGATCTGACCATTCCGGCGCAGCAACCGACTGTGACGATTAATTGTTTCGGGCTGGAACGCTGCGTCACCTTCGCTCATGTGTGGCTGCACCAGCGCACGGGCGCGCCGCTGATCAACACCCATTGCGAGCCGCTGCCCGGCGGGCGTTACCGGATTGTTTTTCATCCCAAGATCGAATTTCCCGCCGGCGCTTCCCTCCAGGAAATGGCGCAAGCTTGCTGGGACCAGTTCGAGCCCTTCGTGCGGAAAAATCCCGGCCCCTGGCTCTGGATGTACAAGCATTGGCGTTATCGCCCGCTGGCGGCGGACCCGGCGGCGTATCTATTCTACGCGAATATTTCGGAAGAATTCGAGCGCCGTCTCGATGAACGCGCGCGCCATCTTCCGCCGATGACTGCGACGGTGACGCTGCCGCCGGGTACGCTCGTATGATGCAAGGCAAAGCGCGGTTCCGCATGGTGCTAGTTGCTGACTGACAAACCGGGGGAACGGAAGGTGGAGTCAGTCATGTTGACTGACCCCCGATCTGTCTCTTTCCTGCCCCATGTGAAGGTGTCCCTGTCGCGACGCCTCCTTGATCCGTTTACATCTTGACTAACTCAACGCGCCGATTCTTCGCGCGACCTTCCTCGGTTTCGTTCGTCGCGACCGGACTGGCGTAACTTACACCGAACGGAAAGAGGCGCTGCGGGGAAACGCGGTGGTGTGAGACGAGCTCTTGGACTACGGCGGCAGCTCTACGCTGCGAAAGATCACGATTAGACTCGAAAGTTCCGACGTTGTCGGTATGACCACCTACGAGAAGATTTAGTTTTGGATTGGCCGCGAGAAGTTTGGCGATCTCCGCCAGCGTGGGAGCCGATTCCGGTTTGAGTTCGGTCTTGTTTGTATCGAAGTAGATGCCGTAAAGAGTGATCTTACCGGAGCTCTCGATACTTCCGGCCATCTTCTCGGCGGAAACCGCGACCATCTTTTCTTCCATCGCCTTGCTCTCGATGATGTCCACCTGCACAGCGGTTTGTTTCTTCTCGACCTCGTGGCGTGTCGCGCCGTCTTCGAATTCTGCCGCATAGATCACCACATAAGTATTTTCGAGCTTGTAGGCCGCGTATCGCGCCTTGGTGTGGCTGTAGCCGAAAAGCTGTCCGTCGATATCCTCGTATTGCGGAACGCCCCCAAAATCGTAGCCCAGGCCTTCCGGGTTCGCTCCGCTAAAGAGCGTCTCTGCACCTTTGGCTTGCAGTTCGTTCTCGTAATTTTTTGCGACCTCCAGTGCGGAGCGTCCGATCGGCGCGAGATAAGTGATACGCGTGATCCGGCCCTCGACGATTTGCTCCTTTTCGATGCGTTTGCCGTGACTCGCGTCATCCGACGGGTTTAGCGCCTTCCCCAAGATGAGCTTGTATTCGTCATAAGCTTTCTCGCTGTAGGCGATAATCAACGAACCTTCATAACGCTTCAAAAGCCGATGGTCGTGACCCGCGACATCTTGCGTGACCTTGTCGCCCGCCTGCAGAGAACAAATGGGAGCCAGAAGCAAGCAGAAGAAGTAGGAAAAGCATCTCATAGTTTGGGCCATCGAGTAAGAAACGTTTCTACGAGACTGATTGGACGTAAGAAACGCGCCGCGCCAGAAAACAAGGTTCATTGCGAAACAATGTGACCTGTCGGTAAAGCGCATCGGGGCCGAGCATATCAAACACGGCGCTGAATCCTGGCGCTCCGCTTCTTCCCACGCGCTAGAGCGGAGGCTATCTCGCGGACAGCCATTTTAGACCACGTGCTCGAAACCTTCGCCCCGGGGTTGATTATCACCGTGTAACTCATGCGGCTAAGAGCCCTCATCAGGTCGCCTCCTTGCATCCGGGCACGCGAATGGCGGTGGTCGAATCGCTTCATCTCGATCCACATCAGTTCTGCTGAGGAAAAGATCGGGATGAACATCTCTTCTTCGTTTTCGCCGATCCAGAACGGAATCACATCGTTAAGTCCCGGCTCGAATGGATCGCCCAGCTCGGGGTGGTAATCGACCGGAAACCAAAACGTCTGACACAGCAACGCGCGCAGATAGTCGACCTTAGAATCGTCGCGCAATGAAACCCGCATCCACTGCTCCACGTAATCGATCTGTTTCATTCCGATGCTTCAGCGCGTCCTCCCTGAAGGATGTGTAATTGTCCGCGAGACGTGCGTCGTCGCGGCCTTGGCTGGCATAGCCAAACTACAAACGGAGTGTCCCGGGAGGGATGTTTTCAGCGGTCACATCGCTATCAAGAAAGCGTGACGAACGGAAGCAAAAAAACGGACAGCGTCGATGCGTCTAGTGCCGTTTGCCGAGATTCACAGAGTGGGGTTGCCCTGATTTGGCGGACAGTGGGGTTAGGATCGTTCAGTTTAGTTGGAATTCAAAGATGATGGGGCTGCGATAATCAAGACTGGAGTGCAGTCTGGTACGGTTATAAAAAGTTTCGATGTAGTTGAAGATGGCAGAGCGCGCCTCGGCGAAGGTGGCGAAGCGTTGGTGATAGACCACTTCGTATTTGAGGCTGCTCCAGAAGGATTCGATGAAGGCGTTATCGTAGCAATTGCCTTTGCGGCTCATGGAAGCGACGAGACCGTGATGGGCGAGGACCTGGCGGTAAGCCGTGCTGGCAAACTGGGCGCCTCGATCGGAGTGGACGATAAGAGTTCCTCTGGGACGACGTTGGCCGAGCGCCATGCGCAGGGCGGCGATCACGAGACGGGCATCAGAAGCGCTACAACTAACGGCCAGAGCATTGGCGAGATCGCCGCGCTTTCGAGAAGCTTCGCAGCATTTTTGAAGTAAGCGCCAGTTATCAAGGATTCGACCGGATGGATAGTGGCATCGAATGGCAAGAAGCCGGTTAGCATCTCCAGGTAAATCATTCCAAGCGAAAACAAATCCGATGCGATCGAGGACCGGTATCCGTCAATGAAGCGTTCCGGGGCCATATACCTGAGAGTGCCAATGTTGTTGAAGGTCTGTAGGGAAAGCTCCGACGCGGGGGGAAGCTTCGCGATCGAATTAAGTTGGCCTTGCTTAATCGAAGCAATCCCCCAATCGGAAAGCATAAAGCGATATCGGCGATCATCACCCTCTGCATACTGAAGCATCCGTCGAAGATCCGACATATAGAGCACGTTCTCGGGCTTAAGGTCGAGGTGGACGACGCCCTCTTTATTGCGGGCGTAAATGAGACCCTCTACCAAGTCACACAGGATCATCGTTGCGTTTTCGACAGGCACCTTGCGCGCTGGCGCCAGCCTGTCGCGAAGAGAGCCCTCACACCAATTCATTGCTGCGACCCACCCATCTTTTCCCGCGTCCAATATTTCATTTAATCCGACAACATTGGGATGCCGCAACCCGGCCCAGACGGTTAGCTCGCGCCGAAACAAAGCAATGTTCGCTTGTCCGATTCGTGCCGGCAGCACCGACTTCACGGCTACGCGCAGACCGTGCACATCGAGATCTGTTTGTGGTTGCCCGGCTTCAAGCTCTAACAGCAAGACAATTCCCATTCCTCCGTGCATAACTTTCCGCAGCCGGTACGGCGTTTCACCGATATGCACAGCCTCGCCGACGTCCAATTCTCCCAGAGAAGTCTTGCCGTGCCTGAAGAATCTCACGTGCGTCTATGGGGACGAAGCGCGTATTGGTGCTGCTGTCGCTGTCGGCTGCTTTGTTGACGGTAATAGCGTCTGCATCGCGTCCCGCGAGTGAGCGGAACCGCACGTTGCAAGCTGGGCGACTCCAATACCTATTTTCATCCATCGCATCATCTGCTCGTGACGTTTTTGGCTTTGCTTGGTTGCGTCCGCTCTCGCTTTAGCGGCTTCAGCTTGATCTAGCTCGTCAAGTTGTTGTTTCGCGGCAATATGTTCCGCACAGTACTCAACTTTGGAATGCATTACTTCGATTAAACGAGCGCGCGAGTAGCTCTTGTATGCGTCCCGCCAACCATCTATTTCACGTTGATCAGCCATGAGTGCTCCGGCAGAGTTAAACTACGGTAGGAGGCGATAATGCGAGAACCACGTTGCGAACAGTGCTGAGATGATCAATCGCGTTCTAGTGCATGCAAATGTTCCTAGAAGTGCAGCGTTTCATTGCGAGAAGCGTTGCCCGTTAACGAGAAAAAGCGAGCGCTCAACCCAACTTGCTTTCAACGATCTGAGTGATTCTTTTGAATTCGGATTCGGATTCGGCGGTGATTTTCTGAACTTTTCCCTGGAGAGATGATTTCACCTTTTCATCTTTCAGGCCGGCCAGGTTAATGCGGACGTTCAGCGCGGCTCCGTCGATACAGGCGCGCAACGCGAGCAGGCCGACGCCAACATCTGAAATCGAGGCGGGGTTACCTTTGTCGGCCATTTCGGCGAGGAGTTCGTAGGATCGGAACGCGGTTTCCATGACTCGGAGCGGAATCTCCGCCGCGTATTTGTTGGCCCGTTGGATCGCGGCGGAGCGGGCCGTCTTTTCTTCGGCCGACTCCTTGGGCAGGGCGAACGCGTCCATCACTTTGTTGAAGGCGGCGGTATCTTCATCGACCAGAAAGAGCAACTCATCCTTCAATTGCTGCGCCTTCACCGCCCAATCGCTGAAATATGGAAGCTTATCTTCCCAACCTCGTTTTCCGGCGGAGAGATTGGCGACCATTCCGCCGAGCGAAACACCTAGCGCGCCCATCAATGCGGCGACGGACCCACCGCCCGGCGCCGGAGAATCGCTCAGAGTCTCGTTGCAGAACTGGCGCAGGTCCATTTTCACGAGCGATTTCTTGGCAGCGGATTCCATCTTGAACTCGATGATTCTCTCTTTCGGATCGAACGGTTTCAACTCACTTAATCCCATCGAGCGAACGGCGACATCAATGAGTTCCTCTTCCGACGCGCCTTCAGACCATTTCTGTTTGCGAAGAAAATATTTTCCAGCCTCCACTAGACATTTTTTCGGAAGCATACCCACGACTTCCGATCCGGTGACGCGAAGACCTCGTTTGTTGGCCGCTTCACTGCAGGCATCGAACGCAGCGTGTAAGGGCGTTTCTTCAAGATTCGTGAGGTTCATGGAAACCTGCGCCATACCATACTCCTCGACATACCATCCGATGGCTTTCACGTGCTTCAACATTCCGGGAACACGGACCGGTTCTCCGTTCGCATCGAGCACTGGTTTCCCGTTAGGCATGCCATCCTCGGTTTTGACTCTGCCATTTTCCCTCACGTCGAAAGCAACTGACGCGGCGCGTCTCACTGCCCGCGTATTCAGGTTCACATTGTAAGCAACCAGGAATTCCCGCGCGCCAATCACGGTCGCGCCTGACTTCTCGTTGAAGACGGCAGGCCCAAAGTCCGGCTTCCAGGCGGCTTCCTTTATTTTCTCGAAGAAGCCTTCGTATTCTCCGGCGCGAATGATCGAAAGATTTGATCGAGACGGATCTTTCGCCGCCTTTTCGTAAAGATAGACTGGAATCTTCAGCTCATTGCCGACGCGCTGTCCCAACTGCTGGGCGCAGGCGATTGCTTCTTCCCAACTCACGTTGCTCACCGGAATAAATGGGCATACATCGGTCGCGCCCATGCGGGGATGCGCACCCTGCTGTTTGCGCATGTCGATCAGTTCAGCGGCTTTTTGAATCCCACGAAAGGCGGCCTCCACCGCGGCTTCCGGATTACCTGCAAAAGTTACCACTGTGCGATTCGTGCTCGCGCCGGGATCAACATTGAGCAGCGAGATTCCTTCGACCGATTCAATCGCGGCCGTGATCTGCCGAATGATCTCCAGATCGCGGCCCTCGGAAAAGTTCGGCACGCATTCGATGATTTTTTGCATGCAGCTCAATCCCGCGCGCGGGGCTCCATGGGAATTTTGAGGTCGTGCGTTTCCGCAAAATCGATCGCGCGAGAATATCCGGCGTCCGCGTGCCGCAGAACGCCGATGCCGGGATCGCTCGTCAGAACGCGCTCGAGCCGTCGCTTCGCACTCTCTGTTCCATCGGCCACCACAACCATTCCGGCGTGCTGCGAGTAGCCGATACCGACGCCGCCACCGTTGTGAATCGAAATCCATGAGGCGCCGGCCGCTGTGTTGACGAGCGCGTTGAGCAACGCCCAATCTGCAATCGCGTCGCTGCCGTCGAGCATGCCTTCGGTTTCGCGAAAGGGCGAAGCGACCGAGCCGGTATCGAGATGATCGCGTCCGATGACGATGGGCGCTTTGATCTCGCCGCGCTTCACCAGATCGTTGATCGCCACGCCAAACTCCGCGCGTTCGCCAAACCCGAGCCAGCAGATTCGCGCCGGCAAGCCCTGGAACTGAATTCGTTCTTTCGCCAGCTTCATCCAGCGCGCCAGAGGTTCGTTCTTCGGAAAAAGTTCAAGAGCCAATCGATCGGTCCGGGCGATGTCCGCAGGATCTCCGCTCAACGCGACCCACCGAAATGGACCTTTCCCCTCGCAGAAAAGCGGCCGGATGTATTCGGGGACGAAGCCGGGAATATCGAACGCGCTTTCGACGCCGGCTTTTTTCGCCTGGGTGCGAAGGTTGTTTCCGTAATCGAACGTGATCGCGCCTTTTTTTTGCAACGCGAGCATGGCCTCCACATGCGTGCCCATCGATCGCATTGAGCGTTCGACATACTCATCGGAATTGCTGGCGCGCAGCTTCAACGCCTCGGCGAGAGACATCCCGTTCGGGACATAACCGTTGAGCGCATCGTGCGCGCTGGTTTGATCGGTGAGGACATCGGGCACGACACCCCGCTTCACCATTTCCGGCAAGACATCGGCGCAGTTGCCAACCAAGCCGACGGAGAGCGCCTGACGTTTTTGGCGCGCTTCATCGATCAACTCCAGCGCCTGGTCGAGCGAGGTCGCGATTTTGTCGCAGTATCCGCTCTGCAATCGCTTCTCGATCCGGGCCGGGTCGACGTCGACGCCAAGGAAGAGCGCGCCGTTCATGGTCGCAGCCAGGGGCTGCGCTCCGCCCATTCCACCGAGGCCACCGGTGACAACAAATTTTCCCTCGAGCGTGCCGCCAAAATGTTTGCGGCCTGCTTCCGCGAACGTTTCGAAAGTCCCCTGCACGATGCCCTGGCTGCCGATGTAGATCCAGGAGCCCGCCGTCATCTGCCCATACATCGTGAGCCCCAGGCGCTCGAGCCGATTGAACTCCGCGTAGTTCGACCAATGGCCGACGAGATTCGAATTCGCGATCAAGACGCGCGGCGCTTCGTCGTGCGTGCGGAAAACGCCAACGGGCTTGCCGGATTGAATGAGCAGCGTCTCGTCGTTTTCGAGATTGGTCAGCGATCGCACGATCGCATCGAACGCCTCCCAACTCCGCGCCGCCCGGCCGGTGCCGCCGTAGACGATGAGCTGGTCCGGATTCTCCGCCACTTCCGGATCGAGATTGTTCATCAACATCCGCAGTGCAGCTTCCTGCTGCCAGCCTTTGCACGTCCTCTCGCTGCCGCGAGCCGCGCGAATGGTTCGCTTCGCGCTCATATTCTGTGCGTTGCGCTGTCGAACATGCCGCTGCGGATGGCGGTCGCCACGCGTTCGATGTCGGACGACAACGAGCGGTCCGCGTCCACCGCGGGAGAAATGGCGCGCACGGATTCATAAGCGCGCTCGACGCCGACGCCACCTTTCAACGGCCGCCGGAACTCGAGCCCTTCCGCCGCGGACAGCAGCTCGATCGCCAGCAAATGCTCCGCGTTCTCGACGATCGTGCGCAGCTTCAGCGCGGCCGTCATTCCCATTGAAACGTGATCTTCTTTTCCGCCGGACGTTGGCAGGTTGTCGATGCTGGCGGGATGCGCGAGCACTTTGGCTTCGTTCAGCAACGCGACTGCGGCGACGTGCAGAATCATGAAACCGGAATGCGTGCCGGCGTGCGGGCTGAGAAAGGGCGGAAGACCCTCGCTCAAATCCGGATTGACCAGCCGATCCGTGCGCCGCTCACTGATGCTCATCAGATCCGTCAACGCGATCGCCGCGTAATCGAGCGCGAGGGCCAGCGGCGCGCCATGAAAATTTCCGCCCGAAAGAACGTCGCCCGTCTCGGCAAAGATAAGCGGATTATCCGTGGCCGAGCCGGACTCGATTTCCAGAACATCTTCGCAATGGCCGAGTGCGCCGCGGACCGCGCCATGCACCTGCGGCATGCAGCGCAAACTGTAGGCATCCTGAACCCGCGGATCGCCGTTGAGATGGGACTGCCGGATTTCGCTCTCGCGCAAAAGCTCGCAGAGATGCTCCGCCACCGCCAGCGCGCCCGGATGCGGACGCGCGCGATGAATGCGCGGGTCGAACGCCGTCGGTGTTCCTTTCAACGCTTCCAAACTCATGGCGCCGGCGACATCCGCGACGCGCGCGAGACGTTTCGCGCGGAGCAAAGCCAGGCCGCCGACGGCATGCATCGCCTGCGTTCCATTCAAGAGCGCGAGACCTTCCTTGGCTTCCAATATCGTCGGACGCAATCCGGCTTTGTTCAACGCCTCCAAACCCGGTAACCGGTCGCCGCGATAGAACGCTTCCCCTTCGCCGATCAAAACCAGCGCCAGATGGGCGAGCGGCGCCAGGTCTCCGCTCGCGCCGACCGAGCCCTTCTCCGGGATGACCGGATGCACCCCACAGTTCAGCAGTTCGCACAACAATTCGATCACTTCCAAACGAATGCCGCTCAGTCCGAGGGTGAGCACATTCGCGCGCAACAAGATCATCGCGCGCACTTCCGCGATCGAGAGCGGTCGACCGATGCCGCAGGCGTGGCTGCGCACAAGATTCAATTGGAGCTGGCGCAGCTCACCCGCCGGAATGTGCATCTCGGACAATTTGCCGAACCCCGTGCTGACTCCGTAGACGACGACGCCGCGGGCCACAATGTCCTCGATCACATTGCGCGAAGCCAGGATCCCCGCGTGTGCCGAGGGCGCGACCTGTACGGACACGTCTCCCAGCGCGACCTGCGCGATTTCGGAAAGTGACAATCGGCGGCCGGTCAACTGCATGGTCGGCATTTTATTAGTAAGTTCACGAAATGGAAGAGTGCGAGCTGCCGCCAGCGACGACAGTGGCTACATCAACAAAAGAAAAGAGGCCAGGCCGCGAAACGACCTGGCCTCTTGGTTAAAGCTATCCGGAGCCGGACAACTCGGATGGTTATTTCGAATACGTGGAAGAAGTGGTGGCCGCAGGTTCCTTTTTCTGAGCGCAAGCCCCCAAACTTAACGCGCTGACCGCGACAGCCACGATCAGCAGTGCTTTGAAAATTTTCACTTAATATTTCGCCTCCTTTCCGAGCTGGTTGCTGCCGTCATTTAGGCAGTTAAGACCAGCGACGCAACGCTTTTCTCGACTTTTTTCAGAGGCGGCGCGGCGGCTTTTCACGCTTTGATTACGACCGGCGTGCCCGGTTCCACCAATTCGAAAAGCTCCACCAAATCGGCATTCCGCATCCGAATGCAACCGTGGCTAGCCGGTTCGCCGATGTTTTCCTCGTGGTTGGTCCCGTGAATGTAGATGAAGCGCCCGTGCGTGTTCGCGTTGCGCGCCTCGAGGCCGTCGAGCCAAAGAATGCGCGTCATGATGAGATCTTCTTCGCGCAAAAGCTTCTTCGTCGCTTTGACCGGGTGGCGGCTCTTGAAGACGGTGCCGAGTGGCATTCCGTCGCCGATTGTTTCTGCGATGCGAAATCTGCCGGTCGGCGTCTTCATGCTGCCTTCCTTCGATCCGAGACCGAATCGGGAAGTGGAGACGGGATACGTCGCCAACTTTTTCCGGCCGCGTTTCAAGGTGAGCTCCTGCGCGCGCACCGAAATGTGGATGCTGGCTTGTGCGCTTTTCTTCATTGGAGAGTGGCAGTAGGATGCGCCGTGTTGAAGCGCAAAAGCTATCACATCGCCATCGTGGGCGCGACCGGTGCCGTCGGCGCTGCACTCGTCCAGGTTCTCGAACGGCGCGGCTTTCCCGTCGAGCGGCTGCTGCCCTTGTCGTCGAGCCGTTCGGCCGGGAAGACGGTTTCGTTTCGCGGAGAAGAGATCGCAACGGAAGAACTTTCGCCGGCGTCATTCCGCGGCATCGACCTTGCGTTTTTCAGCGCGGGCGGCGACATCTCCCGCCAGTACGCGCCCATCGCGCGCGCGGCCGGCGCCATCGTCATCGATAATTCCTCCGTTTTTAGAATGGAGCCCGATGTGCCGCTCGTGATTCCGGAAATAAACGGCGACGATGTCCGGCATCACCGCGGATTGATCGCAAATCCAAACTGCACCACGGCCGTGGCGCTGATGGCGATCTATCCACTGCACCGCGCCTTCGGCGTGCGCCGCGTTTTCGCCGCCAGTTATCAGGCGGTCTCCGGCAGCGGCGCGCGCGCGATCAGCGAACTGCGATCGCAAGTCGAGGCGGCGGCGGCAAAGACAGCGCCCGTCGCCGAAGTTTATCCGCATCCGATTGCCTTCAACGTCCTGCCCCACGTGGATTCGTTTTTGCCGGGTGGCTACACGAAAGAGGAAATGAAAATGCAGAACGAAGGCCGGCGCATCATGCACTTGCCGGAATTCCGCGCCTCGGTCACGTGCGTGCGGGTGCCGGTTTACCGCGCGCATTCGGTCGCAGTGAGCGCGGAGTTCGAACGGCCAGTTTCGGTGGAAGAAGCGCACGAAGTTCTCGCGAAGGCGCCCGGACTCGAACTGATCGATGAGCCGCAGAAGAACCGTTACCCGATGCCGCTTTACACGGCGGGCAAGGACAACTGCGAGGTGGGCCGCGTGCGCCTTGATTGCGCGTTCGACAACGGCCTTTCCTTCTGGGTGTCCGGCGATCAGCTCCTGAAAGGCGCCGCGCTCAACGCCGTCCAAATCGCCGAATTGCTCTGAGGCGTTATTCCGTTGCGCCGTGGCTACAGAAAACAAAGCGGCCCCGGATTTCTCCGGGGCCGGCTCGATTGAATCAGGCTCTTAATCGTTACGGCGTGGGAGAAGCCGCGGGCTCGTTCTTCTTTTTGTCTTTCACTGGCGCGTTCGCCGGTGGTCCCGGAGGCGGCGCCACGTGTTCGGGAGGCGGCGGTGCGTTCTTCGGCGGCTTCACGTGAGTGTCAGGCGCTGTTTCTCGTTTCGCTGCATCAACTGGCGCCATCGTCGTGGCAGGCTCGACCTTGTCGATCGGCTTCTTCACGTCCGCAGCTCTCGCTGAACTTGGCGCTGTCGCATTCGTGGTATCGGTCGGCGCGGAGGTCACGGGACCTTTGTCGCTTTTCGGTTTCTTTTCCGGCGCGGGCGCGCTCGGTGTCGTGCCTTCCGTTATTCCAGATGGGGGCGGATTGGTTGTGGGCGGTGGATTGTCACCAGATTTCCGTTTGTTCTTCTCCTTGGGCGGAGTCGGCGCGGTCACTGGCGCGCTGGAAGGCGACGAAGTCGTCAACGGCGCTGCGTTTTCGTTCCGCTTGTTCTTGTTCTTCTCCGATGGCATCGCCGGTGTCGTGCCTGGACTGGTGGCAGTCGATGGCGGGACGTTCTCAGTCTGATTATCTTTGCGCTTGTCCTTGGCCGTGGCCGGAGTGGTCGAGGCCGCAACCGTAGGACTCGCTGCTGTCACCGGAGGCGCCGGGGTCGCGGAAGTTGTCGGCGCGGCGGGAGAAGCCCCTGCCGGGCTCTGTGCTGTCTCGGCGTTCTCCTTCGGCTTGATCGTTGGCGGAGGAATATTCTTCGCATCCTCGCTCTTCATCTTCGCCTTCAAATCCTCTTGGGCTTTTGGATCCGAAACCGAGGTCCAACCGTGCTCTATCGTTGGCTTCTGGATTTTCTCCTTCACCACTTTGGGCGCGACGGGTTTCGGCGGTTTTTGAAAAACCTGCGGCGCGGCGACAACGAGCGTGTCTCCCTGCACCTTCATAAGGGATTTGGATTGCACCGCGACGCTCAGATCAGCATTGCTATCGCGCTGCACCTTCAGGCGCTGAATCGGGCGAGTCGAGTAACGGCTGAGCGTATCGTAATCGGGCCCGTAATTGGAATAAGTCGAGTTCGAGTAGGTGATGTTCGTCACATTCACCGTCTTGCTGACGTAGAGGACGTTTTGGTCCGGCGCGTAAAGCCGTTCCCGCAAGAGCGGCTCTCCGATATAACGGACATCGACGAAGTTGTAATAAGAAGGGCCGATATCGAAATCTATGTCGACGCGTGCGTTAACAGGTCCGCTTTCATAAACCAGCTCGCCCCCACCGCGCGGTGGCAACGGCGCCCAGCCGACATAATCGCCACCCGTGCGCCACGAAACCCAGGCCGGTCCCCATTCGCGGCCCGGCACCCAGAACCAGCCGCGGTCCTGCAGCCGGACCCAGCGTCCGTAGTGATAAGTGGCCCAGCCGAAATCTTCGTAGGAGACCCAGGTCCAGCCGACATCGGTGTAGGCCCAATAGCCATCCGAGTAAGGCCGCCAACTGCTCGTGCTCGCCACGCTCGGTTGCCAGCAATACCCGTAGTCGCCTACCTCCACCCAGTTCCCGCCGGAGCCGAGATTATCGTAGAAAAAATCAACCGACACATCGGTTCTCGCTTCCACCGGCCGGGCGCCGGAGAGAGCGAGGACCGCGATCGCCATCGCAAAAAATATTCGTTTCATAAGTTTGATTGGGTTAGCGATGTTAGACCCGCACCCGCGGACAATTATTCACCTCGATCTTGATTCGGCAGCGGCAAGCTCATTGCGTGTGAAACAAATGCCGACCCCTAGAATCACAGGCCGCGTCTAACGGCGGTTGCCTCACGCATTGAGTTTCCAGGGCCTAACGACCCATCAGATTGCCTGCGCGAAATCGCTCAGGGGCACGCGCAAGTTCGCTTTAGCTTCGAACACCGTTGGACCCGCGATTTTGAAGGCCTCTTGGGTGATCAAATCATCCACGATTCTCTCCGCCACCAATTGCCAATCCACCGTGACAAGGTCCACCCGCACATCGGGCACTTTCGCGAACGGCATGCCGACCGGCCCGTTGATAAACGCCACCCGATGCCGCTGGAGCAGTTTGGTCACGGCGTCGGGGCAACGACAGCAGAACTTCGAAGCAAGCGCCGGCGACGAAAAAATCATTCCGTCCGTTTTTGCCTTTTGGAGCGTACGCACGAATGCTTTGCTCCGCTGCCCCTGGAAGGTCGCCACGGAAGACTTGATCGCCAGTTCTTCCAAAATGACATTCAACGTTTCCTCAATCGCCGGGGACCGTTGATCGATCGCTTGAATCAAAGTAACTCGTTGGACAGCATGGCGCGCCTTCCATTCCACGAGGAGCGCCCCGATCGCCGCGTCTCTGCGGACGTGGTAGCGGCACGCGATACTCGGCACTTGATGGTGTGCCACCCCTATGAGCCGGATTCCCAAGTCCGAAAGGCGCAACGCGGTTTCTTTCGCTTCCCTGGACGGCTGAAACCAGATGACGGTGTCGATTTCATACGCCTTCAGCCGTTTGGTGAGCACGTCCGAGCTTGCCTCAGCCTTCTCGAAGAAGAGCATGGCGGTAGCGAAGCCGCGCAGGCGAAGCTCGCGCCTGATCTTGATAAAGAAGGTGCGGTAAGCCTGAATCGTCACAAATTCCGAGAGCGAAGCGGGCAAGCCCACAAAAGCGCGCACGCTCAGATGCCGATCGAAGTGAAGTCCTTGCAGGATCGTCTTTGAACCCCGGACGCGGTTAAGCAACCCTTCCAGCTCGAGCTCCCGGTAGGCTCGCGAAACAGTTGAGACGGGTACATTGAATCGCAGGGCTACGTCTCGCATTGAGTAAAAGACGCGCGGCTGTTCTTGTTGATTCTTCAGCGCTACCTCACGCAAGATTTCGACTAATCGCTCTGTTTTATTAAGCGCGCCGTCGAGGACGCGCTTGCCCGGCAGAGGTGCGAGCGTCCGAGCAATTTTTTTGCGAGCCATGGGGTAAGGGGTTGGCGGTGCCGGCAAAGCCGCACCGCTATTGTGTTCTCAAAGTGTTTATAACTGTTCTCAAACTGTCTGTCTAGCTTTGATCGAGAACATGGCGCAAAAATAGCACCATGAAACTTCTCTCCGGTCTCATCGGGCTGATCTTCACGATCAGTCTTTCATCAATCCCAGCGCTGCCGCCCCCGGACCGCGCGCCCTCCCCCTCGCCGTCGCCCTCGCCTTCGGCCTCCGGGTCAGTCCCGCGAAAGACCTTAGTGCTTCCGATTCCAAGCGTTGCGCCGACGCGTGCACCGGATGCCAAGTCGGCGCCTCCAAACCAGGTTCCGCCGGCGCCGCAACGCGAGGCTATCCTGCCGCCGCCTCAAAACAATTCCTCCGTTCCGCGTGGACCCGTTCTCGCGGATCTGAGCATGGCCGTGCCGCGCGTCGAACTTTGGCGGACGGAATCTCAAATCCCGCAAAAACCTGGCAGGTATCGCGGCCGCCGCTTCGAACTGGGTTACGTCGTCGCAACCGAACCGTCCCTGATGCGGTTGCAATTCCCGGCGGTTACCGCCGGGAACACCGTAATCGTGAAGCCAGGACCAGGAGTTACCGTCGACCCGCCCGAGATAGAACAACGCATCGGTCCGACGGGAGAATGCGTCGTGTCGGTCTCCCTCGCTGGCAGCTTCCGTCAGAGCGACCTCACTGTTTATTACGTTGGCGTGAGGACCACACTGCCCTTGGCGCGGGCCTCGCAAGAGATCGTCGCAGCTCAGGAAAGGAGCGGGCGATGAGAAATCGATTTACCTTCCCTCTCGCGTTTTCCTTTCTGCTGATGATGGGAATAAGCCGTCTGCCCGCGCAGACAGCCACGCCCGGCCCGGATGCGAATCCCACCGCAAACACCGGCGCGCTCAAGGCCCAAATCGAAACCGGAGGGAGCTACGACGCCCACAGCGGGAATGAAACTCGCATCATCCCCGACCTTCACGTCCCCGGCGCTCTCGGGGTTTATGGACTCGATTTTACCAGGTATTACAATTCGCTCCGGAACGATCGTGACCCGGGGAATCTCTATCAGAATCCGGCCCCGATCCCAGAGCAGCCTACTGACTTTGGCTCACCGGGATGGTCACATTCCTGGAGTTGGAACGTTGCCTACGATGAATACCTTCAGGAGATAGGGGACGTCGGAGGCAATGAAAATTATTGGATGTCCATCACGATCACCTTTCCGGATGGCCATGCGAGCAAGTACACGATCATGCGGTCCACCCAATGGCCTAATGGACAGCCTTGGTCCCCCGACCCACGTTTCGGACCGCCTTACTATGCCGCCCACGGCGAGGCAAACTGGCCTACTTCGGGCGACGGTCACGATTATCTGGACGGGATGGCGCAAGACGGCTCCGAGTTCTGGCTCCATCGCGCCGATGGTGGCACGGTCCACTTTGTCAATAGTTCTTGGGGCTATCAAGCCACCCAGGTTTTTGATCCGCATGGTCTCATCACGACACTTTCTTACGACGGGAACGGCCATCTTTATCAGGTAGAACAAGAAGGGGGACAGCGTCTGACTATCTCATGGAGCGGCGGCGTGATCAGTCGCGTGGAAAATGCCGGCAGCGCCGGCATGCAGGCCGTCGTTTACCGCTACGACTCGTTAGGTGGTTGGCCCATTCTCATCAACACTTATTATCAGAACGATCCGCTCGTCGGCCAGACCGGGACGGCTACGTATACCTACCAAAGTTATGTGCCGCCCTCAGGTTTTTTCTATGCGGGCCCGTTGCTGGCGACGGCCAATGACCCGCGTTTTGCCGGACCGATGAAATCCATTAGCTATAGCTATCGCGGGAGCGGATGCCTCCCCACCGGAAGACCGGCGCCGGGCTTCGAGCCTTACCCGGGCGCGCAATTCGACTATTTCTATGCCAGCCCCACCGCAATCGCCGCGGAGAAAAGCGGCACAACGGGAACCACTGTTTCCAGTTTTACGCTCGGCTGTTTCGACGGAACCCGCACTGAATACAATGGCCTCGGCGGGTTCCGCAAATTCTTCTTCGGCCGCTCCGCCGGCGAGCAGGGAAGCTTCCATTGCATGGGTTATCAACTGGCCAAGCTGACTGATTTCACCACTGTTTACCCGCTCCCTTCGAACCTGCCCTTCGAGCGCCAGAACTTCCAGAATGGCAAGCCGCGCCAAATCTGGGATGCCCGCGGTATCCTGACTGAAGCGGTGCACGCGGACGGCAGCGGTTTCCCGAGTGAAGTCCGCCATGTCGGCTCGGATGGCAGCATTTACCATTACGACCGCATCAACCCGGGTAGTTCCGATGCGCAGGATTTCACCCGCGTGCCTAACCCCTATCATCACTGGCTCTTCAGTAAAACGGACGAACGCAACCAGACCACCACCTACCGACGCGACTC
This sequence comes from Spartobacteria bacterium, assembly GCA_003167555.1. Classification (GTDB taxonomy): domain Bacteria; phylum Verrucomicrobiota; class Verrucomicrobiia; order Chthoniobacterales; family UBA10450; genus AV80. The sequence goes on from PMSN01000021.1 coordinate 71,328, forward strand.
GCGCCGCCGGGTGACCGATATCACTCATCCCGATGGCAGCACGGAGCATTTCGATTACAACTTGTTGAATCAGGTCACCGGTCACAGGCTTCCGAGCGGAGCGGTGCAAAATTACCATTACAATGGCTTGAACCAGCTCGATCGTGAATGGAATTCAGTGGACCTTGAAGGAGCAGCTACCACCTACACCTACTATGGTCCGGGCGATCATCCCGAATGGACCGGCCTGGTGAAGACCGAGCAAAACGCGCGCGCGTCCAGTTCGGGCGCGACCTATAGCGCCATGATGACGTACAACGGCCGCTTTCAAGTTACCGAAGTTCATTATCCACCCACGCCCGGGGGCGGCAGCGACCCACATATTACCTATGGCTACAACGCCAACGGCTACTGCACTTGGATTAGCGACGAACTTGCTCAGTCCCCTCAAGATCCCAACCATACTCGCGTTTACGACTACGACGACTATGGCCGCTGCATTTCTTACACCGAACCGCTGAACGCGCCCGGTTGGAATGGCGCGGGAACGGTGGCCTCGAGGCGCTGGGATTGGATTTACGACCGCTACATTGACGGTGTCGGCCAGTTTGGCGCTTCCGCGCACACCGCGAACGTGTGGCGGATCCAGATCGAGCCCGGTTTCAACGCCGCTGGCGAACGAAAAATGACGGCACGCTGGTTCGATCTCCAGAACCACATTACCCTGGAGCAGACCGGATGGGTTCAACCTCCCGGGAACATGCCCTACAATAATCCGAATTGGTATTGGAGCGGCGACGGAGAAACCCATACCTTCACCTACGACGAAAACGGAAACAAGAAGACCTACACCGATCCCCGCGGGCGCTTGACGACCTACACCTACGACCTGCGCAACCGGCTTTATCAGACCATCGAGCCGCTCAACCGGATTACTGCTACGCAATACGATACGACCAGCAATAAAACGCTGGTCACATTCCCGGATAACACCACCCAGCAGTGGCTCGATTACGACGCCTTCGGGCAGCCGGGCCGCTTCATTGACGAACGCGCCAACACGACTAACCTGACCTACTGGCAGTGGGGCCCGATGAAGAAACTGCATACCGTTACAACCCATCGCGACCGCGACGGCGGTGGCACCGAGGATCAACCGACCACCTTGACGAACAACGGGATGGGCCGGCCGATCCAGGTGCTTTTCCCGGATGGAAGCTATGAAAACACCTCTTACGAGTGCACGGATGGTGGCAGCTATTTTTGCGACCAAGTCCACACCTGGCAAACACGGAAAGGCGCTAAAAAGACAATCCAATATGACGCACGCGGCCGCGAGAGTTCGCATAGCTGGAATGACACCACCCCGGGTATCACAAGCACTTGGGACGACGCCAATCGGCGACTCAGCTTTTCAAACATCTTTTCCACGATTAACTACCAGTACGACGCGGCCGCTCAGCCTCTTTACGAAAAGAACACTATCGCAGGGTCGGGCGGGCAAGTCCAAACGACGTTTTACCGATACGCAAATGGCGACCTGGCCAATCTCGTTTATCCCGCGGGGCCATGGTTGCGGCACGATTACACCGCGAGGGGACAGCTGAAGACTGCGGGCGTGGCGGATGGATCCGGCAACTGGGCTTTCCAACTGATCAATTACTACTATTGGGAAGACGGCACAGTGAACCATCAGGATTATGGCAATGGAACGGGAACGGGCACCGGAAACGATTATGACGCGCGCGGCTTCCCGCACTCAATAAATATCTACCGTTTCTCGCCTTCCTACCAGAGCTACTCCTTCCGGACCTCTTCTCGCGACAGTCGGGATCGGATTTGGGCATGGCAGAAGAGCAACAATACCGGAGCGAACCCTAAAGAGAACGGACGGGGTGACCGCTACGTCTACGATGCAGAAGGCCAATTGACTGAGGCTTACTACGAGTGCGCGGATCCGGCGGGGAATTTCAACGGGTGGCGCGGCGGCGACGTGATGTATGGCGGCTACGACGCTCTAGGCAACCGTCGCGGGAATACCTATAGCGGTTCTCGCGGATCGCTAAGTTGGGGCCGGCTCGACAACGGCCTCAACCAGTACTCCTGGTGGAGTCCGTCCGCGATCGCCTATGAAGGCAACGGCGTGCTGACCCAGGAAGGCTCGATTAATTCGGATTACAACGCCTTGAATCAACCGCTCTGGGTGTGGAACTCGAATTCGTCCACCACGACGTATTTCGGCTACGATCCGCTGGGCCGTTGCGTAAAACGCTGGTCGTATGACTTTGGTGTGCCCACGACTTACTACTACTTTGACGGATGGAACCTGATCCAGGAAGGGGCTGACGCCTGGAGTCCGACGCGTCTTTACGTCCACGGCAATCGGGTGGATGAGATTGTCACGACCTTCAATGTGGTAACGAGCCAGTATGGCTTCCATCACTACGAACTGCGGGGCCACTGTGCGTTCGTAACGGACATCTCAGGGAACATCATGGAGCAGTATGAATACGATGCCTGGGGCAAGCCGTACTACTATGACGCGTCGGGTAACTGGCTTGGTTACTCTCCGTTTGGGAACCGGTTCCTCTTCACTGGACGCGAGTGGTTGAGCGACCTGGGCGTTTACGATTACCGGAACCGGCTGTATCACCCCGAGCTAGGCCGCTTCCTCCAACCCGATCCGCAGGAGTTCGGCGCCGGCGACTACAATCTCTACCGCTACTGCCACAATGATCCAATTAATAAGAGCGACCCAACAGGATTGTATTGGGATGTACAAGATTTTAGTGCGCCGGATAACTGGAAAGTTTGGCAGATGATCCTAAAGCTGGACAAGCTGCCCGGCCCGGAGGGGGATAGATTTAGATATATTGAGAATTCGCCCCACCGCATGGTAGTTATCCCAATTCAAACGGATCGTGCCGGCCAAGACAAATGGACGGTTCCAGAACGCGAGCCAGGCGACCGCACCAACCAGACAACCCCCCAAAATCCAATCGATAATTCAAACGGGAGTGGTATCGGAAGTAGAGTAGAGTTTGATCCGAACAACGGTAAGGATCCGGACGGAAATCCCCGGCCCCCGATCGATGCATTAGCTCATGAAGCTGGTGGTCATGGCTATCGGAATATGACAGGGGCGAATTCAAACGATAAAAAGAAAGAGGAGGGGCTTGCGCGACAGTTTCAAATTAAAGTCCACAAGGCGCTGAAAAAGATGGACCAAGGAGGAGAATAGCAAGTAAAATGACACGACTCGGTTTGATGGTTGTGATCGGCCTAGTGTTCATAAACTCGGCCTTTGGAGGAGCACATCTCGGACGGACGATCGATGATTTTCAGAGTGCTTGGAGTCAACCCACAGTCGAAGAACGGTTGGAAAGAACAGCCAGGCTTGTATGGGGGCCATATCATCACGAAACCAAGCTACCGGTAGGGATCAGAGAAGCTCAGGTGCAGTTCCTCGATCACGTAGCCTGCGCAGTCTTGTTACGAGGAAGGTGGGGAAGGAACGAAACCTGGACCTGGGTTGCTAAGCATATCCGTCAGATGATACCCAATTGTCCGAAAAACCTTCCCAAGCCACGACGAAACTCAAGCGGAAGTAGGGAATTCAGCCTGAAGGACGGAACGTTCATAGCAGTCCGACGATTTAAGGGCCGGACCATTATTGTCATTGACGGACCGGTTTTGCTGCAAAACGAGGAGGTATTTACTCGTGAATTTGCCAAAATTCATCCACCAAAAGCAGAGCAGTGAGGGGGTCAAAAGGGGTCGGGGGGCAGAGATGGGGTCGGGGCAGAGATGGGGGGCAGAGATGGGGTCGTGTC
>PMSN01000008.1 GCA_003167555.1 Spartobacteria bacterium
CGTTCAGGCGCCGGAGCTGGTGGTCATTGATGGAGCTAGCAACTCAGTCAGTGGACGTGTAGCTGTGAAGCCCGCAGTGAATGCTCGCGTCTTTGGCTACGAAACGACTGCCAGACTGATCGCCGTTAGCGAAGCAGTGAATCGGATCTACCTGCCGCGCCAGGTGATCGAAAATCCTGTCGATGGAACCCGGGCGTCTGTCGTCGATGTGCTCGATGGAGCGACCAACGCGTTAATCACGACCATCTCAGTAGGGAGTCCTTACATTTACGCGATGGCCGTGGATGACACACGCCGTCACCTGCTCATTGCGACAGCAGGAACAATGTATGTGTACGGGCTCGATAGTAACTCGCTAGTTGCCACCGCCACGTTACCCGCCAACAACATCTTTGGCATGGTAGCTAATCCAGCGACCGGCCGCATCTACGTTGGCGCCCTTGATGGCGGCGGTTATGTTTTCGTGTTGGACGGGGACAGCTACAGTGTGTTGGCATCATCAATCACGTCAGGAGCGGAACCGGTGCCGATGGCAGTCGACCAGAAGCGCAACAAAATTTACGTGGCGAACACGGCCGCAGGTTCGGTGGACAATAGCTTCACCGTGATCGATGGCGCGACGAACACTTCCCAAACGATCAGTAATATCTCGTCGAATACCGGAGGGGATGCCGTCCAAAGCGTCGCGGTCGATGAAGTCTCGAACACCGTCTACGTCCTCGACAATGCGGATCAATCCGGGGGCAATGGTTGGGTAACCGTCTACAGCGCCGCCAACAATTATTCATTTCTTGGCGAGATCTCCGTCGGCACTACCCCTGCCGGCATGGCGTTCAATAGCACGTCACGTCAGCTCTTCGTGACGAACGAGCCTGACGGAACCGTTTCCGTGTTGCTGAACGGAACCCGCCCGCCGCCGCCCGTGCCCGCTCATGGGGGCCTTTCGGACACTTACTTCAGCGTTGATGGCTATGCCTCAGGCGGGACCGTTGTCAATGGCACGCCACTCGCATTCCTTGCCCAGCAAAGCGGGACGCCAGCAGGTCTTAACGTTCGCGTTCAATTCAGTACTACGCCTAACGATCCGTTGAGCTGGGCCCCGTTGCCAAACGGAACCGATGGATTCATGGTTTATGATTCGTCCAGCCAACAGTTCGCCGTGATGTCGTCCAGCTATCCTTTAACTGCCGGCGTCTACTTTCGCGCGATTTCGGCTGCGCCAAGTTATCCGGACAGTATTTCCTCCATCGTTGGGCCTTTCAATCTCACTTCAAGCACACCGCGTTTAGGTCCGACGACACTCTACATTTCCCGCAATGGCCCGGTGGCGAATATCCGTTTCGGCGTAACGGAGGCAACGATCCCGGCGGGCACCGCGGTGCGCATTCAGGCGACAAAGACGCCCGCGAGCGCCGCAAGCTGGGCGGATATTGATAATGGAAGCCTTACCCAGGATTCCACGGCTCCGAACCAATTTTATCTCGGGTTGGATAACTATCCTTCGGGGGAAGGTGTTTTTTTTCGCGCTCTAGCCACGGAGGCCGGGTACGTCGACAGCATTTCTCAAGAGATCGGTCCTATAGCGTTCATCCTGGACCCGGCAGCGACGGTAAATATCAGTTTGTCGAACGGTCTGGCGAAAGATGTCCACGGCGGGGAGGATTTTGATTTCCCGTTAACTCTGCACACCGGGTCGTTTGATGTCACAGCGACAGCGCAGAGCGGACGTCCCATTAATTATGTTGGCTTGAAGTATGACGGAGACACGCTGGAATCTTTTGCCAGCGCGGCCAGCGAAGGAAATACAGTTAATTACAAGGCGGGCATAGCCGGCGATCACCTTGTCGAAGCGATCGCGACGGATGATCTGGGAGTCATCGGCGATGCGCGGCCGGTCCACGTCCGGGTCGCGCCGGCCGCTCCCGGGCGCATGCTATTCGCTGGCCGGCCGGGGAATTGGTCTGATCCTTCCATGTGGATCGACTCCAACGGAATTTCTGGCGTGCCCGGTCCGGACGACTTCGCAGTTTTGAGCTCGGTGGATGTCTCGCTCCCAAGCGATGTGAACGTCAAAGCCGTCTCGCTCAACGGCGGCACGATCAGCGGTCCCGGGAAACTTACGGTGACGGGATTTTTCACTATCGGAGGGGGCCGGATCAAGAGTGACTTGGAAATTCCAGCAGGCGCCACATGCCTCATGATTAACGATGCGGACGCGGCCTTCGGCGGTCAGGTAATAAATGGCGGCCGTTTTAAGCTGCACGGCAAGGGCGGGATCACTGGAATCAAAAACGGAACTAGCGCACAGGCGACGGGCGCGGGTGGAATTGCCGGGGTGCAGCCGGACGGCTTCTTCGACGGGGTGCTGGGCTTCTTTCGAAACCTCGGTTCGATCATCTTCCATCGTCCAGCCGGAGGTCGTCCGGGCAGTGGATCAGCGCCACCTCCAGCTCCCAGTCCGACGCCCGCGCCGGAGGTACGAACTATCGCCATCGCCGGCCTCGAGAACAGCGGCCTTGTCGCGGCCGGGGGCGGCAACCTCATCTCGGAGCATGGGGGAGGTGTCATCTCAAACGATGGCGGTAGTCTCATCTCGCACGATAGCGGTACTCTCATCACGCAGGATGGCGGGAGCCTTGTCGCTCAAGGTGGCGGCAATCTTGTCGCCCAAGGTGGCGGCAACCTCGTGGCGCAAGGCGGCGGTAATCTCGTGGCCACCGGGGGAGGGAACCTCGTGGCGCAAGGCGGCGGTAATCTCGTGGCCACCGGGGGCGGTAACATTATTGGACTAAGTAATCAGCGCGCGGAATCGGCTGCGTCAGGTTTCACACAAACAGCCGGACAGATGGATCTGACGTCCCTCATACTCACTGGTCCGCTGACGCTTAATGGCGGAGTGCTTAAGGGTACCGGGTTGATCCTGGGCGATTTAACTAATAACGCTGGCTTCGTTTCACCCGGCCATACGGCCGCGGGTCTGTTGGCTGTGACGGGGAACTACACGCAGGGGGTCCAAGGGACATTGATCATTGAGAACGGCGGCCCGTCCCCGAGCCAATTCGATCAACTGCAGGTTGGTGGCGTTGCCAACCTCGGCGGCAAGCTCGACATAAAGACGATCAATGGTTACACACCTGATCCCGCCGATACCTTCAGCCCACTAGGCTTTGGATCTGTCAGCGGCACGTTTGCGTCGGTTAGCTCGAACGCGCAAGTTACCGTGAACGCGAGCGGTCTGCTTACATCGGTCGATCCCACAAAGCCTCAGCCGTCGAGCGGCCAGCCACTGAACATCGCGACGCGTCTTCAGATCCAAAGCGGCGATAACGTTCTCATCGCCGGTTTCATCATCACCGGGCCGGCCGGCTCAACCAAGAAGGTGCTGATTCGCGGCATAGGACCGTCTCTGGCGAACTTCGGCGTCGCAGGAACGATCCCGGACCCGTTCCTGGAGCTGCATGAATCCGATGGGAGCGTTGTGACCAATGACAACTGGCAACAGGCGCCAAACGTCGCGGAGATTCCGTCCGGCTTCGCCCCGAGCAATGATCTCGAGTCGATTATCTATACAACCCTGTCTCCCGGTAACTACACCGCTATCTTGAAGGGCGCTCACGGCGAGGCCGGCGTAGGCCTTGTGGAAGCATATGACTTCGACACCGCTTCGACTGCGAAGCTGGCTAACATCGCCACCCGTGGGTTTGTGAACATGGGTGATAACGTCATGATCGGCGGTTTCATCATCGGCGGGACCGAACCGGCGAATGTCCTTGTCCGGGCGATCGGTCCGTCGCTCACGCAATTCGGAGTGCAAGGAGCCTTGCAAGCTACAACGCTCGAGCTGCACGACAGCAATGGGAGTGTCATCAGTAACGAAGGCTGGCGGAGCACCCAGGAAAGTGAAATTCAGGCGACTACCATTCCGCCGACCAATGACAACGAAGCAGCAATCCTGGCGACACTGGTGCCCGGTAACTACACTGCGATCGTCCGGGGTAAGAACGACACCACCGGCATTGCGGTAGTCGAAGCCTACAATCTGCAATAGGGTTGCCGCGAAATTTGCTTGACATTTCTGTCTGTTTTCCCGCGTTTTGAGTGAGGAAGGCAATCAATTATGAGAACGAAAATTTTGCTGGTTTTGTTTGTTGCCCTGCTGCCGGTCGCCGCGCAGGCACAAGGCGTGGATTCGATTATCGTTTATCGCTACACCGATGTGCAAAGCGATCAGGTTAAAACCGAATTCGGCAGACTCAGTTCTGCCGGCGTGTTCACCGCGACTTCGACCTACTACAACCCAACGTCTATCTGCACCGTGGACACATTACGTGCGATCACAGGCAGAACTGTGATCGACCAGCCAAGCTGGGATACAAATGCGGCCCTCTACTCGGAGTCGTTCTACATCACCGGCACCGTTTACCAAGTAGAGGGCAACCCGCGTTACATCGTGCATGCGCGCGATGAACTGTCCGCCACTGCGTTCGCCGTAAACGGCAGCACGTCGCCGAGCAATTCAGTGGCTGACACGGTCCTGCGTTTCGCGGCGGCCCAAAGCCGTGCGCCAGCTGGCGTGAGCGTCCGCGTGCAAGCAACGACAACGCCGAACACCGAATCAAGCTGGACTGACTTGGCGAATAGCCGTGGTGGACGGATGACGTTTGACGTCGCACGCAATCAGTTCGTCCTCAACTCAACTGATTATCCTTTGCAGAACGGCGTTTACTTCCGGGCTGTCTCTTCCGCGCCGACTTACACCGACAGCATCTCGAATGTGGTGGGGCCGTTCAACCTCATTAGCGGGAAGTCTCATCTCGCTCCGACGAAGGTGTCTGTTATCGCAAACAGCGCTATCGCTGACCTCTACTTTCGAGCGACCGAATCGACAGTCCAAAACGGTGTCTCCTTGCGCATCCAATCGACAACCACGCCTGCGAACGAAGCGAGCTGGAGTGATCTAAACAACGGCAACGCCGGGCACATGCAACAGAGCACCAACCCGCTCTATCCGAATCAATTCCTTCTGCTGGTAAACAAATACCCGGCCGGCCAGGGACTCTACTTTCGAGCTGTCGCAAGTCTCTCCGGCTTTGTGGACAGCATCTCAAATGCATGCGGTGCCTTTAACCTCGTGACCGACACGCCTCCCGCAGTGACTATCCAACCGCCGGCAGGCTTGCCTGGGAGCGGCGATGGACACGACATCGATCACCCTGTTATCGTCTCAGCCGGTAATTTGCACATTGGAGCTAGCGCCCAGACCGATCGCTCGATTACTCGCCTCGACCTGCTGCTGGACGGTTTGACGCTCATTGGGTTGCGAGACGGGAGCAGAAGCATTGACTACACGACCGGCGTTATCGGAATAGGTGACCATGTCCTGGAAGCGCTGGCGGTAGACGATTTAGGCGCCACGGCACGCGCGGCGACTGGTGCGACCTATCTCCGCGTGATACCTGCAACCAGCGCTTTCCAGGCAGAACGCGCCGGCGCTGATGGCCCCATCGCGCTGGCCGCTACAGGCAAAACCTTTACGGCGGTGCAAGGTGATGGCTTTTGGGATAACGCTTCCATGTGGAAGGACCAGAACTGCAATTGCAATAACGGGGTGCCGGGCCCGGATGATTTTGCCATTATAGGATCAGGAGCGACGGTCGCATTTTCCGGAGACAATCTGACCGTTAGGTCGGTCTCGCTCAATGGAGGCAAGCTGCTCGGCGCAGCCGGCGCTAGCGCTCTGACGGTCCTCGAAACCCTGACGATCACGGCGGGAACGGTGGAGGGCGCAATAAACATCATTATTAAAGAAGGCGCGAGGTTCGACATGTTCAATGCTTCCGACATTCAGTTCACTGCGAACACGCAGGGAGCGGGCGGCCTTTACAATCACGGTATCTGCAATGTTCATGGCGCCGGCGGCATTCGCGGCCTCGACGTATATAGTAACACCGGCACATTGAATTGGCAGACCCCGATCTCGGGTCCTTTGAATGCAGCGGTAGATCCGGCTGCTGGCATTCGCATGATCGACGCAAACTCACCGGCAAACTCCGGGGTTATAACCGGAAATATCAGCTCGCTCCTTACCAGCGACGGCGCCGGCGTTGTCAGCCATGATGGCGGCACAGTTATTTCAAACGATGGCGGCAGCCTCGTTTCCCACGATGGCGGGGGCCTCATCGGTGACGATGGCTCCGGCCTTCTTAGTGAGGGTGGCCTTGGTCTCCTCAGTGAGCGCGGCAACGGCATGATCGGCCAGGACGGCGCCGGATTCATTAGCGATAACGGCGCGGCCAGCCTGAGCCGCACTTCAAGCGGTGTAAAAGCGGCGTCCGCCTCGGCCGGCTTTATCCAAACGGGCGGCGAAACCGATCTAAGCCACGTCCTGATCCTCGGTCCGGCCACGATCAACGGCGGAGTTGTGACCGGTTCTGGAATGATTGCGGGCGACGTAACCAATAACAGTTTTATTTCACCGGGACATTCGGTTGGTGGCATCTCAATTCTCGGCAATTACACGCAAGGAGCACAGGGGACTCTGGTCCTTGAGAATGGCGGCGCTGCTGCTAATCAATATGACCATCTGCAAGTGCACGGAACGGCCAACCTCGCCGGCAAGCTCGATCTCCGCGATATCAATGGTTACGTTCATGATCCGGCTGATACATTCAACCCGATCGGGTTCCAGTCCGCTACAGGATCGTTCTCGTCGGTAAGTTCGAACGCACAGGTAACACTCACCAACAACGGCATCCGCGCTTCGATCGATCCAAGCGCGCCTGCGCCGAAGGCCGGTCAGCCGCTCAACATCGCCACACGCATGAGCGTGCAAACTGGCGACAACGTATTGATCGCGGGCTTCATTGTTACAGGTCCGAGCGGTTCGACCAAGAAAGTATTGATCCGCGGGATGGGCCCGAGTCTCGCGCAGTTTGGAGTGCCCGGCACGCTTTCAGATCCGTTCCTCGAGCTGCACAAGCCGGACGGCAGCGTTGTGAGCAACGATAACTGGCAACAAGGCGATACCTCGCAGATCCCCAGCGGCTTCGCACCGAGCGATCCGCGCGAATCAGTCATCGTGGCCACACTTACACCCGGTAATTACAGCGCCATCGTCAAAGGAGCTCATGCTGAGACGGGCATCGGGATCGCCGAAGTCTACGACCTCGACTCAGCGTCGCCGGCCAAGCTGGCGAATATCTCCACCCGCGGATTCATCAATATCGGTGATGATGTTATGATCGGTGGTTTCATCATTGGCGGGAACGAGCCTGCGAAAATCCTCGTACGCGCAATAGGACCGACTTTGACGGACTTGGGGGTGCCAGGTGCATTGGACGATCCCATGCTGGAACTACACGACGCCAACGGCAGCACGATCAGCAACGACGATTGGCGCGAGACGCAGGAAAGCGAGATCATCGCGACGACGATCCCGCCCAACAAGGACCGCGAGCCCGCTATTCTCGCGACATTGGTTCCGGGCAACTACACCGCCATTGTCCGTGGAAAGAACAACACCACAGGCATCGGTTTAGTCGAAGCGTACAATTTGCAATGATGCGGTAGCACTTCGCTGTGCGAAGCGTGGGAGATTTGCGTTGAAGCACCGTTCTGGGCCGCCCACGGGGCGGCGGCAGGATCAGCCTGGAATTCGTGCCGGACAGGGGCGACCGCGCTACATTGGCTTCAATGGCGCGGCTCAGATACAACCGGGATGATGATTCCAGCAAGCCGACCGCCGCGGAATTCCATCACAACGTTTACGTGATCCTGCTCGACCCGAAGGCCGCGCGACATCCCACGATTCTCCGCGCGAACCCCAAGCGCGATCCCGCAAAGGCGTGCGTCTATGTCGGAATGAGCGGGCTGCCGCCGGAGCATCGCTTTGAAAATCACAAGCACGGTTACAAGGCGGCGTGGGTGGTGGAGAAATATGGCGTCCGATTAGTGCCGGAGCTTTATGCACATCTGAACCCGATGCCGTACGAGGCGGCGCTCCAGATGGAACTCGAGCTGGCGGAAGATTTGCGCAACGAAGGCTACACGGTGACCGGCGGACATTAGGGTGGCCGATAACCCATTGTCATCCCGAGGCTGGCGCAGCGCGCCGAGGGACCTCGCAACTGGAATGCTGGTTGCTCGCGCGGGCATCACGCCGATCGCGGTGTTCGCTATGTTTTTCGCGGAAGCGGCCGAGTAGGCCTGTGGGAGGTCCCTCGCCGTCTGTGCGGCTCGGGATGACGGCCGATCAAACCCGGAACGAATAAAGGCACAGGACCGTCGTCCAAGTTTGTTCTGAAAACAGAATCCAGCGTCCAGCTTGTCGAGCCCATGCGATTCCAGCCTGCATACGCGGATGGGCGCACGCAGCCTTGCCATGGCGAGAGCTTTCGTGTCTCCTCGGCGCTTCCGAAACCGGGCGTAATGAATTCCAAGCCGAGTGTATTCAGGCCATTGCTGGCGGGACTGTTTGTGACCCTCGCGCAGATTTTCGTGTCCGTCGGAATCATCGCGCCGGAAGGACCGCTCTCGTTTCGCTACGACACGCTGATTCAGCACGACAGCTATTGGTTCGCGAACATCGTCGATCGCGGGTACGAGACGACCGTTCCGCCGATCAGCCACAAAATGATGGAAGTCTCCAATGTGGCATTTTTCCCTGCGTATCCCGCGCTCGCGGCGCTGCTTCGTTACGGGCTCGACTTGAGTACGTATGACGCGCTGCTTATCACCGCCCAGATCGCAGCCTGGGCGTTCTGGAGTTATTTTTTCCTCTTCTGCGAACGCTGGGGCATTTCGCCGCTCCTGCAATTCTTCGGCGCGCTCGCGATCGTGGCGCATCCGACGGCGTTTTTTCTCGTGGCCGGTTATTCCGAGTCGCTCTTTATGATGGGGCTTTTCGGCTTCATGTTTTGGAGCAGCGCGGAAGGCCGCGTCGCGAAAGTGCTGGCGGTGTTGCACGGCGCAATCATGTCGGCCACGCGCATCGTCGGGATTCCGTGCGCGGCGTTTCCGGTGGTGTGCGCGCTTTTCAAAAACGGAAGGCACGGCCTGCGCGACATTCGTTCCTGGTGGCAGCGGTATGCCTCCGCGATCGTCGTGATGTTGGGCGCGACGCTGGGAGCGGGGGGCTTCTTTCTCTACTGCCTGTATCGCTGGGGCCGCTGGGATCTCTACATGCTTACGCAGCAATCGGGTTGGGCGATCTTTCCCGATTACCTGGCCGTCTTCAAACCGTCCAGTTACCACTGGCTCATTCCCGCGCTGAATAATCCGACCGAAGCGAGCCAGATGACGATGACCCTGGGCGCGCTCCTTCTGGTCGCGGTGATCCTTTGCGAAATCCTGCCCGCGGTCCGGCGGCAGGCCGGTTTGGCCACTCGCGCCGGCTTCTATTTCTGTGCGGTTGTTATTTACTACATCTCGGTCAGCGGCGTGGCCTGCGTGGAAATGGAAAGCATGCTCCGCTACGAATTTTGCGTGCACGCGTTAATCGTGCTGGCAATTGTTCAGTTTTTGCATCAAATACGCATTCCGCCATTGTGGGTGCGCGCCTCTGGCATGGCGGCCATGGCGCTGCTCAGTGCGGCCGGACTCGGCGTGCAAGGGTGGTACGTCTGGAATTTTACGAGGGGCAACTGGGTGGCTTAACCAAAACATGAAAACGAATGTAGCGATTATCGGCGCGGGGCCGGCGGGACTGACGGCGGCGTATCTTCTTTCCAAGAACAACGTCGAGGTCACCGTCCTCGAGGCCGACCCGGTTTACGTGGGTGGAATTTCCCGCACCGCCACCTACAAAGGTTTTCACTTCGACATCGGCGGCCACCGCTTCTTCTCGAAATCAAAGGCGGTCGAGGATTTCTGGATGGAGATCCTCCCGAACGACATGCTCGATCGTCCGCGTTCCTCGCGCATTTTCTACGGCGGGAAGTTTTTCGCTTACCCGCTGAAAGCGTTCGAGGCGCTGACCAAACTCGGTGTTTTCAAATCGATCCTCTGCGTTCTCTCTTGGCTGAAGGCGCGCCTGTTCCCGGTGAAGAACCCGAACAACTTCGAGGACTGGGTGAGCAATCAATTCGGCAAGCGCCTCTTCAACACCTTCTTCAAAAGCTACACCGAAAAAGTGTGGGGGATGAGCTGCAAGGAAATCTCGGCCGACTGGGCCGCGCAACGCATCAAGGGCCTCTCGTTAGGCAGCGCGATCAAGAACGCGCTTTTCCCGCAGCGCCAGCCCAAGGACAAAACGAAAGTCATCAAGACGTTGATCAACTGTTTCAAATATCCGCGCAAAGGCCCCGGCATGATGTGGGAAGCGTGCGCCGCAAAGACCAAGGCGATGGGCGGCCAGATCGAGATGGGCTCGAAAGTGACCGGATGCGTTTACGACGAAAAGAGTGAGACGTGGCAACTGCGTTATCAGGATCAACAGGGCAACGTCCAGACGATCGAAGCCGAGCATGTGATCTCCTCCGCGCCGATGCGCGAACTGGCGCGCGGCCTCACGCCGCCAATGTCCGCCCGCGCGAAGCAGGCCGCCGACGGTTTGAAGTATCGCGACTTCCTCACCGTCATGCTCATTTTGAAGGAGCGAAAAATATTCGATGACAACTGGATCTACATCCACGACCCGAGCGTGCAGGTGGGCCGGATTCAAAACTTCCGTTCCTGGTCGCCCGAGATGGTGCCGGACCCCGACAAGGCTTGTTACGGTCTTGAGTATTTTTGTTTCGAGCACGACGGCCTCTGGGATTCCTCCGACGCCGATCTGATCGAGCTGGCGAAAAAGGAGCTGCTCCAAATCGGTCTCGCGCAGGAAGGCGATGTCGTCGATGGCTGCGTCGTCCGGCAGAAGAAAGCGTATCCGGTTTACGATGACGATTACGCGCAGCACGTGGCGACGATTCGCGAGGAAATCGAAGAGCGTTATCCGAATCTCCATCTCATCGGCCGCAACGGGATGCACAAATACAACAACCAGGATCACGCCATGATGACCGCGATGTTATGCGTGGAAAACATCCTGGCCGATACCCGGCTTTACGATCTCTGGCAGGTGAACGGTGACGCCGAATATCACGAAGCCGGCGAAGCGGCGGTGGAAGAAACGCAGGGAACTGCGCTGCGCCACGTACCCACGCGGGTGACGGCGACGCCCGAACTGGCGTCGGAGCAAACGTAGCAACCGTCATCCCGAGCGGAGCGAAGCGAAGTCGAGGGATCCCGTTACACGTCGGGCGACTTTCGCCGGGGTCCCTCGACTTCGCTTCGCTCCGCTCGGGATGACAACGCCTTTTTGGCTTAGCTCCCGAAGTCCTCCATCGGCGGGCAAGTGCAGAATAGGTTCCGGTCGCCGTAAACGCTGTCGATCCGTGCAACCGCCGGCCAGAATTTGTATTCGCGCGTCCACGGCGCTGGATAGGCCGCTTGCTCGCGCGAATACGGCCGGTCCCATTTATCCGAGATGACTTGTTGCGCGGTGTGCGGCGCATTTTTCAAGACGTTGTTCTGCCGGTCTGCTTTCCCGGATGCGACTGCTTCGATTTCGCCGTGAATGGAAATCATCGCGTCGCAAAAACGATCGAGTTCCGCTTTCGATTCGCTTTCGGTCGGCTCGATCATCATCGTCCCGGCGACCGGGAAGGAAACCGTCGGCGCATGAAAGCCGTAATCCATCAGGCGCTTGGCTACGTCTTCCACTTCCACGCCCGCGCTTTTCCATTGGCGCAAATCGACGATGCATTCGTGCGCCACGAGGCCGCGCTTTCCCTTGAACAGAACCGGGAAATAACGATCGAGCCGTTTCGCGATGTAATTCGCGTTTAGAATCGCGATCTTCGTCGCTTCAGTCAGCCCTTCGCCGCCCATCATGCGGATGTACATCCAGGAGATGGTGAGAATGCTGGCGCTGCCGTAGGGCGCGGCGGTGACGGGGCCCACTCCATTTCGGATTTCGGATTTCGGATTTCGGATTTGGGCGAGAGCGGGCAGAAACGGAGCGAGATGCGACGCCACACCGATCGGGCCAACCCCGGGACCGCCGCCGCCGTGGGGAATGCAAAAAGTTTTGTGCAGATTCAGGTGGCAAACATCCGCGCCCATGTCGCCGGGGCGGCAGAGGCCGACCTGCGCGTTCATGTTCGCGCCGTCCATGTAAACCTGGCCGCCATGCGAATGAACGATTTCGCAGATGTCGCGGATCGTTGTTTCGAAAACGCCGTGCGTCGAGGGGTAGGTGACCATTAGAGCGGCGAGATCGTTCTTGTGCGCGTCGGCCTTCGTGCGCAGATCGGCCAGATCGATGTCGCCATCTTTCAGGCACGCCACTGGCACGACTTTGAATCCGGCCATGACCGCGCTCGCCGGGTTCGTGCCGTGGGCGGAGGTCGGGATGAGGCAAATGTTGCGATGCGCTTCGCCGCGCGACGCGTGGTACTCGCGGATCGCGAGCAGGCCGGCGTATTCGCCTTGCGAGCCGGCGTTCGGTTGGAGAGAGACGGCCGCGAAGCCGGTGATCTCGGCAAGCCAATTTCCGAGTTGATCGCACATCTCGCGGTAACCAATAGTTTGCTCATCGGGTGAAAACGGATGCAGCTTCGCGAATTCCGGCCAGGAGATTGGAAACATTTCTGCCGTGGCGTTCAACTTCATCGTGCATGATCCAAGCGGGATCATCGAAGTGGTGAGCGAGAGATCGTGCGACTCGAGGCGGCGAAGATAACGGAGCATTTCCGTTTCCGTGTGATGCGTGTTGAAGACGGGATGGGTGAGGAAGGGGAAATTTCGGATTGCGGATTTCGGAAACCGGAAAGTTTCTTCGCTCGATTTGTTTTCCATTTCGGCGCCGAAAATTTCGCAGACGTTCGCCAGATCGTTTTCGGTCGTCGTTTCATCGAGAGAAATCGCGACTGCGTTCTTGCCGAGACCGCGAAGGTTAATTCCGGCTTTGTCGGCGCGGGATAAAATCTCGTCGGCGGTTTGATCGCTCAGATCGACGCGTAGCGTGTCGAAGAAAGTTTCGTGGCCGATTGAGAACTCGGTATTCGCCAGCGCAGCGGCGAGACGATTCGTTAGGTCATGAATGCGTTCTGCGATCTCGCGCAGTCCGCGTGGGCCGTGATAGACGGCGTACATCGAGGCGATCACGGCGAGGAGAACTTGCGCCGTGCAGATATTACTCGTCGCTTTGTCGCGGCGGATATGTTGTTCGCGGGTTTGGAGCGCGAGCCGGTAACCGGGGCGGCCGGTCGCATCGTGAGAAACGCCGACGAGCCGGCCGGGCATGTGGCGTTTGTAGGCGTCGCGCGTCGCAAAATACGCTGCGTGTGGTCCGCCAAATCCGAGCGGAACGCCGAAGCGCTGGGTGTTGCCGACGGCGACATCCGCGCCAAATTTGCCGGGTGGCTTCAACAACGTGAGCGCGAGAATGTCCGCCGCGACCACGAGGAGCGCACCGGCGTCGTGTGCGGCTTTGGCGAAAGATTCGTAATCGTAAATCGCGCCGTCGGTCGCGGGATACTGGACGAGCGCCCCGAAAACCGTTTCGTCGAATTTGAATTGCGAAAAATTTCCCACGACCACTTCGATGCCGAGCGGCTTCGCGCGCGTCTGAACGATTTCGATCGTCTGCGGGTGGCAATTGTCGGCCACGAAAAATTTTGTTCGACTCCCGACCGTGGCGTGGCAGAGCGTCATCGCTTCGGCGGCGGCGGTGGCTTCATCGAGGAGCGACGCGTTCGCGATATCGAGCGCGGTCAGATCGGTGATCATCGTTTGGAAATTCAGGAGCGCTTCGAGCCGGCCCTGCGCGACTTCGGCCTGATAGGGCGTGTAAGCGGTATACCAACCGGGATTCTCGAGGATGTTCCGCTGGATCACCGGTGGCGTGATGCTATCGGAGTAGCCCGCGCCGATGAACGAACGCGCGACGACATTTTTCTTCGCGAGATCGCGCAGCTCGGCGAGCGCGTCGCGCTCCGAGGCCGCGCCGGGTAAATCCAGAGGGCGATCGAGCCGGATGTTTTTCGGAACGGTCGCGTCGATTAAAGCGTCGAGATTCTCGAACTCGAGTTCCGCCAGCATGGCGGCACGCGCGTGCTGATTCGGGCCGATGTGCCGCCGGGCAAAGGAGTCGACTCGATCTTTTTCGCGCGTTGAGGAAGTGCGGTTTTGGCGTCCGGGTTCAGCAGTCTTCGCGGGCGAGTCCGTTTCGGCTGTGGGCATTCGCAAAA
Organism: Spartobacteria bacterium; assembly: GCA_003167555.1. GTDB lineage: Bacteria > Verrucomicrobiota > Verrucomicrobiia > Chthoniobacterales > UBA10450 > AV80. The sequence goes on from PMSN01000008.1 coordinate 14,235, forward strand.
CTACGGAGTGCGTTTGCCGGTTCAAGCGAAACGGTGGAAGAACGACTTTTGTATTAAGGAGAAGCTTGTCCTGCCTGTCATCCCGAGCGCAGTCGAGGGATCCCGTTACACGTCGGGCGACTTTCGACGGAGTCCCTCGACTTCGCTTCGCTGCGCTCGGGATGACACGGGAATAGCCGTTCCTCCAAAACAGATCTGTTCGCCGGGCCAGGGATGGGTGATGGCTGTCCGCCGCGTCACCTTGAAGCCGGCGTTTTCAAACACGCGGACGAGTTCGTCGATGTTCTTCCAGAAGAAGCTTTCGAAGAATCCCGGGTTCACGCCTTGATCGCGGCCCTGGACCGCTTCCACGATGAGCAAGCCTTCCGGTTTCAAGACCTTCAGGATCTCCTTCGCGATGCGGTCGATGTCGAAGGCGTGATCGAGCGAATTCGTGTAGACGACATCGATCGAATTCGGTGCGTACTGCAAATCGTGAAAGTCGCCGTGCACGACGTATCGGTTTTCTTCTCCCGGATTGAGATCGATCCCGATGGCGAAGCAGCCGAGATCGAGAAACGCTTTCACCTCGGTCCCGATGCGCGCGGCGAGACAAAGGACGGTGCGGCCCGGCCAGGAAATTTCGAGCGCGGCCAGGCGCTCGCGCAACGCCGTTCGAAATGCGACGTCGTAATCCGCGAAGTCATGCGTCTCGAGCTTCGCCTTCTGATGTTCCAGATACGCGTCGTAGGATTCGTAGCTGCGATTTTGGAGCGCCTCTTTCGGCGCATTCCACGCTTCGCCAAATTTGCGGAAGAGGACGCGCTTGCGAATTGAGCGCTTGAGCCGCGTGAAAAATCGAAGCGGATCGAACGCGCGCTTTTTGTGATTCCCGCTCATCGGAAACGCTCCCGCGACGTGCTGAACTACTTCGAATCGAGCGTCCGCACGCCGTGTTCCTTAAGCCGGGCGCGTAATTCCGTCAGGTGTTGCTGGTTTCGCGTCTCGACCGTGCAGAGGACGTGGACCGCGGAAACATCGGAGCCGGCGAAGGCGCGGTCGTGCACGACTTGTTTGATGCTGGCGCCGGTCGAAGCGATTTTCGCGGTGAGATCGGCCAAGCCGCCGGGACGATCGCTGATGATGGCGGTGAACCGGCAGAGACGCCCATCGGCCACGAGTCCGCGCTCGACGACCCGGCTCAAAACATTCGGGTCGATGTTCCCGCCGCACAGAAGAAGCACAACGCGTTTGCCGGCGAGATCGGGCAGTTGCCCGGACAAGCACGCCGCGAGCGGAGTGGCAGCCGCGCCTTCCACGACGCCTTTCTCGAGCTCGACGATCCGTAGAATCGAAACCGCGATTTGCTCTTCCGTGACCGTGACCGCCCGATCGACGAGCGAACGGGCGACGGCGAAAGCATTTGCGCCCACCTGTGGAATGGCGAGGCCGTCGGCCAGCGTCGGTTGAATGGCAATGCGAGTCGGTTTTCCTTCACGGAGCGCGGCGGAAAAACTCGCGACATGGTCTGCTTCGACCGCGATGACTTTCACTTGGGGGCGTAAGCTTTTGATCGCAAGCGCGACGCCGGCGAGCAAACCTGCGCCGCCGACCGGGATGACGACCGCGTCGAGATCCGGCACTTGCTCGACGATCTCGAGCCCCATCGTGCCCTGGCCAGCAATGATCGCCGGATCATCGTAGCCATCGATGTAAGCCAGCCCGCGTTCCTCGCCGATGCCGTGCGCGTGCGCTCGGGCTTCCGCGAAATCTTTTCCGTGGAGAACCACGTTCGCGCCGAGCTTCTGGCAGTTCCCGATTTTGATGAGCGGCGCATGTATCGGCATGACGACGGTCGCGGGAATGCCGAGCAGTTTGCCCTGGTAAGCGAGGGCCTGGGCGTGATTGCCGGCGGAGGCTGCAATCACGCCGCGCTTTTGTTGTTCGGGCGGCAATTGCGCGAGCGCGTTGCGGGCGCCGCGTTCCTTGAAGCTGCCGGTGCGCTGCAAGTTGTCGAGCTTGCAAAAAATATCCATCCCCGTGATCTCGCTGAGCGGGATCGATGGCTGGCAGGGCGAATAATAAACGGCGCCTTCGATTCGCTGACGCGCCGCTTCAATGTCCTTCAAGGTGATCACGCGACCGTTCAATATACCGCTCTCCGCGAAGCGGCAATATTTCAGGAGAGGGACGGTTCACCGAAACCGCCCGGGCGATTGGGTCAATCGCCCTACCTTCGGCCTACCGAGCGAGAGGCGCCGAGTCGAGCGCTTCGCGGATTTTAGTCGCGAGCTGTTCGGGATCGAAAGGCTTTGCGAGGAAGAACATCGCTTCATCCCGACGTTCGCCGGGATGGAGCGATTCCTCGAGGTAACCGGAAATGAAAATTACTTTTGTGTGCGGACTGGTGGTGCGCAACCAATCGGCAAACTGCCGGCCGCTCATCTGCGGCAGGACCATATCGGTGAGGAGCAGATCGATTTTCTTGTGCGCGCTCCGGGCGATCAATTGCTTGGCATCGTCGCCGTTGGCCGCTTCCAACACGTCGTAGCCGAGCCGGCGCAGCACGCGCACGGAAATGTGGCGCACGCTGATATCGTCTTCGAGGACGAGAATGGTTTCAGTGCCGGTCGGCATTTTGCTTGCGCCCGGTCGTTTGTAGGAGGGCGGAGGCGGCGCCGGAAGTTTCGGGAGAAAAATTTTCACGGTGGTGCCTTTGCCAAGTTCGCTCTCGACACAAATGTGGCCGCCGCTTTGCCGGACAATTCCGTAGCTCGTCGCAAGTCCGAGGCCGCTGCCGTGCCCTTCATCTTTCGTGGTGAAGAACGGCTCGAAGACATGGCCCTTCACTTCGTCACTCATGCCGGTGCCGGTATCGGTGACGCTGATCCGGACGTATTCGCCTGCGGCAATGGTGTCGCCGAGGAGAATTTCGGATTCATCGCTCGCGTTGATCGCGACCGTGACGGTTTCGAGTGTGAGCCTGCCGCCGTCAGGCATCGCGTCGCGCGCGTTCACCACCAGATTGAGAATGATTTGAGTGAGTTGGCTGGGATCCACTCTCGTGTGGGTGCCGTCTTTCCCGCGATGGAGATGGCACTGGACGGAAATGTCTTCGCCGAGGAGGCGGAGCAGAGAGCGCTCGAGATTTAAAATGAGAGAATTCACTTCGAGCACCCGCGGGGCGAGGGGATGCTTGCGGCTAAAGGCGAGAAGTTGCGCGGTGAGGACCGACGCCCGGCCCGCCGCGTTGCGGATTTCACCGATGTGCTTTTTGACCTCGCCCTTCATCCCGAGTTCGTCGAGGAGCAGATCGCTGTAGCCGAGGATCGTGGTGAGAAAGTTGTTGAAATCGTGGGCGACGCCGCCGGCGAGTTGACCAAATGCCTCCATCTTTTGCGAGCGCACGAGCTGGTCTTGCAATTGTTTGCGCGCCGTCACATCCATGAGGGAGCCGACGAAACGAATGGCCGCGCCAGCCGCGTCCCGGATGATCAGCGCGCGTTCGAGCAAGTCCCGATAGGAACCGTCGCTGTGGCGGAATCGATATTCGCCCGTCCAATGATCGCCGTTTCCCGCGAGAGCGTCGCGGATGCTGGCGGCGGTGCGGGCCCGATCCTGCGGGTGGACCTGCTTTTGCCAGAAGCCGATGCCCTCGGCCGCGGTGGAAGCGTTATATCCGAGGAGCGTGTCGAGGCATTGCGGCCAGTCGAGCGCGCCGGTTTTTACATTCCAATCCCGAACAGCATCATTCGTAGCCCGGGCAACGATCGCAAAATGTTCCGCGTCCGGAGCCGCGCCGCTTTCCGAAAGATCATCGTGAGTTTCATGAGTTTTTTGTGGATGTCTGAAGGTGGTTTTGTCGCTTCGGATCGTATTTTGCGGGATGGTTTCGTCTCCCTGAAGCTGGGATGCTAATCGCATGTTCAGGTTGTGTGGAACCCGTGAAGAGAGGTAGCTAGTTCCATGCCTCTGTGGTCGGGGTGGGCGGAATCGAAACGGCTTGCCTTTGCGCCCATGGAAAACAATCGTGCGGCAGCGATTGATCATTGTGAACACCTCGCCAGATCCACTGAAACCTCTCAGAAACCAGAAAGCTCTCGTCACGGGTGCGAACTCCGGCATCGGCGAAGCTTGCGCCCTCGCGCTGGGCGAGGCCGGCGCCGACGTCGTGGTCAATTACGTCTCGCGTCCGGAAGAAGCGGATCGCGTCGTGGAGATCATAAAACAAAGCGGCCGCCGGGCCCTCGCGTTTCAAGCGGATGTGAGCCGGGAAGATCAGGTCCAGGCGATGTTCGCCCGGATGCGGGAGGAATTCGGCACGATCGATATCCTCGTGAACAACGCTGGGCTCCAGCGCGATGCCCGTTTCCAAGAGATGTCGCTCGAACAATGGAACACCGTGATCGGGATCAATCTCACGGGCCAGTTTCTGTGCGCGCGCGAAGCGGTGCGGGAATTTCTGCGGCGCGGCGTCGTGCCGGATGTTTCGTCCGCGGCCGGCAAGATCATCTGCATGAGCTCCGTGCATGAGGTGATTCCATGGGGCGGGCACGTTAACTACGCGGCGTCGAAGGGCGGCGTGATGCAATTGATGAAAAGCATGGCGCAGGAGCTCGCGCCGAAAAAAATCCGCGTGAACAGCATCGCCCCGGGTGCGATCAAGACGCCGATCAACCGCGCCGCGTGGGAAACGCCGCAGGCGGAGGGAGAGTTGCTCAAGTTGATTCCCGAGGGTCGCGTCGGCGTTCCCGGAGACATTGCGCGCGCCGCGGTCTGGCTGGCGTCCGATGCTTCCGATTACGTCACTGGCACGACCATATTTGTCGATGGCGGGATGACGTTGTATCCCGGGTTCGCAACCGGCGGATGAGCTAGTCCGTGGAGGATTCCGTCGCGGCGACGCTCTTGGCCGCGTCCTGCGAATCGTGGACGAGCAGCTTGCGGGTGGCGGCGGTGAGAAGCTGTTGCTCCTCGGGAAGAAGCGCGGCCTTGTTGGCCGGCGCGAGAAAGGAATGGGCGCGTTCCATGTTTCCGTTCTCGACCAGCATGACGAAATAATACGCGGCGATGGCCGGATAACGCAGCTGCGCTTCCTTCAAAGTTTCCAGCGTCTTTAACGCCTCGCCTGTCCTGCCTTCGACGTGGAGCGCGAAGGCGTAGGTTGTAGTAAAGGCGGCATTCGCCGGATGTTCGGCGTGGAGTCTTGTGGCGAGACGCCGGGCGGAATTATCGCCCGTCAAGAGCAACCCGAGGCTTGCGCAATTATTTTCGGCGACGAGATCCGCCGGATTCAATTCGAGCGCGCGTTTCGCCACGCGCAGCAATCCGTGGCTGTTCTGTTTCGATTTGTAAAGACGTTGCAATGCCTCGAGCGCTTCCTTCGCGCGTTCGTTTCCATTGGCGATCATCCACCAGGCTTCTTCGGCCTCCGCGGTGTAACCCCAGCCTTCGGCGAGCTGTGCGATCGCCGTGAGACGATCGGCGCGCTCTTCGGTCGCCTTTAACGCGGCGTGCCAGGCAGTTTCAGATTCCATTGACGGGCGATCTGCCGTGGTGAGGTGATGTAACGCGTGGCTTTGCACGGCAAGGCGGAAGCACTCAAACTCGCCCCAGTTTTTTCCTTCGACCCAGGCCTGCAATGCGGACCAGTCCTGCAAAAAGCTGTGCGATTCCGCGAGGGCGAGAGGAACTGGTTGGGTGTCGAGAATTTGTTTCGGAAGGGAGAGGCCCCACCCGAGCGCGGCCTTCGCCAGTCCGTGCCGGTTCATCCAGGTGATCAGCCCGGCGGCGGCGGCGGAAGATTGGTTCGCCTTCGATTGACCCTCGAGCAACGCGGCCGGGGCCGAGTCGGTTTTCTGCGTGGCTTCCAGGTAAAGCAATGTGTCGGCGAGCGTGGCGCCTTTCTCGGATTTCAGTTGCGCGGCCCAACGTTCCGCGGAGACGCGGGAGTTGTGCGCGAGCGCGTCGGAGGCCAGCGCGCGGAGGGCTTCGAGACGCAAGGCGGATTGTTCGGCGAGGAGAGCGAGTGCAGCCCGGGCTTTTTCGTTCGTGGCAACGTCCGCCGAAGCGAGGCGGACGGCGGCGAGGTTGAGAGCGAGCTGCGGATTTTCCGGTTCGAGCTGGAGCGCGGCGACGAAATGAGTTTCGGCGAGCTCCGGCTGTTTCTCCGCGAGCGCGAGACCGCCCGCCAGTTGTTGATATTTCACGCTGGCGCGTGCCGATGGCGCCACCGCCTCCAGGACTTTGTGGGCGAGATCGATCTGTCCGAAACGAAGCGCGGTTGCGGCGAGATCGATCGCGTTATCCGGAACGTTCGGTTCGAGGGCAGCGACGCGCTGCCGCCAGGAGACCGCTTCTCCGCGACCTGCGAGATCGGCCGTCTTCGCCATGATGTGACAGGCCGCAAGGTTGTTTGGATTTAGTTGAAGGACATGACGCGCTACGAGCACCGCGCTCTGATAATCTCGGTGCTCGAAGAATTCCTGGGTCTGCTGCGCGAGATACTTCTCCCTCCACGCGCCATAAAATCGATAGGCCGCGAAGGCGAGCAGGGCGAGCAGAAGGCCACCCGCCAGGCGCCGTCCCCAGCGGAGAAAGAAATCGCGCCGCGCGATCGCACGGACGTTGCCGAAGCAATCGCTACTTTCGGAAGTTGCCACGGTGGCGAAGAACGAGAGCAGTCGCCAAAAAGCAGGACACGAGAGCGCCCCAAGCGGGATTCATCTCGGGTACGGGCGTGAATGTGATGTCACCCAGACCGATATGCTGATAGGTCGGGTCGGCGATTGTTCCACTTCCGCTCCCGTAGGTGAAGGTGAAGGATTTGATCGCATTGGCGCCGAAACTAATGGTTACATTCGCGCTGTTGGAACTGGCACCTGTATCCGACGTGGTGGCAATGCCATTGACGACCTGATTCAAGCCCGTGCCGCTTAGAGTGTTGTTTACGCTCGTCGTAATAGTTGGCGCAATCAGCGTCGTTCCATCGATGGACAACGCGGAGATGGAGCGGAGTTGATCCTGGAAATTCGACCCCCCACTGTTTGCGAAGTCCACGTCGAAGATGGTGAACGAGACGTTGGTTACGCCTTGGGCATATTGAGCTGAGAAGTCGACCGTGACTACAACGCTTTGACTTTGATTCGCCAAGTCGATGGCGATGCAAAGGCTCTTGTTGCTTGGGCCAAATCCTCCCTCCAGATCCGATGTAATCGATGGTGTTATCGGGTTGGGCGAGACAAGTTCTGGTTGTAATTGACCGGTGTTGCCTCCGACGGTCACAGTAATATCGTTGCCGGGACTCGAGGGGTCGACGTCGAAGGAATTGCTAAGGCTTCCGTCCGCCCAAGGCTCCGAACCCCACTGCAGGCTAACGGCGCGAGAAGTGGCGCCACCTCCGACAAGAAGAAGCCCGGCACTCAAAAACGTAAGTAGTTGGGAACGAGTTGGCATGAATTTCCATAATGTCTTTAGCAACTGCCATACCATTTCATCTGCCATAAAAGCGGAAGAACCGACTCGCACTTGGTCCACCGCGCCAGTCCATTAGAGCTTGGCCTTAAAGGCCAAGTGTTCATGCTCCCTTCCAATGGCGTTGCGCGATCGTGCAATTGAGTGGCTCGTGCCGAGCGTGCTGTGGCTCTGGCTCTTTTACCATCTCCATGATGAATGGACGCTGAACTCGCAGTACACCTACGGCTGGACCGTTCCGTTTTTTGGCGCGCTGATTTTCTTTTTTCGTTGGCAGCGGCGACCACGCCCCGGAGCGCGTCCGAGGAGTGGATTCACGCTCCTGCTGCTGTGGCTGATTCTGCTGACACTGCTTCCTCTCCGCGTCGTCGAAGTAGCAAATCCAGATTGGCGCTTGCTCGGGTGGGTCTTGGGACTGCTTGTCATTTCTTTCACGCTGGTCTTCCTCGCCCAAATGGGCGGAAGGGAATGGCTCCGCCACTTCGCGTTTCCCATTTGTTTTCCTTTGGTGGCGGTTCCGTGGCCGGTTCGAATGGAGAACTTCGTCGTGCAGAATCTGATGCGCACGGTGACCTCTCTTGCGGTGGAAATCGCCGGATGGGTCGGAGTGGGCGCTTATCAGCTCGGGAATGTGATCGAGCTTCGCAATGGATTCGTCGGGGTGGATGACGCGTGCAGTGGCGTGAGAACCTTGCAGGCCGGGATCATGGTTTCGCTTGTCCTGGGCGAACTGCTTGGACTCCGGCCGGCGCGCCGCTGCGCTTTGCTTTCTTGCGGGTGCGCCTGGGTCTTTGCCTGCAACGTGTTTCGCGCCACAGCCCTGGTGATTCTGGCGGCTAACAGTGGAATCGAAGCTCTCGCGCGCTGGCATGACTTGATCGGAACGCTCGCAGTTGTTGGAGGGATGGCGGGCCTCCTCGGTCTTGCCTGGCTTTGGAAAGCGGAAGGCGCGCTGGCAGCGGAACAGTCAACAGTCCGTGTGGTTCGCAGTTCGCCCGCCTCACAATGGATCGCGCTGGCCTGGCTCATCCTGGCTTTCGGCGTGACCGAACTTTGGTATCGCAACCACGAACGTGAGTTGATCGAACGTCCGCATTGGCAGGCGAAAGCACCAAACGGAAATCCGACATTGCGTCAGCTGCCGATTCCGGAAAGCACGCGCGTGATTTTGCGTTACGATGAAGCGCGCAGCGCGGCTTGGGAAGATCCGCGTGGTGTAAATTGGTGGAGCTTTTTCGCGCGTTGGAAACCGGCCCGGGCGGCGCTGCAACTGGTGCGCAGTCATTCGCCGGAGATCTGTTTGCCCGCGATCGGTCGCACTTTTCGCGCGGAACTTCCGCGCCTCACGATACCGGTGGGGTCGGCCCTGCTCGACTTTCGGGCCTACGAATTCGAACAGAATGGGCGCCCGCTTTTCGTGTTCGTCAGCATTCAAGAAGACAAGATCGCGGCTGCCGGCGCGACCACGGAGTCGGAACAGTGGAATATGCGTGGCCGCCTTCTGGCGGCATGGCAGGGCAAACGCAATCTGGGCCAGCGTCTTCTCGAGATCGCGGTGATCGGCTTGGATGATTTTTCGCAGGCGAAAGAAGCCGCCGCGAAAACCGTGGCCGAAATCGTCGACGTGCAGCGGTCTACTGACTGACGACCGGAAGCGACGGTAAATCTGTGGGAGGAACTCCGGCGCCCGGGAAAGTCATCGCCGGCGAATTGGTCGCGTACACTTCCGGAAGCTCGATCGTCGTCAGCATCGAGAGCGGCATGTCGCCAAAAGCATTGATCTCAGCCACCTCAAATCCGTGACTGTCGAACGCGACCGGCGTCCAGCGCAAAGCCACATAACGTGCCCCTCTCGGATCGAAATTCACCGCGGCTTTGCCCGCGCCGAGTCCGTCCGTGACCGCCGCAATCGGTTTTGCCGCGCTCAAGTCGCCCGGATCGGAAGCAAGCTCGTTCAACAAAAAGATCTCCATTTTGCCGGGCTGCATTTTATAAATCGCGCTCACCCGGTGGAGCCGCTCGTTCCCGGCCAATTCGACGATGGCGATGGGATGTGGATCGTTGGCGGCAAAGCGGAAGGCGGTCGTGGTGTCGTCATCGATCATTCGGCGCTGGGATTCTTCTGCTCCAGAGCTCACGTAGACGACGCGCGCTTTCGCGTAAAGGTTTGCAAAGTTGAAGTTGAGCACGTCTTCGAGCCGTTTGGTTGCGACGGTGTTGGCAATGCGAGTAATACCGCTTTGCCGGGCCGAGAACCTCTGGAGCGACTCACTACCGTAAAGTCCCAGCGCTGCGATCCGGCCTCCCTTTTGGACGTGAAAAGAAAGTTTCACGTAACGGGCTTCGACTCCAACCATGGAAAGATTGAAGTGGCGCTGGCCGGTGAAAGGAATGCTGCCATTTACGTCCATCCATTTCGAGCTGCCCGCGGCCAGGCGATAATTTGAAACAGCGATTTTCATTTCGCCTTCGGCGGCCGCGTTTTCGTTCAGAAAAGTGAAGCGATCGAGCAGCGAGATCGTCGGGAACGTGATGATGAACGTCGTTTCGCCTTCCTGGAGCGGACAACTGAGCGTGTTGTCGTCCATGATCAACGCAGAGGCGCTCGAACTTTTCTCGTTCGCGTTTCCAACTTCGGCCACCCGGCCGTCGGGCGTAATGAGATCGATCGTGGCGCCGCAGTTCATTCGCGCGAGATTTTTCGCGGCGTTGCTGTCGTCAGCTTCAGGCACGTTATTACTGGCAAGACTGGAATGGATCAGGACGCCGGAAGAGAGGAGCGACACGACGGCTCTTGTGCAGCGGCGACTCGATTTGAAGGGTAAAAACCAAAACATCTCGGCGAGAATTCCAAGCTTAGAGCGGGCCACGCCCAAAACTTTTTGCAACGCCGCCGCAAAACAGCGGTCAAAGTAAGATCGAGCCGGACTCTTTCCGATTTCCCAAGGCGTCACAGCCGCGGCGCGGAACGCAGGCGATTTTCCTTGCTGGAAGCCGGTTCCTTCGTGTAAAAGAATCGGCGTCAAATTACGTCACCGACTGAACCAACAAATCTGTGCTCCCAAATCAACTTCATTCGAGTGCGCAGTCGGCGCTGACAACGCCAATTGCGAACGAAAAAAGTTTTGGTATCACATCTGCTAACCTTAACCCGACCGACACCCACATGAGCCGACAAACAACGCCAAATTCTCACGCATTCTTTGCCGGAAAGATCGCCTGCGCACTTTTCGCTTCGCTGCTCTGCGCCGGTACGATGGCCCGCGCTCAAGACGCTATTCGTCCTTCACTGGCCGGCGAAGCGTCCGCCGAGGCGCGCCGCCAATCCATCGATAAGATTCCTTACAATTTACAACTTGGTCCCCTCAAGTTTCGCTTCAGCGCGACAATGGGCGTCGAATACAACGACAACATCAACCTGGCCGAGGACGGTTCCGCCCTCGTTCTCACTCCCACCGGTCCCGTCGTGCTGACGACCTCGCCGCAGAGCGATTTCATCCTGCGCCCGCAGATTAATGTGGACGCCCTCTGGCCCATTACCCAGCTCAACACCCTGAAACTCGACCTCGGCGTCGGCTACGCGTTTTACCTGAACCATTCGAGTTACAACACCACCGGGGTGCTGATTTCGCCCGGGTCTCAAATTGCCTTCGACATTTTCGTGAGCGATTTCAGAATCAACCTACACGATCGCTTTTCCCTCGAACAGGATCCGGTCGCAGAGGTCGCCCTGAGCAACGTGGCCGATTACGGCCGTTTCCAAAACACCGCGGGCATTTCCGTCCTCTGGGACCTGAACCAGGCCGTCGTGACTTTGGGCTACGATCACTACCTGTTCCTCTCGACCAATTCGGTTTTCGATTATCTCGATCGCAACGCCGAAATCGTCTCGGGCTCGATCGCGTTCACGCCTAGCTCGACGATGACCGTCGGCGTGGAAGGATCCTTCGTCGACACATACTACGATCAAAATATCTTGAATGATTCACGCACTTACAGCGCTGGCGGTTTCATCGAGACTCAACTGACGAGCTACCTCAAGCTGAGGGTCGCGGGTGGTTACCAAGTGATCAATTTCGATAACACCGGTCTGGTCAATGATTCGCATGACCTCCACGATTATTATGCGAACGCGCTCCTCTCGCACCGGGTCAATTCCGTGCTGACGCACAGCATCTCGGTGGGACACGAGACCCAGCTCGGCGTCAATTCAAACTATGTGAAGCTGAATTATGTGCGGCATACCGCGACTTGGAACATTCTCTTTCACACGCTTCTTTCGACCGAACTTTTCTACGAGGATGCGGATGATTCCGGTGGAAGCGGTCTGCTCTTCCTGCCGGTGCCGGGCGTGCCCAATATTAATCCCTTCGTGGCCGAGCACATTCACCGTTATGGCGGTGCGGTCACCGTCGGTTACCAGCTCACGCCACACGTCACGCTCGGACTTCGTTATCAATACACACAGAAGGATTCGGATCAGCCGCTGCGCGATTATCGCCAAAATCGCGTCGCGCTCGATGGCACCTACAGCTTCTAATAAGGAGACAATTGCACCTGCATGAGAACTTGGGCTTTTACATTCCTGCTTGCTGCCTCGATCGCGGCCCCGCTGCCGCTCGTGGCGCAGGAGAGCAGCCCAATGCCTTCGATTCCCAAGGCCACCACCGTCGAGCCGCCCACCACCAGCACCGTCATGCGAACCAATTCCATGACTGTGCTCGACGAGAAGAAGAAGCTCGGGTCTAACGACTACGTCAGCTTTCGCGTTGTCGAGGATCGCGACAACGAATCCCAGCATTTGCGCGTCAACGACAATGGCGAGCTGGAGGTCCCTTACATCGGTCTCGTGCAGGCCGCCGGGAAGAGTTGCAAGGAGCTGGCCTACACCGTCAAAGCGGCGCTCGAGCGGGAATATTATTTCCACGCCACGGTGATTATCGCGGTCGATCACATCAGCGAAAAATCACGCGGCAGGGTCTACGTTTATGGCTCGGTGAAAGGGCAGGGACCGCAGGAAATCCCAGCGGACGAATCCTACACCGTGAGCAAGGCAATCATTCGCGCCGGCGGCTTTGGCGATTTTGCCAACAAACGCAAAGTGAAAGTCACCCGCAAAGGCAGTCAGGATTACATCGTGGATTTGAAGCGGGTCATCGAGGAAGGGCACACGGAAGAAGACGTGGTCCTGCAACCGGACGATCAGATCTATGTGCCGCAGCGTCTGATCAACATGTAACTTTATGCCAGCCCCGGCCGACGATCGTCCCACCTCCGCTCCCTGGAGCACCGCGTTCTTCACGCGCCTCCACCGTTACAAAGCACTCCTCCGAAGACGCTGGTGGATCCCGCTCCTGACGATTTGCCTCGGTCTTTTCGTGCAGGCCTGGCTCATTTATCAGACGCCGCCCTCCTTCCAGTCCATGAGCAAGATGATGCTCGCCGGCAAAATGAACATCGCGCAAAGTGCCGTCTACAGCGAAGACAGCGTTAATTTCTACGGCACGCAGATTCAGCTCATGCAGAGCACGGAAGTGCGCCAGAGCGCGGAAACGCTCGTCCGCTCGACCCATCCGGAAATGCAGCCGGTCCAGGTCGAGATCACGGTCTCACAAAGACCGCGTACCTCGATTTTCGATCTGATCGCGATTGGGAGCACCCCGGATTATACCCAGGCTTTTCTGAACGCCGTGATGCAGAAGTATCTCGATTTCAAAAAGGGCATGCGGGAAAATCAGGGCTCGACTGTCACGACCGCGATTACCGAGCAGCTCATCCAGGTGGAAAAAGATTTGCGCACTGCCGAGGATGAAATGCTCGAGTTCCAGAAGCAGAATAACATCGGCTTCATTCAGGAAGAAGGGAACAGCGCCGCGCAATACCTCGTCCGGCTGAACCAGCAATACGCGCAGCTAAAAACCGAATACGATCTCCTTAGCCTGCTCGACCTCGATCAGAATCTCGATCGCGCCCAGGGCAAGACCGACACGAACCCGGCGGTGACGCAGCCGACCGAGGACAAGGGCATGGCTTTCTCCGACGTGGGCCCGGAAGGTGATTACCTGAAGGCGAAACAAGCCGTGCAGTTGCTGAAGGCTGAACGCGAAACGCTCTCGAAAGATTTGCGTCCGAAGCATCCGAAAATCATCAAGCTCAACGACGAAATTACGAAGCAGGAAAAGCTAATCGACTTGTTCCGCCAGGACACGGTCGAGAAGCTGGAGACGCGCCGGAAATCCATCGGCAAACAGATGGAAAACTTGCAAACCAACATCAAGGAGTGGGAAACGAAGGCGCTCGACCTGAGCCAGCGGCTCGCGCAGTTCAATCGCATCAAGGGAAAAGCCGATCGTCTGAAAACGCTTTACGATCGGCTCACGAACAACCTCAAAGAAGTTAACGTCTCGCAAAGTGTCGATAGCGGCGATCAGATTTCCATCATGGAGATGGCGGGTGCGCCCATCTCGGTGCGGCCGGGATTGTTCAAGAGCCTTCTCATCGGGCTGGGTTGCGGCGCCGTCGCCGGCATCGCCGTTCTTCTCTTGCTCGATCGGATCGACGATCGGATGGCTTCGTTCGGCGAATTTCAGCATCAATTTTCCGAGAACGTGCTCGGCCAGATCCCGAAGGAAAAAACCAAGGGCCGCGTCACGTTGTTGCAGCCCGACGATGCGCGGCACGTCTTCGCCGAGTCTTATCGGAACGTGCGTTCGTCGATCTTCTTCATGCCTTATGATGGACCGCGCCCGAAAACGCTCCTCATCACCAGCTCCGTGCCTAACGAAGGCAAATCGACCGTCGCCTCCAACCTCGCGATCACCATGGCGCTCTCCGGCGCGCGCACTTTGCTCATCGACGGCGACCTTCGCCGCGGCGCGCTCCGTGAAGCGTTTGGCATCTCTTCAAAGATCGGTTTCTCCGAGGTGTTGAAACAGGAAGTGAACTGGCAGGAAGTGGTCGTTCCCACCTCCTATCCGAATCTCTTCCTGATGCCGCGCGGCAAGACCCTCGGCCAGCCCAGCGAACATCTCCTGCGCGAATCGACCGATGCGCTCCTGCGCGAAGTTTACAATCACTACGACTACATCATCATCGACAGCTCGCCGGTTCTCGCCGCGGACGACTCCACCAGTCTCGCGCCCAAGATTGACGCCACCCTTTTCGTCGTCCGTCTCTCTTACACCTCGGCCCGGCTCACGCGGAAATCGCTCGAGCTGCTTTACAATCGCCAGGTGAATGTGCCCGGCGTCATTCTGAACTTCGTCGATACCTCCCTGCCGGAATATTATTACTACCAATATTCGGAGTACTACAACACGCCGGCGCCGGTGGAAGAGCACGAGACGGTCGGGTCGCATCACAGCCAGCCCAAACAGATTCAGTCCTCGTAGCGGGCAGGCCAATTCTGCGGACCGTGACCTCGAGCGGTCCGACGTGGCGCAAATCAACCGATGAGCTTCTTCGGCCCGATTTCGCCGCCGGTGCTGGATGATACTTCCACCCCGATCATTCGCCGTGCCCTCCATCGCGCACGGGTCGTGGGCAACTTCGCGTTTGTGCAAGCGACCGTGCAGGCCATCGGATTCCTGAGCGGGATCGTCATCGTGCGGCATCTCGATCAGCGCGAGTACGCGTATTTCACGATCACGAACACGATGCAGGGAACGATCAACGTCCTCGCCGATATTGGCGTCAGCATCGGCCTCATCTCGATCGGCGGCCGCGTCTGGCACGATGGACACCGCTTCGGTCAGCTCGTCAACACGGCGTTGCATCTTCGCCGGAAACTTGGCGCGGTCGCTCTCGTGGTCGTCACTCCGATCTTGTATTTCATGCTGGTCAGAAACGGCGCCTCCCTCTCTTACACCGCGATCCTGATCGCGATTGTGTTCGTAGGCATCCTGGTTCAGCTCTCGCTCGGAGTGCTCAGCGTCGTCCCGCGGCTTCGTTCCGATATCGGCCGGATTCAGGCGATCGATATGACGGGGGCCGTTGCGCGTTTCGGCGCCTTGTGCGCGCTGATGTATTTGTTCCTGAATGGAGCGGTCGCGCTCGCTCTCGGCTGCGCCACGTTGATGCTGCAATATTGGATGCTGCGGAAATATGTGGCCGGCGTCATCGATCTGAAGGCGCCCGAGAATGCGGAGGATCGGCAGGCGATGCGTGGTTTCATTCGCAGCCAGGCGGCCAACGCGGTCTTCTTTTGTTTGCAGGGACAGATCACTGTGTTTCTCATCGGCTTCTTCGGTCACCGCATTTCTTCGGTGGCCGAAATCGGAGCGCTGGGCCGGCTCGCGATGATTTTCGCCGTGCTGAGCAATCTTCTCGCAAACGTCTTCGCGCCGGCCTTCGCGCGTTGTCAAAGTCCGCGCAAACTCCGCTGGCAATACGCGGCGATTGTCGGCGGCGTGGTTTGCTTCAGTCTCGTCGTCCTTGGAGTCGCGGCGTTGTTCCCGCGCGAATTTCTTTTTGTTCTCGGCAGCAAGTACTCTCACCTCGAAAAGGAATTGCTCTTCATGGTGGGCGGCGCGGTGCTGACCGCGCTCGCCGGCACGCTTTGGTCTTTGAATGCGGCCAAGGCGTGGATCGCCGGCTCGTGGCTTTACATTCCGCTCACGCTCGCCACACAAATCGCGCTCATCCCTTCGACGGATTTTTCGAGCGTAAGCGGGGTGCTCATCTTCAGTCTTGTCTCCGCGATCCCCAGTCTCTTGCTCAACCTTGTTCTGAGTTATCGCGGCTTCCGGAGCGTGCGCCTGGCGGCGGGGTGAAGAATGCCGAACTACGGTTACCATCTTGCCCGCGCCCAAGGGACGACGATCCGCGCCTTCTATCACGCGTTTCTGCCTTTGATCGCGCGCCGGAAGGTTCAAGCGCCGCGCTCGTTCCCGCTCGAAGTCTTCGCCTATTCCGGCGCAGCCGCCTTGCCTGAGCAGGTGGCTTCCATTCGCTCTTTTCTCCGGCACGTCGGACGTCCGCCGCGTTTTACGGTCGTCTCCGATGGGACCTACACGCAGCGCAGCATCGAGCTACTTCTCGGACTCGATTCGGCGATTATTGTTTCGGACGCCAAGGACTGGGTCCCGCCAAATCTTCCCGTCGAAATCCAGCCATACTTAAGAGAGCATCCGACCGGACGGCAGCTCGCTCTCATCATGTCGCTGCCGACGAATGGCCCTGCCCTCTATCTCGATTCCGACGTTCTGTTCTTTGAAGGAGCGCAGGATCTCATTAAGTATGCCGAAGCGCGCGACGTCCCCGCCTTCTATCTGCGGGATTGCCGGTTTTCCGGGGATGGCCGGCTCTTGCGCGGTGCTGCCGAAGAAACCGATCCCGTGAACACAGGTTTTCTTCTCTTGTTCCAGGCGCTCGATTGGTCGTTAGGTATCCAGCGTTTCCTCGAGATGAACGGCGCGCCGAATTTCTTTACGAACCAGACGATCACGCACCTCACGATGCACGCGAATGGCGCGCAGCCGTTCGATCCGCGGAAATATGTGCTCCAGCTTGATGACCAATTCGTTTATCCGGATCGTTATGCAGACGCCAGTCTCGCCCTGCGGCACTACGTTAATCCAGTGAGGCACAAATTTTGGACAACCCTGCCCAGTTGAGGAGCGACCGCCCGATGAGCAAACCGCTGCGCATACTTGCGATCGTGAATCTGCCTTGGGATCCGCGGTTCGGGGCAGCGCGCGTTTGGATCGAAATGGCGGAGGAATGGAGCAAGGCCGGACACGTCGTCGAAAAATTCTGTCTTACCGATGCTTTCCCGGCCGCGCCCGCTTCGCCCGCCAGAGCCGCGCTTCGTCTCATGATGTTTCCCCGGCGCGCCCTGAGGTTCGTCCGCCGCAATGCGGAAAGGTTCGACGTGATCGATGCGCTCGTCGGCACGCTCCCGTTCACGAAAAGATCGCTGCGGTTCGAGGGCCTGCTCGTGGCCCGTTCCGTGGGGCTTTACCGCCTTTACGAAAACTTTGAGCGCGCGGCCGCCAAACGCTGGCCAGCATCGTCGAGAGGCAAATTGCTCGGCCGAATGTTCTACTCGTTTTTTAACCAACGGAAGCACGCCGCCTCACAAGCGTCGGTCAAGAATTGCGATCTTCTGAATCTGCCGAACTCCGATGAGTTGCTTTGTCTTCGCGACGAAATGAAATCGACGAAAGCGGCTGTGGTGCTGCCGTACGGATTGGCGCCGGCCCGCCATCGGGCGTTGCACGACGCGGCGGTCCCCACCGAAGTTCGCTGGCGGAAAAAAAAGATAAGCTTCATCGGAATGTGGAGCCCACGAAAAGGCTGCAAAGACTGGCGCGAGATCATTCAACGCGTCCGCGCCCGCGTGCCCGACGCCTTCTTTCTTTTTCTGGGAACAATGACGGCGAACGATAATGTGATGGCCGATTTGGATCCCGCCATGGCGGGCTTCGTGGAAATCATTCCGCAATTCGAGCCAGACCAGCTCCCTCAGTTGCTTTCGGACTGCGGGGTGGGCGCGTTTCCAAGTTACGTGGAAGGCTTCGGCCTGGCCGTCGTCGAACAGCTCGCGGCGGGAATCCCGACCGTTGCCTACGCCGCGCCAGGTCCCCGCGACATTCTTCAAGACAGTCTGCCCGAATTGCTCGTCCCGACGGGCGATGTCGCCAGGTTCAGCGAAGCGATCAGCGAGATTCTCGCAAAGGACCCGGGTGCGTATCAAGCCATCCGGGATCGCAGCGCGGAAACGGCCGCGCGATTTTCGTGGCCGGAAATAGCGCGAGAGACTGCGAACGAATATCGGAGGCGGCTGAACGAGATCCTTTCGAGCGGTCGCACAGTTCCATCAGGCGATGCCAACTCCTAACAGCCGGGTTCTGCAAATTGTCCCGCACTTGCCGGGCACGCTCGATGGCGTCGGCGACAGCGCGCTGAATCTCGCCAAGACATTGTTGACCGAACACAACATCACGACGCGGTTTGCTGTCGCCCAGGAAACAAGCGTCGCCGCGAAAGATGGATTCGAAGTGATCGCGGGATTGGATGAAGCCGCGGTCGACTCACTGGCCCGCGAATCCGATCACGTCATCTTGCACTACGTGAACTATGGGTATCAGGCGCGCGGTGTTCCCTTTCATTTGCGCCGCTTTGCCCGGCAGCTTCGTGGAAAACTCCGCGGCCGCTGGCTCACCGCGTTTCATGAGCTTTATGCTTTCGGGCCGCCTTGGGGCAGCGCGTTCTGGCTTCGGCCGCTCCAGGTGAAAATCGCGCGCGATCTAATCGATATTTCCGATGCCTGCTTCGTGAGCAACCGGACCATCGAGAACGAGATTCACGCTTACGATCCCGCGAAAAAAATTTGTCTGGCGCCCGTCAGTTCGAATTTCGGCGAACCCGAGCTCACGGATTTCAGCGCAGCTTCGCCGAAAAGCTGGGCCATTTGCGGCGGCACCGCGCTGGTGGCCCGATCGTTGATCTCATTCCGCCGAATGCGCGAGGCGATCCCGGCCGCGTTTGCTCCCGCGCAACTGCACGTCATCGGTGGGCGGGATGAAGCCGCAACTCGCAGGCTGATCGCGGATATCGCGCAGAGCAATCCTGGTTTGTCCTGTAATTATCATCCGGAAGTGAGCGCCGAACGCGCTTCGGAATTGTTAAGGCAATGCTCGTTCGCCTGGCTCGATTATTTTGGGAAAGGCAGAATGTGGCCGGGAATGATTTTGAAATCGAGTGCATTTGCCGCGAGTTGCGCGCATGGATTGGTGCCGGTGCTTTCCCATCGAGAGGATGCGTTTTCGCTGGAGGGCGATCCATTTCCTGGCCTGTTTTTCATGACGCCCGGCCTTGTTCACTTTCCACCGCCGGATGATCTGCGAGCGATGCGCGAAAAAATCTACGCGTGGTATCACACTCACGCCGCCTCGCGGCTGCTTGCGCAAATTTATTCGGAGGCCCTGGCATGACGAGCTTCGAGGACCTGACGCTCGCCACAACCGCGCACAACAACGCGCAGATCTCCGCGGAGATGCTCCGATCTTTCGAGGCGAACCTGGGTCGCGTGGAGGAAATTGTCGTGGTCGATGATGGATCGGGGGAGTCCTACTCTGCTCCGGCGCTGAGCGCGCCGGTGCGCGTGATCCGAAACGAGAACGCCCTCGGATTTTGCAAGGCGTCCGATCTCGCCCTGCGCGAGGTCCGGACGAAATACGCGCTGCTCGCCGATGCCGATATCCTCTTCGAGCCGGGAGATTTTGCCGGCGGCTACTCCGAATTTCGGAAGGGGAACTGGGCTTGGGTAAACTTCCGGCAGATCAGTTTTCAAGGCGTGCCGCAGAGCGCTTACGAACAGCCGATGATGCCGCCATTGGTCTTCGCCGCCGGCAACCAGGCCTTCAGATTCTGGGAGAAATTTCAAAGCGGCCCGGCTGAGCCGTGGGCGGAGCATCGAATCGTTGAAGTGGAAGCCGCGCATTCGAGTTGCACACTCGTGAATATGGAGGCGTTCCGCGCGGTCGGCGGCTTCGACCCCTGGTATTGGCAATGCCAGTCCGACGTCGATCTCAGTCTGCGGCTGCGCCAGAATCGCCATCGCGTCGGAATTGATTTTGGCTACCGCGTGAAACACGATGGCGCCGGTGGCAAAGGCGGCGGGCCGGTGCGCGTCCTCGATCTTTATCGATCGCGCATTTATCTCTACGAAAAATTTCATCCCTCCAGCCGTTTTTATCTGCGCCCTTTACTGCTCGTTAGGCATGTTTTCGAGCTGGGCTGGTTCGCTCTGGTTGCTCTGTTCAAAAAGGAACCGAGACTGCAACTGCGTCTCGAAATGCTGAAAGGAGTTCTGAAGGGTTATCGCTGAATCCAATCCCGCTCAGACTCATGCTTCGCTCGACGATCATCTCGATCGGCTGATCAAGAAATACGAGGGCACCGATCAACCGGCTGAAACTCCCGCGTGGATTCTTCCGCCCTTGAGCTGTCAGTTTCTCGAGGAGGCCGCCGCGCTCTTGCCTAACGACAGCAGCGCCTTTGAGTTCGGCTCCGGACGCTCCACCCACGCTTTGCGCCGCGCCTTTGCCGCCACGGCCAGCATCGAGGATTCCGGCGATTGGCTGAGCCGCACGGAACAACTGGAAGGATCGGTCGCGAAACGCGGGACCGATTATTCCCAGGTCATTCCGCTGACGCGCTGCTGGAATCGCCTGCGCCCGATTGAGTCGTTTGACGTCCCCGCGCAAAAAGAAGCTCTCCAGCACCTCAGGCTAGCCCGGTTGATTCTCGTCGACAGTCCGCCCAATCCCGCCAAACGCGAGCATGCGCTTTTTCTGGCGCTGCATCACTCGCCGGCGGGTGCGGTCATCGTCCTGGACGATCTCGAGGTCGCTGCGACCGCGCGTTTCACCGAGCGCCTGGCCCGCCAGAACGCGAACCTCTTTCGCTTCTGGCGCGTGCGGATCGATCATCAGATCGGCGTTTTCCTCAAGGTGCGGCCGGGAAGAATTCGCTCGCGGCCGACTTTCAGAGAGTTTGTGGGGGCCTGGCTGCGCGCCTGAAATTTCCTTCGTGAAAATCCTGCTCGGATCGCACCATTTTTTTCCCAGTACCGGCGGGATCGAAACGGTTTCTAATTTGCTCGCGAGAGAATTTGTCGAGCTGGGACATGAAGTGCGCTTGATCACGCAAACCGAAGGCGGCGGCGAATTTCCTTTTCCAGTTATTCGCCGGCCCGGGCCCATGGAATTGTTTCGCCAGGTCCGCTGGTGCGACGTCTTTCTCCAAAATAACATTTCGCTTCGGACACTCTGGCCGTTGCTTTTTGTGCGGAAACCGCTCTGCATCGCGCACCAGACGTGGATTACCAACGCGGACGGCACGGTGGGTTGGCAACACCGCTTGAAGCGCTTCGGCATGCGCTTCGCCAAATCGCTCGCCATCAGCAACGCGATCGCGGAGCAATTGCCGTCGACTTCTGTTCGGGTGGGCAATCCTTACAACGACGAAGTTTTTCGGAACCTCCAAACCGTGCGAACGAAGGAGCTAATTTTCGTCGGACGTCTCGTCTCCGACAAAGGCGCCGATCTTCTTCTCGAGGCGCTGGCTTTGCTGGAGACGAAACCTCGTTTCACCATCGCGGGAGACGGCCCGGAACGCGCGCGCCTGGAAAAACAAGCCGCCGATTTGAAGCTTCAATCGCAGATTGATTTCATTGGGAACCAGACCGGCGAGCAGCTCGCGAAAATTCTGAACGAGCACCAAATTCTGGTCGTGCCCTCCCGGTGGCGGGAGCCGTTTGGGATCGTCGCGCTCGAAGGGATCGCGTGCGGTTGCGTGGTGGTTGGTTCCGCGGAGGGCGGTCTCGCGGAAGCCATCGGCGCGTGCGGAGCTACTTTTCCAAACGGCAACGTGCGGGCGCTGGCGGATGCGCTGGCCCGACTTCTCGGCGACCCAAAGGAATGCGACCGGCTCCGCCAAAATGCGAGCGCGCATCTCTCGAGCTTCACACCGCGGCACGTCGCGGAAATTTATCTCGAGACGATGGAGAGCGCACGGCGATGATTCTGCTGACGCATCCTTTTGGAAACGCCAACGTGCGCGCGGTCCTGGACGCGCTCGATCACCACGCATTGCTGGCGCAATTCGTGACCGCGCTCGGCTGGTCGAATAGTTCGCCACTGGTGCACGCGCTGCCCGCAAGTCTGCGCGCGCAATTGGAGCGGCGCGGCTACGATCTGCCGCACTACAAAATCAAGACTCATCCCGGGCGCGAGATCGTGCGGCTGCTCGCGGAAAGACTTCAACAACGCTGGTTGCTCCGGCACGAAACGGGATTTGCCAGCATCGATCGAGTCTGGCGCGGCGTGGACGAAATCGCCGCCGCCTATCTCCAGCGCGAGCACGAACGCCTCAAAGTCCGCGCCGTTTATGCCTACGAAGATTGCGCCGTGCGTTTGTTCGAGACCGCGCATCAACTCGGGATCCGGTGCGTCTACGATTTGCCGATCGCGTACTGGGAAACGGCGCGGCAACTTTTGCAAAATGAAGCGGCGCGTTACCCCGACTGGGAACCGACGCTTGGCGGGACGCGCGATTCCGCCGAAAAACTTGCGCGCAAAACCCGTGAACTGGAACTCGCTCAACTTGTCGTTTGCCCGAGCACGTTCGTCCTCGATTCATTGCCGGAGAAAACGCGGCTGGAGAAGCCTTGTCTCGTGGTCTCGTTCGGCTCGCCCTCGCAAAACGAAACCGCCTCTCCAAAACCAGAGCGAGCCGGCAGACCGATCCGCTTCCTTTTTGCGGGAGCGCTCACTCAACGAAAAGGCCTGGCCGATCTTTTCGCCGCGATGAAGTTGGTCGAATCGAAAGAAGTCGAGCTCGTCGTGATGGGCTCGCTCGTGATGCCGATGGAATTTTACCGGAAGGAATTCGCCCACTTCACCTACGAAGCCCCGCGCGAACACGCCGCCGTCCTCCGGCTGATGCAGTCGTGCGATGTCCTCGTGCTGCCCTCGATCGTGGAAGGCCGCGCGCTCGTCCAACAGGAGGCGATGGCTTGCGGACTGCCGCTGATCGTGACGCGGAACGCGGGCGGTGAAGACTTGATTATCGAGGGCGAAACGGGCTTCCTGGTTCCGGCAGGGTCACCGGCGGCTCTCGCGGAAAAGATCGAATGGTTCGGGCAAAATGCGGCGCGGCTGCCTGCAATGAGCCGGGCAGCGCGCGCGAAAGCTGCTGAGTTTACCTGGCCCGACTACGGCGAAAAAATCCTCCATGCAATCGGACACTGACAAACTCACGATCAAACACATCAAGTGGCTGATCTGGCTTTATTTCTGGCTCCTCATTTTTGAAGGAACCTTCCGGAAATGGATCCTGCCGCAATACTCGGACCTGCTCCTGGTCGTTCGCGACCCGGTGGTGGTGGCGATTTACGTGCTCGCGCTCAAAGCGAAGGTCTTTCCGCGCAACGGCTACATCCTTTGGCTCGGCATCATTGGCGCTCTCTCCTGGATCGTCTCACTCATTGTGTTGGAACCGTACCTCTCCCTCAAGCCGCTCATCCTCGTTACCGGATACGGATTCCGATCCAATTTTGTTCATTTGCCGCTCATTTTCGTCATCGGAAAAATCTTCGACCTTGACGATGTAAAGAAACTCGGCTGGTGGGTTCTGCTTTGTTTGATTCCGATGGCCGTTCTCCTCGCGATTCAGTTCAACGCGGCCCCGGATGCTTTTATTAATCGCACCGCGGGCATCGGAGAGACCCAGCAAATCACCGCCGGCGGCGGCAAAATCCGGCCGCCCGGGACATTTTCGTTTGTGTCGGGCGTGATCTTTTACGCCGCGCTCGCGGCCGCGTATCTCCTTTATGGATCGCTGACGCGCGGATTTTACCGCAACTGGCTTCTCTTCAGCGCGGGTCTCGCCCTCGTCGTGACCATCGGCGTTTCGGGCAGCCGCTCCGTTCTTCTGGCCGTGCTTGTGGTCATCTCTTCGTTGCTTGCCATCATTTTCATCCGTCCCAAAGCGATGAATCAGTTCGGACGCAACCTTCTGATCGCGGTAGTAGTCGTGTTGATCGTGACACGCCTCCCTGTTTTCAAGGAAGGCGTGCAGATTCTTTCCGATCGCTTCACGGACACGGCCGAGGCGGAAGAGACTTCGATCGCCGGCGGATTGATAGCGCGAATGTTTAGCGGCTTTACGGAGGCATTCCAGCTCATGCCCCAGGCGCCCATCGGGGGTTACGGCCTGGGCATCGGCACGAATGGCGGCGCGAAGTTTTTGACCGGCCGCTCCGTCTTCCTCTTATGCGAAGGGGAATGGGGCCGCGTTGTCCTGGAGAGCGGGCCGATCCTTGGGCTCGCCTATTTGTTCTGGCGAACTTTACTGACCGTGAAGCTGGGCCTTCTCAGCTTTAGAAAACTCACGCAGGGCGAGATTTTCCCCATCATGTTTTTTGCCGCGGGATTCATCTCGCTCTTGAACGGCCAGTTTGGCCAGCCCACGAATCTTGGCTTTGCCGTGTTCGTTTGCGGCCTTTGTCTGGCCTTCATGAACAAAGAGCCGGCGGAGTCGGAAACAAAACTTCTGGAGCCGGAGCGGCGGCCGCGTCGCGACACAGCCCGACGCTCCCGCTACGCGGAGCGGCTCCATCATTCTTCGGCCACGCCTCGCAATTCCGATGATTCTTTTGATCGGTAACTATTCGCTCGATCGACAGCAAAGCATGCAGCGGTTCGCCACGATGATGATCGAGGGCCTGGCCGCGGCGGGCGTTCCCGCGGAGCTGATCCAGCCGCGGACCTTCTTCGGGCGTTTTCGCTCTGCAGGCGGCTTCATCGCGAAGTGGCTGGGGTATATCGACAAATTTATTCTTTTTCGGCGCCAGCTCGGGAAAAAAATCGCGGGACGTCCCGCCATCGTTCACATCTGCGACCATTCGAATGCGATGTATGCCAAATGGATTCGCGAGGTTCCCGTCGTCGTGACCTGCCACGATCTGCTTGCGGTGCGCGGCGCGCTGGGTGAACCGACCGATTGTCCCGCCAGCGTCACCGGCAAAATGCTGCAACGCTGGATCGTGGCCGGACTCGAGCACGCGGCCCTGGTTGCTTGCGATTCGAAGGCGACATTGGCGGATGCGGAACGTCTGGTGGCGCACAAGAACGGATCGCCAAAGCTGGCAGCCGTGACGCTGGGTTTGAGTTACCCCTATCGCAAGTTGCCTCCCGAGGAAGCGCGGGCGCGACTGGCGGCTTCTTCCCTCATCGATCCGGATGCGCCGTTTGTTCTGCACGTCGGCTCGAACTTGCGCCGGAAAAACCGCGAAGGCGTTTTGCGGATTTTTGCGCGCTGCCAAGATCAATGGAAAGGGTCGCTGGTTTTCGCCGGCGAACGGCTCACGGAATCCTTGCACTCGTTAGGCCGGGAACTCGGAGTCGCGGACCGCATCGTCGAAGTGCCCGAGACCCCGAACGAATTGCTCGAAGCGCTTTACAATTGCGCGACGGCGCTTCTTTTCCCTTCGACCTGCGAAGGATTTGGCTGGCCCATCGCCGAGGCGCACGCCTGCGGTTGCCCCGTTATTTGCACTGACCGCGAGCCGATGATCGAAGTGGCCGGCAGCGCCGCGCTCACGCGCAAGATCGACGACGAAGCGGGATTTGCCGCGGACCTCCTCCGCCTGACGAATTGGGCGGAACGCGAGCGTTACAGTATCAAAGCGCTTGAGAACTCCAGACGATTCTCCGCGACGCGCATGATCTCGGAATATCGCGAACTATACCGCACACTTGCGCCGGCCTGATGAAACAAATCCTGATGTTCCTTTCGTTCCTGCTTCCGTGGTCGCTGCGGCGTTCGTTTCTCGAGAAGCAGTTTGGCTATTCCATTCATCCCACCAGCCACATTGGCTTCGCCTGGATTCTCCCGCGCCGGCTTATCATGGAGGAGCATTCCCGCATCGGGCATTTCACGCTCTGCAAGAACATCGATCTTTTGCATCTCGGTGCGCACGCCATCATCGGCCAATTGAATTGGATCACCGGCTTCCCCAGCGGTAACAGCCGGCATTTCGCGCATCAGACGGACCGGCGGCCCGAGTTGATCGTCGAGACTCACGCCGGAATCAGCAGCCGGCATTTGATCGATTGCACCGCGCGCGTGCGCATCGGCGCGTTCGCCACCGTCGGCGGATTTCGCTCGCAGCTTCTTACCCATACGATCGATCTCGCCGCGGGCCGGCAATCGGCCGAGCCGATCGACATCGGAGAATATTGCTTCACCGGCACGAATGCCGTGGTGCTCGGCGGCAGCTCTCTTCCACACCACTCGGTGCTCGGCGCTCAATCGCTTCTCAACAAGAAGTGGGATCAATCCTATCAGCTTTACGGGGGCGTTCCGGCGAAACCATTGAAGCAGCTATCACCGGAAATAGAATACTTTCGCCGCACCCAGGGATTTGTTTGGTGACCTTCGAGATGAAACGATCCACCATTCGCAGTCTTGGCCGGTTATTGCCGGGCCGTGTTCGCGAACGCGCCAAACGCCATTTCTTAAGACAATCGATCGACCAGGTAAAAACCCGGTTCACGCTGGAGGAATCGCCCTCTGCCATCGTTTGCCGGGTTGATGATGCACTCTCCTTTTCGGCGCCCATCGCCTGCAAGAATGATCTGGTGCACTACACAACTTCGTTTGAAGGCCGGGCCGAATTTGCCGCGCTTTCGGATGCAGCGACATCCCAGGGCGGTGTCTTGTTCGACGTCGGTGCGCATTGCGGTCTGATCTCCGCTCTCTGGTGTGCGGCGAAACCTCGCAATCGGGTTTTTAGTTTCGAGCCATCTCCTGCGCTAGTCCGGCGTTTGGCCGAAATCCGAGAGTTAAATCACTTCGACGATCGGATGAATATTAACCAGATCGGCATTGGGGAATCGAATGGCACCGCCGGGATGCTCATGGACCCGGCCAGCGGTTTTGTCCAAAGCCGGCACTTCGATCATACGATGTGGTCGGTGCCCGAATCCATCGAGGTGGCGATCGAAAGCATCGAGGCTGCCTCTGTTCGCCTCAAAGTTATCCCGGATTTTATCAAGCTCGATATCGAAGGATACGAATACGAAGCGATCAAAGGATCCGCCTCATTTCTCTCCCAGCACAGGCCGGCGATATTCCTCGAGCTGCATTTGAATTACCTGGAGCAACGAAAGCTTTCTCCGAAAACCGTCGTCGAGCGTCTCCAGCAATGTGGTTACTCATTTTTCACCTATGGAGGTACGGAGCTGAAAGAAGCGGATGTTTACGGCGCACCGCTCGCCATTTTCCACGTTGTGGCAAAGTAAGAAGAACGAAGGCGACCTCGTTCGCGATAATCCAACATGTGCGGGATCGCAGCTCACTTCAATTCTAACGGCCGCGCGACGCCGCTCGATCTCGAGCTGATTCACCATCGCGGTCCGGACTCGCGTGGCGAATGGACTTCGCCGGACGGCCGCTGCTGGCTGGGCAGCACGCGGCTGGCGATTGTCGATCTTTCGCCGACGGGCGCGCAGCCGATGACAGACCCTGCCACGGGAAACGTGATCGTGGCGAACGGCGAGATCTACAATCACCGATCGGTACGCGAGCGCATCGGTCCAGGCGTGGCTTGGCGCGGCACGAGCGATACCGAGACACTCTTGCAGGGTTACGCGCGCTGGGGCCGCGACGTGGTGAACCATCTCAAGGGAATGTTCGCCTTCGCCATCTACGACGCCGGGCGGGCGGAATTATTTTTGGCGCGAGATCGGCTCGGGATAAAGCCGCTCTACTTCACCGCGGACGCCATCGGCTTTCGTGCGGCGTCGGAAGTTCGGATGCTCATCGATGGACCGCAATCCATCACGGCGAAATCTATTTCCGGTTATCTGCAATGGGGCGCCTGCCCGGAGCGCAATCTTCTCTACTCAAATATTCGTGTTTTGCCGGCGGGCCACGCCCTGATGATCGGCCCCGAGGGGCAAATGAAGACATGGCGATACTGGCCGGCGCGCGACGCGTTTATTTCTTCGACCGATAATCTTGTTCGAGAATTGCGCAGCCTGATCGACAAGGCGGTCGATGAGCATCTGCTCTCCGACGTGCCGGTCGCGAGTTTCCTGAGCGGAGGAATCGACTCTTCGATCGTAACCGCGATCGCTGCTCAAAAACTCGAGAAGAAATTAAAGACATTCTCCGTTGGTTTCGACATCGCGGAATTTGATGAGACCGCGATCGCACAAGAGATCGCGGATCGTTACGGGACCGAGCATCACCGGATCCAACTTTCGCAGGAAGAAGTGATTCACTCCGTGACCGAAGCGGTCGAGAAACTTGATTTGCCGTCGGTCGACGCGATCAACACCTACATCGTGTCGCGCGCGGTCGCGTCTCACGGAGTAAAGGTGGCGCTGTCAGGACTCGGCGGCGACGAACTGTTCGGCGGTTATCCCAGTTTCCGCGATGTCCCGCGGCTGAAGCTGATCGCACGGTTGCCGCGCGCATTGCGCAGGGTGCTTGGCGCGGCGGCCAGCTTGGGCGAGCGACTGGCCGATCTTCCCGGCAATCTCGACGCAGGCGAGCTGGCCAGATGGCGCCGCCGGTTTTTCAGCGATGAGATGATCCGATGCGCCGGACTTCCGAACGCGTCTGCTCCATTCGAATGCCCGGTCGCGTTGCCCGACGATTTCGCGCGAATCAGTTGGGCGGAACTCACGGGCTACCTGCGTCGCATGCTGCTGCGCGACGCGGACCAAATGAGCATGGCCGTTTCGCTCGAGCTGCGCGTCCCGTTCCTCGATCACGAGTTGGTCGAGTACGTGCTGGGACTTCCCGCGGCGGCGAAGAAAAAATATCCGGGCGTGAAAGGCCTGCTCGTTGAAGCGTGCCGCGATCTCCTACCTTCTTCCGTTTACGAACGTCCCAAGGCCGGTTTCGTTTTGCCGATGAAGCACTGGATGCATGGGCCGCTCGCTGCGTTTGTAAACGAAGGACTTCGCGAAACGACCGCGCGCCAGTTGCTGCCGGAAACTTTCGTCGACGAAATGAACGAAGCATTTCGGCGCGAGCGTCTTCATTGGACGCGATTGTGGAGCCTCGTGGTGCTGGGCCATT
This sequence comes from Spartobacteria bacterium, assembly GCA_003167555.1. GTDB lineage: Bacteria > Verrucomicrobiota > Verrucomicrobiia > Chthoniobacterales > UBA10450 > AV80. Next base: position 43,290 of record PMSN01000008.1, read on the forward strand.
ATGCGAAGCGGCGGCAGCTAGTTCGCTCTCCGGATGAAAATCCTGCGATCCATTCACACAGTTAATCCCGCGCTCGGCGGTCCGATCGAGTCCGTGAAGCAATCGTCCGCCCTTCTCTCCCGGCGTGGGCACGTCGTGGAAATCATTTCGCTCGATGCGCCGGATGATCCCTGGGTGCGCGAGTCTCCGGTGCCGGTTCATGCGCTGGGTCCCGGCCGTGGTGGTTACGGATACGCGCCCCGGTTTTCCGATTGGATCAAGCAGCGGCACGCCGATTACGACGCAGTGATTGTGCATGGCATCTGGCAATACAACAGCTTAGGCGTCTGGCGCGCCTTGCGCGGAACCGCGACGCCCTATTTTGTTTTTCCGCACGGCATGCTCGATCCGTGGTTTAAGCGCACTTATCCGCTCAAACATATTAAGAAATTACTCTATTGGCCGTGGGCCGAATATCGCGTGTTGCGCGATGCGGCGGCCGTCCTTTTTACCTCGGAGGAGGAACGCCGTTTGGCTCGCGAATCTTTCTCGCTCTACCGTTGCAAGGAAGTCGTGGTGAATTACGGCACCGCCGCGCCCGCGCTGGATTTGGAAAGTGCGCGGGAAGATTTCTTCCGGGATTTTCCCAAACTCCGCGGGCAGCATTTTCTTCTCTTCCTCGGTCGTCTCCACGTGAAGAAAGGCTGCGACATTCTGATCGAAGCATTCGCCGCGCTTCTCAGTTCCTCTGGCCGGAATGCGCCCCTCCATCTGGTCCTCGCCGGCCCCTGCGCCGATGCAGAATACTTGCTCCACTTGAAACAGCTGGTCGCGGCCGCCACAAAAGATGACGGCTCAATCACGTTCACCGGCATGCTGACTGGCAATCGAAAATGGGGCGCCTTCAGCGCCGCGGAGGCGTTTGTCCTGCCGTCTCACCAGGAGAATTTCGGAATCGCCGTCGCCGAAGCCCTATCTTGCGGGACGCCGGTGCTCATCTCGAACAAGGTGAACATCTGGCGCGAAATTGAGGCGGACCAAGCGGGCTATGTTGAAAATGACGACCTCGCTGGGACCACGGCCTTGCTCAAACGCTGGGTTGCCACCGCGGCCGATATTCGGGTGGCGATGCAAAAGAACGCGAAGGAATGTTTCGCCCGCCGCTTCGAAATCGAGCGCGCCACTGATTCCTTACTGAAGGTTCTGCATCCGTGAAAATCCGTCCTCATCTGTGGCTGCCTTTCTGCTTTGGAACGTTTACCCTTTGATTTCCGATGGAACAGAAAACACCGGTAAAGTTTGAGCAAAGCGTGGCGCAGGAATCGCCCTGGTCGTCCGGCGACCGGGCGTTGCGCTTACTCTGGGAATTTTGCTGGTTCGTCTTTTGCGTCTGGACGCCCAAGCCTGCCAACCCGTGGCGCCTTTTCTGGCTCGATGTCTTTGGCGCGAAGATCGAGGGCAAGCCGTTCGTGCATCAACGCGCGCGCATTGCCATCCCATGGCACTTGACTTTGCGCGACCGCGCCTGCCTCGGCGATCGCGCGAATGCCTACTCGTTAGGCGAAATTGAAATCGGGGCGCGCGCCACCGTCGCGCAGGAAGTTTATCTCAGCACCGGCAGCCATGATTTTTCGCACCCCGCGCTCCAATTAGTCACGGCGAAGATCACCATCGGCGACGATGCGTTTGTCGGGGCGCGCGCTTTCATCATGCCAGGCGTGGTGATCGGCGCGCGCAGCGTCATCGGCGCTTGTTCGGTCGTGACCAAGGACATTCCGCCCGACGTTTTCGCGGCCGGGAATCCCTGCAAAGTTCTCCGGCCGCGATGAGTGGGCGCGTCCCGGTCTCGGTCCTGGTGCCGATCCGAAACGAAGCCGCGAATCTTCCCCGTTGCCTGGAATCCGTGCGTTGGGCCGATGAGATCATCGTGATCGATTCGCAGAGCACGGATGGATCGAGCGCGATCGCCCAGGAACATGGCGCGCAAGTGGTGCAATTCCATTTCAACGGGACCTGGCCGAAGAAAAAGAATTGGGCGCTCGAAAACCTGCCGTTCCGAAACGAATGGGTCTTCATTCTCGACGCCGACGAAGAGTTGCCGCCCGCGGCGCAGGATGAGTTTGCCCGCGTGATCGCGAACGCCGGTGAGATTGCAGGTTACTGGATCAATCGGCGTTTCATGTTCATGGGGAAATGGCTCCGGCATTCTTATTATCCGAATTGGAACTTGCGTCTCTTTCGGCATTCGTTAGGCCGCTACGAGAAACTGACCGACGCGAATACCCACAGCGGTGACAATGAAGTGCACGAGCATGTCATCGTGCAGGGACCGACCGGGCGGTTGCGCGTCGAGATGGATCATTACGCTTTTCCTTCCGTGGAAGTTTTTGTCGAGAAGCACAACCGCTATTCCAACTGGGAAGCGCGCGTCTCGGCCGATCGACAGCTCTCCGGCAGCGCCGCGCAGATCAGCAGCGGTCACGTCGAACGGCGCCGGAAACTGAAGCAGCTCTCGCAGCGTTTGCCTTTCCGGCCGCTCCTGCGCTTCTGCTACATTTACATCTGGCAAAAAGGTTTTCTCGATGGACGCGAGGGTTACTACTTCGCCCGGCTGCACGCGGTGTATGAATTCCTTTCCGTCGCGAAAACCTACGAGCTGACCCGGACAAGTCCGGCGCCGGAGAAATAGCCGCGATGCGCGCGATCGTCTGGGGAATTAACTACGCGCCGGAGTTTACCGGCATCGCGCCGCACAATGTCGCGCTCTGCGAATTCCTCCACGCCCGCGGAGTTGACGTCTCGATGGTGACCGCCTTCGCTTACTACCCGTCGTGGGAAAAACGAGCGGAAGACCGCAGCCATCTTTATCGCACCGACGTGATCAACGACGTGCCAGTGTATCGCTGCTGGCAATTTGTGCCTGCGCGCGTCTCCGCGTTGAAACGCATTTTCCACGAAGCCAGCTTCGTCTTCATCTCGACGCTGCGTGCGCTCGCGCTGCCGCGCGCCGATGTTTACGTGCTCGTTTCACCGCCCTTGTTGCTCGGCGTGGCCGGATGGCTCGTCGGAAAAATCAAACGCGCGCCGTTCGTTTTTCATGTCCAGGACATGCAACCCGATGCGGCCGTCGGTCTCGGAATGTTGAAGGCGAACTGGTTTACCCAGGCTTTGTATGCGCTGGAGGCTTTCGCTTATCGGAAGGCGGCGCGCGTTTCGGGAATCACGCAGGGAATGCTGAAAAGTTTCCGCGCGAAAGGCGTCGCTGACGCGAAGCTCATCTATTTCCCAAATGCGATTGCCTTGGGCGACAGCACTCCGCCGCCACAACGCGGCGAATTTCGGGATCGGCACGGCTTCGCGCGGGCGGAGTTCCTCGCCGTTTACGCTGGAAATCTGGGCATGAAACAAGGACTCGATGTCTTGCTGGAGACCGCGCCGTTGCTGTGCGATCGGTGCATTCGCATCGTCATCTGCGGGGACGGCGCGCAGCGCGAATCTTTAGTGCGGCGCGTGCGCGAAATGAAGCTGCCGAATGTGAGCATGCTTCCTTTGCAAGCGGGCCGCGATTATCGCGCTCTCCTCGTCGATGCGGATCTCTGTTTCATCACGCAGCAGGCCGGCTCCGGTAATTCCTTTTTTCCGAGCAAGCTGCTTGGCTTGCTCGCGGAAGCGAAACCGGTTGTCACCGTGGCGGCGCCGGAATGCGAGCTGGCCCTCTCGCTCGTGGAAGGAAAGTTCGGCGTCAACGTGCCGCCGGGCCGTCCGCAGGAGCTGGCTGATTTGCTCGATTCCCTCGTCAACGATCCGGAGCGCCTCGCCGAATACGGCGCGGCCGGCCGCCATTACGTGCAGCAGTTCGAGAAGAATCGCGTCCTGGAAAAATTCGCCGAAGAATTGGAGTCGTTAGGCAAGGCCTAGTACGCCGTCCGCGGCGGGACGATCAGGTGCGCGAAGGTGCGCAGGATGATTCCGCACTCGAGCGAGAGATTCCAGTTTTCCAGATACTCGATGTCGCAGGCGACGCGCTTCTGGATATCGGCGCTGTTGCGCGCTTCGCCGCGGAAGCCGCGCACTTGCGCCAGGCCGGTAATGCCCGGCTTCACGAAAGCGCGCACGTGATAATTCGCCATCAGCTGGGAGAACTGGTTGTTGTGCTCGATCAGGTGTGGGCGCGGGCCGACGATGCTCATGTCGCCGAGAAGGACATTCCAGAATTGCGGCACTTCATCGATGCTCAGTTTGCGGAACCACTTTCCCAGGGGATAAATGCGCGCGTCGCCTTGTTCAGCCTGGCGTGCCTCTTCTTCGTGGTCCGGCCGCATCGTCCGAAACTTGTAGATCTTGAAGCGCCGGTTTTGCATGCCGGCCCGCGTCTGCAGATGGAAAAGCGGACCGGGCGATTGGATTCGTTGCGCGATCCAGACAATCGCGGTGAGGATGGGAAACACGAACAGCATCACGGGCAGCGAAATCGCGATATCGATGGCGCGCTTGAAAAAACGGTTGAGCGGATTTTCCAACGGCTCTTCCCGCAGGCCAATGAAGCGGAAGCCATCGTCTTCGAAGTGCGTCACGGGATGGCGCAGTTTCTCCTCGAGATCGCTCACAATGAGGAGCCGCACGCCGAGATGATCGCACACACTGATGATGTGACGGTTGATCTCGGTGAAGAGCGGGAACTCGAGCATAATGATCTGCGTGATCCCGCGCTCGACGATGATCTTTTCGAGCTCGTCGGAATTGCCCAGGACCGGAATGCCATCCTCCGTCTTTTCAATTTGCTCGTCGCAAACCAGGCCGACCGTGCGCAATCCGATATCGGCTTTGCGCCGCAGCCAGGCGCGGAGTTGCGCCGCCTTTGCGGTCGAGCCGACAAGGAGAGTTTTTTCTTCGCGGGAACCGGTGAAGATTCGCCGCGCCAAAAAGGACGGGAGATAATGATGCGAGAAGAGCAGGGCGACGTAGAGCCACGGCACGAAGTTGAAGAAGAAAATGCGCGAGATGAATGCGTCCTTCGTCGCGATCAAATAAAGGACGAGGGTGCCGATGCTGGCGAAAGTTTGCCGCAGGCTCAGCCGATGCTGGCGCAACAGTTCGTTCTGGAGGAAATAATTTTTCGATCCGTCCCGGCTGAGCGACTCGACCGTCATGCCCAGCACGAGCAATCCGCAATACATGCTGTAACGTCGCCAGGTCCATTCCGCGCCGCCGGAGGAATAAAACGTGATCATGACCCAGACGCCGAACCAGAAGAGGATCGCCACGAGCACGATCTGGCAAAGCAGGAAAACTCGGTAGAGACCCTGCGTTCGTTGCGTAACCATGATTATTCGCGAATGCCGAGGCTGAGAGTACGCGATGGCCGTCTGCGTTCAACTCGTGGTAAAACGGGGATGGTCATACGACTCTTCGGGGCAAGAGCGCCGGTTGACTTAAATAGCTATTCCCATACCACCACGATGCCCACAGCCTGATGGAACCCACTCCGACAAAGCGCTCCCGAATCCGCGTCAGTTTCACGACCGCTCCCGGCCGCTGGGGGATGAATATCGCCATCCCGATGCTACCGGTGCTCGCGTGTTTCCTGGGAGGCGCGACCCAGAAATGGAGCGAAGGCATCGTCCTTGCCCTGCTCGGTCTGATTCTGCTCGTGAATCCGCCACGCTTCACGCTCGGCCCGGCGCTGAACGCGATCTTGTTCGCGCTCCTGGCCTGCACCGCGACCGCGTTTCTGCCGGCGAAATGGTTTCTCCAGCCGGCCTGGCGTCTCGTCCTGACCAGTGATTTCGACATCGCCCTTCCTGCCACTCTCTCGCCCCAGCCGTGGATCAGTCTCGGTTGTTTTATCAGTTTCCTGGCCGCGTTGAGCTGGCTCTACTATGTGAGCGCGGTCGATCTCGATCTGCGCGAAGTGCGCTCGCAAATGCGGACGTTCACCACCTGGGTCGTGCTTCTTGCGGCGCTTTGCCTCGCGTTGCATTACGGCCGCACCGCGCTTCCTTTCTGGCATAACGAGCGCGGGTTCGGGCCATTTCCAAACCGCAATCAAACCGCAAATCTTTTCGGCCTCACCGCGATCGTCCTTCTCGCCTGCGGCCAGGACGACATCCGCCACGGCCGGAAGCGCTGGATCGTCTGGGTGCTCGGGCTCGCCCTCCTCGTCGCAGCCATCATTCTCAATTTTTCGCGTGCCGGCATTCTCATTCTCGTGGTGGGCAGCGCGCTCTGGCTCGCGGTCTTCGCCTTGCGCAAAAGCTCGGCCGCGCGGATCGCGCTCGGCATTTCCGCGCTGCTCGTCCTGCTCACCGTCCTGCTCATCTTCGGCGGGCAAACCTTCGAGCGTTTCAATCTTCGCTCCGGTGAAATCGGCGGCGTGGCGAGCGATCTGCGCTGGGCGATTTTTCGGGACGCCCTCCAACTCATTCGCGCTTCGCCCTGGTGCGGCATCGGGCTGGGAAATTTCGACGAAATCTTTGCGATCTTTCGCGACGCATCGCTGACCGCTTCCCGCACGATCCACCCCGAGAGCGATTGGTTTTGGTTTTGGGTCGAAGCGGGATGGCCGGCAATACTCCTGACGATCGCCGGTTTCGCGCTCCTCGTCTGGCGCGTGTTTCCTTTGCAGGAAGGAACTAACCAGCGCTTTCGTGTCGCGGCGTTGATTGCGGTTTTTCTCTTCGCGTTGCATGGAATCGTGGACGTCTCCGGACATCGCATCGGCACCGGCTTTGCCGCCATATTTTTCCTCGGCTTGGCGCTGCGGCGTCCCATGGAATTGCGTCGCAGCTTTTTGGTTTCTCTCGTGTTCCGTCTCGTCGGGATCGTGCTTTTGATTTCCGGGACCGTCTGGGTTTTCGCGACGCGTTACGACAAACCGCTGCCGGGCGGCGTCGGAGTCGAAAACGAACTCACGCTCGCTTCCGCCGCCAATCGCCGGCGCAATTTCAGCGAGGCAATCGAACGCACGACGCGCGCGCTCGAATGGGCGCCGGTCAAATGGCAACCGTACTTCCTGCGCGCAATCGCCAAGGTCGGCGCAAAGCATCCACCGGCCGACGCGCTCGCGGATTTCCGCCGGGCGCGCTTTCTCGAGCCAAACGTCTACGAAATTCCCTACGAAGAAGGGATTGTCTGGTTCGCCACGGAGCCCAATCTCGCGATCACGGCGTGGCGGGAAGCGTTGCGCCGCGCCGGTCCGCAGAGGAGCGAAGTGTATGGACGGATGCTGGCGCTGGCCACGCAATACAGTCCGCGGGTGCATCAAAGCCTCGGAGACTTCGCCATGGTGCATCACGATCTGGCGCTTGTATTTCTCGAGCACGCTGGTGGCGCCCCGTTCATGGCCGCGGTGCACCGCTTTCTCGAACACGATCCCACGCTCCAAACGTTCTCGAGTGACGAGAAGAGGAAGTTCTTCACCTACTGGGCCGAGCGCGGCGACGCGGCCGAGATGGTGCGCGAAATCGAAACGCATCCTGAGTGGATGAATTATGCCTGGCGCGGCGCGGCCAAATATCACGCGCAACAAAAGGATTTCCGGAAAGCCTGCGAAGTGAGCCGCCGTTTCGAAGAGCCGCCGGTCTTGCCCGCGGACACTCAAGGTTCTTCCATCGATCAACTCCGGCAGGCGCTCCACGCCAGCCCTGACAATTATGGTATCGGTTTTCAGCTCTACCGCGAGCAGATGCGAGCGGGCAAAATCGATGAAGCGCTCGTGACCGTGCGGCATTTCACCGAGCAACCAACGTGTCCGCGCTACTTTCATTTTCTTGATGCCGAAGCATGGGCAGCGAAGGAAAATTGGGAGCAGGCCTGGAAAGCGTGGGAAAAATACGAGGCTGCACTGGCGCGATGAGCCCGCCGACACCCGCGCGAACAGAAATGCCGTCTCCTCAAGGAGCGGCGATTTCCAAATCGCCGTCTTTCCTCGCTGATGGCGCACATGTGGGCGACGGCCTTCGGCGATTTGGAAATCGCCGCTCCTTGTTCTGGGGCATTCTTGTCGCGATTTTTCTTTGCGCGGGCGTCGATTGGTTTTCCGCCAGCACCCGGCGTCTTTACGTCGATGAGGATAGCGCGGCGGCGCGGCAGGAAGGCACGGTCTGGCAGCACTTCGGCGTGCGCGGAAATGAAGTCGTCCCGGAAATCATCAGTCGCGACCGGGCCCGTTTCGTTTTTCCGGTGTCGTTAGGCGCGCCGCACTCGCTCTTGTTTTCGGCGTATCCGGAAGGAGCGGCGGAGTACCAGATCAGGTGGCGGAGCGACGGGACATCCCGGCAAATCGCGGCCCGCAAAATCACGAACGCTGTTTCGGAAAACATTGCGATTCCGGCCGGCAAGGGCGAATTGGAATTCGCCGTCGAAGGAAAGATCGCGTGGTTCGATCTCCGGTTGACCCGAAAAATGTTTCGGTGGCCGGCGTATCTCGGCGCTTTTCTAGCGGTCGCGTTTGCGATGCGAAATCGTCCGGTCTCGCCCGCTGGCCAGAGCAGGATTGGGAACTGGCTCGCGCTGGGCTTGAGCACGCTCCTTTCGCTTGCGGCCATTGAGGCTGGGCTGCGGTTGAGGTCATTAAAGCTGCCGCCGGCGATTCTGAACGCGCGCCACGATCTTGGTTTGTTCGCGCCCGATCCGCGCTGGATCGAGTCGCCCCGCTACAAGGAGCGGCTGCGCCCGAATCTGGATACGTATTGCGAATGGAAATTCGGCGACATCGTGCGGATGGGCTTCATCCCGCCGGAGCTTTCCGAGGGCCAGGAGCATCGCTACCCTTTTCGGACCGACGCCGAAGGTTTCCGGAATCCCGCCGTGCGCGAACAGATCGATGTCGCCGCGCTCGGCGATTCGTTTACCGACGCAATGGCGTCGCCGGTGGAAGAAGCGTGGCCGGCGCGGCTCGAGAAAATCACCGGCCGGAAAGTGCAAAACTACGGGACCTCCGCGTTCGGTCCGCAACAGGAACTCTACGCCCTCCGGGATTACGCCATTCACCATCGCCCCAGCCACGTGATCCTCGCCTTTTTTGCCGGGAACGATCTCTTCGACGCGGAGCGCTTCGATCGCTGGGAGCGGGAAGGGGACAAGCCTGGCGAGGAAACGACCGGCTGGCGTTTGGTGAAAAACTTTCGGCGCTACCAGACGCTCTATCTTTCCACCCTCACGCGCGTCGTGACGCCGCAGAGGAATTCACAAGAGTCTGTAGCGGCGGTCTCTGACCGCCGAACCGGCGAACTCCTTCCACGCTTCGATCGCGGCATATTTGAAATCCCAACCGAGGAAAGCGGCCAGCTTCGCTTTGCTCTTATGCCGCCATATCTGCAAAAGCTCGCCACGTCACATGACGAGTTCGAGCGGAGCCGCGGATGGGAGCTGACGCGCGCCACGCTGCTGCGAATGAAAGAGACGTGCCATCGAGCCGGGAGCCGATTGAGCATCATGTTCGTGCCTTCCAAGGCGGAAGTTTACTGGCCGCTCGTCGAGCACTCGTTAGGCCCGGAGGAATTGCAGCGAGCCATCGATTTCTGCTGCCTCTACAATCATATGAAAATACGGCCGGAGGAAATCCAGGCGAACCGCCTCGCCCAAAACGAACTGCTCCGCGATTTCTGCGCGCGGGAAAATATTCCCTTCGTCGATCTGACGCCGGCCCTTGAGAAAAGCGCCGGCGCTGGACACGCCGTTTATTACGTCGACGATGACCACCTGAATGCCGCCGGGCACGAGATCGCGGCCCAAGAGATGGCCAGGTTTCTCGCGCGCGAACCGTGAACATTCTCGGCCTTTCCGCTTTTTATCACGACAGCGCCGCGTCTCTCGTCCGCGATGGAATCATCGTCGCCGCGGCGCAGGAAGAGCGCTTCACCAGAAAAAAACACGACGCCGGATTTCCGCGGCACGCGATCGATTACTGCCTGCGCGAAGGAGGAATTTCCGAGAGCAAGGGACTCGATCTCGTCGCCTTCTACGAAAAGCCATTCTTGAAATGCGACCGGCTTCTTTCCACCTACATGGCTTGCGCGCCGCTGGGTTTGCGCTCGTTCCTGAAAGCCGTCCCGATCTGGATGAAACAAAAAATCTGGATCAAGGACATCATTCGCCGGGAGCTGAAGTTCGAAGGCACACTCATTTTTCCGGAGCATCACGAGTCCCACGCTGCGTCGGCATTTTTCCCATCGCCTTTTGAGGACGCGGCCATCGTGACGATCGACGGCGTTGGGGAATGGACCACGACCAGCATTGGCCGCGGCGAGGGGAACCGGGTCGAGCTGCTGGAAGATCTGCGCTTTCCGCATTCGCTCGGCCTTCTCTATTCCGCGTTCACCTACCATCTCGGTTTTCGGGTCAACTCCGGCGAATACAAAGTGATGGGTCTCGCGCCTTACGGCGAGCCGATCTACCGCGATCTCATTCTCACGGAGCTGATCGATCTCAAAGACGACGGCTCGTTTCGGCTCAACCTGCGCTACTTCGATTTCATGGCGGGCCTCACCATGACGAATCGCGAATTCGATCGGCTCGTTGGCGGACCTCCGAGAAAACCGGAAGCGGCGCTCACGCAACGGCACATGGATCTCGCTCGCTCGATCCAGGCGGTGACGGAAGAAGTGATGTTGCGGATGGCGCGCCACGCCCACGCCCTCACAGGCTCGCGCCATCTTTGTCTGGCTGGCGGCGTCGCGCTCAATTGTGTCGGCAACGGCCGGATCCTGCGCGAAGGACCTTTTGAAAAAATCTGGATCCAACCGGCCGCGGGCGACGCCGGTGGCGCGCTCGGCGCCGCGCTCCTGGGGTGGCATCATTATCAAAACCAGCCGCGAAAAATTTCCGGCGAGGAGGATTCGCAACGCGGCTCGCTCCTCGGCCCCGCTTACGACGCTGCTGAATTTCTGAGGACCGCAGCGATTCCGCATCTCGAGCTGGCCGAGAGCGAGTTGATGGCGCGGGTCGCGACGTTACTCGAGGAAGGAAAGGTTATCGGCTGGTTCCAGGGCCGGATGGAATTCGGACCGCGCGCGCTGGGGAACCGCTCCATCCTCGGTGATGCGCGCTCTCCCGAAATGCAAGCGACGTTGAACCTCAAGATAAAATATCGAGAGAGTTTTCGCCCGTTCGCTCCTTCGGTTTTGCGCGAGAGACTGGAGGATTGCTTCGAGCTGAAGGAAGCGAGCCCTTACATGCTTCTGGTCGCGCCGGTCAAGGAGTCGCTGCGCTTAAGTCAGACAGTCATCCCGAGCGAAGTCGAGGGACCCCGTGGCGCTACTGGAGATGCACCCGACTTCATGACGCGACTTAAGACGCCGCGCTCGACACTGCCCGCGATCACGCACGTCGATTACTCGGCGCGCGTGCAGACCGTGGCGGCGGAGGACAACCCGCGGTTCCATCAGTTGCTGCGTGAGTTCGAAAAAACCACCGGCTGTCCCGTGCTCGTGAATACCTCCTTCAACGTGCGCGGCGAGCCGCCGGTCTGCACACCGGAAGACGCTTTTCGCTGCTTCATGCGCACCGAGATGGATTACCTCGTCCTGGGAAATTTCCTGCTCGATAAGACGAAGCAGAATTCAAGGAGCGGCGGTTTTCCAACCGCCGAGAATAAGACGGCGATTTGGAAATCGCCGCTCCTTGGCGAAGAATATCGCAAGCTCGACCGCTCGCCGTGCGCTCTGCGACGGTTCGGGCTCACGCTCGGCTCCGCGCTGCTCTTGTTAGGATCTCTTTTGTTCTGGCGTCATCATCGCGGGGCCGCCTTGTTGTTCGCTTTCCCCGGCGGCTTCCTTCTCATCCTTGCTGGAGTAGCTCCGCTTTTGCTCAAGTGGATTCACGGACCATGGATGATTCTGTCGCTCGCGCTCGGCTGGGTCATGAGCCGGATCCTTTTGACGATCGCTTTCTTTTTGATCGTAACCCCGATAGGTTTGTTACAGCGCCTGTTCGGAAAGCGGCCGCTGGAAATTGCGTTCAGAACCGGTGCCAACAGTTACTGGCAAGCGCGCACGGCCCGGCCAGTGCCGGCAGATTACGAAAAACAATTTTAGGTGGATCGCGCGCTCTGTCGCGCGATGTTCCTCGTGCCATCGAGCGCGGAGCGCTCGATCCACCGTGATCGAACACGCCTACAACGAGAGATTACGTCGATGAACGGAAGATTATCGATCCTGCGAGAGTTCTGGAGCTTTTTGCGCGTCCGCAAGAAATGGTGGCTCGCGCCCATCGTTGTCCTGCTGCTGACCCTGGGCTTGCTCTTGATCGTAACCGAAGGCTCGGCCCTCGCCCCTTTCATCTACAGCTTGTTCTAAAGTAGCTCGCGCTACTTGTCTGCCAGCGCCGCCTGCGCAGCAGCGAGGCGGGCGATGGGGACGCGGAAGGGACTGCAACTGACGTAATCCAAACCGAGGCGATGGCAAAACTTCACGCTGTCGGGATCGCCGCCGTGTTCGCCGCAAATGCCTAGCTTGATGTTCGCGCGACTGCTCCGGCCTTTCTCGACGGCGATTTGCATGAGCTGGCCTACGCCGGTTTGATCGAGGGTAGCGAAGGGGTTCTTCTTGAAGATCTCGTTCTCGACGTAGGGCATGAGGAAGTTGCCCATGTCGTCGCGGCTGATGCCGAGCGCCATTTGGGTGAGGTCGTTTGTGCCGAAGCTGAAGAACTCGGCACTCTTCGCGATTTCGTCGGCGGTGAGCGCGCCGCGCGGCACTTCGATCATGGTGCCGACCAGGTAATCGAATTTCACCTTCTTCTCCGACATCACCTGCTGCGCGACGCGATGGACGATCTCGGCTTGAAGATCGAACTCCTTCTTGAAGCCGACGAGCGGAATCATGATCTCCGGTTTCACCTTGATCTTCTTTTTCGCGACATCGGCCGCCGCTTCGAAGACGGCGCGGGCCTGCATCTCGGTGATCTCCGGGTAGGCAATGCCGAGGCGGCAGCCGCGATGTCCGAGCATCGGGTTGAACTCGTGCAGTTGCTCGACGCGGTGCGCGATCTTCTCCGCGCTGACGCCCATCTTTTTCCCAAGGTCCGCCTGTGATTCCGGATCGTGCGGCAGAAACTCGTGGAGCGGCGGATCGAGGAAACGGATCGTGGCGGGATAACCCTTGAGCGCTTTGAAGATGCCGGCGAAATCGTCGCGTTGATACGGAAGTAGTTTTGCGAGCGCGGCTTTTCGGTCGTCCACGTTGTCCGCGAGAATCATCTCGCGCATGGCGTCGATGCGATCGCCTTCGAAGAACATGTGCTCGGTCCGGGTGAGGCCGATGCCGACCGCGCCGAACGCGAGAGCGTTCTCGGTCTGCTCGGGATTATCGGCGTTGCAGCGGACAGCGAGACGCGCGGCTTGCGAGCACCACTTCATGAGCTGGTTGAACGATTTGAACTTCTCCGTTTTCTGCGCGGCTTTGTCGCCGTGCAGCATGCCGGTGATGATCTCGCTCGGCGCGGTGGCGAGTTGGCCGGCGTAAACGGTGCCGGCTGTCCCATCGATGGAGAGGAAGTCGCCTTCCTTGAAAGTCTGGCCGTTCGCGGAAACGGCCTTCTTCCCGTAATCGATCTCCAACGCCGAAGCGCCGCAGATGCAGACCTTGCCCATCTGCCGCGCGACGAGCGCGGCGTGCGATGAGACGCCGCCTCTCGCCGTGAGAATGCCTTCCGCCGCGATCATCCCGCGCAAATCTTCCGGACTCGTTTCGTTGCGTACGAGCAGGACCTTCTCTCCCTTTTCCGCGGCGGCAGCGGCGCGGTCCGCATTCAGGTAAATTCTGCCGGAAGCCGCGCCGGGCCCAGCCGGAAGACCGCTGGCAATGGCTTTCGCTTTCTTCACTTCCGCGACGTCAAAGATTGGGGCGAGAAGCTGATCAAGTTGATCCGCCGGATTGCGCATCACAACCGTCTTCCAGTCGATGAGCTTCTCCTTGAACATGTCCATGGAGAACTTGAGCGCGGCGGCCGCGGTCCGTTTGCCGTTGCGCGTCTGGAGCATGAACAGTTTGCCGTCCTGGATCGTGAACTCGACGTCCTGCACATCCTTGAAATGCTTTTCGAGCGTGGCGCGGACCTTGAGCAATTCCGCGTAGCACTTCGGCATCAGTTTTTTCAACTCGAGGACGGGCTGCGGCGTGCGCACCCCAGCAACGACATCTTCGCCCTGGGCGTCGATGAGGAACTCGCCGTAGAATTCATTTACGCCATTTGCCGGGTTGCGCGTGAAGGCGACGCCGGAACCGGAGTTCGCGCCGGTATTGCCGTAGACCATCGCCTGCACGTTCACCGCCGTCCCCCAATCCTGCGGGATGTTGTACTTCCGGCGATACACGATCGCGCGGTCGTTCATCCACGAGCCGAAGACAGCGCCAGCCGCGCCTTTGAGCTGGTCCCACGGATCGTTCGGGAACGCCTGGCCGGTGCGTTGCTTCACCAGCTTTTTGAAACGGACGACCAGTTCCTTGTAATCGGAAGCACTCAGCTTCGAGTCGTCGATATTGTGCTGGCCGTATTTCTCGTCCTTGTAATGCTCGATGACTGATTCAAAGGGATCGTGATCCTCGCCCTCGCGTTTCTGCACGCCCATGACCACGTCGCCATACATCTGGATGAAACGGCGGTAACAATCCCACGCGAAACGCTCGTTCTTCGTCGCGCGGACCAGCGCTTTCACCGTCTCGTCGTTCAGGCCGAGATTTAGAATCGTGTCCATCATGCCCGGCATCGAATCGCGCGCGCCGGAGCGGACCGCCACGAGCAATGGCATCTTCTCCGTGTCGCCAAACGTCGTGCCCATGATCCGTTCCATGTTCGCGACGCCTTTTTCGATCTCCGCCTGAAGCGACGGCGGATAGGTGCGCTTGTGCGCGTAAAAGTAAGTGCAGACTTCGGTCGTGATCGTGAAACCGGGCGGCACCGGCAGGCCGATGCGCGTCATCTCGGCGAGGTTCGCGCCCTTGCCGCCGAGAAGCGGCTTCATGTTTCCGGCGCCGTCCGCTTTGCCGTCGCCAAAATAGTAAACGAAGCGCGCTTTCTTTTTCTTCGCGGCAGCCGGTCTTGAACGTCTCGGGGAAACGCGTCTGGAAGCTCGCTTTTTTTTTGCCATGGGAAAATTGAATGCGATTCGGCGGCGCCGAACGGACGCAAAGCTAAGTCCGCTGCCTGAGGTGTCAACGCGCTGCGCCGTTCGCGTTTGAATTACAGAGCTTGCAGGGCGAGTGCGAGGAAAAGACCGAGCACTCGTTCACACTTGAGGACTTCACCAATCGCCGCGGTGAAATCGCTCACGCCCGTGCCCGGCACGATGATCGTGTTCCGGCGGCCGTGCGCTTCCTCGGTGATGCGTAGGAATTTTCCGCGGTCGTTTTCACGAAACTCGACGTGGAAACGTTTCCGCTCGATTTGCAATTCTTTCGCTTCGATAACGCTGTCCATATCGCGAACGATGGAGTGTAGGGGGTTTACCCTAGGAATTGAAAGCAAAATCTGCGGGGCCGGATCGGCCCTCGAAAAGATCGCCGCCGCTAGCGGCGAACGCGCGGCCGCTTCGGCGGCGTCTCGTTGGCGATCGCGAAATCGACCTGGCGTTTGAAGACATCCACCCGCGCCACGAAAACGCGCAATTGATCGCCGACGGAAAAACGGCGGCGCGATTGGCGCCCGATAAAGGTCCTTTGCGCCGCATTGAAAACGTAAAAGTCGTCGGTAAGCGACGAGACATGGACGAGACCGCTCAGGAGCACGTCTGGCAGGTCGACGAGCAGTCCATAATTCCGGACATCGATGACCGCGGCGCGAAAAACCTGGGGATCGCGCGCGTCGAGCTGGCGCTGAAAAAACTCGAGCTTCTTCATCTTCACCGAATCGATCTCGGCCTCGGCCGCGACGCGCTCGGTGATCGAGATGTGCTCCGCGATCGCAACCATCGAGCCCATGTCCGCGCGGGCGCGCCGGCTCTGATTGATCTCGGCCAGAGCCCGATGAACGACCAGATCCGCGTAGCGCCGGATCGGGCTGGTGAAATGCGTGTAATTGTTTTTGGCCAGACCGTAATGGCCCAGCGGCTGGGCCGCGTAACGCGCGCGCTTCAAACTTTTCAGCAGGCCGATCTTGAGCGCCTGTTCTTCCGGCTTGCCGGCGAGCGAGGCGAGGAGCCGCTGCAATTCCGTGCGCTGCGTCAGGTCGCCGACTTTGTAATTGTAGCTCAGCACCAGCTCCCGGTATTCCGCGAGCTTGTCCGGATCGGGATTTTCGTGGACGCGATAAACCGTGGGAATGGAGCGGTTCTTCAGTTCGCGCGCGACGGCCTCGTTCGCGGCCAGCATGAATTCCTCGACCAACTGATGCGACTCGTCGTTCTCGATGCGTTCGAGCAGGATCGGTTTGCCGTCTTTGTCGAGGCGCACTTTTACCTCCGGGAAATCGAGATCGAGCGAGCCCTCGGCGAAGCGCTTCTTGCGCAGGAGCGATGCCAGCTCCCACGCCACGTGCAGTCGCTCGCTCAACTGGTCGTTAGGCGCGCCGCGCAGGAGCGCGTACGCTTCCCGATAAGTCAGCCGGCGCGCGCTGCGAATGACGGTGCGCGCAAACCGGCAACGTTTCGTCCGCCCGTCCTTCGTGAATTCGATGAAGACCGAATGCGTGAGGCGGTTCACTCCCGGATTCAAACTGCAAACGCCGTTGCTCAAGCGTTCCGGCAACATCGGAATGACGCGATCGGGGAGATAGACGCTGTTGCCGCGTTTGTGAGCTTCGCGGTCGAGCGCCGCGCCCGGCTTCACGTAGGCGGAAACATCGGCGATATGGACTCCAAGGTTCCAGCCGCCGCCGGGAACGCGCTCGACATTGATCGCGTCGTCGAAATCGCGCGCATCATCGGGATCGATCGTGACGATGAATTTTTCCCGCAAATCCTCGCGACCGGCGAACATTTCCTCGGCGACCGTTTCAGGAATCCGCTGCGCTTCCTCGAGAACAGCACGAGGAAATTCCGTCGGAAGATGATACTTCCGGATGATCGAAAGCATGTCGATGCCCGGCGCGGAAGCAGGCCCGAGGACCTCGACGATTTGTCCTTCCGGGTTGACGTGACGCGATTCCCACGGCTCGAGACGAACGACCACTTTGTCGCCGCGGTTCGGCGTCTTCGGCAGCGGCGGCTGCGGCGGGACCTGGACGTAAACGTTGTGGACGATGCGCGGATCGTCAGGCACGACGTAGAAAAAGTTTTTCGACTGCTGCAACGTGCCGACGACCGAATCGTGTGCGCGTTCGAGAATACGAATCACACGGCCCTCGGCGCGGTCGCGACCGCCTTTCGCGCGAGCGTAAGGCACATCGCGCGTGATCCGGGCCACGACTTTATCTCCGTTCATGGCCGTGCCGGTATTTTCCGCTGCGATGAAAAGGTCCTGCTGCTCCGGTTTTTCGCGCGCCAGAAAAGCGTAACCGGCTTGGTGCACCTGCAACGTGCCCGTCACGAGATCCGCCTCCGAGGGCAGGACGTAGCGGTTCTTTCGAATGCGCGCGATCTCCCCGGCCTGTTCCATTTGCCGGAGTAACGCATTCAATCCCATCCGCACACCGCTCTTGCGGCCCAGCGCCTTCCCGAGTTCGCCCTTATCGAGCGGCCGATATTTCGGTGCGCGCAATAAGCGCAGGATTTGCTCGCGCAGTTGATCGGTTTCCGATTTCACGATTGGCAAGCGGTCAATCTCCGCGCGAAGTCGGGCGCGCACGAGCGCAATTTTTCGGGGAGCGCCGGCTGCCAGCCTGCTCGTCTCGGCAGCTTGCCGAGACGCAATCGTTCCCTAACCGGGTCGCTTCGCGACAGTGTTGCCGGCAAGCTGCCGGCAACTGCAGGCTGGCAGCCTGCGCTCCCCTAATCGAATAAAGCACACTCCGTGATAGTCTCACCCTCGATGGGTGGGACGCTCTGGAAAATTGGCGGCCGTACGGTCGACCTTTCGCAACGCGCTCTGATCATGGGCGTGCTCAACGTCACGCCCGATTCTTTTTCTGACGGCGGCGAATTTTTCACGACGGAGAAAGCCGTCGCACAGGGACAGCGCATGGCCGCCGAAGGCGCGCAGATCATCGACGTGGGAGGCGAATCGACCCGGCCCGGCGCCGAAGCAGTTTCAGCGGAGGAGGAACTCGCGCGGGTGCTCCCCGTAATCGCGAAGCTGCGCGAGACCGTGCCGGCGTTTATCTCGATCGACACTTCCAAGGAAGTCGTCGCGCGCGGAGCCCTGGAAGCGGGCGCGTCGATCATCAACGACGTCACGGGCGGCCGCGGCGATCCGAAAATGATGGCGCTGGCAGCGGAACGCAGCGCCGCTTTCATCATGATGCACATGCAGGGCACGCCGCGCAGCATGCAAGAGGCTCCGCACTACGATGATGTCGTGAGCGACGTGACGAATTTTTTTCGACAACAATATGCGCGCGCCCTAGAGTGCGGGATTGATTCCATGGCCATCGCGTTTGATCCGGGGATCGGATTCGGAAAAACCGTTGCGCACAATCTGTCGTTGCTCGCCAATCTCGCGCGGCTCCGAATCGAGGATCGGCCGATCGTGGTCGGCGTCTCGCGCAAATCTTCGCTCGGCAAGATGATTGGATCGAACGCCATGGGTGATCGGCTCGCGCCCACGATTGCGTTCACGGCGTTGTTGCGCGAGCGCGGCGCGAACGTCATCCGGGTCCATGACGTGAAAGAAAACGCGGCGGCGTTGCGCGTCACCGAAGCGCTTCTCGAAACGGCGAAATGATCCAGCACTTCGTTCAGATCTGGCTCGAGAGATGGCGAAGCCTCTTCGAAATCATTCTGCTCAGCGTCGGGATTTATTACGGCTATCTCTACTTTCGCGGAACCCGCGGCGCTAAAGTGCTGACCGGTCTGGCGATCGTGTTCCTGACGCTGACCTTGATTTCGCAATTGCTGAATCTCGTCGTCATCGGCTGGATCATTCGCAGTTTCTCCGTCTTTCTGGCCGTGGCGCTCGTAGTGATTTTTCAACCGGAGCTGCGCCGTGGACTGGCAGAACTTGGCGGCCATCCGATTTTTTCGCTGACGAGCGAGAAGCGCGAGACCGTACACGATATCGCCGAGGCGGTGACCCAACTGGCGAACAAGCAGTTCGGCGCGCTCATCGCGATCGAGCGCGACACCTCGATCAGGGTTTACGAAGAGACGGGCGTGATTCTCGATTCCCATTTTTCGGTCGAGCTTCTTCTGACGATTTTCCATCCGAAAGCCGCGCTCCACGATGGCGGAGTCGTGATGCGGAACGGACGCATCGCCGCGGCCGCTTGCATCTTTCCGGTGAGCCAGCGCGAAACGCTCGATCGCAGCCTCGGGCTGCGGCATCGCGCGGGGCTCGGCATCACGGAAGAATCAGACGCGATCGCGGTCGTGGTCTCGGAGGAAACGGGCGGGATTTCAATTTGCCATCGACGCCGGATCGAGCGCGGGTTTACTCCGGAAACATTCCGCAAACGCATCGGCGAGATTCTCCTGCAAGGCACTTATGAAGAAACTGATCCTGAACAATTGGCGCGCGAAGTTGATCTCTCTCCTACTCGCGACAACCCTCTGGTACCTCATCAAAAAGAACCTAGCAACGACAGCCTCGCCGTTTGAGAGCGAGCCGCCGGCGAACCAGTCGGATCGGCGCTGAGGAACGATTAGCGCAGGAAGCGCGCGAGATTTTCTTCTTCCCAACGGCGCGCCCGGCGGTAGCCCGGGAACTCGCGTTCGCGCCGGTAAAATTGTTCCGTGTGGACGCGTCGTCGTCCGGCCGATGTCTCTTCATCCGGCACGACGGAGTGCAACATTTCGTGATAAAGCACGTACTGAAGAAACCAAAGCGGAACGAACGGCTGATCCAAAAGCGGATTGATGCGGATGACGCGTTCCTCTTCCTGGATGGTGCCAAAAATAAAATACTCTTTCGGCCGCCGCTTGCGCCGCCGGCCCCACATCACTTTGTATCCGCGTAAGCAGCCGCGAAAATGCCGCTCGTTAAGCCGGTCGAAAATCGCGCGGAGATCGAAATATTTTCCTTCATGCTGCAGATTGAGTTGCCGCTGCATCGGCAATTTCGGATGAGCGATTTTTCGTTTCGTTTTCTTTGCCATGTTTCATCCCTCGATTGAAGTATCGCCCCCAGTGCACAGGATTTTACTGGGGTTCGAATGGGTTCACAAGTAATCGCGAGGAATTTTTCTCAGAACATTACAAAACGTTACACGTGAAGCAGTTACGGAAGGAGATATCCGGCTTTTGCGGGAGGAAACAGGGCCGAAAATTTGCCCCGTCAGGATGGCAATTTACGAAAATCCAGAACGCGCTTATAGTCCGCCGCGATCCTCTTGCGGCGTTACGAACCGCGAGTGAGATAAAACACAATGACTCCGCTTCTGCGAAAATTGCTTGGGCTCAATTGGCTCCTGCTCGCGACGATGCTGGCGCTGGCGATCTTCGGCGTCATCGCCATCTACAGCGCCACTTACATGCGCGAAGATACGATCGCCTCGGAATTCTGGCGCAAGCAGGCGAACTGGGTGGCGGTCGGCTTTCTCGCCTTCATGGTCACCAGCCTCATCGATTATCGTTGGATTCGTTGGGGTGCTTTGCCCATGTATCTGGCGGGATTGGTCTTTCTGGTTTTGACGAAGTTCATCGGCTCGAAAGTATACGGAGCGCGCAGTTGGCTTCACATTGGACCGATCAATTTCCAGCCGGCCCAGCTGGCCGTTGTCGCCGGGATCATGGTGCTCGCCATCTTCCTGAGCCAGTTTCGCGAGATGCATCCGATGCTTCGGCTCCTGCTTTGCGGCGCGATCGTCGGCGCGCCCTGCCTTCTCATTTTGATGCAGCCGGACCTGGGCGAAACGATTATCTGGGGGCCGGTCCTGCTCGCGTTGCTCTTCGTCGGAGGCATCCCGTTGCGTTATCTGATCTGCATTCTGCTCATCGTGGCGGCGTTCATCCCCATCGCGATCAATTTGGGTCTGAAACCGTATCAACAAGAGCGGATCACCGCGTTCATTAACCCCGATATCGACAAACAGGGATCCGCCTGGGCGATCAATCAATCGCTCATCGCTATCGGCTCCGGGGGATGGTCGGGCAAAGGGTTCAAGGCGCCGAACACGCAAATCGAACTCGGCTTCCTTCCCGCCACCGCCGTGCACAACGATTACATTTTCTCGGCAATTGGAGAGCAGTGGGGTTTTGTCGGCGGCATGTTCCTCATCGGCGCGTTCTGCTTGCTCCTCTTGACCTGCCTTTTCGTGGCCTTTTTTGCCGGCGACCACTTTGGCCTTCTGCTCACGATCGGAATTACCTCGCTCATCTTCACGCACATCTTTCAGAACATCGGCATGACGATCTCCATGCTGCCGATTACTGGCGTGCCGTTGCCGCTCATCAGCTACAGCGGCTCGTTTGTGCTCATGATCATGTTCGGGCTCGGGATCGTGAACAGCGTTTGGGTGCACCGGAAGGAAGGGGAGCGCTAGGCGGGCGCCTTCGTTTCGTCGGCAGTTTACTTTCGCGGTCCGCGCCCATACAATCCGCGGCCCCGCATGGAAACTGATTACAAGGTCAAGCTCGAGATCTTCGAAGGTCCTCTCGACCTGCTGCTTTATCTGATCAAGCGCGACGAGATCGACATCTATGAGATTTCACTCGAGCGGATCACGAGCCAGTACCTCGAGTATCTCCAGGCTTTCAAGGAATTGAATATCGACATCGCCGGCGAGTTCATCGTCATGGCGGCGAATTTGATTTATCTGAAAAGCCGCAGCCTCCTGCCCGCCGACCAGCAGCCGCCCGACGAAGAGGCGGCCGAGGATGATCCCCGTTGGGATTTGATCCGGCAGTTGATCGAATACAAAAAGTTCAAGGAGGCGGCCGCCCAACTGCATAGCCGGGAGCTGGAGCAGGAAAGGATTTTCGCGCGCGCCGGAACTCTGTCCGGAATGAACGTGCTCGCGCCGCTTCCGCTGGGTGAGGTGGGCATTTTCCAATTGATCAACGCGCTCCAGACCGTGATCAAGCGGGTCGAGGCGCGGGAGGATTTGCGCGAAATCTTCGGCGAACATTTCACGGTCTCGGACAAGATCGATTCGATCTTGCAGCGCGTCGCAAGTGGGGTGGCGTTGAAATTTTCCGAGCTCTTCGCCGAGATGGCGTCCCGGGTCGAGATCGTGGTGACATTTCTCGCGCTCCTCGAATTGATCCGGCTCAAGCAAGTGCGCGCGACGCAGACGAATCCCTTCGACGAAATCGAGATCGCGGCCGCCTCGAGCTAGACAAACGCGCACCGGGCATGCCGCGAATCTTGATCGCCGGTTGCGGGTACGTGGGAGAAGCGGCCGCGGATCTTTTTAACGCACGCGGATGGGAGGTCGAAGGCTGGACGGCCTCCGCGCAATCGGCCGCCCGGCTGTGCGCCAAACCTTACGCGGTGCGCGCTCTCGACATTAGCGATGCGGCAGCGGTCTCTTCCATGCGCGGACATTTCGACGTCGTCCTTCAATGCGCCAGCTCCGGCGGCGGCGGCCCGGAGGAATATCGGCGCGTTTATTTGGCGGGTGCGCGCAATCTCATTCAGACCTTTCACGATGCCACTCTTCTCTTCACGAGCAGCACGAGCGTTTACGCGCAAGAGGAAGGCGAGATCGTCGATGAAACCAGTCCGGCGCAACCGGGTCACGAGACGGGATGCATCTTGCGCGAGGCCGAGGAGCTGGTTCTGGCCAACAACGGAATCGTGTCGCGGCTCGGCGGGATCTATGGACCGGGGCGCTCGTTTTTCCTGCGCAGATTTCTCGCCGGAGAAGTAGGGATCGATCACGCCGGCACCCGTTTCATCAACCAGGCGCATCGCGACGATATCGTCTCGGCTTTGTTCCTCCTGGCGCATCACCGAGCGGAGTTGGGAGGTCAAACCTACAATGTCGTCGATGACGAGCCAGCCACAGCACGCCAGGTGTATGAATGGTTGAGTCTCGAACTGAAACCTCCGCCGCAGCAGAAAAAATCCTCCGCAAAACGGAAGCGCGGCGAAAGTAACAAGCGGGTGAGCAACCAAAAACTCCGCGCCCTGGGATGGGAGCCGAGTTACCCGAATTTTCGCGTCGCGATGACGGAAAGCGTGCTTCCGAGTTTTGGCATTGAGCGCTAAATTGGCCGGTTCGGTGCCGGTATGGAAGCTGCTAAAAAAGGATCATGCGTCATATCAAACTGAGCGGTCGCGAAGCGACCGTTGTGCGTTCGATTGGCTTCACGGAAGCGATGATGGGCGCCGAGATCCAGGATTGCACGCATATGGACGTCGACGACGTGACCGACACCCTCAATAGCCTGATGTCGGCCGGCTACGTGGAAAGCATCCCATTTTGCGAAGAAGTGCAGATCGCCGAAATGCCCGTCACGGCGTTTGAAATTAATCCGGCTTACGTAGGGGAATTGAAGCAGGCGCTTTATCGCCGGTAAAATCAGGGCGCGGTGCCATCGGCCGCGAGCGTCGCGACGTTTTGCTGCGATGCGTGGCGCTGGCCGAAAAGTTGGCGGATTACTTCTTCCACCGGCAATTCCTGCACATTGATGTCCATCACGGCGCATTCTTCGAGCACTTCACGGCAGGTCTCCGTGACTTTCGCGCGAGGCACCTTTATCTGCACCGAAACCGGAGTCTGCTGAAGCACTTCGCCGAGCGTCGAAAAATCGCGTTCGGCCGGCTGCGCAAAAGTGAGGCTGATGATTTTGGAGCCAGAGAAGCGATCGATGATGGAATTGAGCGGGCCATCGAAAAAGATTTTGCCGTGATCGATGATGATGACGCGGTCGCACAGCTCCTCTATGTCCTGCATGTAATGGCTCGTCAGCATGGTGACGATCTTGTGTTCGGAATTGTAGAGCCGGAGAAATTCGCGCACCCGTTTTTGACTTACGACGTCGAGGCCGATGGTGGGCTCGTCGAGAAAGAGAACGCGCGGCTCGTGGATGAGCGCGGAGATCAATTCCATCTTCATGCGCTCGCCTAACGACAGCTCGCGCACCATCACGTTCATCTTGTCCTGCACCTCCAGCAGCTCGCTCAGGCCGCCCACCACTTTCTTGAAGCGCTCGCGCTCGATTCCGTAGATGGCGCGATTCAGCTCGAGCGATTCCTGCGCGGGCAAGTCCCACCAGAGCGCATTCTTCTGTCCCATCACGAGGCTGAACTGGCGCTTCATTTCATTGCTTCGTTCCCACGGAACAAAACCGAGCACGCGCGCCTCGCCGCTGCTCGGATTCAAAAGGCCGGAAAGCATTTTAAGCACGGTCGTTTTCCCCGCCCCGTTCGGCCCCAGGAATCCGACCAGCTCGCCTTCCTCTATTTTGAAAGTGACGTCGTCCGCTGCGCGGGTCTCGTGGTACTTTCGCCTAACGAGTCCTTTGATCGATCCGCGGAGCCCACCTTCCTTGCGGTAGGTCCGATAGATCTTCGTCAGACCGCGCGTTTCGATAACACTCATGTGACTCCGCCGGAGCGATCATCGGCCGTCGGCCTCCCGACGTTCACGCCGCGCTCGGCTGGGCTTTCGTGCCCTTCGTTTTCAGGAGCGGCAAGACTTTCTCCACGAGCGCATCGGCCGTGATGCCGTGTTTTTTGCGCAGGATCGGGATCGTTCCATGTTCGACGAACTGGTCCGGCCAACCGATGCGGACGACCGGCGTGTTGATCATCTGGCTGTGGAGATGCTCCATCACCGCGCATCCGAAGCCGTTGTGCAAAACGTGGTCCTCGATGGTGCAGACCACGTCCACGCCGCGCGCGAAAAATTCGAGCGTGCCGGTGTCGAGCGGCTTGATCCAGCGCGGATTGATGAGCGCGACCGAGATGCCTTTTTCTTCGAGCTTGCGCGCCGCTTCTTCCGCCACCTCGAACATGTTGCCCAATCCGAAAATGGCCACATCGCGGCCATGTTGCACCACTTCCGCTTTGCCGATCTCGAGCAGTTTTGGCGCGGCCTTCGGCACCGCGCCCGTGCCGGCGCCCCGCGGATAACGGATCGCGATTGGCCCGGAATTGTAATTGGCGATCGTCCAGAGCATGTCGACGAATTCATCTTCATTCTTCGGCTGCATGTGCACGAAGTTCGGGATGTGCCGGAGATAGCCGATATCGAAAAGCCCGTGATGCGTCGGGCCGTCATCGCCGCTGAGCCCGGCGCGATCCATGCAGAGCGCGACATTCAGATTCTGAAGCGCGATGTCATGGATGATCATGTCGTACGCGCGCTGCATGAAGGTCGAGTAAATCGTGAGGAACGGCTTGAGCCCCTGCGTCGCCAGGCCGCAGGCGAAAAGCGCGGCGTGTTCTTCCGCGATCCCGACATCGAAATAACGCGTCGGATGTTGCGCCTGGAAAAATCCCAACCCGGTTCCGCTCGGCATCGCGGCCGTGATCGCGACGATCTTTTGATTTGAATCGGCAAACTTTGCCAGCGTTTTTCCCATCAGCTCCGAATACGTCGGCGTCGGCGCGGGCGCGGTCTCGCCGCTCTCGATTTTGTATTTTCCGAGCCCGTGGAATTTGTCCGGCTTCGCGATCGCGGGCTCGTAGCCTTTTCCTTTCTTGGT
Source organism: Spartobacteria bacterium (assembly GCA_003167555.1). Lineage (GTDB taxonomy): Bacteria > Verrucomicrobiota > Verrucomicrobiia > Chthoniobacterales > UBA10450 > AV80. The sequence goes on from PMSN01000008.1 coordinate 68,893, forward strand.
CAGAATGTGGAGGAGCACCGGCTCGTCCTGGCCCTTGAGGAATTCGAAAGTTTTGATGAGCAGCGGGATGTCGTGGCCATCGATCGGCCCGTAATAACGCAGCCCCAGCTCCTCGAAAATCACGCTCGGCACGAGCAGATTCTTGACGCCCTCTTCGACTTTGTGGGCGAACTCGACCGCGGTCCGGCCCGCGATCGCTTCCACGAAACGCCGCGCCTTGTCGTGCAGACCGGCGTAGGTCGGGTTCGCGACGATGTTATTCAAATAGCTCGCGATCGCGCCGACGTTTTTCGCGATTGACCATTCGTTGTCGTTCAACACCACGATGAAGCGCCGCGTTTGCGATTTCGCGTTGTTGAGCGCTTCATAACTAATGCCGCAGGTGAAGGCGGCATCGCCGGCCACCACCACGACGTTCTCGTCACCGCCACGCAGATCGCGGCCGACCGCCATGCCCAGACCGGCCGACAACGCCGTGCCCGCGTGACCCGCGCCATAGCAATCATGTTCGCTCTCGGTCCGGAGGAGAAATCCGTTCAATCCTTGGTATTGCCGCATCGTGCCGATGCGATCGAGCCGGCCCGTAAACATTTTGTGGACGTAACCCTGGTGGCTCACGTCGAAAACGAATCTGTCCTTGGGAGTTTCGAAGACGCGGTGCAGCGCGATCGTCAGCTCGACGACGCCGAGGTTCGGGCCAAGGTGTCCGCCTGTTTGCGAGAGGACCTTAATCAGTTCATCGCGCACTTCCTGGGCGAGTTGCGGCAGGTCCTGCTCCCGCAGCGCTTTGATGTCCGCCGGAGAACCGATGCCGTCGAGCAGCCGCGGAGCGGTCGTCGTCTCAGAAGAGTCTGACTTCGTCATTTTGGTTTTCTCCCTTTTCCTCCGGCTTCGCCGCGCCTTCCTTCTCGAGCGCCGGCGCGAAATCTTTCACGCTCGCCTTCCCGGCATTGTTTCGCGTGATGATTTCAATTCTTTGCTCTGCACTGCTGAGACGTTCCTGGCAAATTTTCACCAGCTTCATGCCTTCTTCGTAGCGGACGATCAATTCTTCCAGCATCATTTTGCCGGACTCCATTTGCTCCACGATCTCCTCGAGGCGATCCATCGCCCCTTCGAAATTAAGCTCAGGTTCAATTTTTTTTGTGGAAGCGGCCATTGGAGGAGGAGCAATTAAGCATAGGGGCGCTTTTATAAAAAGCGCGACTTATCCGCAAAAGCAGGGTTTCATTCACGGTCATGTCGCAAAACGGGCGGAAAAGTCTCGCAAAAGACCCCGAGAGTCTGGTTCAATTCCTGCTCATGTTTAGCAGTAGAATCCATTGTCTCCTCGGCCCAGCCGAGATTCTCCTGCGGCGGCGATTCTGAGAGATGAGACGTTTGCTTCAATTCGCGGGGGTTTCGGCTGCGGCCGCAATGGCGTTGACTCTATTCGCCCCGTCCGCGCGCGCCATCTCCAGCGCGGTCAATATTTCCACTCGAATGGTCGTCGAGACCGGCGACAATGTTTTGATCGGCGGCTTCATCGTATATGGCACCGGCCAGAAAAATGTGGCGGTGCGCGCCATCGGGCCATCGCTGCCCGTGCCCGGCGCGCTGAGCGATCCCGTTCTCGAATTACACGACGCCACCGGCGCGATCATCGCCACGAATGACAACTGGCGCAGCTCTCAACAGGACGCCCTCATCGCGGCCGGCCTGGCGCCCGGGAACGACCTTGATGCCGCCTTGATCACGACGCTTCAGACCGGGAACTACACCGTCGTGGTGCATGGAGCGAATAACGCCACGGGCGTTGCGCTCGTGGAAGTTTACGACCTCGATACCGGAACGCCCACCGCGCGCCTCGGCAATATCTCTACGCGCGGTCATGTCCTGACGGGCGACAATATCATGATCGGGGGTTTCATCATTCGCGGCGACTTGGCGAAGCGCACGATCGTCCGGGCGAGAGGTCCGTCGCTCAGCCTCAATGGCGTTCCGCTCGCTGGCCGGATGCAGGATCCAATGATCGAGCTGCACGATGGGAATGGCGCCCTCATGGCGCAGAACGATAATTGGCGCACAACTCAGGAAGCGGAGATCGAGGCCAGCACGATCGCGCCGACCGACGACCACGAAGCGGCCATCGTGGCGACGCTTGCGCCCGGGAATTACACTGCCATCGTCCGCGGCGCCAATAACACTACCGGCATCGCCCTCGTCGAGATGTACGACCTCGATCAGCCGCCGTCCGCGGACGGCTCCACGCTTTATGTCGCGCAGTTGCGCCCGCAAGGGACCGCCAATTCTCAGGCCTCCGGCACGGCTACGCTCCGACTCGCCGCGGATGGGAAATCAGCCGTCATCGCGTTCGATTACTCAAATCTCTCCGGCCCGATCACGGGAATGCACATCCACGGCGCGGATGGCGGTATCCTGTTCGATGTCGATTCCGCCACGCCGCAACCGGATGGAACCATCATCTGGGTCTTCACCCCGGTCGGGACCTCGACGGTGGCCGACATCCTCAACGAAATCAAAGCTGGCCAGACTTATTTCAACATCCACACCGCGCAATACCCGACTGGCGAGATAAAGGGCCTCTTCAATATCTCAACCGGCGCCCAAGCCGCGCCGGTACCGACGCCGCCGCCGCCGCTCCCTTCCGGCACGCCGACCACGGCTGACGCGGGCCGATTCCTTTCTCAAGCAACTTTCGGCGCGACGGACGCGCTGATCACGAAAGTCCAGACTCAGGGTTACGACGCGTTCCTGAACGACCAGTTCGCTGCGCCGATTTCTTCGCACCTTGCTTTCGTCGACGCAGCAGTCGCGGCATTGCCCACCCCGGCGCCGAGCGCAACACCGAACCAGCCGACCCAGACCCAGACCAACGACGCCTGGTGGACCTACGCGATTTCCGCGCCGGACCAATTACGGCAGCGCGTCGCGTTTGCCTTGAGCGAAACCCTGGTCGCCTCGCTCAATAGCGCTGGCCTCGGAAACAGACCCTTCGCGCTGCCAGCCTACTATGATGTGCTGGTGAAAGATGCGTTCGGAAATTACCGGCAGCTCCTCGAGGACATCACCCTCAATCCCGCGATGGGCGCGTATCTGAACATGCTTCAGAACGACAAGGCGAATGCCGCCAACCACACCTTGCCTAACGAGAATTACGCGCGCGAAATCATGCAGCTCTTTTCGATCGGCCTGTACGATCTCAATCTTGACGACGGCCTTACGCTGAGTGCGAGCGGATTCCCAATCGCGACCTACACTCAGGATGCAATTCTGGGGACGGCCGCGGTTTTCACCGGCTGGACTTACGGGCAGCCCGGTGTCGCGAATCCTGTTTTCTTCCCCGGCGTCGCCAACCAGAGCTGGCGCGATCCGATGATCAATATCGCGAGCCACCATTCGCCGGACGCGAAAACGATCTTGAATGGTGTCTCGATTCCGGCCGGCCAAACTGCCGCGCAGGACTTAAAGACGACGCTTGATACGATCTTCAACCATCCGAATGTCGGACCGTTCATCTCCCGCCAGTTGATTCAACGCCTTGTCACGAGTAACCCGAGTCCCGGTTACGTTTATCGCGTCGCGTCAGTCTTCAACAACAACGGCCAGGGCGTTCGCGGAGATTTGAAGGCAGTCGTGCGTGCCATCTTGATGGATTACGACGGACGCGTTCCTCTCATGTCGGCACAGGGCATCGGCCACGAGCGCGAACCTGTTATTCGGCTGACTAATCTGCTGCGAGCGTTCAACGCCTCATCGCCCGACGGGAACTTCTCGGTCCGGAACGGGTATGCGAATCTCGACGAAGAAGCGATGCATTCGCCCACGGTTTTCAATTTCTTCTCGCCCGAATACTCGGCGCCCGGCGCCATCGCGGGAGCCGGCTTGCAAAGTCCGGAGTTCGAAATCACCACGGAAACGACCGTCGTGATGATCACGAATTATCTCAGGACCGCGATCTACAGTTCGCTCGGTCCTTCGACGGACAAGATCACGCTCAATCTTTCCAATGACACCACGCTCGCCGCAAATCCGAGCCAGCTCGTGGATCATCTCAACACGCTTCTCATGGCCGGCAGCATGTCGTCCGACATGCGCACCACCTTGATCAACGCGATCACGCAAATCCCGGCGAACAATCCCACCGAGCGCGCCCGCACCGCCATCTATCTCGTGACCAACTCGCCCGAGTTCACCATCGACAAATAGTATGTACGCACCCACTCGCCGCACCTTCATTCGCCAGGCTGCCTGCGCCGCGCTCACCACCTCGGGGTTGCTCAACACCATCTTCGATCTGCGCCGCCTCAGCGCCGCCACCTTCGCCGATACGAGCGATTACAAGGCGCTCGTCTGCCTCTTTCTCTTCGGCGGCAACGACGCGAACAACGTCATCATCCCGCACGACAACGCCGGCTACAATTCCTACGCGGCCGCGCGCGGTATTCTCGCCATCCCGCAGGCGTCGCTTCTTCCACTTACTTTGCCGAATGGCGATGGGCGCGACTTCGCGTTCCATCCGAACCTGGCGGAATTGCAGGCGCTTTTTAATCAGGGACATCTCGGCATCGTCTCGAACGTCGGCACCCTCGTCGCGCCAGTCACCCGCGCGCAATATCTCGCGGGCGGGGCCGCCGTTCCCTCGCAGCTCTTCTCGCATGCCGACCAATCGGTCCAGTGGCAGACTTCGGTCCCGGATCAAGTTTCAAAGACGGGTTGGGGCGGGCGAATGGCCGACGTTCTGCAATCGCTCAACCCCAATTCCAAGATTTCTCTTTCCATCTCGATCGCGGGCACGAACACATTCGAGGTCGGCAACACTGTCCTCCCCTACAGTATTTCCTCCAATGGAAGCGTTGGTCTCGCCGGGTTCGACGGGAGCGCGAATGCGAATGTGCGTTTGCAAGCATTCAAGGATTTGCTCGCGTTGCCGCATCACAATTTATTGGAACAGGCGTATTCGGACACGGTCAGCCGTTCCATCGCCGCCAATGAGCTGCTCACCTCCGCGCTCGCCGGTATCCCGCCGTTCCAAACCGTTTTCCCGGCAAGCGCGCTCGCCCAGCAGCTCAGCATGGTGGCGAAACTCATCGCGGCGCGGACCAATCTCAGCATGCAGCGCCAGATCTTTTTCTGCTCGGTCGGCGGTTACGATACTCATGGCGCTCAACTCACCGGGCAGTCGAATCTGTTTACGGAATTGAGCCAGGCCCTGAACGCGTTTTATTCCGCGACCACCGAGCTCGGCATCGCTCAACAGGTCACGACTTTCACCGCGTCCGATTTCGGCCGCACCTACCCGACGAATGGTTCCGGTTCCGATCACGGCTGGGGCAGCCATCAATTCGTCCTCGGCGGTGCGGTCCAAGGTGGACGATTATTCGGAACGTTCCCGACTCTCGCCGTGAACGGACCGGACGACACCGGCCAAGGCCGCTGGATTCCGACGACATCGGTCGACGAATTTTCCGCGACGCTTGCGACATGGTTTGGCGTGAGCGCCTCGGACTTGTCCACGGTGCTTCCAAACATCGGCCGCTTCGCGCATCCGAATATCGGTATCTTCGGATGATGTAGAGGCGCGTGTGGCCGTCATCCTGAGCGAAGCGAAGCGGAGCCGAAGGACCCCGCGCTAGTTTTTCTCGACGTGCCACGGGGTCCCTCGACTTCGCTCGGGATGACGGCAGCTCTAGATTTTCTTGCGTGATTGATGCGATAGGCGATTACTGCTTCGAATTTACCGCGAAAACGATGAACTGGATCGCAAAACAAGATGCCCGGCATCGGTTGGTCTTCTCTCTTCTTGCAGCGGGCGTCGTCTGGTTCGGCTTGCGCGGCCGGGTGCAGCCTTCTACGCAATCCATCCTCGCGTGGGATGTCTTCGCGCTGTCCGTTCTCACCCTCGCCTGGCTCACCATCATCACTACGCCGCCGGAGAAACTTCGCGCGCGCGCGCAAATGCAGGACGTCAGCCGGACCGTCATTTTCATTTTTGTCGTGCTCGCGGCCTGCGCGGGATTGTTCGCGGTCGGATTTCTTTTCTTCGCTAACAAAGGCGTGCAACGGCCGCACTTCATCATTCATCTCCTCATGAGCCTGGTGGCCGTCGTCTCCTCCTGGATGTTGGTCCACACGGTTTTCGGTTTGCGTTACGCCCACACTTTTTATGGCGACCCCGACGGTCCGGCAGGACCGGAACAGCACGCGGGCGGCCTCGAATTTCCCGGCGGCTGCGCGCCGGACTACACGGATTTTGCCTACTTCTCCTTCGTCATCGGCATGACGTTTCAAGTCTCGGACGTGCAGATCACTTCGCGCGAACTTCGCCAGCTTGTGTTGCTCCACGGCATGCTCTCCTTTGGTTTCAACACCGTGATTCTCGCCATGACGATCAACACCGTCTCGGCGTTGCTTTAGGGAATCCCCGCAGCGCCTGCTGGCACAACCGATGCTTGGTCAATGCTCAGAGCAAAGACCAGGCGATGAAGTTCCTAAAAAAAATCCTCCTAGTCGATCACGAGCCGAACGTAACGGCCCTCGTCCGTCGCGCGCTCGAAGGCACCGGGAATTATCTCGTGAAGGTGGAACAGGACAGCCGGTTTGCTTTGCACGCCGCGCCGTGGTTTTTGCCCGATCTCATCATGCTCGACGCGGCGAAAGCCCAAGCGGAAGGCGAAGATGTCAATCGTCAGCTGAAATCGGAGCCATCCTTGAAAGACACGCCGTTCCTATTTCTGAGCGGAGAGGCGACGCCGGAAAAGAAGGTGATGACCGGGGGGTTTATCAGCGGCTATAGCTTTCTCGCCACCGCCGTCACGTTGGACGATCTCATCCGCTGCGTGGAGGAAATGCTAAACCCTTCGCCCGCTCCCGCCGCGAAAGCGCGAGTCAAAGCGAGTCGTTAGGCCAGCTGGCTAACCGATCGCCTTGCGATAGCCGGCTGCGTCTTTCAACTGCTTCACGTCGTCGGGCGAATCCATCTTCAGGACGAAGATCCAGCCTTCTCCAAATGGATCGGTGTTGATCAAGGCCGGATTTGCTTCCAGCGCTTTGTTCACTTCCACCACGGTGCCTTTGACCGGAGCGTAAATGTCGCTCGCCGCCTTGACGGACTCCACGACCGCGATCGGACCACGTGCTTCCACCGCGGCGCCGACTTTCGGCAGCTCGACGTAGACGACGTCGGTCAGCTCCGCTTGGGCGTGATCGGTGATGCCGACGCGCGCATTGTCGCCTTCGCGCCGGACCCATTCGTGGGACTCGGTGTAAAAAAGATCGTCAGGAACGTTCATGATTTTTTGTAGAGCGGTTTCTTTTCGATGACGGCCGGAAATTTCCTCTCTCGAATTTCGATCTCGATCTTCGAGCCGATCTTCGCGTGCGGCGCGTCCAAGTAAGCCATTCCGATCCCATAGTTCAAGCTCGGCGAAAGCGTTCCGCTGGTGATTTCGCCGATGCGCTCGCCGTTCTCGAAGACGGAATAGTGCGGACGCGGCGGCGGCCCTTTCCCTTCCATGCGAAAGGCCGCCAGCTTCTGCGCCGGACCGTTCTCTTTCACTTTCAGGAGCACGTCACGTCCGGTGAACTTTGGTTTCGTTAGGTCGACAAAAAATCCCAGGCCGGCTTCGATCGGATTGCGCTCCGGCGAAAGGTCGGAGCCGTTCAGCGGATAACACATCTCGAGGCGCAACGTATCGCGCGCGCCGAGACCGCAAGGGCGAATCCCAAGCTCCTTTCCCTTTGCGAGCACTTCATTCCAAACCAGCGCCGCATCTTTTGCCGGGAAGAAAACCTCGACGCCGTCTTCGCCCGTGTAACCAGTGCGTCCGATCTCAAGTGGAATGCCCTGATAATCAAACTTCTTGATTTGATTGCGCGCCGGCAGCGCAGCGTCCGGCCCGAAAAAAGACTGGAGAAGCTCGACGACGCGCGGCCCCTGGATCGCGATGCCGCCAAAATCCGCGCTTCGACTTTTCAGATCGACTCCGTCCGCGATGTGCGTCTGCAACCAGGCGAAATCCTCGTCGCGCCGAGACGCGTTTACGACCAGGAAAAATTCCTCCGGCGCGGTTCGATAGACGATGAGGTCGTCAATGATTCCGCCGCGCTCGTTCAGCAAAAAAGTGTATTGCCCGGTGCCGACTTCGAGCTTGTCGATGTTGTTCGTGAGCATCTCGTTGAGCCACGCGCCCGCGGCCGGACCCGTCGCGACCAGTTGCCCCATGTGCGAAATGTCGAAGACGCCGACGTTTTTTCGGACGGCCTGGTGCTCGTCGAGGATGCTGCTGTATTGCACCGGCATGATCCAATCGCCGAAGGGGATCATCTTCGCGCCGAGCCGCACATGTTCGTCGTAGAGCGGCGTAGTTTTCGGTGCGGCGTCACTCATGAGCGTCATCCTAGACGCCGCGACTTTCGTGTCAACGCAGGTGGATCGAGCGCTCCGCCGCTCGATGCTAGTTTCGCCATTATGAAACATCGCGCGACGGAGCGCACGATCCACCTACTAACGTGCGGAGTTGAAGCGGGCCGTGCTTTCTCTACCGTGGTCGGCGACGATGAGACTTCTGGACAAACTCGAACGGCGCATTGGCTTCATTGCCATCCCGGGGTTGATCCGTGCCGTTGTCACTCTCAACGCGCTTGTCTTCGTCCTCGTTTATTTGAACAAAGGCTTCGATTCGTATCTCGCGCTCGATATCGCGCGGATTCGCGCGGGTGAGGTCTGGCGGCTCGTCACCTACATTTTCGTCCCGCAGATGGGGCATCCGCTCTTGGTTGTGGTCGCGCTCTGGTTTCTCTGGTTCATCGGCGACGGTCTCGAGCGCGCCTGGGGCCCGTTCCGGCTCACGCTTTATTTTCTGGTCGGGATGATCGGCACCACGGTCGCCGCGCTTCTCTCCAACAGTCAGTTTTCGAATCAGATGCTTTTCACCACGCTCTTTTTCGCCTTTGCCCACTTCTATCCGGAAGAAATCATCTACGTCTTCTTCATCCTGCCGTTGAAAATCAAATGGATCGCCTGGGTTTACGCGGGCTTCCTCCTTCTCGGATTCGCGACCCAATCGAACTCGTATCGGCTGGCGCTCGTCGCCGCACTCAGCAATTATCTCATTTTCTTCGGACCGGGAGTGATCCAGCACCTGCGGCAGCGCAAGGAAGTGAGCGTCCGGCGCCAGCGTTTCGAAATCCAATCGCGCAGTGAAGAAGAGCCGCTGCACAAATGTGCGACATGCGGTGCCACGGAACTAACAGATCCCAGCCTCGAATTCCGCGTGTCGCGTGACGGCGAGGAATATTGCATCGCACATCTCCCCCGGCCCGAACCCGCGCCAAGGTAGAGCACGCTGCGCGGCAGCGTCCGATCACGCGGTCGGCGCAGCGCACCGACCTCTTGACCCCGTTCCGCTCGCCGCTGACACTTGCGCGGATGAGTGAAAACGAAACAACGCTCGTTCCCGAACAGGGATGGCATTGTCTCCATCTCTATTACCGGATCGAATTCAGCCAATGGCAATTGCTCGGCGCGGACGAGCAGCGCGCCGGGAAAGTGGCGCTCGCTTCGCTGGTGCAGGAAGTCCGCGCGCTCGAATCGACCCAGTTGCTCACGCTCAGCATCGTGACGCCGAAAGCCGATCTCGGGTTCATGTTGATCACGCCCGATCTGCACGCCGCCAACCGGATTGAGAAGCAATTGACCCTGGCGCTCGGCCCCGACGTTCTCGTTCCCGTTTACAGCTACCTCTCGCTCACGGAAGAGAGCGAATACGTCACGACCGACGAAGAATACGGCCGCACTCTCGAGACGGAACAAAAGCTCAAGCCCGATTCGCCGGAGTTTGCGCAAGCCATGACCGCTTTTCGTGAGCGCATGGCGAAGTACCGGCACGAGCGCGTTTACCCCACGTTGCCCGACTGGCCGGTCGTCTGTTTTTACAATATGAGCAAGCGCCGCGGCGAAACGCGGAATTGGTATGCGCTTCCCTACGAGGAACGGCGTCGTCTCATGGGCGGCCACGCGAAGGTGGGCCGCGAATACGCCGGCAAGATCAAACAACTCATCACCGGCTCGAGCGGACTCGATGATGCCGAATGGGGAGTGACGTTGTTCGCGCGCGACACCTTTCAGATCAAGGCGATCGTTTACGAGATGCGTTTCGACGAAGTCAGCGCGGTCTACGGCGACTTCGGTGAATTTTACATCGGCCTGCAACTCCCGCTCGACGAACTGTTCCGCCGGTTGCAGCTTTAGCTGTAGCGGCGGTCTCTGACCGCCGTCTTCATTGGTCTTGCGGCGGCTTCGGCGGTCAGAGACCGCCGCTACAAGGGATGGGTGACAGAGCGGTCTATTGTGCACGCCTGGAAAGCGTGTGTGCCGAAAGGCACCCGGGGTTCGAATCCCCGCCCATCCGCCACTCGCTTGGATGCGTAGCGAAAAGCGGGTGAAGGGAATCGAACCCTCGTCAGTAGCTTGGAAGGCTACAGCTTTACCATTAAGCTACACCCGCGCGCCGGTTAAGCTGACGCGCCTTGCCCATGCTGCCAAGTTCTTTTCTGGCCTGCGGCGCGCGGGCGTTCGCCTTGCCTTTTCCCGCCATGGAACTAGCTAGATGGAATCATGAAAGCATCGCTTCTCTGCCTCTTCGTCGCTGCGCTTTTGCCGCTCACGTCCCGCGCCGATCTCACCATCGTGCAAAATGTCGAAGGCGGCGGGCCGATCAGCGAGATCACGATCAAACTCAAGGGCGACAAGGCGCGAATGGAAGCTGCCCAAATGACGACGATCATGGACGGGAAAACGGGCGAGGTGCTGACCTTGATGAACGCCCAGAAGAAATTCGTGCGCATTTCCGGAGACAAAGCGAAGGCGATCGCCGAGATGGCGAGCAAGTATTCCGGCACGACCGCGTCCACGGAGAAACCGAAGCTCACCGCCACCGGCCGGAAGGAAACCGTCAACGGTTACGAAACGGAAGAGTATGTCTGGGAAACGCCGAAGTTGAAGGCGAGCTATTGGATCGCGCCCAAGTATCCGGACGGAGCTGCGATCATTAAGCAACTGCAAGCGGCGACGCCGACGTTGTGGAACGACATCGCCAAGGGAATGCTCGATTATCACGATCTTCCCGGCATCGCCCTGCGCACGAAAATAAGACTGGGGAACAAGGACATCACCAGCACGATCGTTTCGATCAAACAAGATCCGTTGAGCGATGCGGACTTCACCGTGCCGGAGGATTTCCAGGAATTGAAAATCCCGAACGTGCCCGACATGCCGCGCGACAAACCGGCACCGGCGCCTTCCGTGAAACCGTAGGGCCAAAACATCGCGCCGCGCGTGGCTTCGCGTTTCATTCTCGCTTCGGGCTCGCCGCGCCGCCAAGAATTACTCGCGGAAGCCGGCTACGCGTTCGAGGTCGTCTCGCCGCCGATCGAAGAAGTTTCGCACGGCTGGCTCACGATCAGGGAATTGACGATCCACAACGCCACGCGCAAAGCGTTGCATGTTGCGCGCAATTCGCCGGACGCAGTCGTTCTGGCGGCCGACACCCTCGTCACGATCGATGGCGACGTGCTCGGAAAACCCGCTGACATTCCAGATGCCGTCGCCATGCTCCGGCGCTTGAGCGGACGTTCGCATGAAGTTTGGACTGCCGTTTGCATTTGCCATTCCGTGCAGGGCAAGTCGCAAAGCTTTCACGAAATCTCCCGAGTCGAGTTTCGCGCGCTGACGGATCGCGCCATCGAGAATTATTTTGCGAAAGTAAATCCGCTCGACAAGGCCGGCGCCTACGCCGCGCAAGGACACGGAAAAGAAATCATCCAGCGAATCGAAGGTTCCTACAGCAACGTCGTCGGCCTGCCGATGGAGACTACGGCGCGCGCGCTCCGCGCCTTTGGCATCGCGCCTCGCCGCGCTCTCCAGCAGTAATTACTCGGCTATGGTCGCGCTGTCGCGGCAGCAGACTTCCAGTTTGTTTCCGTCCGGATCCTCAAAGAAGACGGCGTAGTAACCTGGAGAGTAATCGAGGCAAAGCTCCGGCCCTTCCAAATTTTTGCCGCCGGCTTTGCGGACGACCTCGGCGACTCGATCTACGGCCGCACGGCTCTCCGCCCAAAACGCGATCCGATTTCCGTTTGGTCGATGATCGGCCTCTTCGGTGAATCCAAAAAAATCGACGGCTTTTTCTCCCGGCGCCTCAAACACACCCCATCGTTCGCCGCTCTTGTCGACGTTAAACCCGATCGCGGGAAGAATCTGGGCGTAGAATTCCTGCGCGGCTTTGCGATTTTTCACCCGGAGATCGATGTGATCGAAAAGACGTTTGCTCATAAATTAGTGTTCATCGACGGGAAAATTTGTCTACCGGTGCAAAGCAAGGTTTGGTAGGGCGAGACTCGGTCGAGCCGGCGCGCGTTCGATGGCGCGCGTTGGTCCGGCTCGACCGAGTCTCGCCCTACCATGTTACGTTCGCCGATTTTCGCGGCGGATCATCAGCTTCAATCCCGACCACGTTTCATCCACCGCGCAAACCTTCACGTCCACGAATCCGAGCGGCAGCGCGACGTCGCGGATCGTGTCTTCCGTGATATCGCTCGGGACGCCGGACGATTTTTTCGGCCACGAAATCCAAAGCGTTCCCACGTCCGCGATCAATTTGCGGAGCCGCTTCAACTCTTTCTCCAGCACCTTCCGCTCGGAAACAAAAAAGTGGATGAAAGGCGCGCCCGCTTTGATCTCACTCGTGAACGACACGCTTTCCGGCAGCGGCGCGAGTAACTTTCGGTAGCCGGCCGGAGCACCGATCGTCACAACTTTCTGGCCCGCCTTGATTCCGAGCTTTTGCGCCAGCGGTGTGCCGGAGTAACCAGCCATTTCCTTTCCTAGCGTTTCCGGCGCATAATGTCGCGCCACTTTTCATTCGATCGATGCGCCTCTCGTTTGCGACTCCGTTTCGGTTCCCAAGAACTCTTTACGCGACTGCCTGTGTCGCGCTCGTTCTCTTCGCCGGCTGCCAGAAAAACAACAACGCGGTCTCCGGCACGATCGAGGTCGACGAAGTGCACGTGGCGCCTCGTTCCCCGGGACGCGTCGAGAAAATCTTCGCGCAGGAGGGTGACACGCTCAAGGCGGGCGCCGTCATTGTTCAACTGGAAGCATCCGAACTGAAAGCGCGACGCGATCTCGCCGCGGCGCAGATCAACACGGCGGAGCACGATGTCGAAGCGCAAAGCGCGCAGCTCGAGTTTCTGCGCGCCGATGCCAAGCGCCAGCAGGAGCTGCTGAAGAGCAACACGGTTTCGTCGAACGAAGCCGAGCGCTCGATGAGCGCCGCGAAAGCGCAGGAGAAGAACATCGCGGCTGCGCGCGCCCGCGTCGAACAGGCGCGAGCGCAGTTGGCCGACATGGATGCGCAAGTGGGTGAGATGCAGATCGTGGCGCCGACCGATTCGATCCTGGAAGTGCTCAGCGTGAAGGTGGGCGACGTGCTCGCGGCCAATCGCGAAGTCGCCACGCTCATCCTGCCGCAACACCTCTGGGTGCGCGTCTACGTGCCCGAGCCGTGGCTCGGCTTGATCCAACTTCACGACGCCGTGCGCGTGCGGGTGGATTCATTTCCCGGGAAGGATTTTCCCGGCGTCGTCGAGCAGATCAATCGCCAGGCGGAATTTACTCCGCGCAACGTCCAGACCGTGGAAGATCGGATCAAGCAGGTTTTCGGAATAAAGATCCGGCTCGACAACGGCGAGGACAAACTGCGCGCCGGAATGTCCGCCGATGTTTTCTTTCCCAACGTTGGAAAACAATGAAAGCTTCAAGGAGCGGCGATTTCCAAATCGCCGTCAGGAAAAGATGGGCGATTTGGAAACCGCCCCTCCTTGGGCTTCCCCTGATTCAACTTCTCCCATGGCTGATTTGATGATCGAGTGCGAGGGCCTGACGAAGCGCTTCGGCAATTTCACGGCCGTGGATCACGTCAGCTTTTCGGTCGCGCGCGGATCCATCTTTGGATTTCTCGGCCCGAACGGCTCCGGCAAATCCACCGTCATCCGAATGCTCTGCGGCATTCTCGAAGCCACGGAAGGCACGGCCCGCGTCGGCGGTCACGATGTCGGCCGCGAAAGCGAGGCCATCAAGGAAATAATCGGCTACATGTCGCAGAAATTTTCGCTCTACGACGAGCTGACCGTGAATGAGAATCTCATTTTTTCCGGCAAGCTCTACAGTCTGCGCGAGAAAGAATTGAAACAGCGCCGGGACGAATTGATCGCGATTACGCACATCGAGCCGTATCTCGACCGGCGCGCCGGCCTGCTTTCCGGCGGCTGGCGGCAACGGCTCGCCATGGCTTGCGCCCTCATGCACAAACCGACGGTTCTTTTTCTCGACGAACCAACCGCGGGCATCGATCCGGTCGCGCGGCGCGAGTTGTGGGACCTGCTCTTCGAATTCGCCGGACAGGGGATGACGCTCTTCGTCACCACGCATTACATGGACGAAGCCGAGCGCTGTTCGCACGTCGGCTACATCTACATGGCGAAGCTGATCGTGTGCGGCGAGCCGGACGACTTGAAGCAAATGCCGGAAGTGAGCCCGCCCGGAACGCGGCGTCTGGACGTGACGTGCGATCACCTAACGATTGCTTTGCGCTCGATGCGCGAACTGGGCGGCGTGCAAAGCGCAACCGTGTTCGGACAATCGATGCATCTGCTCGTCGACGAATCGGTGCGGCGCGCCGAGATCGACGCGAAGCTGCACGAAGTGGGAATCGCTAGCGCGGAGATCCACGAGATCGGGCCGTCGCTCGAGGACGTTTTCGTTTCGCTTACCGCGAAACACGCCGGCGAGAATTCACGAGAGCGCGCCGCCTGAAAATGAAGCGCGCACCTTTCCGCGGCCTCGGCGCGATCCTCTTCAAGGAATTCATCTCGGTCCTGCGCGATCCGATGACGCTGTTCTTCATGCTCTTTCCGCCACTCATCGAGATGATCGCGTTCGGTTACGCGCTCGATAATGACGTGAAACATATGCCGATGGTGGTTCTGAATGAGGATCGCACCGTCGAGAGCAGGCAGTTCCTCGATCGTTTCGTGAACACCGAGACGTTTCGGATCGTCGGCGAAGTCCAGAACGTCGAAGAACTCGCGAGCGAAATCCGGAAGGGGCGCGCGTATGTGGGGATGCAGATTCCGCCGCACTTCACCCGCGACGTGCGCGCGGGCTATCCCGCCCACGTGCAAATGTTGATCGACGGCTCGAATTCCACCACCGCGCTTCAGGCGCTCAACACCGCCCTCGGCGTGGCCCTCACCCAATCCGTCGAAGCGCTGATGCGCGAGACCGGCCGGCACACAGTGCCGATCGAGATCCGGCCGCAAATGCTCTACAACCCCACGATGCGGAGCCCGAATTTTTTTGTGCCGGGCGTCATCGGCGTTGTCCTGCAAATCGGGACCACGTTCGCCACCGCGATGGCCGTCGTGCGCGAGCGCGAGCGCGGCACGCTCGAACAATTGCTCGTGAGTCCGCTCAGCCGCTGGGGTCTGATGCTGGGCAAACTGATCCCGTATCTTTGTGTCGGAATGCTCATGGCCATTCTGCTCTTCGCCATCATGCGTTTCATCTTTGCCGTGCCGATCGCCGGCAGCGTGACCGCGATGATGCTGGCGACGCTCGTTTACGTCTTCGCGCTGCTTAGTCTCGGTTTGCTGGTGGCGACGAAAGCGGAGAACCAAATGCAGGCGCTCCAGATGTCGATGACCTTCATCATGCCGAGCGTGTTCTTTTCCGGTTTCATTTTTCCCCGCGAAACGATGCCTGGAATTTTCTACGCGATCGGCGCGCTCCTCCCGACGACGTATTTCATCTCCCTCATGCGTGCCATCATCCTGCGCGGCGCGAGCTTTTTCGAATACTGGCCCGCGCTCGCCATCATGTCGGCCATGGCCGTGCTCCTCTTCTGCGTCTGCGCGCTGCGCTTCCGGAAAAAGATCGGTTAGTCCCGTTCGGATGACCCGCGCAGCCTCGCCATGAGGGCGATCATCTGCTCGCGAATGGCGAAGAGCTCGCCTTGGATATGGGCGATGCGCGCGGCGGGGAAAGGCGTATTGGGGCCAAGCGCACCGGCAGCGGCAAGCGCTTGATGGAGAATATCGAGTGCGCGCTTGAGCGAGGCGATGGTGAGACCGAACTCGCCGTCGTCCCAACCATGGGCAAGGCCGCCAAGCGCGCCGGCAAGTTTCCCGCTCAAGGTCATGGCAAGGCTAACAAATTCCCGGAGACCTTCATGGCGCTCTTCGGGATTTCCGACGGCGCGCAGTTCGTCGAGCAGTCCGTAGAGCATCTCCGTCGCGCGCTTTCCGATCGGATGGACGATGTCGCCGTCTTCATCCCGTACCCAATCGATCCCTTCACGTAAAGGGTCAGGTGCGGGCAGCTCCATCTCTGCGGGAAGGAAATCATCCGTTCCCTTTTCTTCGTCGGTATTCTCGGGACCAGACTCTGCCTTCTCATCGAGCGCGTCTTCGATCCACGTCCAACCCATCTCGTGCGCAACGATCCGATCGCGGTCGGGATGATCGAGATACTTTTCGAGGAGATCTCGGTATTTGGCGCCGCGCGCATCGCTTTCACGCAGCAGTTCCTCGCAGCGGAACTCGTCCCACTCCTCTTCAGTGCCGTCAGCGCGGATCTCGATGGCGAACGCGTTGCTCGATTCTTCGGCGGCGCGGGCGCGCTCGGCCAGTTCCTCCGCCGTGAAGCGCCAGGCGGGCTCCGAGACTTCGAGCCGATAGTCGGTACTCTCGATGACAAAGCGCCCGCTTAGGTCCGAGTGCCATTCGAGATAAAGCGAATTGGCCATGTGCTCGGGCGGCGTTCCGCCCGCCTTGATCATCGCGTAAGCTTCCTCGAACGGAATATCGAAGACGCGCGTCTTCCGGGCCGCGGTTATGTCACCGGCCATGCCGCGCTGGCGCGACACCGGCGCCTTTGTCGTCATCGCGATTGGCTGCGGATTTTCAAAACACAACAAACATCCCGCAAGGTCCGGATGACAATCGCCGAGCAACTCGAGCACGAGCGGCTCTTCTACGCCCGCAAGCCAGATGCGACCGGCAACGCGCCCGCGGCTGCGATTGTCGATCTCCCCGAGGAGAACGTGCTCATGAAGACGCCAAGCCATGTTCTAGAAAGTCGACCGCTTCGGCAGATGGCAATCGCGATCGAAAGGCAGCGCTTCATGCGCTGGCATCGGATCGTTGGGAAAGCCAAGGCGCCACCGCTGCCGATCCTCGTCGTCGGCCTAATATCTGAGCCAGACCGCCGTGTCCTCATCGTTACTCCCGCCGATGGGACTCGTGTGCCAGCCTGCGGCCGCCATTTCCGAAAGATTCGGCGAATCTTCGCGCAGGCCGCTGGTCCAGAGCCAATCGTAAAGCTCGCGATCGCCAAGATGATTAGTGTCATGGAGAAAGCAGCGCATCTCGCCCAGCTCGCGAACGACTTCCCAGAGCTTCTCGCTCACTGCCGCATCGTCGAGTTCTGTCGCCGGCGGCATCGCCACGCCGCGCTGCACGAGCCGGTTGAAATTCGTATCGAACTCGGCCCGCTCGTAAGCCAGCGCCTGCTCGAGAAACGCCTCCTCCAATTTCGAAGGCACGGGCCCAAAGCTTCCGCTGTGCACCTTCCCACCAGCGATTTCATCTAGCTCCCGCTTCATTTTCTCGATGCGAATCTCGCGATCGATCTCGGCTTCTTCGTCGGGCGGCTGGGCGTTAGGGTGCATGGTGCGATGACGTCATAGCTGTATCCGGCGGCCCATGAAACTCCATTCGAAATCCAGCAAACCGGGGCGCCGCCAGTTCGGCATCTTGCGGCGTTTTGTTCTCAGCGGTCTTCGGATTGCGTTCGCCGTAATCGGGTTCTTTTTCTTACTGTGGTGGTTTGGGATGAGAATGCCGGGAAGAAATATTTCGACCGCTGCGCCGCTCTCACCGGCGGAGATCGCCTTGCGCGCTGAACTGGCGGCCGACGTACAAACACTCGCCGGCGACATCGGCGAGCGGAACCTGCGCCGTTATGCGCAACTCACTGCCGCGGCCGATTTCATCGAAGGCGCTTTTTCCCGCGCCGGCTTGCAACCCAGACGGGACACTTATGAATTGCAGGGACGAGCTTCTCATAACATCGAAACGGAGATTCGCGGCGCTCGTCCGGAAATCGTGGTCATCGGCGCGCATTATGATTCGGTCTTCGGCTCACCCGGGGCAAACGACAACGGCAGCGGGGTCGCCGCGCTGCTCGCGCTCGCCCGCCGGTTCGCGGGAAAGTCGACCGGGCAAACCTTGCGCTTCGTGGCCTTCGTGAATGAAGAACCGCCGTACTTCCAGACAGAGCAGATGGGAAGTTTCGTTTACGCGCGCGGGTGCAAAGCTCGCGGCGATCAGATTTCCGCCATGCTGAGTTTGGAAACCATCGGTTATTTTTCCGATGCGCCGCGGTCGCAAAAATACCCACCAGGAATCAGCGCGTTCTATCCCAGCACTGGAAACTTCATCGGGTTCGTCGGAAACTTTCGTTCCCGCGCGCTCGTGCGCCGCGTCGTCGCTTCCTTTCGCGAACAAGGAAAAATTCCTTCCGAAGGCGCCGCGCTGCCGTCGTTCATTCCCGGCGTGGCGTGGTCGGACCAGTGGTCGTTCTGGCAATGTGGTTATCCCGCGATCATGATCACCGACACCGCGCCCTTCCGTTATCCGCATTATCACGAAAACACGGACACTCCCGACAAACTCGAGTACGATCGCTTCGCCCTGGTCGTCAGCGCGCTGGAGAAGACGATCGCGGAGCTGGCCAGATAATCCGTTAACGAGGATCGGTCACGCGACCGATGAAGAGGCATGCGCCGCTTGGCACGTGCTGGATCGCGTAGAGAAAGGGGCGATCGATTTTCACTTCGAGCGGCTCCGGTTTTTGGCCCGCGGCGGCGCCCACCGCCATCGCGACCGCGGTCGCGGCGGCTGCTTCGGTGCCTTCTTCATCGACGGCGATGAACGTTTTGTGAAAGACCGCCGAGATACAAAGATAATCGTCCGGTGTACGCGGCGCGAGGTGGTCGAAGTTGGCGCTGCCGTGCGGTTGATCGAAGGCGGTTTGCATTCCGAGCCCCTGCAAGACCGCGCCCAGGTTCATCGTGGGCGGTTCGAATTTGAACTTGGGCAGATGGAGATTCAGCTCCTGCATTTGAAGTTTCGCGCACTCGGCCAGCATCGCAGCCGTGAGTTTTTTCTCGAGCGCGGAAAGACCTTTCGCATCGTCCGGAAGCAAAATGACGAACTGAAGCTCCCGATTGTTATAAGGCAGAGTTACGGCGGTGAAGCCGGCGCGTTTCGCGTATCCGCAGTAGCTGAAGCCGTGCATCGTCGGCACATTCACGCTCTCGCCGCCGCGGACGTGGAACGGCTGCGGGGACGTCGAGCCTTTTGTGAACGGCTTCGCCCACGGCGCCTTGAGGTAGATCGCATTCACGAGGGCGAGGCGCGTGCTGGCGTCGAGGGCGCCCGGCGGAATGAGATCGCGAATGCGATTGCGCGTTTGCTCCTCCACCCATGAGTTGATTCGTTGCGTGGCGCCGGCGGCGTCCTTGCCGAAATCGAGCGGCTCGAGCGGTGCGCCGTAGCGTTCCTTCACAAGCGCGAGAAATTTTTCCCGGAATTCATATCCCTTCTGCGCGAAGAGCCGGTTCGCGATCGTGATGACGATCGGCTGCTGCGGCCCGCCGCGCTCTTTCGCGTCCGCAATTTGTTTCGCGCTTTTCGCCGCCATCTCCTCCAGTTGTTGCTGGAGCGCGCCGAACGAGCCGTGAAGCGCGTCGTCGTTTGTCGAGAAATGCAGCACGCGCGCCATCTCCTCGCGCGTCTTCCCGTCCGCGCCCGCGAACGTCATCGCCAGCGCATTCTCGATCGAGTACGGGGAGAGACAAAGATTCCCGTCGCCCGTGGCGAGTTTGCGGTAGAGATCGACGCCGGTTTCGTTCGTGGCAGTGGCGGCCAGGCCGGCATCGGCGGCGTTCAGAGAGGTCGCGGCGCACAGAGCCGCGAGCGTGGCGAACCACGAGATAAGAGATTTCGATTTCATGGTTGATTGGGTTGTGCGCGATTCGAACCCGGAACCGTCATTGTCTTTGCGGGTGCGCCGGGAATCTACATTGCGAGGGGTGACGGTGAAAGGCCGCTCTTCGCTCCATCTCGGGCTCCTGCCCAGTTGGGCCGCATAAGCAGAAGTACCGAGTGGAGAATGCGTAGTCTCCGGTCTTGGGATATCCCGTCGTGAGTGGGATAATGCACCGGCGATCGATCTCTCGTCGCCAGACAAGAATGCGCGCGTAATTTCGCGCAGCGAGAATCCCCGGGAAGGAAGCAGTATGAACCTACCTTATGTAAATAAGTTATTGGCCGCGGCGGACGGACAACGGCACGGCTTTATTAAATTGCGCGGCTGCCAGGCCGATCACGAAGTGCGGCTGATGTCGGCAGCAGGCTTGGTGGACGCGACGTTGAACGATGGCAAGGATGGATCGTTCACTTCCATCAACCGTCTGACTGCCGCGGGGCAAACCTTTCTTCGCGCATTCAAAGAGCAACCGATTCCCGACGTGCAGGCTCATGGTCTCCGGTTCGCCCTTCTGGAACGGCGAACTGCGCACGATTAACGCGACCGCTGAACTCGCGGGAGAAGAGCACTAAATCGCGTCGGGGAAACCTTGGCGAAGCCTTGGAATCTTACGGGGTTCATTTCAACAGGCGCACCCAAATTACATTTCTCGCACCAATGACGCTCCATGCTCGTTAAGCGGTTCCTGGTTCCGCATGTGTCGCAAACAAAGACCTCTTTTTTGATATGATAAAGTCTCATGCGGACGTGGCGAGCTGCGCAAAATGGTGGTCCGCAATCGCGCAGCCGCGCATATGCGGAACCTCGCTCTGCTGAGTTTCGGGCGAATGAGCGAAAGCCGGAAGCCGAATCCGCACGGTTGTGCCTTGCCCCGGCTCACTCTCTATTTCGAGCGTTCCCTGGTGGCGCTTGATGATGCCGAACACCATGGCCAAGCCCAACCCCGTCCCCTGATCGCCCTTAGTCGTGAAGAAGGGTTCGAGGCAACGCTGCCGCACGTCCGCACTCATGCCGGCGCCGGTATCGATGACTTCCACGACCACATCATCTTCCTGTTGTCGCGTTCTGAGGGTAATGACGCCATCGCCTGGAATCGCGTCCACCGCATTGAAAATCAAGTTCGTCAGCCCTTCGCGGATTTCCGCGCCGATGCCGGCGATGGTGGCGGAACCTTCGAGATCTGTTTCGAAGCGGATGCTTTGGTCGCTTTCGCGTTTGGAGCAACGAGGCCTGGCCAGTGCGATCGATTGTAAAGCAATCTCATTCAGGTCGAGCGATTCGAAGAGGTCCGCTGCGCCGCGCGGCCGGTAGAAATCCCGCAGGCGGCTGACGACGTGGGCGCCGTCGCGGCCCGCGGTGTTGATGATGCGCAGGTATTCGAGGGCTGTCGCTTCATCGGCGCGCGCCGCCGGATTCGTCAATAACATCTCGCTGTAGCCGATGACGGACATCAGAGCGTTGCTGAAATCGTGCACGACGCCGCCGGCCATCTCGCCGAAGGCGCTGAGCCGTTCCTGTTGCACCAGTTGCCGTTGCGCGGCCTGCAAACTTTCGACAGCGCCTTCGAGTTGAGACGTGCGTTCGCGCACCCGTTCCTCCAGGAAGTGATTCTGTTCCTGAATCTCGTGCCGCAGAAAACGAGCTTGGAGCAAACTGCGGATACGCATGCTGACCTCCGACGCATCAAATGGCTTCACCAGAAGTTCGGTCGCCCCCGCGACGAGCGCCCGGCGTTTGTTTTCGGCCGATGCGTCGCCGGTGAGAACAAGCACCGGGATCTGGTCTTCGCTGTGCCGATTGGCCCGCAGTCCCTCGAGCACCTGGAAACCGCTGATATTCGGCATGGCCAGATCCAGGAGAATCAGATCCGGCTTGAAGGCTTCGATTATTTCGAAGGTGCGCGTCGAGTTGTTGATGCTCTCGAGATGTGAGTAGCCGATCCGATTGAGAAAGTTTGCCATCACGCAGGTGCTGGAGACGTCGTCGTCCACCAACAGAATGTGGGCTTCTTTTAAGGTCGTTTCGTTCATAAGGGGCCCTTCCCGGGAGTGCTCCGATTTCAGGCCATTATGACCGGTGGTGCGAGACCGTCTATCGTGGCGAGGAGGAGGGCCGGCTCCACGGGCTTTGCCAGAAATTTCATCCCTCCGCTCTCCAGCGAAGAGTCTCCCGCCTCCTTATGGGTAACGAGCCCGGTGAGAAAAAGAACGGGGATATCCCGAAGTTGCGAATCCATCGCTGCCTCGCGCGCGAGATCCCCGCCGCTCTTCCCTGGCATATCGACATCGAGCAGCATGACGTCGGGCCGGAACTGTAACGCCGCGGGCAGAGCGCGGACGGATTCATTAACGATCATCACTTCGTACTGACCCGAGTTCTCGAGGATCATGCCCGAGAGCCGCGAAAGATTTACATCGTCATCCACAATCAAAACGCGCCTCTTGCTCATGCTTGTATCAGAGCAGGGCGCGTGCGGATTGGCTTGCGGGAACTACGGAGGCCATGATCGGCCGAGGCGTTTTTTTTCTGGCTTCCTCGGAGTTAGGTTCGATATTGCCATACCCTCGATGAACCCGAGCGCAGTGATGCTCTGTCATTACGACCCTCGTTTGGTCGTGTTCCCGGTCCTGGCCGTCTTCGCAGCGCGCGAGCTTCTCGGACGGATCAACGAGGCGCGAGGTCGCCTCTGGCTCGCCTGGCTGGCAGGCGCATTATCTCCTCCCCCGACCAAGGGGCAACTGGGTCCTTCTGCCCCTGGACGTCGCGGAGAGCGCATTGCCCACATCAGCAATCTCCCAGGTGGCCATCTTGCATTTGTGGTCAACCGCCGCGCTGGAATGTGCGCGGACCGACATTGGTTTGATGGAGTGAATACCCTGCGCATTTTGTTGGCAGACGACCACGAACTGGTGCGCGCCGGCATTCGCTCACTGCTCGAGGAAACGCCGGGAGTGGAAGTGGTGGGTGAAGCGAGTAACGGCCGGGAGGCGCTGGAACTCGTTAGGTCGGAATCGCCGAACCTTGTCCTGATGGATATCGCGATGCCAGTCCTGGGTGGTCTCGAGACCTTAGCACGAATCACTAAGAATTTTCCCAATACAAAAGTGGTCATGCTCTCCGCCTTTGGGACGGAGGAATACGTGAGCCGCGCGTTCCGCTCCGGCGCCTCCGGCTACATGCTGAAATTTGCGGCGACGCTTGAGTTGGAGATGGTGATCAGGTCGATTGCGCAGGATAAGATGTATCTCAGCCCTTCGATTTCCCACATCATAATCAATAGTCACATGTTGGCTCGGGTCGACGGCGAACTGAGTCCGCTTGAACAACTCACTGCGCGTCAGCGCGAGATTCTGCAAATGATTGCCGAAGGCAGGAAAACCAAGGAAATCGCCGGAACGCTCGATATCAGCGTGAAGACGGTGGAAACGCACCGGCTGCAATTGATGGCGCGCCTAAATATTCACAACGTGCCCGGCTTGGTGCGCTACGCCATTCGCAACGGCATCGTCGAGGTGTGATATCTTCCCTGCGTGTTGTCACCGCTAACGCCGCCGACTCGTCTCTCCGTAAAACCGGGCGATCTGCTATACAGGAACCGTTGGACTTTCGTGATCGGCGGCCATGATAACTGAATCAACCCCGGACGGGCTGAGAAAAACGGGCATTAGCACAATTGGCGAGGTGCGGTGGGGAACGCACTTTTGTTGTTTCTACGAGACGAAACAGGATCTGCTGGAAACGCTGGTGCTCTATTTCAAAGCGGGCCTCGAGAGCAAAGAGTTTTGCGTATGGGTGCTTTCCCATGCTCTTACGGTGGAAGAAGCAAAGCAGGCGTTGGGGACGGCGGTTCCCGATCTCGAGCGTCACCTGGCGCAAGGCGCGCTCGAAATCCATAGCCATGATGAGTGGTATGTCCGCGACGGCCGCTGGGATTCCCAACGAATCCTTCAGTCCTGGGGTGAAAAACTGAGCCACACATCGACGAACGGTTATGCCGGATTGAGAGCGGCCGGAGACGGGGGCTGGGTCCAAAGCGATGACTGGATGGCCTTTCGCGAATATGAAGAGCAAGTCAATCTGATGATCGCGGATCAACGCAGCATCATCTTGTGCACCTACCCGCTTACCTCAAGCCCAGGTGATCAGGTTTTCGATGTGGCGCACATCCATCAACTCGCGGTGGCGCGGCGGAATGGAAACTGGGAAACCGTCGAGACTCCCGCGTTGAAGCAAGCGAAGGCCGAGATAAACAGGCTCAACCAAGAGCTGGAACAGAAAGTCGAAGAGCGAACGACTGAACTGCGGCGGGTCAATGAGGAACTGCGCGCTGAAATCGCCGAGCGCAAGCTGGCGGAAATGCAATCACGCACTCTCGTCGATGCGATCCCCCACCAAATCTGGAGCGGCCCGGGCGATGGCACGCTCGACTATTGCAACGAACGCTGGCGCTCCTACATGGGATTGGAGCAGGAAGACCTGATCGGCGATGGCTGGCAAAACATGCTTCATCCCGACGACCGCGAGCGCGTCCTGAAGGCCTGGCACGAGTCGGTAAGTAACGGCACGCCTTACCAACAGGAAAAACGCCACCGCGGAGCTGACGGGACATACCGTTGGTTCCTGTCTCTTGGTGTCCCCTTGCGCGATCCGGAAGGACGCATCGTGAGGTGGTACGGAACGAACACCGATATCGAAGATCGCAAGCGAGCCGAGGAGGCGTTGCGAGAGAGCGACGCCAGGTTCCGCCGCCTCCTTTCTTCGAACATCATCGGCGTGGCTTTTTGGAACCTTAACGGCGAAATCAGCGAGGCGAACGATTTGTTTTTAGAGACGATCGGATACACGCGTGAGGATCTTTGTCGCGGAGAGGTCGATTGGAAGAAGCTTACTCCCCCGGAGTACGCGGCGAAAGACGCGAAGGCGATCGATGAATTGCTCGCCACGGGAACGTGCACGCCGTTTGAGAAAGAGTATGTCCGCAAGGATGGCGAGCGCGTCGCGGTCTTGATCGGCTCGGCGTTGTTTGATGTGGAGAAACAGACCGGCAGCAGTTTTATCCTGGACATCACGGAGCGCAAACAGAACGAGGAGCGTTTGCGCGAATACGAAAAGGTCGTCGAGGGGCTGGAGGAGATGATCGTAGTAGTCGATCGCGACTACCGCTATCTCCTCGCAAACCGCGCCTTTTTGAAATACCGCGGCGTTGAGTGGGAGGACCTGGTGGGACACTTGGCGCCAGAGTTATTGGCCGAGGGCGTTTTCGAGAACGTCGTCAAAGAAAAATTGGACGAGTGCCTCCGAGGTAAGCCGGTTCAATACGAGATGAAATACTGTTACCCGCAGCACGGCGAACGCGACTTGCTCATCTCGTACTTTCCGATCGAGGGTCGCGCCGGGATCGATCGGGTCGCCTGTGTCTTGCAAGACATTACCGAGCGTAAAAAGGCGGAGGCAGCCTTGCGCGAGAGCGAGACGCGTTTTCGCCAGATCGCGGAGAATATCGAAGAAATGTTTTGGATCACGGACTTGAAAGGATCGAAGACGATTTACATGAGCCCGGCTTACGAACGAATCACGGGGCGAAGTTGCGAAAGCCTTTATGCGGCGCCGAAGTCCTGGAGAGAGGACATTCATCCAGAGGATCGGCCGCGGATGGAGGCGACCTTTGCTTCCGATCCTGGCTCTACCGGCGACCATAGCTATCGAATCGTGCGTCCCGATGGCTCCATCCGCTGGATCCGGGACCGTGGATTTCCGGTTCGGGATGAGAGCGGAGAAGTGGTCCGATTCGCCGGCATCGCCGAAGACATCACCGCGAGCAAGTGCGCCGAGAAAGAATTACAGCAGGTAAATGAACAGCTGCGGGTCCTTTCCCGCCGGCTCTTTCAGGTCCGCGACGAGGAGAGACGACACTTGGCGCGCGAGTTGCACGACGAGATCGGTCAGACGCTCACCGCCGCTAAAATCAATTTGGATTCGATCGGACGGAGCAGGGCCAGCGACCAGACTTCTCGGCTCAACGAAACCATAACGATTCTGGATAAACTGCTTCGACAAGTACGGCAGATCTCTCTCGACCTGCATCCCTCGCTGCTCGATGACCTCGGCCTGGCTCCGGCCCTGCGATCATTGCTCGATCAACAAGCGCGGCGGGCCGGATGGCGGGCCCAATTTTCCGCGGTCGAGCCTTTGGCAAACATTAAGCGGGGCATACAAACCACCGGATTTCGCATCGCCCAGGAGGCCATAACCAACATCCTGCGCCACGCCAACGCCGGATTCGTGAGCGTTCACTTGCGGACCGAAGCCGGCGAGCTTCGAATGAAAATTATCGATGACGGGAGGGGCTTCGACCTAGCGGAAATCGAGGGCCACACTTGCCCGGACGGAGGCTTCGGCCTGATGGGAATGAGGGAGCGCGCCGCTTCGGTGGGCGGTCGGGTGCAGATTGTGTCGTCACCGGGGACGGGCACTACCGTGGAGGTTTCTCTGCCTCTGAATGGTTCCGGCCACGGCCAGAGTGGCTAAGGGTTGCGACCTAGGCTCAACTTTGTAGT